>CANQJL010000011.1 GCA_947624245.1 uncultured Acetatifactor sp. | reverse complement strand
GGGCCCTGACTTTTAAGCTTTCGCATCCGATCCTTTCCCATAAACCCGATGCAACATTTTATTTTAAATTGTTGCATCCTTGCTTACACTAAATATATCGGCGCGGTTCCAAAATACTTTAGGGCAATTATAAAAAAATTTTAAATCTTATATTCTTTGTACATCCGCTCCCGATACGCCTTGTTCTCGGCCGCCTTTTTCAAGTCCTCATACCGGCCGTCTTCCATCAGACGGATATACAGGCGGCTGGCTCTTTCCTCGCCCTGCTCTATGCCCTGTTCTCTGCCCTGTTCTCGCACATAGTAGTCCTCGGCGTAGCGGTCTCTGGCTGCTTTCTGCCGCGCCTCATACATCATTCGCAGCATTCGTCCCAAATTCATGATCCTGACCTCTTTGATTGCCTCTATGACTCCTCTGTTCTTGGTCTGCGCTTTCAACATGTCCAATTCCTCCTCTGTTTTTGCATTGAACAGTCTGATCCAGTCGTCTACTTTGTCCGTCCCCTTTAAGGGCTTGCCCAGTTCTATTACATGAATCTCCAACATATCAGAAAATTCACGGCCGGATCTGTCCCGAAAACGATATACTTTATGATATTCTTCTCCATGATCCAGTTCAAAACCAAGCACACTGATACAAATACATCTTTTCAGTCTCTCATACTGCTGGCCGGTACGCAATCCGTCCGTGAACAGCTTGGACAGATAGAACAGGCTGCGCCTGTCCCAGAAAGCCATCGTCCTGATCTGAAGTTCGATGTCTATTCTGCTGTCATCGTTCATTTCCAGAGCCACATCAAGAATGCCCTGCTTCTGCTTTTGAAGCCGTCTTCTGAGGAAGGTATTGACCAGCCGCACGGAACGTATCTCTTCCGGCGGGATCTTTAGCACATCGCTGAGGAAATAACGGCACACCTCCTCATTTTGAAACAATTCCTTAAAAGCATAGTCATACTTTAATGATAAGAACCTCCCCACGCACACCTCCTTTTCTGCAGAAGATGACGCGCGAATCAAAATGTTGAAAATCTCCTGCTTTTAAATTGAAATGAAATAGTTTTAAAAGCATAGATTTTCAGAAATAAGACAAAAAGAATTGTAATATTAATAATCAGAAATATTATGCTTTGAATAAAGTCTATCATACATATCACTTATATTCAAGTGTTTTTTAAAATTCTTATAATTATTTCTATAATTTTATCTTCATAAATACCTCGTCCTTATCCTCCTGCTCAATGCAGAGATACCGGCGGGTGATATGATAGGAAGAGTGATTGTAGATGCTCATGAGCAGTGCCGGAGGCGTTCCCTGTTTCCAGGCATGATAGCCGAAGGTCTTGCGCAGGGAGTGACAGCTGATGTGATCCGTCAGCCCCACCTGTTCCGCGGCCCTGCGAATGACGCGATATGCCTGAGAGCGCGACAGAGGGCCCGAGGGATTTCTGGCGCTGCAGAAGATATAGGGGTTACGGAAATCCTTTGTCTTACTGTGATAGCTGTCCAGTACCGTCCTCGCCTCTCGGTTCAAAATGATCCGGTTCTCTTTTCCCGTTTTGCTCTCCACCACATAGATGTGATCCTTGAGCCTGCCGTCCCGATACAGGTCGCTCCATTTCAGATGCAGAAGATCGTGAATGCGCAGCGCGGTGTTCAGCCCCAGGACGATCAGTGTATAATTTCTCGGGTTCGGTTCCACATGCAGATAATATTCCTTAAAGCAATGCAGGTCTTTCGTATTTCTTATGGGTTGCGTTGTACTCATATATTTCGCCGGTCTAGGAATTTTCCTGCTGCTTCTGGGCCTTGTTCATAGCCTCGAACTTCTTCTTCGTCTTGCGGAAGCATTCCAGCAGCTTGGGAGAGAAGATGCCGCACTCTCCCGACACGATCATATGAAAGGCCTCGTCAGCCGAGTAAGCGCTCTTATATACTCGCTCGCTCACCAGCGCATCGTAAACGTCGGCCAGACTTACCAGCTGAGCCGCAACGGGAATCTCTTCTCCCGCCAGGCCGTCCGGATAGCCCTTGCCGTCATATCTCTCATGATGGTGCCTGCAGATGTCGTAGCTGACCTTGCTGTATGTCTCATCCCATACGTCTCTGATATTGTTCAGCACCTCACAGCCTCTGGTGGTATGGGATTTCATGTACTCGTACTCGTCCTTCGTCAGCTTTCCGGGCTTCAGCAGGATATTATCGGGAATGGCAATCTTGCCGATGTCATGGAGCGAGCTTGCGGATACGATAACCTCTATCTTATCCTGCGTCAGCTCGTACTCGGGATAGTCCTTCATCATCTGTTCCGCCAGGATTCTTGTGAAATCCTTCACGCGCTTGATGTGCTCGCCGCTCTCCAGATTACGGCACTCGACCACGGTACCCAGGATATCGATGATCTTCGTGTTGCTCTCCTTCAGCTTTTCGGCCTGCATCACCAGTAGCTTGTATTGCTTTTTCAGTGTTTCGGTCTGCTTTTCGACCTTTTCCTCCAGATGATTCTTGTAGGTGAACAGGTCTACGATATTCTTTACCCGGTTCCTGATGATCGCATTGTCAAAAGGCTTCTTGATAAAATCGGAAACTCCCATCTCGAAGCATTTGCTCTCCACGCCGGCCTTGGATTCCGCCGTGATCACCAGCACGGGAATCGTCTTCAGCCACGCCTGGCTCTTCATGACCTCCAGCACGGCGTACCCGTCTACTTCCGGCATGACCAGATCCAACAGGACCACTGCGATCTCGTCCTGATGCTTCTGGATCATGGAGATAGCCTTTCTGCCGCCGTCCGCCTCCATGATAGAATACTCGTTCTTCAGAATTTCAGTGAGTATTTCCCGATTCATCTCCTGATCGTCAACGATCAAAATCTTGTTGCGCATATCCGTTCCTCCGCAATCCGCCTTTGTATTATAATCTGTAGACGGCTATTCTGTTTTCCACTCTGGCTATCTTCACGCCGCGTACCTGCTTTGCCGTCCAGTGTTTGCCGTTTATTTCAATCATGGTTCCCTCATATATTGTATCATGCACGATCACATGAGCGTGCATGACCGCCTTTATCTCGTTCTCCATTTCTGCCTTGGCTGTCATCAGCTCATCTACGTCTTTTTCTTTGGTAAAGATGGCGCTCTCGATCTTCAGGTACATCTCCATCGTGTTGCGCACCTCCGGCGGATACTTCTCGTGGAAATCCGAGTAGGCGTTCCGCAGTATCTCAAGCTGTTTGTTGGCCTCGCTTATCCGCTCCTCCACATCCTTCAGCTTCATGGAGGTCTCACTGCTCTCCCCCAGACGCAGGATCGTGGCGATTCCCGCCCTGTTGCCGGCATAGGTCATATCCATGAAAATCCTCGCATATGCCGTCCCGCCTGCCAGCTGGCCGTTCCTGCCGCTTATGACGATCCGATTCCCGGAGTACAGGTCGCAGTTGAGGCAATATCCCGCTTGGATCTCATTGCCCGCATGTACCTGGCAGGACTCAAAGAAATTGCTCTGTACGTCCTTCGCCGCCTTGATATGACCGACGCCGTTTCCGTTCACGCCCTGCTTGACAAAAACGCTTCCCTCAATACTCTCGATGGTGGCGGACTCCACATAGCCGTCCACCACTACGTCGCCCGTGGCCTGCACCGTGACGCCCATGCTGACGTTTCCGGAAATGTATATGCTGCCGTCGAACGTAACGCTCCCCGTGGCCAGGCTCACCTCGTCAATGTGCAGCGTCTTATCTATATCCAGCCTGTTGTCGACCAATTCGATTCGGCCGCTTATGTTCGCCGTATAAGTCTTCTTATCCTCCGACAGTGTAAATCCCTTGCCGGTCAGCACACTGCGCTCGCGGCCCTTTCTGGGAGGAAGCTCCCTGCCGGAGACCGTAAATCCGCCGGTTCCCATTTCCGCATTGTGGTATAGGGCGATCCGCTGACCCGCCTGCACGAACTCGAACCACTCCGTCTCGGAGAAATCCACCGAGCCGTCGGGCAGCAGCTTCGGCTGTCTGTCCAGATCGGTCCTGAAAAAGTATTCATACCAGCCGTCCGGTCCCTCTGTGGCCGGCTTTCCTTTCGCTACCATAACAGTGGCGTTGAGAAATTTTCCTTTTAACAGCTTGTTGATCTCCGCCTCCATTATGCCGCGCCTTACTCCGCTGGCCCGCAGCGCTTTCATGACATGCTGCTTGGAGAGCTTGCTGCTGTCCGGCATAAAGATGAACGCTTCCATCTCGTCGCTGCTTACGGTAACGGAAAGATCCTCGAAGTCCTCATGATGCGTCTCCTCCTCAAGCAGATACGAACTGCCGCTGTCCATAAGCGCCAGGCGTTTTTTCCGCATATCCGCCGCGGTATACATCAGTGTGAGATAGGAGCTGACATCAATACCGCCTTCCAGTCCCAGACGGATCTCCTGCATCTGCTGCCACTCGTACAGAGGGTTGGCATAGCAGGACACATCGACACGATTCTCCATGCCTAAGCGGATCTCGCGCATCTGCTGCCAGCTAAAAGCCGCCTTTGCGTAGCAGGACACGTCCAGACCCTTCTCAAGGCCCTCGCATATCTCACGAATAGAAACGCCCCGCAGCCCTTTGTTCAGGTACGGAACAATGTTCAGGCGTTTCTCCAGCGCGATTCTGATCTGTTCCAGCTGCTCGGCGTCATATCCCTGCTGGATATACTCCACAATATATATTTTGGAGAGCAGCGCCTTGCGCAGCTCCCTGAGTACGCCGGCGTCCATTCTGACGTAATTGGAGAGATTGATGCCGCTCTTCAGACCCAGTCTGATCTGACGCATTCGATCATAGGCAATGGACGGATTGGCGTACACGGAGATATCCACCCCGTCCTGAAGTCCCCGCCGGATCTCCTCCATCTGGAACCAGTCATAATCCGTAGTGGCATAAACTTCGACAGGAAGCTTCTCTATCTGGCCGAGACGAATCTGGCGCATCTGAATGGCAAAAAATTCCTTCTTGGCATACACGGAAGTATCAAGGCCGAGCTCCAGCCCCTCTTGTATTTCGTTGATTTGATCCGGTGTAAAACCGGCGTCCAGATAATACTGCTGTTCTTCCTTAGTCATGTTCCCTCATCAGATAAATCAGCCGTTCTGCAATTCCTGCAGCAGATCCACCGTCCGTTGATATTCTTCTCTCACCTTTTGCAGCAATTCTTCATTTTCCGGTCTTCCGCCGTCACGCAGAGCTTCTGTCAGCGCCTCGCTGGCTTCGTACAGCTTCGTGAAGCCGAGATTCAGGCTCACGCCCTTGAGTGTGTGAGATGCCCGGAAAGCGTCACTGTAATTTCCCGCCTCCATGGACTCCTCCAACAGCTCAAAGCTGTCGTCTGCCAGAAATTTCAGCGCAAACTTCTCTACCAGCTTCTCACTGCACAAGCGTCCCAAAGTTCCTTCATAATCTGCGTTAAGTTTTTCGTAGCACTCTTGTAATGTCATAAATCCTCCTTGGCAAAAAATGGAATTAAAGCCCTGATTTTAAAGTATAAACCGTGCTTTTATTATATTATACCTGCGATTCAAATATCAAGCCCTTTTATAAATCTTGCCGGCTCCAATTGAGACGGTGGAGTCGGCCCTCTCTCTGCAATTCTCCGAAGCTGTTCTGGCGCAGCGCCTCATACAGCACGATGGCGGCGGAATTGGACAGATTCAGGGAACGAATGGCGGGGAGCATGGGAATGCGGATACAGCACTCCTCATGCTCCACCAGGATTTCCTCCGGAATCCCTGCGCTCTCCCTGCCGAACATGATAAAGTCGTCGGGGCCGTAGGAGACCTCCGTATATATGCGTCTTGCCTTGGTGGTGGCCATCCATATTTTGGCATCGGGATTGCGGGACAGAAAGTCCTTGTAATTAACGTACCTGTGAACGTCCAATAACGGCCAGTAATCCATTCCGGCCCGCTTCAGGGATTTCTCGTCCAGCCGAAAGCCCAGCGGTTCGATCAGATGCAGGGAGGTGCCGGTGGCCACACAGGTCCGGCCGATATTTCCGGTATTCCCCGGTATCTCCGGCTGATGCAGAACAATGTTCATTGCTTATCCCTCGCGCAGCTTTTTCACAAAGCGCTCCAGCCTGCCGATGGCAATCTTAAGGTCCTCCAGCGAGTACGCATAGGAGATGCGCAGGAAGCCCTCGCCGCTGTCGCCGAACGCCGTTCCCGGTACCACGGCCACCTTCTCCTCCTCCAGAAATCTGGAGGCAAACTCGTCGCTGGTCATGCCGAACTGTTTGATGCAGGGGAACACGTAAAAGGCGCCGTAGGGTTCAAAGCACTCCAGCCCCATCTCCTTGAATGCGTTCAGCAGATAACGTCTTCTCTGATTATATGCCGTGCGCATCTGCTCGATGTCATCATCTCCGTTCCTAAGGGCCTCCACTGCCGCATACTGGCTCGTGGTGGGCGCACACATGATGGCGAACTGGTGAATCTTGGTCATCTGTCCGATGATATTCGCAGGACCGCAGGCATATCCCAATCTCCAGCCGGTCATAGCGTAGGCCTTGGAAAAGCCGTTGATCAAAATCGTGCGCTCCTTCATGCCCGGAACGGAGGCGATGGAGACATGCTTGCCCTTGTAGGTAAGCTCCCCGTATATTTCATCGGACATGACTACAAGGTCATGCTTCAGGACGACCTCCGCAATGGCTTCCAGATCCTTCCTCTCCATAATGGCGCCGGTAGGATTGTTGGGGAAGGGCAGTATCAGCACCTTGGACTTCTCGGTAATGGCAGCTTCCAGCTCCTGCGCCGTCAGGCGGAACTCGTTCTCCGCCTTCAGATTGATGATCACGGGCTGCGCTCCGGTCAATATGGCACAGGGTTCGTAGGACACGTAGCTGGGCTGCGGAATCAGCACCTCATCGCCGGGATTGATCAAGGCCCGCAGTCCGATATCTATCGCCTCGGAACCGCCTACGGTGATCAACACCTCATGAGCCGCGTCATAGGTGATTCCCTGCTTTCTGTGCATGTAATTGCAGATCTCCTGCCGAAGCTCCGCCAGACCGGAGTTGGACGTGTAGAAGGTCCTGCCCTTCTCCAGTGAGTAGATACCCTCGTCCCGAATATGCCAGGGCGTGTCGAAGTCCGGCTCGCCTACGCCCAGCGAGACCACATCGGGATCGTTCATCTCGCTGACAATGTCGAAAAATTTCCTGATGCCGGACGGTTTGATGCCTACAACTGTATCGGATAAAGGATTTCTCATGGTGTAATTATCTCTCTTTCATCTTCTTTTTTCTGTGTGATGGCACAGCCGTGATCCTTGTATTTCTTCAGAATAAAATGCGTCGCTGTGCTGAGCACGGCATCCAGGGTGGACAGCTTCTCGGACACAAAAGTGGACACCTCGCGCAGTGTCTTCCCCTCTAAGATCACCATCAGGTCAAAGCCGCCGGAGATGAGGTAGACGCTCTGTACCTCCGGATATTTGTAGATGCGCTCGGCCACACTGTCAAAGCCCTGTCCCCGCTGAGGTGCCACGCGCACCTCTATCAGCGCCGTCACCTTTTCAATGGCCGTCTTCTCCCAGTTGATCAGGGTGTGATATCCGCAGATAATGCCTTCCGCTTCCATGGCGGCGATCTCGTTCACTACGTCGATCTCTTCCGCTCCCAGCAGAACGGCAAGCTCCTTTAAGTCAATTCGGCTGTTATTCTCAATAACCGCCAGCAATTCTTCTCTCATATCTTCCTCTCTTTCCGCCGCAGCTGCGGCATAACAAATTTTATGAGTTCATCTGTTTTCGGTCGATCCAGATAACGGACTTCCTCCTCATTCATAAGGATCCTGTCATTGCTGTCCGTCACCTTTCCCACCACCGCCGCAGGTATTCCGCGGGCATTTAATTCTGCCGCAAGAGCGGAACCGTCCTTGGCAGTCATGATCAGGCAGCCTCCGGACAACAGTTCATAGGGATTGATTCCGCAATACTCGCAGATCTCCACGGTCTCCTGCCGCAGCGGCAATTTTCTCAGGTCTATGGTCAGTCCGACACCTGCGCCCTCCGCCAGCTCCCAGAGAGCGGCAAGGATACCTCCCTCCGAAGCATTATGCATGGCGCACACGCCGGACTTCACGGCGGTAGCGGCCTCCGGCACAACGGACAGAAAATCTGAAAAGCCTGCGGCCTCCTCCACCAGATAGGCGGGATAGCGGGAAAGCAGCCTGTCACGGCAGCCTTGCGCCAAAAGAGCCGTCCCCTCCAGACCGATCCACTTGCTGAGCACCACATCCTGTCCGGGCGCCGCCGCCCTGACGGTGTGCGCCGCAGGATCCTCCCCCTCAGGCAGGACGCCGAATCCGGCGATTACCGCCACAGGAGCACTAAGCTCCCGCATCACCCTGCTCCGCGCGCCGGCGACTGCCATGGACATCTGCCGGCATTTCTCATCTGTCTCCCGCATCAGGGCTTTCAGCACGGATTCCTCGGCCGATTCCGGCAAAAGCAATGTGACCGTGACGGCTGCGGGTCTGGCTCCGGCCGCCGCCAGATCGTTCGCGCATTTTTGTACCAGCATGGACGCGGTATACCTGACGGCCTCATCGGACAGAGCGCAGCCGTCCTGCGCCTGCGCCGTCACCGCCGCCTCATGCGTACACGTGACGAGCCCGTCCGCAAAAGAAAAAACGGCGCAGTCTTCCCCTATCCCTGCGCCGTTTACGGTCTCTTCTTTTCCGGTCTTCAACTGTCTTAGGACAGAACGCTTTAAAACGTTCCCCGAAACTTTTCCGATATTCATTGACGGTAATCCTTATGTAGAAATCTATGCTCCCGGCGCAAGGCGCTTATTGTACAGGAGCAGCCGGAGGAACGGCAGGCGTCGTCAGCAGCGCGATCACGTTCTTTACATGGTCGATACTGCCCGTGCCGATAGCCGCCATGATCTCCGCATAGGCCTGAGGGTCTGCTGTGGAAACGCCTACGGTCGCACTTCTGGGCACCATTTTGTATGTGCTGGAATTGACCTGGGTCCTGCTGACCTCCACGCCGTCCTGCGTCACCACCTTCCAGAGCCTTGCCTTATAGCCGATATGGGCGCTCTCGGTGGTGATATAGCCGATGGGCTGCGAGGCGTCTGCGTAGATCGTGTCCGCGGGAGGATATGTCACCTCCAGCACCTCGCTCTCATAGCGCACCGCACGACCTGCCTCACGGGTCTCCTTGCCGTAAATATTAAAGGTAATGTGCTTATCCTTCGTATAGCCTTCTATATAAATAGGATAGTCCAGATTGTTTATGAACTTAAAATCCTTCCCCGAGCTCTCTGCAACCGCCGCATCTGCGGAAGGATCCACATAGGTGACGATCATGGAGTGATTGTGCCGCTCCGTCACCTCCAGCTCCGCATTCAGCACCGCGTTATAAAGTGTGGTAGAGACCTGACAGATACCGCCTCCCAGACTGTCCACCACTTTACCGTTCAGGTAAGAACCCGCCATATAGTAACCGTTCGCCGCCGTGAAGGGAGTGACCACATCGCAGGCAGAGAACTCCTCGCCGGGATATACGGTGATTCCGTTGATGAGCGAGCAGCCGTTTTCCACGTTCGCGCTCCTGGCTCCGTTGGAGGTAGTGTAGGAGGTGGTGCAGGAGCCCAGCAGATCCTGTACCGCTGCCAGCTCCTCCGCGCTGCCTCTGGGCTCATCTACCGCCACGTCAAGTTCGATGGAGCAGGGCTCGTAATTCCACTCCTGTGTGAGATAATCGTTGATCTTGTCAATGGAAGTCTCCACGTCCAGCAGATAACCGATCTGTCCTTCTACCACGCGGAACGTCCCGTTCTCCCGCACAAGGGAGGCATCTACGGCCTCGGTATTGTACGGTTCGCACTTCTCCGCCAGTATGTTGTTGATCGCCTGCAGGTCAAAGGAAAGCTCAATAGGGAATACCTTATTCTCGTACTCCAGATCCTTCAGCATTTTATACCGCTCAATCACGTTTCCCCTTGTGCCGAGCTCGGCCGCTTCCGTCACCAGCTCGGGATTGCTCCATGCAACGCCCAATTCCCCCGCCGTGACCGTGACCTGATTCCCTCCGGCCGCCACCAGACCGATCTCTACTTCCTTCAGATCATCCACGAACGCTTCCACCGCCGCCGAGGCCTGATCCTGCGTCATTCCGGACAGATTGATCTCTCCGGCATATACGCCGGTCCTGATCGTATCCTCGCCTTGGGCCCGAACCGAACCGCCAAACGCCAAAAAACACACCAGCATCAGCACAGGAAGACATAAGCTCTTTATCCGTTTTTTCATCAGGAATCCACCTTCTTTCTCGAACAACGGTCTGCCGATTCGCGCATTTGCGCGCACAGCACATTGAATTACTACAGAAAATATGCTAAAGTGGGAATGACCATACCGAATATGAGCAATACGATGATCACTGCCGAGATTATTTTTTTGGTCTTTTTGCTGTTCATATTTAACATATGTATGCTCCTTACCATAAAACCCTTACAATAAAACTCTGAAAGGATATTATATATGACTTTTCTCCTTTTGGCAAGCGCTGTCATCATTATTCTCATCTCTGTCAACGTATCGCGGCAGAAGAAAACGAAGACTCAGGAGGACAGAGATTTCTGGGCCAGGGAGCAGCGCGCCAATTCCGTCCGCCGCAAATCCCTTGACGGCCTCAACTATATCTCCATACCGCTGGAAAGCTTTCCCACGCATCTGCTGCAGCAGGACGAAGTCGTTCTGGAGTGCATTGACACTCTGGAGGCGCTGTCATCACAGAAGATCGTGAACCTGTCCGGCTATACCAACACCGATCTGAAGCTGGAGTACGGCACCGCAAATATTACAGAGCTGTCCCAGTACGACCAGAACTACACCGTCCTGGTGCGCACGCTGCAGAAATGGGCCGACGTGCTCATCGAGACCGGATATCTGGAAGAAGCTTCCGTGCTGATGGAATTTGCGGTCAGCACCGGCACGGACGTGAGCCGCACTTACTATGAGCTTGCGGGCTACTGGGCGTCTCAGGGCGAGCGGGAACAGATCCGGCGTCTGAAGAAAACGGCGGCGTCCATTCGCTCCGCCAACGGAAATATTATCCGGCATCACCTTGAGGAGGAGTATCCGGATTCCCGTCTCTGACCCCGCCATGCTCGGAAGCGCGGCCGTACTTGGTCAGGATCTTGTCCGTCATTCGGCTGGCCTCGCTTCTGGTCAGCCGTTCTATATCAACGTCCTGTATTATCTTATGCTGCGAAATCAGTCGATATAACCGTTCTTTTTGCGCATTTGTGGCAGGCGTGTCCCGCTTTGCCCTGTATATCAGCGTTTTCGGGCAGAACAGATCGTCGTCGCTTTGGTAGAACTGCTCCGTCAGTCTGCGATATAAAAGGTCCGTGGCCCTGGCATCCTCCAGCGCCCGATGGGCCTGATGGGGAATGCCGTAATGGACACAGAGGAAGTCCAGATTTCTGTGTTCCAGATCCGCAAGATACTTCCTCGCGATCTTGAGCGTATCCACGGCCTGTTTGTCCAATTCCAGCTTTTCATTGACGCAGGCTTTCTTTAAAAAGGAAAAATCAAAGAGGACACTGTGGCCCAAAAGCGGTAGATCCTCCAGAAAGTCCAATAGCCCGGGAAGCACTTCGGCGATATAGGGCGCTTTGCTCAGATCTTCCTCTCTCAGCCCTGTAAGCTCCGCCACCCGCGGCTCTAATTTTCTCCCGGGATTGACCAGCGTTTCAAAGGTATCCTTTATCACGCCGTTCTTCACCTTGACGGCGCCGATCTCCGTGATCTTGTCCGTCTTGGGATTAAGCCCCGTGGTCTCCAGATCTATGCTGACATAAGACTGCATCATCGTATTCATACGGTTCTCCTTCGGCGCACAATGCGCAAAAAGTTTTCCTCCCCGCTTCCTACGCTAAAGTGACAGGCCCGTCACCTATTTCCACTACATAGAAGTCCGCGGCGTAGCCTATCTTTTTCAGATATGCCGCACCCACTTTTTCAATAAAGCCGTCGATGGCTTCGTCTCTCACAATGCTGACGGTACAGCCCCCGAAGCCGGCACCGGTCATTCTGGAACCTATGACGCCGTCGATCTTCCACGCCTCCTCCACCAGCGTATCCAGCTCGACGCCCGTCACCTCGTAGTCGTCCCGAAGAGACACATGGGAGGCGTTCATGAGCTTTCCGAATTCCGCAATATCTCCCTTCTTCAGAGCCTCCACCGCGCGGAGCGTGCGCTGATTCTCACAGACCGCGTGTCTCGCCCGCTTCCTGCGCACCTCGCTCTGAATGGCGGATTGATATTTTTCAAACGTCTCCCTGTCCAGTTCTCCAAGGCTGTTGATGTCCACTACTTTCCGAAGCTCCGCCAAGGCCGTCTCGCACTCGCTGCGCCGCTCGTTATACTTGGAGTCTCCCAGGCCGCGCTTCTTGTTGCTGCATGCAATGACGATCTTGGCTCCGTCCAGCGCAATAGGGGCATACTCATAGGAAAGATCCGCAGTGTCCAGAAAGATAGCGTGGTCCTTCTTTCCCATGGCGATAGCGAACTGATCCATGATGCCGCAGTTGACTTTGTTGAAACGGTTCTCCGAATACTGTCCGATCAGCGCCAGCTCCTGATTTGTCACGGCAAAGCCGAACAACTCTCTCAGAATGGCGCCGGTCAGCACTTCCACCGACGCGGAGGAGGAAAGTCCCGAGCCGTTGGGAATATTGCCGTTAAGCAGGATATCCAGACCGCAGGGCAGCTTCATGCCTTTTTCCTCAAAGGCCCAGATCACTCCCTTGGGATAGTTGGTCCAGCCCGCCGCCTGGGAAGGGACAAGCTCGTCCAGAGAAGATTCCAAAACGCCTGCCTGCTCAAAATTCATGGAATAGAACCTCAGCCTTCTGTCCGTTCTCTTACGCGCGGCGCAGTAGGTACCGATGGTCAGCGCGCAGGGAAACACATGGCCTCCGTTATAATCGGTGTGTTCTCCTATGAGATTCACTCTGCCGGGCGCAAAAAATACTTTTACGCCGTCCGTATCTCCGAATATTTCGCTGAATTTCCTTAGAACGATCTCTTTCATCACTTTTCTCCATACAATTTCTCTTTTAAATATTTGATGTTTGCCTCAAAATCCACCTGCAGCACGTCCATCTTGCGGATAACGGCACCCGTGTAGGTGCCGGGCTGAGGAATGCTGTCGGACACAATGTCGTAGGTCAAATACCGCATTCCCGACAAGCTCAGCAAAAAGCATTCGTTCTTTGTCAGGTTGGTCGTCAGATTGGGCAGCAATCCGTCCAACAGACTGCCGGAATTGGTGAGCAGCGCTTTCGGCAGCTTCTTGATCACCTCCGTCAGCACCTTTCTCTGACGCTCGGTGCGTCCGAAGTCCGTTCCGATATATCGGTTCCGGCAGTAGGCCAGCGCCTGCGGACCGTTCAGATGCACCATTCCTTCCTGCGCAGGATCCATGTTGTCCGTTCCCTGCGGTCTGTTGGTGAGCATGTTGTATTCCACCAGATACCCGTTCACATACTCTATCTCCTCGCGGGTAAGCTCGAGATCCACTCCGCCCGTCGATTCCACGAGATTTGCAAAGGCCTCAAAGTTCACCAGCATATAGCGGTTGACCGAAATGTCGAAATTCTGCTCTATGGTCTCCATCAGCAGTTCGGCGCCGCCGTAGGAATACGCCGCGTTCAGTCTGTTGCCGCCGTGTCCCGGTATCTCCACATACATATCTCGAAGCAGGGACGTCATGTAGATCGTTTTGGTCTTCTTGCTGACAGAGAGCAGTATCATGGCGTCGGAACGCCCGTCCTCTCCGTTCATGCGGGAATCGTTGCCAATCAGAAGAATGTTGATCACGCCGTCCTCCTGCATGGGCTGACTGGCCACGGATTCAATTTTTACATAATTGAGTTTACTATACAGTGCTCCCACCAGCAGATACAGACCAAAGACGGCAAGCGCCGCCAAAAGCGCGGCCGTCAGCAAAAATTTCCGGAAGCTGAACTTTTTCTTTCCCGATTCGTCTTTTTCCGACCTCTTATTTTTCGACTTGCTGTTTTTTGACTTGCTGTCTCGGGATTTCTTGCTGCCGGAATCCTTCTTTTTGGTCTTCCTCTCTTCCGTCTGCTTTTTTTCCGCACGCCTTTTTGTTCTGTCTTGCTGCCTGCGGTCTGATTCATTCCTGTCAGACCGGACTCTGTCCGATCCAGCCTTCCCCGACCTGCGGGGCCCGAAATCCTGCGCCTCAGACGCCGCAGTGCGGACGGGCCTGCGGGCATATCTGCGGGCCTCTTCCTCAGGTGCTGCAGGCCTGCGGACATATCTGCGATCCTCTTCCTCAGTCGCCGCGGGTCTGCTGAAGATCATACTTTCATCGATGGTGTCCCGCTTTTTCTCTTCTTCTATCTGATAGAGCTGAAGCTCCTTCTGGAGAAAATCCTCCAATCCCTTATGGATCTGCTCCATCTCATTGTCCGTTCTTCTGCCCATAACAAAACCTTTCCAAGTGCGTTTTGCAGCATCAGTCTATTCTCAGTATCAGCTCAAGAATCCTCCCTGCGCAGACTGCCATCTCATCGCGCGTGACGGCGCCCTTCTCCAGCGCTTCCATCAGTCTGTCGGGGAAGCCGCAGCCCATCTTCACGTCATCGCCCGCCTTCGTCTCCTTATAGTGTTCGCCGAAGGTCCACCAGTCGGTAGTCACCATGCCGTCGAATCCCCACTCGCCCCGCAGGATATCCTCCAGAAGCTCTCTGTTCTCCGACGCTCTGTGGCCGTTGATAATATTGTAGGAAGACATGATGCACCATGGCTTTGCCTCTTTTACAATGATCTCAAACCCGCGCAGATAGATTTCTCTGATCGCCCTCTCCGATGCTCTGGAATCGCTGTTTCTGCGATTGGTCTCCTTGTTGTTCAGGGCAAAATGCTTCACCGCAGCGGCCACATGATTGCTCTGGATCCCTTTGACCATAGCTGCTGCCAGCTTTCCTGTGAGATAGGGATCCTCGGAATAATACTCAAAATTTCTGCCGCAGAGGGGGCTTCTGTGAATATTGACGGCGGGAGTCAGCCACAGGCCGATATTGTTTTCCTTTACCTCCATGCCGCCTGCTCTGCCCACTGCTTCCACGATTTCCGGATTCCAGGTACATGCCAGCAGAGTGGCACAGGGCCATGCCGTGGTGCAGACGCCGCATCTGGAATCAATCCGCAAGCCGGCAGGACCGTCCGCCGTCATGATATTCGGCACTCCGTACTCAGGCAGATTGCCGATACCGAAGGTATTCGCCACACCTGTGTTGGGCTGTCCGCCCAGCAGCTCCGCCAGCTCTCTGTCACTGAGCTGTGCCAAGAATTCCTCCATTGTCACGGCGCCTTCCGCCACCTCCCGAAGACTGTGGGCGCCCTCTTTTACTCTGTCCCATCTCCATTCGCTGCGGGCTTTGATGACAGGGATCACGCCGTCCGCCGCCTCCTCTGACATGCGCGCCAGCACATTTGCGTCCGTGTCATAAGGCTCTCCGAGGGGAAGTTCCTCCGTTTGGCCGTCGGAGCGCAGTCTGGCCCGCAGCAGGGCGGGCGTCATTTTGGCCGAGAGCTGACGCACGATCCTGTCTTCCTCCTGCACAAGAACATAGTTGTCCTCCACGGTATCTCTGACGGAAGTTCCCACATAAAATCTATATTCTCCCTTTTCCAGAACATAGGCGGACTTTGCCACCTTTCCCAGATCGTCGTAGGACGCCATATCGGTGACTTTGAACCGCATGAATACGGTCTGGGTCTCGCCGGGCCGAAGCAGTCTGGTCTTTTGAAACGCCGCCAGCTCTCTGGCCGGTTTGCCCAGCTTCCCCTGAGGCGCGCTGTAGTATACCTGAACCACTTCCTTTCCCGCCATATCGCCGGTATTGCACACATCGACGCTGACCCGCAGGTCGTCCCCCTGGCGCTCCACCAAGGGCATGGACAGGGAAAAGCTCGTATAGGAAAGACCGAATCCAAAGGGATAATTTACTTTATCCGAGGCTGCCGGAATCGTCTCAAAATAGCGGTAGCCCACATAGATGTCTTCCGTGTAATCCACATACTGCTCCGATTCGTGGAAGCCGGCCGTAGAGGGATAATCCTCCAGCCGCGCCGCAAAGGTATCGGACAACTTGCCGCAGGGATTTCCGCGGCCTGTGAGAAGCTCTGCCGCCGCCAGTCCGCCCTCGATGCCGCCCTGCCATGCCATCAGCACGGCCTGAATGCGCCCGTCCTTCCGAAACCAGTCCGTGGCTGCCATACCGCCCACATTCATCACCACGATCACTTTGTCAAAGGCCGCCTTCACGGCTTCTATCATGGCCGCTTCCGCATGGCTCAGATAGAAATCTCCGTCCTCAAAGATTCCTGCCGCAATATCCGTGATATCCATATCCGCCGGATTCCCCGCCGCTTCCGCGCTTTTCTTCTCGGGTGCTGCCACAGTCCTGTCCCAGCCCTCTCCGGAAAATCTGCAAATACTTATGACAGCAGTGTCGGTAAAAGCTCTCGCTCTTTTCAAAAGCTCCTCAGGCACCTGCGGCTCCACGGTCATGCCGGGCACCCTGCCTTGGGCTCTCTGGTCCTCCACGTTCTTCCTGTAGAAATCAGCCAGCTCCTCAAAAATGCTGACGTCCTCGGACAGCTCCTTCAAGCCGTCATAGAGACTGCGGGCATAAGCCACCGTCACATCGCCGCTTCCGCCGCCGCCTTTCACATAGTCAAAGGTCCCTTTGCCGAACAGCGCGACCCTGCTTCCCTTTTTTAAGGGCAGCACCTGTCCCTCGTTCTTTAACAGGACCATTCCCTCTTTAGCTGCTTCCTTGGAAAGCAGGATATGCTCTTTACTCGCCGTGACCCTGCTGCCGTCCTTTCCCATGGGAAGAGACGGCTGATACATTGCTCTCGCCCATCTGTCCATATTCCGTACCTGTGCCTTTCTTCATTTTATCATGTCTATTTTAGTATAATTTTCTATGGACTTCAACCATAATATACCCTCTTACTCTCCCCGCCATTGCATATCTGCAGATTCCGTGTTAAAATCTGAATGACACAGATTGTAATACGAAATATTGAGTGAAAGGATTGCGTCGATTCCTATGAAACAGTTCATGAAACACCTTGTGACTCCGATGGCGCTGCTTCTTGCGTTTGTCTTCCTGATGTCTGTTTTTCCGGCTCCGGAAGCTCTGGCGGCAGAAACGTCTTCCGCCGATGCGAAGCAGTTGGACCTTCTGTTTACCCACGACACCCACTCTCATCTGGACAGCTTTCTCACGGTCCTTGACGGCGAAAACGCCACCCGCGGCGGCTTTGCGCGGATCAAGACCTTAATAAAGCAGGCAAAAGAGGATAATCCTGACACCCTGATACTGGACGCGGGAGATTTCTCCATGGGAACTCTGGTACAGACAATTTATGCCACCGACGCTCCGGAGCTTCGTATGCTGGGCGCGCTGGGCTGTGATGTGACCACCCTCGGAAACCATGAGTTCGACTATCGCTCCGCCGGCCTTGCAGGGGCGCTTCAGGCTGCGCGGGAAAGCGGCGATCCCGTCCCCGCAATGGTGCTTTGCAATATTGACTGGGCCGCTATGGAGGCGGAGGGACTGACGCAGGACCAGCAGCTGTTGAAAGACGCCTTTGAAGCCTACGGCATGAAGGACTACACCGTCGTCACAAAGGGCGACGTCAGGATTGCCGTGCTGGGCGTATTCGGACAGGATTCTCTGGAATGCGCTCCCACCTGTGTGCTGAAATTTCGGGATATATCCGAAGCCGCTGCGGACACCGTTCAAACGATTCGGGAGAAGGAAGATGTAGACATGATCGTCTGCGTCTCTCACAGCGGCACCGATCCCGACCCCGCAAAATCCGAGGACGAGATTCTCGCAAAAAATGTGCCGGAGATAGACGTAATCATCAGCGGCCATACCCACACCACCCTGAGCGAACCCATTGTCTGCGGCAATACCTATATCGTATCCTGCGGGGAGTACGGCAAGAACCTGGGAAGCATGTCCCTGTCGCAGGATCAAAACGGCAGATGGACCATAGACGAATATGAGCTGATTCCCATTACACCGGATATTCCTCAGGACGCAGCTACTCAGGAGAAGATCGGCCAATTCATGGATATTGTGGACGAGACGTACCTGTCCCGATACGGCTGGAAGGCGGATCAGACGCTGGCGCAGAACGATATTGTCTTCGCCACTCCGGATATGCTATATGACAAGGCGGGAGAATATAATCTGGGCTGCATTTTAAGCGATGCCTTTGCCTACGCGGTAGAATCCGCTGACGATTTTGACGGGCATCCCGTGGACGTGAGTATTGTCCCTTCCGGCTGCGTTCGGGATACCTTCGCCGTCGGCGACATCACCGTCACCGATGTGTTCAATTCCTACTCTCTGGGAATCGGCGCGGACGGCGTGCCGGGTTATCCCCTGATCAGCATCTGGCTGACCGGCAGAGAGCTGAAGATCGGTGCGGAGATAGACGCATCCGTTTCGGAGCTGATGCACTCCGCAAGGCTTTATACCAGCGGAATGAATTATTCGTTCAATCCCCACCGAATGATCCTGAACAAGGTGACGGACTGCTATCTCACCGACGATGAGGGAAATCGAGTAGAGCTTGAAGACGATAAGCTCTACCGAGTGGTGTGCGACCTCTACAGCGGTCAGATGCTGGGGGCCGTCACCGACGTGTCCTACGGTATTCTTTCGGTGCAGCCCAAGTTCGAGGACGGCACTCCCATAGAGAATATCGAAGATGCCATCATCACCTCCGACGGCGAGGAAATCAAGGCATGGGCCGCCGTAGCGGAATATATGCTGAGCTTTCCCGACACAGACAAAGACGGCATAGCAAATATCCCGCAATATTACGCTTCCGCCCATGACCGTAAGGTCATAGAGGACAGCACCTCTATCTGGGATCTTGTAAAAAATCCCAACAAATACGCTGTGATCATTGTGTTGGTCGTCATCCTGCTGCTGGCCGTCCTGATCGGGCTTATCCTGCTTGTTGTAAAGCTCCTCAAAAAGCTGTTCACTCCACGGACTCGGTCATGATGATGCGGAAATCCTTGATTTCCATACCGCTCTGTCCGAAATACAGCTTTATGTAGAAATTGTATTTCATGATGGGTCCGGAAAATTCCACCACCTGCTTTTTCCACTCCGTGTCCGAGCCCACCAACGATATGGTCTTCACCAACAGCCTGTCGTCAAAAATGGAAAGAGGAAGCTGCGCCACGGCGACGGTATCGGGGGAGACCCGACAGAAAAACTCCAATCGATAACGGCCCTTCTCCTTCAGCTTCACCTGCAGAATATTGCTGGCTCCCATAGAGGTATCGATCAGGGAGCAGTCAACCTCGGCGCTCCCGTCCACAGTTACGGGAATCATAGGTCCGCTGGTCTCATCGTTCTCTTCCTCTTCCACATAGCGTTTTAGCTCCCTGTCAAGGTCTGTCTCTGCGCCCTGCATTCTCAGCCATGCGGGAGAAGCCAACAGGAAATTGCAGATGTTTGCCGCGCTGCGCTGAAGCTCCCCTCTTGTCACGGCTCCCGTCCTGAGACCTTCCTCCAGATCGTCGTGATTGGAATTGGCCAGGGCATCCTCCGCCACCATATACAGATCGTTCTGACTGCGGACCATGGGGCTTGCGTGCTGAATGGCGCCTTCTCCGCCTTCCTCGTTGCCCATCGACCACCAGTCGCTCATGACGATGCCCGTGTAGCCCCACTCCTTCCGCAGGATCGTAGTCAGCAGATCATAGCTGCTGGCCGTCCAAAAACCGTTCACAGGGCCGTAGGTGGACATAACGGAACGGGCCCCGCCCTCTTTCACTGCAATTTCAAAGCCCTTCAGATAAATCTCTCTGAGCGCTCTCTCAGAGACCACCGCCTCGGCGTAGTACCGCTGATTCTCCTGATTGTTACAGATAAAATGCTTGATGGTGCCGGTGACGCCGTACTTATGCATACCCTTTAGCTGCGCCGCGGCAATTTTACCTGACAACAGAGGATCCTCGGAAAAATATTCAAAGTTCCTGCCGTTCAGGGGGTGCCTGTGAATATTCATTCCGGGCCCCAGCAGCGTATCGATCCGGTTCTTTCTCAGCTCCAGACCCTCCCATTCAAACAGCTCCCGAACCAGTTCCTCGTTAAAGGTGCAGGCAAGACAAGTGCCGTTCGGCAGAGCAAACGCTTTCGTACCGCAGTCCATGCGGATTCCGGCGGGACCGTCCGCACAGCAGCCGGCCGGAATACCGTATTCTTTCAGGCTCTCCGTCAAGCCGCCGAAGGCTCCCGCAGTGCCGGGCGTTACCTTGGGGGAGCACATTCCCTCGCCGCGCACGGCGCAGCACAGCTCCTGATCCGTCAGCTGGCCTAAGAATTCTCCCATCGTCACTCTTCCGAATACCACGTCCACCAGCCGATAGCCCAGATCGCCCGTATAGGGGTACTCCTTTGGCATACGCTCCTTCCGCCTTACCGCCGGATCCACGGTGCGCAGAGCGGTATTCTCCCAATCTATGACATAGGTGTCGTTTTCTTTTCTCGCTCCCGGACGCATATGGCGAAACTCCGTCACCGGCGCCAACGCCTCCTCCAGCTGTTCCACCACTACAAGCTCCCGCAGGGTCAGACTGCCTGCGAACTCCGCATCTTTGACATTTTCTCCCGCATAGAACCGATATTCTCCGGCCTCCAGCACAAAACAGGACTTGTGACCGGTAAGACCGGCATCGTCATAGGACGCCAGATCTCTCCATGAGACTCCCACCGTGATCTCCTGCCACTGGCCGGGCGCAAGGGACTCCGATTTTGCAAAGCCGCAGAGAATTCGGGCTGCCTTTCCCAGCACGCCCTGCGGCGCCTCACAGTAGATCTGCACCACCTCTTTACCGCTTACCTCACCTGTATTCTTCACACGGAACCGGAATTTGATGCTGTTCTTCGCATCCTTCACATTGAGCGGGATTCCGTAATAGAAGACAGGCGGCAGGCCGGCCATTTCCGAATCGTATGTAAACGTAGTGTAGGAAAGCCCGTAACCGAAGGGGTACAGCACCTTCTCCGGCGCAAAGGTGGAGAAATAGCGATATCCCACATATATGTCTTCGGCGTAAATATTCCGCCTGGTATCTCCGTAGTACTCCGCAGACGGATAATCGCTGAGATCACGCGCGATCGTGTCCGTCAGTCTGCCGGAGGGAGAAACCCTGCCGCTCAGCACGTCAAGCACACCGTTCCCGCCTTCCTGACCGCCCTGCCACACATACAGCACAGCGGAAGGCCCGTACTTTTCTACCCAGCTCATGTCGATAATATTTCCCACATTCAGCAGCACTACCGTGCGCTTGAAAACGCCGCACACCGTCTTAAGCATCTGCTCCTCCGCCTGCGTCAACAGGTAGCTGCCTTCTGCCGCTATGTTATCCTTGTCCTCGCCCGCGGTTCTTCCGATAATAATGACAGCCGTGTCGGAATCCTCCGCCGCCTTCTCTACGAATTCCTTGGTCAGCGGCATTTCCTTCTGGAACCAAGGCTCCTGAGCCCAGCCCGATCCCATTTCATAGGGGTGATCCTTCAGCCATTCCCTGTAACGGTCTCTCACATAGCCGTTCAGCAAAAAGTCCTCAGAATTCTCCAGGGCCTCCGCGATTCCTACCACATATGCGGTGTTTACCATACCGCCGGAGCCTGTTCCGCTCTTATAGTAATGGAATTGGCTGCGGCCGAAAAGAGCGATCCTGCTGCCCTTGGCAAGAGGAAGTACATGGTCTTCGTTTCGCAGCATGACAATTCCTTCCGCCACCGCCTCTCTGGCCTTTTGGGCGTACTTTTCCGGTGAAAAAATATTCTCCGCCATAAACTGATGCCTCCGTTGTTCTGTGTATCCTGACCGGCGCTCTGAAAGAAGCCGCCGACTTACTGTTTCTTATTCTACAGTACCTTCCGTTCTCTTGTCTATCGTTACTTTTCCCTATTGTGTCCCGCTATGGTATCTTTCTCTCACAGGCTCTTTTCTTGGGGATAGCTCACACCGATTTGTCTGCGGATCTCGTCCATGAGCTCCATGATACGGATCGTCTCGGCATGGGGCATTTGAGGACACTCGATGTTCCCTTTTGCTATCGCCTCCATGCAGGCCTCCACCTCATATTCATACCCTGAGATCTGTCTGGGCGTCTCGTAGGAAGCGATCAGGCGGTGATCCGCATCGTAGACCTGAATGCCCTCGCAGTTGTTGATATTCTGCACAAGGATATAGCCCTTCTCCCCATAGATCGCACCTTCCCGATTGGACGCGGCCTGAAAGTCGGCATGTATGACAGCCGCCTTTTTGTCACGGTAGGTCAGCACTGCCGTTGTCACGGCGTCCACGCCCTTTTCGGTCAGCACTGCGGAAGCGCTGATCTTCTCGATGTCGTCGCCAAATACCATGGAGGCAAAATTCAGGGGATAAACGCCGAGATCAAGCAGCGCTCCCCCCGCCAGCGCAGGCTCCTGTATCCGCTCCACATGCGCAATGGGATAGGAAAGCGTTGCATACAAAGAGGTAGGCCTTCCGATCACGCCGCTTGCCACAATATCCTCCAAGGTCTTCCGCATAGGCATATATCTGGTCCAGATAGCCTCCGCCAAAAGAAGGCCCTTTTCCTTTGCCAGAGCGGTTACTTCCCGAGCCTGAACCGCATTCAGTGTAAACGCCTTTTCCACCAGAACATTCTTGCCGTGCTCCAGACACAGCTTTATATTTTCATAGTGCTGAGAGTGCGGCGTGGCAATATAGATGAGCTGCACCTCCGGATCAGAGACCAGCTCCTCATAAGACCCATAGGCTCTCTGAAAACCATATTTTTCGGCAAACCTCCTCGCCTTTTCCGGCGTTCTGGAGCCTGCCGCAAAGGAGCAGACCTGCGGCATCTGCCGAATTGTGTCCGCCATCACTCCCGCAATGTTTCCGGTTCCCATAATTCCTATTTTCATAGCGTTCTCCTTTCCGTTTCGGCAAACCGATCTAGCTTTTCCCTCTATTCTGCAGTTCGCTGCAAAATGCACACATAGTCATTGCCGAAATTTGCAAAATGACGGCAAGAGCCTGCTCGCGCCGCAATGCCGCCAGCAGGCTCTCAGTCTCTTGATAATCCGTCCGCAGAATGCTGCACTTCCTTGACTCATTCCGCCTCTCTGACAATATGATACAGGGACAACGGATACTTTGCCAGCTGCATAGACGGATAGCCCGCCACAATATGGACGCCTGCCGCATCCATGGACGCATTTTCCTCCGCAGTCAGCGGATTTACGGTAAAGTACCAGAAGTCGTCCGCCTGTATGCTGTCCCAGCGGCCGTTGAGCACTTCGGCCTTTGGATAGTAATAATTCAGAACCGTCCAGCCGATGTGGGTAACGCCGTTATTTACCAGCACCAATTCTTCCTCGGAGCCGCCGACGATGCTCAACAGCTCCTCCGTTCTTACGGACTGATATTTTCTTTCCGTGTTATACGCTTTATAATCGCTGATACCGGCGACGATCATGAGCAGGAGCACTGCCGCCAGAAGACACTTTCCGGCAGTCGGAAGCCACCCAGCCTTTATCTTCTCTCCCGCGCCTTTCAGAAGACCGAGAAAACGGGAGCTGACGATCACAAGCATCATCACAGCAACACCGGCCAGAGGATAGACGTATCTTTTGGCCAGAACGAGTTCCGTAAATTCTACGGACCAGAGCGCCACCAGCAACGTTCCTGCAATCGCCGCTATACCCACAGCCAGCACATCGGATTCCGCCGACCAGTTCTTCCAGCTCGGCGCATGAAATTCCACCTGCAGCTTTTCTCCCTCTTTCCGTATTCTGACGACGGCGGACTCCACAAACAGAACGATCAGAAGCAGCGCCAGACACAGCGGGAAGCTCCATCTGCTCATATTGTCGCCGCCGAACATGAAGTCAATGCACTCCTTAGGAGTGGCGGAAATTGCGTCCCACCAGTTATGCGTCACATCTTCCACCGTCTTCCACATCATACTCAGCCACGGCAGATAGATCAAAATAAAGGAGGCACCTGCAATCAGCACCTTGATCCAGGTCTTTTTCCCATAACGCTTCACCGCAAACAGACATGCAGCCACCATCAGGAACACCACGGACAACAGCGCATAGTAGTGGGCATAAGCGGCCACTGCTCCCCAGAATACCATGCCGATCCAGCTTAAGGGGGCGTTGCGCCGTAATATCTGTGCCGCACAGTAATAGCAGTATGCGACAGCCAGAAAGGTCATGGCATACATGCGGATCTCCGCATTATATTCCAGACAGGATGCGGACAGCCCTGAAATCACGAGAAAAAATGCGGCGGGAATCTTCCCGTAACGCTTTCTCACTAAAGTGACGGCAAGCACCACGCCCAAGGCAAACAATGTCACAGAGGCCAGATGGTAGACCGGACCGGAAGCTCCGAACAGCATTGTCCACAATTTCAGCCAAAAATAGTACAGAGGCGGATGACAGTCCCAAAAAGTGAGTATCTGCATAATGCCGGTAAAATTGTTTCTCACCGTGTTGGCGGAAAAGGCTTCATCTCCCCACAGAACATTGTCAAAGATAAGAGAGAGATTGAGCGCGATCACTGCCGCCGCCAGCACATATATCAAAACGGGAGCAATCTTGCGGAACACCCGCACCGCCAAATGTGTCTGAAAGCTGCGCCTATCCAGAGAGAACACGACCCTTCCCGTCTCGCAGATCCAGTCCGCCGCCGCAACGAGGGCCGCGCCCGCAAGCTCCACAGTCAAAAATTTCAGCGCAAACAAAGGCGAATAATCTACTTTTTCCAGAAAAGACGTGTTGTCGTCGCATAAGAATACCATGACCGCAACCGTAAAAACTGTCACGAGCAAAGTGTTCATCGCATATCGAAACAGCAGTTCCCGTCCCCGCAGCTGCTCCTCTTTCTTATAGAGCTTTCTCAAAAACAGCGGGATAAGCGGCACTGTCAGTCCGAAAATATATGCCTGCATGTGCTATACCTCTTTTACGAGCCTGACCACGGCGTGTATTTCACATTTCTTTCTTTTCGCCGTTGGGAAGCTCCCTTTCTACTGCCGATTGATATCCTCTTCCAACTGACCGGCCAGCTTGATGGTGTCCCCCAGGACTTCCTGAATGGAACTGATATTTCCCCTGTAATCCTTGGCAAAACGGCCGGCGTCTTTGATGGAGGAGATCATGGAGCCCATCTGCTCCATAATGGTATTCAGGGTATCCTTGATCTCGGTGGCGGATTTGCCGCTGTCATTGGACAGCTTTCCCATCTCCGTTGCAACTACCGCAAAGCCGCGTCCGTATTCTCCGCTTCTGGCCGCCTCGATGGAAGCGTTCAGCGCCAGAATATTGGATCTGGAAGCGTTTCCGTTGATCTTGCTCACGATCTCTACCGCATTTTGCACATCGCTGCCCACGCGAGCGCTGATCTCGTCCATATCATTCAACAGTTTGAACAGATTCTCGATTCCGCCCAGCAGTTCCTCCAGAGAACTCTGGATATTGCCTACCGACTCCTGAAACTGTGCGGTGATCGCCGCCATTTCCTCTTTTACGACCACGGAATAGCTGGTGACAACACACCCCACCACGGTCCTGCCGTCCATAATGGGCACTAGGTCGCCCTCAAACGCTTCGCCCATGACTTCCTTTGGCAGATAGTTATGCTTCGCCTTTCCCGTCCTGATCACCTCGTCCAACGCTCCGCTGGGATCATGAAAGGTGTCGCCGACATTCAACATGGGCTTCGTACCGCTCGGTATGGAAAAACCGCACACTACGCCCTCCGTATCCATCACCGTGATAAATACGTCCTGCGAAAACAACTGCCTGAACACCGGCAGCGTGTCGATGATAACCTTTAATTGCTCATTGATCTGTCCGTCCATATCCGATCCCTCCGTTCATTTTGATGTTTTGATGCATTGAAAATATTATAACATAGTTTTTTTGTTTGGTATAGATATTTCGCATATCGGTCGTTAAAATCCCACCGACTTTAAGAACAGTATGATCAGCATGGCGGGTGCCACAAATTTTATCATTATCTTATAGAGTCTCTTTCTGCCCATTGTGGTTCCGTTCTTCTCGACTTCCTCTATTACCGTTTTGGGCTTTACGATCCAGCCCACCAGAATACAGGTGCCGATGGCAACCAACGGCATCAGGATATTGTTGCTGGCGTAATCCATAATATCCAGTATCTGCGCCGCTGCGCCGTTGGGAAGCCGAAGCTCGAAGTACAGAGCATTGTATCCCAGGCAGACGAACAGGCCTGCAATCAGTGCGATCGCGGTCTCCAGCGCTGCCGCCTTTTTACGGGACAGGCGGAACTCATCGATAAAGCTTGCCACCACTGCCTCCATGACGGAGACGGCGCTGGTGAGTGCGGCAAACAGCACCATGGCAAAGAACAGACAGCCCACCACATTGCCGATTTTTCCCATGGACAGGAACACCTTCGGCATGGTGACGAACATGAGTCCCGGGCCGGAGGCCTGCATACCTTCCGTTCCGGCAAAGGTGAACACGGCAGGAATCACCATGACGCCCGCAAGAAAGGCAACGGCCGTGTCAAAGAACTCGATCTGATTGATGGACTTTTTGATATCCGCATCGTCATGTACATAAGAGCCGTATGCCACCATGATGCCCATGGCTACGCTCAGACTGAAGAAGAGCTGTCCCATGGCGTCCAGAAGCACCGTCAAAAAACGCGGCACCGTCATGCCCTTAAAATCAGGAATCACATAGATGCCCAGTCCCTGCAGACCGGTTCTTGTAACGCCGCTTTCATCCGTGTGGCTGATGGTAAGGGAAAATACGGCAATGATGACCACCAGGACGAGCAGAATAGGCATCAGTACTTTAGCGGACGACTCAATCCCCTTATTGACGCCGCGGAACACTACAAAGGCCACCGCAAACAGGAACAGCAGCAGCATGACAATAGGCTCCGCCCGCGAAGTGATAAAGCCGGTAAAATATCCGTCTTCCGCCGCCTGCGCTCCGTTTCCCGTGAGATATACCAGAAGATATTTGATCACCCAGCCTCCGATCGCACAGTAATAAGGCAGTATGATGACCGGCACCAGACAGGCGATGACGCCCAGGCCTTTCCATTTCCCGTGCAGCTTGCCGTATGCCGTCAAGGGACTCTGCTTTGTCTTTCTTCCGATGGCCACCTCCGTGATCAGCAGAGTAAAGCCGAACGTCAGCGCAAGAATCAGGTAGACTGCGAGGAACATTCCGCCCCCGTCCTTCGCCGCAAGATATGGAAATCTCCAAATATTCCCCAGACCTACGGCGCTTCCCGCTGCCGCAAGCACAAAACCGATAGACCCTGTAAAAGAATTTCTCTTCCCCCCTGTTTCCATAAGACCTCCTTTGATTAAAATTTTAACTGACCGAATTTTTAGTGTATACAAGTCCCATTATAATCAATCTTCCCGTTTATTTCAACAAAACTTGTGCATTACGTCATACTATTTCGAGTAATTTTATTTGGAAATGTTATTGTGCTTTTTATGATTTCCTATATAATGAAATGAGAGGAAAATTACATCTGGAGGATACGCGAATGCCAAAGAGATCAGATATTCACAAGGTACTCATCATCGGCTCCGGTCCCATTGTGATCGGACAGGCGTGTGAGTTCGACTATTCCGGTACACAGGCCTGCAAGGCCCTGCGCAAGCTGGGCTATGAGATCGTGCTGGTAAATTCCAATCCGGCTACGATCATGACGGATCCGGAGATCGCAGACGTCACCTATATCGAGCCCCTGAACGTGGAACGGCTGGAACAGATCATTGCAAAAGAGCGCCCTGATGCGCTCCTGCCGAATCTGGGCGGACAGTCCGGCCTGAACCTGTGTGCGGAATTAAATAAAGCAGGTATCTTAGACAAGTACAATGTGAAGGTGATCGGCGTTCAGGTGGACGCCATTGAGCGCGGCGAAGACCGCATCGAATTTAAGAACGCCATGAACGCGCTGGGAATCGAAATGGCTCGAAGCCAAGTGGCCTACAGCGTGGAGGAGGCGCTCAGCATCGCCGAGGATCTGGGATATCCCGTGGTGCTGCGCCCCGCGTACACCATGGGCGGCGCCGGCGGCGGACTGGTCTACAATCAGGACGAACTGAAGACCGTCTGTGCAAGAGGCCTGCAGGCCAGTCTGGTAGGACAGGTCCTTGTGGAAGAATCCGTGCTTGGCTGGGAGGAGCTGGAGCTGGAGGTGGTGCGTGACGCCGACAACAATATGATCACCGTCTGCTTTATTGAAAATATCGATCCCATGGGCGTCCACACAGGAGACTCCTTTTGTTCCGCGCCCATGCTTACCATCTCTTTGGAGACACAGAAGCGTCTGCAGGAGCAGGCGTACCGAATCGTGGAGTCCGTGCAGGTGATCGGCGGAACCAACGTACAGTTCGCACACGATCCCAAGACCGACCGCATCGTTGTCATAGAGATCAACCCCCGTACCTCCCGTTCCTCCGCATTGGCTTCCAAGGCCACGGGCTTCCCCATCGCACTGGTGTCCGCAATGCTCGCTTCGGGACTGACCTTAAAGGATATCCCCTGCGGCAAGTATGGCACACTGGACCGCTATGTGCCGGACGGAGACTATGTGGTGATCAAATTTGCGCGGTGGGCATTTGAAAAGTTCAAAGGGGTGGAGGATAAGCTGGGAACCCAGATGCGCGCGGTAGGCGAAGTCATGAGCATCGGCAAGACCTATAAGGAGGCCTTCCAGAAGGCGATCCGTTCTCTGGAGACCGGACGCTACGGTCTGGGACATGCCAAGAATTTCGATTCCCTCACAAAGGAGCAGCTTCTGCAGATGCTGATCACTCCCTCCAGCGAGCGCCACTTTCTCATGTATGAAGCGCTGCGCAAGGGAGCCGACGTAGAGGAGATCCACCGCATTACCCATGTCAAGAGCTGGTTCATTCAGCAGATGAAGGAGCTGGTGGAGGAGGAAGAACGGCTTCTGCAATCCAAGGGAACCATGCCCGCGGACGACATGCTGATCGCCGCAAAGAAGGACGGCTTTTCCGACAAATATCTCAGCCAGATTCTGGAGATACCGGAAGAGGATATCCGCAATCGCCGCATCAGTCTCGGTGTGGAGGAGGCCTGGGAGGGCGTTCACGTCAGCGGCACCCAGGACAGCGCATACTACTTCTCCACCTACAATGCGCCGGACAAAAATCCCGTCACCAACGACAGGCCTAAGATCATGATCCTAGGCGGCGGCCCCAACCGCATCGGTCAGGGCATCGAGTTCGACTACTGTTGTGTACATGCTTCTCTTGCCCTGAAAAAACTGGGCTTTGAGACCATTATTGTAAACTGCAACCCCGAGACCGTTTCCACGGATTACGACACCTCCGACAAGCTGTACTTTGAGCCTCTGACGCTGGAGGATGTGCTGAGCATCTATAAGAAGGAGAAGCCTCTGGGCGTGATCGCCCAATTCGGCGGACAGACTCCGTTGAATCTGGCTGCGGATCTGGAAAAGAACGGCGTGAAGATTCTCGGCACTTCCCCGTCGGTGATCGATCTGGCGGAGGACCGCGATCAGTTCCGCGCCATGATGGACAAATTAGATATCCCCATGCCCGAATCCGGCATGGCCGCCACCGTGGAGGAAGCGCTGGGCATTGCTGCGCAGATCGGATATCCCGTGATGGTGCGCCCTTCCTACGTACTCGGCGGACGCGGCATGGAGGTGGTCTACGACGACGAGAGCATGACCGAATACATGAATGCGGCCGTGGGCGTGACGCCTGACCGACCCATTCTGATCGACCGGTTCTTAAACCACGCTCTGGAATGCGAGGCGGACGCCATCAGCGACGGCACCCATGCGTTCGTTCCCGCCGTTATGGAGCATATCGAGCTGGCCGGCATTCATTCCGGCGACTCCGCATGTATCATTCCTTCCGTCCATATCTCCGAGGAAAACGTGGAGACGATCAAGGAGTACACCCGCAGGATAGCGGAGGAAATGCATGTAAAGGGTCTGATGAACATGCAGTACGCCATTGAGAACGGCAGGGTCTATGTGCTGGAGGCAAATCCCCGTGCATCCCGTACCGTGCCTCTGGTATCCAAGGTCTGCAATATCCGCATGGTGCCTCTGGCAACGGAGATCATCACCTCGGAGCTTACCGGCAGACCTTCCCCCGTTCCCACGCTGAAGGAACAGGAAATTCCCAATTACGGCGTCAAGGAATCCGTGTTCCCCTTCAATATGTTCCAGGAGGTAGACCCCGTTCTCGGACCGGAGATGCGCTCCACCGGCGAGGTCCTCGGCCTGTCCCGCTCCTACGGCGAGGCGTTTTACAAGGCACAGGAGGCCACGCAGTCCAAGCTGCCGCTCTCCGGAACGGTACTGATCTCCGTCAACCGAAAGGACAAGGACGAGGTGGTGGAGGTCGCCAGAGAATTTGCCGACTGCGGCTTCCGTATCATCGCCACCGGAAATACCTTCGAGGTAATCACTGCCGCCGGTATTCCTGCGGAAAGAGTGAACAAGCTGTATGAGGGAAGGCCGAATATCCTCGACCTGATCACCAACGGCAAGATCGACCTGATCATTAACTCGCCCATCGGCAAGGACAGCGTCCACGACGACAGCTATCTGCGCAAGGCGGCCATCAAGGGAAAGATTCCCTACATGACCACCATCGCCGCCGCAAAGGCGACCGCAAGCGGTATCCGGTATGTGAAGGAACACGGCAACAGCGAAGTGAAGTCTCTGCAGGAGCTTCACAGCGAGATTCGGGATAAGGAAACCGACTCTTGATTCTGCCCTCCGTCATCATATGCCAAGTTCGATACCCTGAACTTAAAAATCGCTGCAGCCCTGTAAGGACTGCAGCGATTCTCTTTGCAAATCTTTATTCTTTTACACCACCGATTGTCAAGCCTGTTACGAAATATCTCTGAAGGAACGGATACAGACATATGATCGGCAGGATTGTCACGACCGTAGCCGCCGCACGGATTGTCAGCGGTGTGATTGCCGCAGCAGCGGCGCCTCTTTCACTTGCGGCAGCAGCGCTTCCGCTCTGCTGCATAACCGATGACAACAGCTTCATCAACTCGTACTGCAGCGTCGTGTATTCCGTCTTCATTCTGTTGTACAGCATTGCGTCGAACCAGGAGTTCCACTGGCCTACCGCTACGAACAGAGCGACCGTTGCATAAACGGGTTTACATAACGGTGAAATGATCTTCATGAAAACCGTCATGTAGCCGGCTCCGTCAAGCTGTGCCGATTCCTCCAGACTGTCCGGCAAACCCTGCATATAGGTCCTGATGACCAGCATATTCCATGCGCTGACCATTCCGGGAATCACATATACCCAGAACGTTCCCGTCAGATGCATGTTCCTGTACAACAGGAACACGGGAATCATACCGCCGTTCACATACATGGTAATGATCCAGAACAGGGACAGCTGTGATTTGAAGATGAATTTCTTTCGGCTCACAACGAAAGCCAAGAGTGCGTTTACCACCAGCGCCGAGAGAGTTCCCAGCACTGTCCTCGCCACGGTTATCTTCGCTCCGGTAATCAGGTTTTCCATGGCGAGCACTGTCTCATAGTTCTTGATGGCGAACTTTCTCGGCCACAGATAGATGCCGCCGCGCACCGCATCGATACCGTCGTTAAAGGATATCGCCACGGTATTCAAAACAGGATACAGAGTAACAACAACGAAGATGATCATAATCAGGGAATTGATCACAGTGAATATCTTGCTGTCGTAGTGGGTCTTTATTCCTTTGCTTTTCTTTTTTGTTGTTCCGCCGGTTGTTTTAACCTCGGTCATATTCGCGGTTTTCTCCATGACATCCACTCTCCCTTCTTAGAATAGTCGTTCTTCGCCGGTATGCTTTGCGATTTGATTACATATCACGATCAGCGCGATACTAACCACACTCTTAAAGATACCCGCCGCTGTACCAAGTGCAAAGTCATTCTGACTAATGCCCCAGTTCAGCACATAGATGTCGATGGTCTGCGATACCTTCTGAACCAGACCGTTACCAAGCAGATACTGTACTTCAAATCCCGCGTTCAGCACATTACCGATGTTCATCATAAGGAGAATCATGATCGTCGGCTTGATGCTCGGAAGCGTTATATGGAAGATCTTCTGCAGCCTGCCTGCTCCGTCAATGGATGCCGCCTCATAAAGGTCGGGATTGATGGAGGTAATTGCTGCAAGATAAATGATTGCGTTCCATCCTGTTTCCTTCCAGCAGTTTGCAAATGCCACAATCGGCCAGAAATATTTCGGATGCGCAAAGAAATTGATCGGAGCTGTAATAGCGCCAATGCGCATCAGCAGATCATTGATGATACCCGTGCTGGACAATGCGTCATGCAGGATACCGGTAACAATGATCCATGAGAGAAAGTGCGGCATATAAGAAATCGTCTGAACCGTCTTTTTGGCTATAACAGAACGGATTTCATTCAATAACACAGCAAAGGCTATTGCCGTAATCGTAGTCGTGATCAAATTCAACGCTCCCATACAGAACGTATTTCTGATGACTCTGAGGAACACAGCGTCCTCAAACAAGAATTTGAACTTATCGAGCCCTATGAACTTGGAGCCCAAAATACCTTTGGCCGGCTTAAAATTCTGAAAAGCCATGATCCAACCGGTCAACGGCCAGTAATAAAAAATCAGTCCGTATACAGTGACAAAAAAAGAAATGATAAGCAGGGACTTCTGCCGCTTGACTTCTTTTAATGTAATCTTGGTCTTACCTATATTTTTTTCGCTTTTGGTTTTCTTCTTTTCCTGAGCCATTGCGCCACCCCAATCTTACAACAAAAGGCAGCAACCGTCTTCGGTGTGAGATCCGCATTGCTGCCTTTCGTGTGTCATACTGTCAGAATACTGATATTCAGGTATCCTGCTTATTTAAATGTATCAAGAATCTCCTGCATCTCGGCAATGAAGTCTTCCGGCTTGCATGCGTTGTATGCTGCCATGTACTCATCCCATGTAGAGTCGAAGTTAGAGCTCATTACCAGCTTAGGCAGCCACTCATGCTTAATTTCACCCATCTTAGCCCATGCCACACCGCCGGGGGTATCCGTGGTAAAGTTGTTGGAGTAGCTGTACATCGGGAACCAAGGACCGTTGGTCTCCACTACGGAGCCGATCATGTCTACATAGTTGTCTGCACCGTATGCGTTGAAGCAGTTTACAAGAGGCTCTGCCATGCCGTTCTGGAACTCGGAAGTCTGCTCCTCAGGCTTGTTGGCGTTCTTGCCGTCGCGGCTTGTTCCGCTCCACTGAGGCATATAGGAATACTGGCACAAATGGGATGCCTGATAAGAAGTATCGGCACACTCCATTCTCTGCTCCTCTGTTCTGTAGTACAGACCGTTTTCGTCAACGCTGTAATCCACATCCTTAACGCCCCAGAATCTCAGATCATGAAGCTCCTGATCCATAGCGCAGTCAACAAGGAACTTGAAGGCCTTGTCGGGATCCTTGCAGTCAACGGTGATTGCAACGCCGGATGCCTGGTTTACAGTGTCGTCATAGGTATGCCATCTGTTCTCCATGCCTTCTTCCGTGGTCAGGCCAAGAGGAACGTAGTTGCAACCCTTCAGGTCAAGACCCTGCTGCTTGAACACATCGTTTACCGTGTAAGCGAAATCCCACCACTGGTCTATCATGCCAAGCACGCGGCCGGTAGACAGCTTAGCGATGTACTCGTCGTATGTCTGTGTTGCGAACTCAGTGTCGATCAGACCGTTATTGTATGCCTCGTTCAGCTTCTCAAAATACTTTCTGGTATCTTCAGAAACGTTGTAGTCCTCGATCGTCATGGTCTCCTTGTTCACGATTACGGAACCGTCGTTCGGATAGCCTGCAAGGAACTCGCCGGCGTTCTCAAGACAGAAGTATCTCCAGTCCTCACACAGGATCGTGTAAGGAATGTTCTCTGTGCCGTCTTCCATGGTCGGATTAGCCTTTACATAATCCTCCAGCACCTTGAAATATTCATCCATGGTGTTGATCTCAGGATAACCTGCCCACTCCAGAACTCTTACCTGAATCCAGAAAGCCTCGTCATTGTGAGTGGTTGCGGTGCTCTCTCCCATCGTATTTCCGAAAGGATTGATCCAGTAAATGTGACCGTCAGGCTGACGGAACTTCTCCCACTCTGCCTCTGTGAACCAGGTCTCCTTGAACTCGGGATACTGATCAATGTAGTCATCCAGAGGAATCAGTGCGCCTGCGTCTACAAGCTGACCCATCTCATCGCTGTCGATATAGTCAGGATACTCGCCGCTGGCAATCAGAGTACCGGTTGCCTCTGCTGCAGTCTGACCTGTCAGCCATGTCTCTTTGATCTTTACACCCCACTTGTCTGCGATCATCTGTGCGATCTCGTTGTCGCTGTTGATCTCAGAACCGGGCATTGTAATGAACATCGTGAAATCAGTCACTTCACCGGATGACTGCTGCTCCTCAGCAACAGAACCCTGTGACTCTCCCTCCTGCACAGACGAACTTTCTGCACCGGCACCGTCGCCGCAGCCGGCCAGAGTAGATGCCAGCATTGCAGATGCCAACAGAAGTGTTAACAGTTTCTTTTTCATTTCTTACCCTCCTTTTTGTATACAGCAATGAAATGATAAATAAATTGCTTATTTTTATTTTATTAAAATTTAATTTTTTAACAACCAGACAAAATATAACAAAAACCCTGACAGATTACAGGTGGTGATACACTGTAATTTGTCAGGGTAATCTGTCGGTATCCTCTTATCCGTCTACTTGATTCGCTTGCGGAATTTGGTGGGGGTACAGCCCTTGAACGCGATAAATTTATTGATAAAATAATCCAGATCTTTGTATCCGACCTCCGTTGCGATCTCATACACTTTCTTATCCGTAAACAGAAGCATTTCTGCCGCCGCATCTATCCTGATGCGGTTCAGATAGTCCTTGAAGGACTCGCCGTATTTATTCTTAAAGCTCTGCCCCAGATAGGCGGAATTTACATAATACTTTTTACCGTAATCCTTCAGGGACAGATTTTCCTTGTAATTTTCCGCCATGTCCTGCACGATCTGACCGAGGAACCCGCCGCTCTGATTTACCCGCTGCTTAGCCAGATTATCGCTGTACTCCAGCAGTATCCGCGTCAGATTCTCTTCACTGCTCTCCGGATCGATATGGCTCAACTCTTTTTCGGCGGTATGCCAGAACATGCTGTTGTAGCTGATATCCTCATTCGGTTCCTCCTCCATATGAAGGAGTCCGAACATCAGATAGCTGATGCCCAGCCGGAGCATACGTTCATCCGACCGGCCGAAGGCCGTCGCCTCCCAAAAGGCCTTGCTGCCGCTTACGATACCCTCCTTGTCGTTGGTCTTTACCGCCGACAACAGAGAATCCAGCATTTGCTTATTCAGAGCTTCTTTCCTCGAATCCTCCGAATCCGCACACATTTCAAAATATCTGCTCGCATACGCCAGCAGAATCTCCCGACAGGATTCGGCGATATCTTCGATGCGTTCCACCCGGCTTCCCACAATGACGACCACAGAAAAATCCACCGAGCTCTTAATGCGGTCTCTCAGCTCCTCCAGGTACTCCTGCTCGGACAGCCGGCTCTGTTCCTTTGCCATATCTTCGCTGTATATGATTCCTACGTCATAGTTCTGCTCTCTGAGCATGGGGTCGAGTATGCAGAGATACTCTTTCCCCGGAAAAAGAGTCAGGCATCTCTCATACAGCTCCTTCTGAAGCAGACGCTTTTTGTACCCCCCCTGATTCCTTAAATCCTTATCCTGTTCATCCAAAACGACGCTGATATAGCGAAACCCCTTTCCGTCTCCCAGATATCTGCTCACATAGTCCACGTCGTCCGCCCGAAACCTGCCGCGGCAGATTCTGAGCATGTTCTTTGCAAAGGCCTCTCTCTCCACCATGAAATCGTCCCTGCGCTTTTTGTCGCTTGCGGCATGGAACTGCCGGACTCTGCTCAATACCTTGCGCAGATCGTCCTCGGAAACAGGCTTTACCATATAGTCCAGACATTGATTCTGAAGCGCGGTGCGCACATTCTGGAAATCATTATAGCCGCTGAGGATCACGAAATACGCCTGGGACAGCTTCTCTCCGTACACCTTTTGTGCCAATTCCAGTCCGCTCATTCCGGGCATTTTGATATCCGAGATCACCAGATCGATATTTTCCGTCTTGAGAATCTCCAGCGCTTCAAAGGCGTTAGCTGCTTTCCCTGCTATCTCGAATCCTTCCTTTTTCCAGTCAATGATAACCGAAAGCCCCTCCAATATGAACGGTTCATCATCCACGAGCAAAACCTTCAACATTTTAAGCCTCCTTTGCACCCGCGCTCTGTATCGCTACCTCGGCCCGCCTGCCGGAAAACGTATCGTAATCATGGTACCGGCGCCGCTCTCACTGTCGATCTCAAACCGCACCTTCCCGCCGGAAGCCATTTTCAACCGCAGCACGGCATTCAGGATTCCGATATGTCTCTTTTCTTTCAGCCGGTCAATATTGACATCCTCTATTTCCCTGAGTATCTCCTTGCGCTGTCCCTCCGTCATGCCGCTTCCGGTGTCCTCGATCTCCGCCACAAGCATATCGTCCTCCATAAAGATACGGACAAATACCCAGCTTCCGGTGGTCTTGTTCTCCATGCCGTGCACACAGGCATTCTCCACAAAGGTGGCGAAAGCAAGCTTGGGAATCCTGCAGTCCTTGCATTCCTCGTCCACGTTCACCTCATAGGAAAGCTTTGCCCCGAAACGGTATTTCTGAAGCTCCAGATACGCTTCCACGATCTCCATCTCGTCGCGGACGCGGACATTGTCTTCTCCCCATTCCACATTCTGCCGCTCCATCAGCGCCAGCTTCCTCACCATTTCGGCAGTTTCAAATTCTTTTTTCAGAACGCTGTGCATACGGATGCTCTCCAGCGCGTTAAAGAGAAAATGGGGATTGATCTGACTGTGCAGCGCCAACAGCTCCGCATTCTGCCTCGCAATATCGACCTCCTGACTGTGCAGCCTGTTCTTATACTCTATCTGTATCAGTCCGTTCATGCGTTCGGCCAGCTTGTTGTAGCTTGACATCAGGGAGCCGATCTCATCGTTCCCGCGCACCTCCGAAAGCTGTTTGAGTTCATCGCCGTCCACGTCCTCAAAGACCTTCTCCAGCTCCATGATGCGTTGGGTGAACGACTTATTGATCAGTCTCATCATCAGAAACGGCAGGAACAGATTGATGCAGAGCAGTCCGCAGATCCACAGCGCATTTCTCTTCAGTATCTCTCCCGCATTCACCTTCATCGTCATCACATAGATATCCCATGTCCTGTCATAGATATTGATCGTCTCATGGGTGTCCGCGCTGTCCATCAGTTCCCTGTCCATGATCTCAAAGGGCGCCGCCAGACCGCCTCGCCCGTCATTGGAGAAAAGAATCCTGTCTCCCTCACAGATATAGAGCACGGCGGCGTATTGGGCATTGAGGATATCCTGAGACATGCCGCTGTAGTCCATGTCGATCTTCAGGATACCCGGTTCTTTTCCCTGATAATAGTAATCCATGCGGCGGACAAGAGAGATCACTCTTCGGTTATTGACCCCCATGTCCACATAATCGGAAAAGACGGCGACGTCGGCGCCGCTCTCCAGAAATTCCTGATACCACCAAGTGTTCTGCGCCTCCTCCAGTCTCTGAAAATAACCGCCGTTGACAATACCGGGGTTATCCCAGTAGATTACCGCATTGTAATGATTGCTGCCGATTCCGACCGTGTAGAAAGAATTCCCGATAAAATCCACATACTGGTCATAATAATCCGCGGGCGAATCAAATTCCGACGACAGGAACTCATAGATATGGCTGTTGATATAGATTCCCTGCATCAGCTCCAGCACGCTTCCCACAGAGTCATTGATATTATACCTGACAGAGACGGCAATATTTTCCGTCTCCTGTTTGGTCATGCGCTTTTCTTCATTTATGATCATCATCAGGATCACACTGTCCGTCACAAAAAGCGGCAGCAGCACGCAGAATATCTGTATCAGGGCAAGCTTCTGCCTGATACGCAGACAATCCAGTTTATTGGCAAGCCAAAATCTCTTACGTTTCTTCTCCGCCATCTCGTCTCTCTTTCCGGCGATGCGCGCCTGCCCTGCCCGCATCGTACAGCCGCTCCGTTCAGCCGCGCATAAGCGCAAACGACCTTAAGGCTGCGTTTCCTGCGCCGGAATAGGTAATGTAAAAGGCATACACGCCATCCGGCAGAGCGATATCCGCCTCATAGGTCTCCCATACGTTGGAATATTCCACCTTGATGCGCGCAAGCGGTTCGCCGTCCCACGCCGTCCTGATTTCAAATACGCCGTCCGCATATCCTCTCACGGTGACCGCCGCTTTTTTGATGCCCCGGCAGTCAAAGTATTTGAAGCCTGTCGTTGCGCCGTCCTGTATATTGCCGATGTACCCCTGCTCCTCGTCGCCGTCCCTGCCGTCCTGCATGATCTTCGGAAAGCCTTCTCCTCCCACATAGACGGAGGGAACGGATGTAAACAGATTGCAGGCCAGATACGCGGGGTGCTCCCCCTCTCCGGCAAGGGGACCGCCGTTCAGTCCGCAGGACGTCATCTCTGCCTGACAAATACGCCCGTCCGCGGCAAATTCAATCTCTTCCGCGCACCCCTGTCTGCTGTACCAGGTCCCGTTGGTGTGCCGATGATAAAAAACATACCATTTCTTCCCAATCTCGATAATGCTTCCGTGATTGTTGGCGCCGTAAGCCGCCGGCATATCGGCCGGCTTATAGCTGTCGATGTGCATGTCGCAGTTGCTGACGATCACACCGCCGTAGTGAAATCCCGCATCCGGTCTGTCGCTCACGGCGTAACACAGCTCATGCATGACCTGTGAGGAATAGATAAAGTAGTATACATTGCCCTTCTTGCGGATAGACGGCGCCTCAAAAAAAGCATGACCCTCATATTCCGTGCCTTCCGCATGTGCGGAACCCGGTACGATGAACTTGGGCGCCTCCCGTACCGTCAGCATATCCTCAGCCAGTCGGGTCACCATAGCTCCCGTCCGCGAAGGATCTCCCACACCGCAGAAGCCTGTGTAGAGCCAGATGTCGTTTCCTTCCGAGAGCACCCCCGGATCGAACTGCGGTTCGTCGCCCTCGCGCTCACCCAGCCTTGTCCCGTCCGGATAGCGGACATAGCCGTAAAACTCATATTTTCCCGCAGGCTCATCGCATACCGCCACGGAGACCACGGAAACCTTGTCAAGCACATAATACAGATAGTACCTCCCGTCGGGTCCCACCGCCACATCCGGCGCATACAGGCACATCTTTCCTTCTCTGTTGAGCGGATCGTCCGTTTTGGCATAGATGACCCCCTCATACCGCCAATCGCCCAAGTCGTCTATGGGCGCCGACCAACAGACATAGTCGCCCATACAGAATACATATCCGTTGTAAAAATCATGTGATCCGTACACATACAGCCTGTCCCCGAACACATACGGCTCCGCGTCAGGTATGTATTCCCATGACGGCAAATACGGATTGTAAGCTTCTCTTTTCATACTGCTGCCTCCTGTCTCCTTATGCGGCCCGCCGCAAAAACGGCTGCCCCTCCTCTATCGCTGTACACGGCCGGAAGCGTCGCCTTCAGCCAGCCGTTTTGCTTCTTCCAGAGATATCATGTTATAATCGCCCTCCACGGAATGCTTCAAACAGGATGCCGCCACCGCAAGGTCAATCGCCTTTTCCGCATCGTATCCGCTTAAGAGCGCCGCGATCAGTCCGGCGCTGAAGCTGTCGCCTCCTCCCACGCGGTCTACAATATGCATTTTATATTTTTTGCTGAAGTAATAATCCGTTCCGTCGTAGAGTATTGCGGACCAGTTATTGTCATTGGCGGACAGAGACTCCCGCAGCGTGATCGCAACTTTCTCGAAACCGAATCTGTCCGCAAGTCTCTTTGCCACGTCCCGATAGCCTTCCCTGCTGACTTCTCCTGCCCTCACATCCGTATCCGCCGCGCGGATGCCGAACACGTCCGCCGCGTCCTCCTCATTGGCGATGCAGACATCCACATACCCGCACAGCTCCTCCATCACCCGTCCGGCCTTTTCTTTACTCCACAGCTTATTGCGGTAATTCAGGTCGCAGGATATCTTTATCCCTGCTGCCTTCGCCGCTTTGCACGAATCCAGACAGATTGCCGCCACATTATCGCCAAGCGCCGGCGTAATCCCCGTAAAATGAAACCAATCCGCACCGTCAAATACTGCCTTCCAGTCAAAATCTTCCCTTGAGGCTCCGGCGATCGACGAGCCCGCCCTGTCATAGATCACCTTGGAGGGCCGCTGGGACGCGCCCTTCTCCAGATAATAGATTCCCACACGGTCTCCTCCCCTCACGATAAGGGAAGTATCCACTCCGTACCTTCTCAGGGAATTGACGGCGGCCTGCCCTATCTCATGCTGGGGGAGCTTGGTGACAAATGCCGAGTCAAAGCCGAAATTTGCCAGTGATACCGCCACATTCGCCTCTCCTCCTCCGAATGTCACGTTGAACTTATCTGCCTGCACAAAACGCAAATACCCCTCCGGTGCAAGCCTTAACATCAATTCTCCGAATGTGATGACTCTTTGTCTCAAACCGATATCCTCCTGTGCACTCTCAACCCGTGACGCTTCTGCATTTGGCCGCCAGCCTGACTGCCTCTCTTGTAAGCGCCTCTATCCTGTCAAAGCTTCCCGACTGTATCATCTCGCTTTTCACCATCCAGCTGCCGCCGCAGGCAATCACTTCCTTACAGAGCAGATAGCTTTTCAAATTGTCCGGACCGATTCCGCCGGTGGGCAGAAATTTCAGTCCCCCGTAGGGCGCCGCAATGGCCTGGATTGTTTTTATGCCCCCGAAGGCCTGCGCCGGGAAAAATTTCACGACTTTAAGCCCTCTCTTTACCGCCTGCGCCACCTCCGAAGGCGTGACGCAGCCCGGAAATACCGGCATACGGATACGCAGACAATAATCCACGATCTCCGGATCGAATCCCGGACTGACAACGAATTTTGCGCCGGCGGCGGCCGCACGCTCTATCTGATCGACCGTAAGGACCGTTCCTGCGCCCACAAGCATCTGCGGAAACTTCTCCGTCATGATCCCTATGGCTTCCTCCGCCGCATCCGTGCGAAACGTCACCTCCGCGCAGGGCAGACCTCCCTTTATGAGCGCCTGCGCAAGCGGCTCCGCGTCCCCCGCATCGAGAATCGACACCACCGGCACAATGCCTGTCTCATAGATTCTATCCGTTACTTTCTGCATTTTCCTCTCCTTCCGCCGTTTCGCCGGCCGATCTGCGGACAGGGAATCCGAAATACCGCACGGCGTTGTCATAAGAGATTCCCCTGACGATTCTCTCCAATGCTCCGCTGTCCTGCGGGTACTCGCCGTCTTCCACCCAGCCGCCGATCAGATCGCACATGACCCTGCGGAAATATTCGTGGCGGGTATAGGACAGAAAGCTTCTGGAATCCGTCAGCATACCGATAAAATTACCCAGCAGTCCGAGATTCGCCAGCGAGATCATCTGCTCCCTCATGCCGCACTTATGGTCATTGAACCACCACGCGCTCCCCTGCTGTATTTTTCCCGGCACCGTGTCGTCCTGAAAGCAGCCAATGACGGAACCGATGGCCGCGTTATCCGCGGGATTTAAGGAATACACAATGGTCTTGGGCAGCTCGTCCGTATCCGCAAGCGCATTTAAGAAATCCGAAAGCTGCGCGTAGGGTGCAACACTGCCGATACTGTCCACTCCGGCATCCGCACCCAGCGCCCGAAAAAGGCGGGTGTTTATATTTCTCTTTACGCCATAGTGCAGCTGCATCACCCAGTTCCTCTTGTGATATTCCCTTCCCATGGCGAGCAGGAAGGCCGTCTTGAACTGCATTTCCTCCTGTCGGCTCAAGGTTCCTCCGGCAAGCCGTTTGGCAAAGATCCCTTCGATCTGCTTTTCGGAGGCAGGCTCATACATCACATATTCCAGACCGTGATCGGCAATACGGCAGCCCTGTCCGGCAAAGAAATCCATCCGCTTACAAAGGGCCTGCACCAGAGACGCAAAGCTGTCGATCTCCACATCGGCGGCCTCGCCCAGATTTTCAAGATACTCCGTATAATCCTCTTTCTCCGGAGCAAACGCTCTGTCCGGTCTCCATGCGGGCAGCACCCGCACGTCAAAGCTGTCGTCTTTGGCAAGCCTTTGGTGCCATATGAGGGAATCCGCAGGGTCGTCCGTGGTACAGAGCAGCCTGACATTTGACATTTTGATCAGCCCTCTTGCGCTGTAGTCCGCCGTGGCAAGCATGGCATTACACTGCTCCCAGACCTCTCTTGCGGTATCCCTGCACAAATATCCGCCGAAGCCGAAGTATCTTTTCAGCTCCAGATGGCTCCAGTGATAGAGCGGATTGCCGATCGCCATCTCCAGCGTCTTCGCCCACCGGCAGAATTTCTCATAATCGGGAGCGTCTCCCGTGATATATGCCTCGTTTATTCCGTTGGCACGCATCTGGCGCCATTTATAATGATCGGCCCCGAGCCATACCTGTGTGATATTCTCAAACTGCCTGTCCTCATAGATCTCACGGGGATTGACATGGCTGTGGTAATCGAGGATCGGCATTCCCTCGGCGTACCGGTGGTACAGCTTTCGGGCAGATTCCGTAGACAAAAGAAAATCCTCGTCCATAAATGTTCTCATAGTGCCGCTCCTTTATGCCGTGTATTTCTTCAGTGTTTCGCGAACTGCCCCCGGCCCTGCGGTCAATTCCCTGAAATAGCCGCACACCCTGTCCGCCAGTCCCGCTTCATACAGATCAACGCCAAACACGGCGATATTCTTGAGAAGCGGCCTGAGCGCCGATTCGGCATCCGATACCTCTCCGAGCCTAAATCCCGCCACATAGGGACATAATGTCTCCAGCAGAGGATCCGGACTTAAGGCAAACTCGTTGCCGTTATCGTCCACCGCCATCAGATATCGAAGCCAGCCTGCCAGCACCAGCGGTATCATTTTCAGATCCGATACACGGAGCGATTCGGACGCCGCGTATGTCTTGATGGTCTCCCCAAAACGAATTGCCAGCTTCTGTGAAGTATCCGTCGCTATCCTCTGAGGCGTATCCGGCATAAAAGGGTTGGGAATACGCAGCTTGAATACCGTATCGAGGAACTCCTTGGGATCCAGCACATTCTGAACGACCACTGCGGGCAGTCCCTCCTGATAACCGATGATCCGCACCATTTCACGAAGCTGGGCGTCCTGCATCTCGTCCGATATCTTACGGTAGCCCAGAAGGCACCCGTAGATCGCAAGGGCCGTGTGCAGAGGATTCAGGCAGGTGCAGACCTTCATTTTCTCTATCTTATCCACCGTCTCTCGGTCCGTGAACAAAAAGCCTCCCCGTTCCAGCCGGGGTCTTTTGTTCGGGAAGCTGTCCTCGATTACCAGATACCCGCATTCTTCTGCATTTACAAAGGGCGCCGCATATGTGTTGCGGGAGGTGACGATGGACTCCATGCCCTCCAGGCCGTCGGCACGCAGCATTTCTTCCACGGAGGCATCCGGCCGGGGAGTGATCTTATCGATCATGGTCCACGGGAACGTCACTTTTCCCCTGTCGTGGATATAGGCCTCAAAGCCCGCATCCGCCGTTCCCCGCCGCGCCCATTCCCTTGCAAAAGCGCTGACGGCTTCATACAGCTTATCGCCGTTGTGGGAACAGTTATCCATGCTCACCATTGCAATCGGCTTTTCACCTGCCAGGTATCTTGCATACAGGAGAGATGTCACCTTGCCCATATAGCTCACAGGTCTTGCGGGACCCGCCTCAAAATCGGCCGCCACATCGCCTATCGTCTCCCCCCTGCCGTTGACAAGGCTGTAACCCTTCTCCGTAATGGTAAAGGAGACCATCTGCAGGGAATCCTTACAAAAAATTTCTTTCAGTCTGCCGTATTCTTTTTCGTTGCCGGAATCAAGAATACGGGATTCGACCACGCTGCCCACCACCGTTTTTTCTATATTGCCGTCGGCTTTCAACGTGACCGCAACGGTATAATCATCATGCGGACGGTTTACCTTCTCTATAAGCTCATAGTCAAATCCTTCCGCCGCCACAAGTCCTCTGTCCAGTACGCCTTCATTCAGCAGCTCCTGCACGACGCCGGCCTGAAATGCTCTGAAAATATTTCCCACACCGAAATGGAGCCAGAACGGGTTCTCCCTTGTGGCGGCCGCCACAGCGTCTCTGTCGAACAACGGGAGCCTGTAACCCGCCTTTTCCCACCGGTCTGTGTCGGCCAGTCCGCTTCTGCTCAGAACCATGATTTCCGTCCTCCTTATCTCCTGCCGCCGGCCATGTGCCGGTTCAGCTTTTGCCCGCTTTTTCGACAGCCTCCCAGAGACCGTTGATGTAGGCCGCGCCCAATGCCCTGTCGTACAGTCCGTATCCCGGCATCGCGGTTTCGCCCCATATCATGCGCCCGTGATCCGGTCTGATCGGTCCGTCAAATCCAATCTCATAGAGCGCTTTCACGATCTCATACATGTCGAACGAACCGTCGGATGACAGATGCGCCGCCTCCTCAAAATTTGAGGGGGTTATGAACTTCAGATTGCGCACATGCGCAAAGTGGATTCTTCCCTTCAGGGAACGGATCATATCCGGAAGGTCATTCTCCGGATTGGTTCCATAGGAGCCGGAACAGAACGTCACGCCGTTGTGGGGATCGTCTACCATTTTCATCATTCGAAGAATATTTTCCTTATTGATAATGATGCGCGGCAGGCCGAAAACGCTCCAGGCAGGATCGTCCGGATGAATTGCCATCCTAATGTCATACCTGTTGCAGACAGGCATGATTCTCTCCAGGAAATACTGCAGATTCGCAAACAGCCGCTCGTCATCCACGTCCCTGTACATTTCAAACAGTTCCTTCACATGTGCCATGCGCTCCGGTTCCCAGCCCGGCATAACGGCACCGTTGGTATCACCCGCGATGGAGTCGAACATCTTCTCCGGATCCAGGGCATCTACCGCATCCTGCGTATAGGCCAGAACGGTGGAGCCGTCCGGACGCACGCGGGCCAGCTCTGTCCTCGTCCAGTCGAACACGGGCATGAAGTTGTAGCAGACCAGATGAATATCCTCCTGCCCGAGATTTCGGAGCGTCTCGATATAATTATCAATGTATCGATCCCTGTCGGGGCTTCCCGCTTTGATCGCCTCATGTACATTGACGCTCTCAATTCCGGACAGATGAAGTCCGGACTGCGCTATTTCTTCTTTCAGGGCACGGATGCGTTCCCTGCTCCATACCTCGCCCGGCGCCGCGTCATACAGCGTCGATATCACACCGGTCACCCCGGGAATCTGACGGATCTGCGCCAAAGTCACCGTGTCGTATGCAGAGCCGTACCATCTCAATGTCATTTCCATAGTCGTTCACCGTCTTGAAACATTCTGTGCGTTTTTACAGGCATCTGTAAGTAAAGGAAGCCAGATCCGCATATCCGCCGTGATCCTCTCCGCTGCCGGACGCGTATATGCCGGCCGTGCACCCCAGAAAGCCGCCCGCGGACTCGGTGCTGAGCGTTCTGATGTCGACATCCGTGGCCAGAGTCTTCCACTCGTCATGCAAGAGATACCCCAGCGCTGCCTTCAGCCCGTGCACGGTCAGCCGCAGCCCGGTGATCTGTCCGTCGGCATCTGCGGAAAGCAGAATCTCATCCTTGCCCTTCACACGCCTTATCGCCAGAAGCTTATCCTTACCGCTTACCTTTACATATTCCGCCCGCACGAGGTCCTCGTTGCTCTGCATCAGTGTGATGCCCACGCTGTCTTTTCCGTTTTCCGCGCCGAATACTGCCTCGAAACGGACCTCGACTTCAAAGTCCCTATGCTGCTGGCGGAGCGCCAAGTATGCCGGCTCAGCCTGCTGTGTCACGGAATCGGCCCGCATGTACATTCTCAGGTATCCTGCCCGCGCCGAAAGGGACATCACGTTCTCCCTGTGATTTCGGAGCGAAAGAAATTCGGGCGCAATCTTTTGTTCCGCAAAAGTATATGTCCTGTCCTCATCGAAAAATCTTACGGCACCGTCTGCCGCCGGAATCTCGAATTCTTCTTCCAGATATCCGACGCCCGGATTTACCACGGGCCAGCCGTCCTCCCACACCACTTTGGCAAGGAAGGTCTCACGTCCCATCAGGGTATGACCCTCCTGCGGCCGGCAGGCCAGCATCACCATGTACCAGTTTCCGTTTCCGTCCTCCACAAGGTCGGCATGACCGGCGCAGGTCACAGGGAAATCCTTGCCCAGATGCCTGTGCGTAAGAATCGGATTGCAGGGACAATACTCGTAAGGTCCGAACAGTTCACGGCTTCTCGCCGCCATGACGCTGTGATGAAAAGCCGTGCCGCTCTCCGCATGAATGATGTAGTAGTATCCGTCCTTCTTATACAGATGAGGAGCCTCCGGCCAGACTGCGTTCTTCTGGAATCCGTCCAGCACGGCTACCGCCTCGCCTTCCAGCTTCATGGTCTTCGTATTCAGCTTTTGAATCCAGATCTCGCAGTCGCCGTTATGCGTTACGACCTTCTTGTATCTCTGGCCGATATAATAGCAGGTGCCGTCCGTATCAAAGAAAAGGCTGGGATCTATTCCCATGGCTTCCTCTCCCAGAAAATACGGTTCGGACCACGGACCCTCCGGCGACGTTGCCGTCACGATAAAATTGCCGCCGCCGGATATGTTCGTCGTTATCATGTAAAAAACGCCGTCGTTGTATCGAATCGTCGGTGCAAAGATGCCCTCCGACTGTCCGCAGCCCTCCAGGGGCAGCTGGGAATCCCGCTCCAGCACATTTCCGATCTGCTTCCAGCCGATCAGGTCGTCACTTTCAAAAACAGGCACTCCCGGAAAATAGGCAAAGGTGGAGTGTACCAGATAGAACTTGCCGTTTGCACGGCAGACCGAGGGGTCCGGATAGAACCCCGGCAAAATGGGATTGGTTACTTTAGCCATAAAAGCCTCCTTATACGTGAATGTTTTTATAGAATCCTCATACTGTCATTGCGTTGACGTCCGGCTCTCCTCCGGCCCCAGATAAGATGCCGGAAGACACGCCGAAAGCTCGCGGATCAAAATTCTTTCCAGCACGACTCCGGCCTCCAGCGCGCCGATCGTCAGTTCCTGCACGCCCTGTTCAAAAGAAAGCACAACGCCGCTCTTTCTCTCCTGATCCAGCACTCCGGCCGCCCACCTTAGATCATCGGGATCTCCGGCCGCAAAATCCGCCGGCAAAAGCTCCGTCCTGCAGCCGTTGACCAGAATGCCGACGCCTCTCCTGTTGACGGTGGAATTGAACGGTGAAGTGACGATATCCACCTGATAATCGCCGGCTTTCTCCAGATAAAAGCGATAAGTCAGCTCCGGTTTTTCCTCCTGCTCCTTAAAATCCGCGGTACTGGGCAGGACCTTTATTCCTGCGCCGTACTTTCCGTATCCCTCGAGCAGCTCGTAGCTTCCTTTCGCCGTGTCTTTCTTTGCACAGTAATGCAGGGCACCGATGGCGATCACCCCGTTCTCCGCATGATATGTGCGCTCCGGAAGTCCCGCGGGAACTGCCGCTCTGCCGCAGACCTCCACCGCCACCTGTGTATCTCCGTCCGAGATCAGAAGCCGGACCGTCTGAAGCTGCTTAGGCAGCTTTTCCCTGATACAGACGAACGACACCTCCGCAATGTCCTTTGTCTCTCCCTGCATCGGCGCAACCTGCAGCCAGTCCGGAAGCTGCGCCGAACCGTCCGCAGCATCGATCCTGTAGCGCAGGCTTCCCGTACCGGTGTTTGCAATCTCCAGGATCACCTCATCATGTCCGTAATCCGCAAATTCCGGTATCCTGATCACCATGGGCTCACCGTAATTTTTGACTGCCACATGCTCCGAATCCTTGCGGGAAACACTCATTCTGGGGCCGTCTGCCGGTTCCACCCTCACCATGAGCGGGTACCGGTAGTCGTCCTCGTTCCATTTGGTAAAGCCGATATGCCGCGCCAGCTGCATTCCGTTCCATTTACCCTGCAGAAAGTCCGCCCATTTCTGCACAAATTTTCTGTCCCTGCCGATGCATTCCGCTGTCAGCTCCCCATACCTGTTCGCCGCCGTTCTGCCCTGATCGGCATAATGTCGGTTCTTGCCCGCATACAGGTGCATTTTCAGCAGATTCATGCTCGCCATCGCGGGGTAATGTATCATACTGTAATAGGCATCCGCCAGCCGTGTGCCGCCTTCTGCCAGATCCTGTCTCTGCAGCTGCTTCATCACGCCGCAGGACATTTCCTCTATCTGCTCTGCCACGGCCAGCATCCTGTCCGTCTCGTTGTAATGGCAGGGATGATACACGCCTGCATGAAGCGCCTCAGGGCGGCGCAAGGCATTTACAGCGATATAGTCCGTGAAGACTCTCGCAATCTTCTCCGTCACATCCTCCGGCAGATTTGGAAAATCTCTGCGGATCATTTTATCGGTAAATTCCGTGTAACTGTTCTTATTTGCGTATCCCCACCTGTCATAATCATAGGCCAGCGCCATGAAATACACAAGCGGCAATTCATGGAACTTCAGATCTCCCACATTGACGATCCAGACATCGCGGATACCGTACTCATACGCCTGGCACATCTGTTCCCACACTTTGGATAAGGGAGTGGAATCCACCCATTCATACGACACGGGCGAACCGTGATAATCAAAGTGATAGTACATGCCGAAGCCGCCCTTGCGATTCCGGATCTCCTCCGTGGGCAGCGTCCGCATCTGCCCGTAATTGTCCTCACACAGCATACATATCACATCCGAAAGTCCGTCCCAGTCTTTCAGGCCCGGCGTATTCCCGTCTCCGTAAAAGTATGCCTCCACTTCCTTATATAATGCCAGAAGCATCGGCACTTTCCCGTCTGCCCTGTGGACATGCTCTTTGATCAGTTCTTTCTGCTTTGTGATAATGCGCTTTAACAGATTCACATTCTCCGCCACCGTAGAGTCGGGGCCCAGCATTCGGGAATCGTACTCGCCCCGCATACCGATCGTGATCACATTCTCATATTTTCCGCTGCGCTTCAGCGAATCCTCCCAGTAATTTATCAGTCCCTGCTCGTTCGTATAATAGTTCCACTCGCACCCGTACCGGCTGTCAGGACCGCATACCTTCTTCCACTCCTCGCTGGCGCGCAGACACGGCTCGTGGTGGGAGTATCCCATTATCACGCCGTAAATATCGGCCAGCTCCTCATTCTCGCTTCCGGGCCCGTCTATGGGGAAAGCGGCGGACCACATTGCGGGCCACATATAATTGCCCTTTAAGCGAAGCAGCAGCTCAAATACCTTGTCATACGCCCGGGCGTTAAAGCCGCCGAAATGTTCGTTGACCCATGTTCCGAAACAGGGCCATTCATCGTTGATAAAAAATCCTCTGTATTTCACGCTCGGTTCTTTGGAGAGAATCTCGATATCCTCACCGATATGTACAACGGCACTTCGCACGGGCCGCACATCGCCCCAGTAGCACAGCGGCGAAACACCGATGTACTCCGACAGGGCGAACATGCCGTAAATGGTTCCTCTCTTATCGCTGCCGCAAATCAGCAGAATCTCCCTGTCTGCGCCGCGCAGCCTGCCCTTTAACCGCTTGATCAGGTATATCTCCCGCTTGGGTGTCCTCTCTTTTTCGTCCGTTTCCCGATACAGCCCGTCCGTCTCCGCAAGTCCTTCGGCGCACAATTCCTCCAGCAGCACGCTGTGTCCCACAGTGACGCACAAAATAATCTTGTCTCGCTGTCTGTCGTCCAGCTCTTTTTCCGTGACGACAGCAGGGCATTCGCCGACTACATTGCCGATATCTTCCGCGACCTTGGCCGCTATTCTTCTGACTCCTTCAAAGCCGCCGCTCTCCGCAACGATGACCGGCAGTTTTCCCTTTTCCAAATCCATACCGTCTCTGCTCCGCCTACTCTACATATCCGAACCCAAGAATCGTGAACTCTTTATCCGCCTGTCCCTCCGCCATGTGAATTTCCACATGATGCATTCTGCGCTCCCTTTCTTTGAAACAGATGGCCGCATTGCAGTGTGTCCAGCCATTGATATGCGGATCCGCATACAGGACCTCCTCGCCGTCCGCCAGGACACGGGCGCAGCCCGTATGTATGCCGGCGGAATCCTTAAACACAAGAAGAAGCGAGGTGCAGACAATATCCATCACAAAGGGCCTGACCTCGCCGTCCGAGGCACGGCCGCCCGTATACATCCAGTTGTAGGGAAATTCCTTCGTCAGCTCCAGATCCATGTCCATCTCCACTGCCTGAAGATCTTCATCCGTACCGGAAAAGTCCCCGCAGTCGATCCGCACCGAAAAACCGGTCCCCGCAATACTTTGTCCGTTCCCCTGCGCTCTGTCCGAAATCCGTTCATATATTTTCCGATCCAACAGCCTGACCTGCTCAAAAGCCTTCCCCTTCGGCGGCTCGATCTTCGCAATGCACACGTCGTCCCTGCATTCCGGATGCCTGTCCGCCTCCCTGATACAGTGCAGAACACAGTCCGCCATAATGCGGTGTCCCAGATTGGAGGGATGATAAGAGTCATAAAAAAATTGATTTTTCGTGATAAGTCTCCCGCCGCTTTTGTCATAAAACTGTTCTACCACCGCATCCTTGACGCTGACCATCGGAAGACTGTACGCTCTTCCCACAGGAGAAAGTCTCTCCTGCAGATTACCGTCGTCCGCAAATACGGCAAAAAGCAGGATCACCGCCGGCCGGTTGTCCTGCATCAATATTTTTCTGACCAGAGAGTCATAGCACTCGCCCTTCGTCTCATCGCCCTCATCGTTTACCGCGAATTCCACTATAACAATATCAGGTTCCTCTTCCCCTGCTCCGGAGTATTCATCCGTGCGCAGCACATCTCTCTCATATCGGATCATGCCCAGCTCCGAAGGGGTGCCGCCCACGCCGGCTTTTCTGAAATGTATATTTTCATCGGTTCCCTTTTCCAAATAGCCGCACAACCCCTCGAAGATCTGCCGTGCGTAACACATGGTGTTGATGGGGACCGCCCCCGCTCCCTGCGTGACGGATCCGCCGATGAATGCAGCCGTGACATCCCTGCCTTCCCGCGCTTTGCGCAGCGCCTTCTGCAGTCTCGCGGGATTGCCCAGCGACATCAGAGACTTCTTTACCATTTCGCCGTACAGAGGAGAATCGAAATTCACGGTCGTCTCTCGGGTCTCCTCCGGCGCCTCAAAACCGTCCCTGAGATACAGCTTCACATCTGCCTTTCCCATGCAGCCGCCTGTATCGAATTCAAATCGGATCTGCCCCGGCTCGGCATCGTCCTCCGACCACTGCTGCCCGTCAAGCTCCACCAATGTCTCCATGCCGTCCGTCGGGATGCTCTGCCGGATCGTCGTTCCCGATTGATACGGATCCGTTTTCCCGTACATTTGAAACACGAAATCCACTGTCTCCGATTCGTCATCGGTCTCTACGCTGACGCCGATGCTGTGCACCAGCTTCTTAAAGCCCTCCGCGGTCTTCATGAGCTCTATCATGCTTTCATCCGTGATATTGCCGACAATGCGCGCACTGCTGAGCAGCCTGCCGTCGCTCTGATACAGGAACTGAATACCCCTGCCGTCAGGCTGAGGGCTGCCCATGATATCCTTTCCCCTCATGATATAGAAGCCCGGCCTCTTTTTAACGGGATCCTTCGGTGCTTTCGGACCCGCAAACTCTCCGTTCTTTCCGGTTGACCTCATACGGCGTTCCCCGCTTTCCTTCTTTGTCCTGTTCTACCATATGCGATAGTTGCCGCTCAATGCAAGAAATGCAAAAAAATACAGACAGTTGTCATAGTATCTTCTTTTTCCCTCGCGCAGCGGCAGGTCAAAAAACCTCTTTACCCACTCAAGCCTGTGAGGACTTTCGGAAGCCAAGGACGCCTGTGCTGTCGCCGCAGTGATTGCGACCGGATGAAGCACCGACAGATCGGCGATCCTTCCGTCCACCTCATAGGTATGATATTCTCCCTTTCGGGCATCTTCCAGCAGAAATTCCTGAATGCGCGTCGCCGCCGCTCTCTGCCCGCAGTCTATGCCGAACCACTCATAGTCCAGACCGATATTTGCCGCCGTGCGATAAGCGTCGCTGTAAAACCAATCGTGACGTTCCCCCGTCCAGGGCAGGCCTCTGCTCATCGGCGAACCGTCAAATTCGGCGTACTCCGCCGAAAAACCCGTCACCGGATGGCAGGCCGCCGCCAGATATTTTCTGCTGGCCTCCGCAGCCTGTGCGAAAAACTCCCTGTCCTCCTCATACGCCCACCTAGCGAAAAGTTCATAGAAGTGCGGCAGATGATATGACGGATCCGTAAAATCACAGCCGGGAACGAACAGAATCTGCTTGTTATCATGATTCCACATGGGCTGTCCGGGCCTTCCGTCATATCCCTTGTGCAGGCAGGCGCGGAGAATTTCCTTCGCCTGCTCGGAGTAAGCATAGATCCCTTCGCCGTCCCCCCATCTGTGAGAGGCAAAAAAGAGCGCCATCGCAAAAAATTCTTCGCCGTCCGGAGCCGGTCCGTATGCGTTCTTGCTTCCGTCCGTGCCGCAGGACCATGCAAAATAGCCCTCATTCTCTCCCTTGTCCATATACATGTATGTCTTGGCCCACTTCCAGATACGGTCAAACTCCTCCTTGCGGTTCATCTGCACGCAGATCATCATGCCATAGGACATTCCCTCCGTTCTGGCATCGTCGTTTCCGGTATCACACAGATATCCCATATCATCTCCGACAGGGAAATAGATCCTCTCATCTTCCCTGCCGTAGAAAAAAGTATTCCATATCTCTTCAAGCCGCCTGTCTGTCTGCTCCTCGCTGATTCCTGCTTCCAAAAACAGATTATGATATTTCATTTGCACGTTCTCCCGCATCGATATTTTCCATTAAAAATTTCTTAAAGGCGGATTCCCTGCTGTGATCCACCCTGGGACCTTCCGACGAAAAAATCATCTTGCAGGGATCCTCCTCCGTGTACGGCTTCCATTCCTGCAGTAAAGTCCCGTCCGCGTCCTTCCCGTTCGGGTCTCCTGTCTTAATAAAGTTAGCCCAGTAATTGCACATCTGCCTCGCCAGATCATAATGACGTCCCACAAACGGCCGCCAGCAATTTGCCAGCGTCTCAAAAAAGAACCACAGATCCACGGAGTGAAAAGTGCCGGGATTGTCCCAGCCGGGGATATCCGTGTCAAAGCAGTAATAATAGCAATTATTTTCCCCTCTCCTGCTCTTTGCGGCAAACAGGCTCTTTGCATTGCATTCAATACCGCTGACCACGCCGTAGCGCCCGTCTTTGTCACAGCAGGCAGCCTCCCGAAACGCCAGAAACTCATCCGCCTTATCGCCGTACAGCTTTACCGCCTTTTCCCGAAGCTGTTCGGGCGAATCCGCCGTGATATAATTGAGAAATTCGTCCGCGGTATTGCCTGACATGATGGGGATATTGGCACATTTTCCGTCCTTGATGATCTGCAGCGGATCTCCCTTGCAGAATGTGTGATCCAGAACCGTGAACATTCTCGGGTGGCTCTGCGCATACTCCCCGTATTTGTCACGGATATAAAAGGCGTCCAGCGCTCTCGCCTCCTCCAGGCTCTTCACCCCGAGAAACTCAAAGAAATCTTCTCCGTTCTTCTGTGCCTGCATAAGAGGTTCCGGCTTTCCGAACGCCTCGTTGCCGTAGGGATTCCGTATCATGGCGCTCATGATCACCGCCCTTCGGAACAGTCCCTGATTCTCCGGACAGGCCATCTGACTGATTACGCTTCCGCCGCCTGCGGACTGTCCTGCGATCGTGATATTATCGGGATTCCCGCCGAAGGCCGCTATGTTGCGTATCACCCACTTAAGCCCTGCCTGCTGATCCAGACAGCCGAAGTTGGAAGGCGCGTCCGGCTGCTGTTCTGTTATCTGCGGATGCGCCAAAAATCCGAACACATTGAGGCGATAATTTACCGTTACAACCACAATGCCGCGACGTGCAAGGCGTTCTCCGTCAAACTCCATCTCGGAAGGATAGCCCCACTGCAGACCGCCGCCGAAAAACCACACAAGCACGGGCAATTTCTCATCTGCCTTCTTTGCACCCGTCCAAACGTTCAAATAGAGGCAGTCCTCATTCATTTCGATATCGGGATCCACATGCCACTCCCGACAGTAGATATCGTCGCCGAGACCCGGCGTGTCCTGTACGGCAATCGGTGCAAAACGATATGTCTCCCTTATCCCCTCCCAGCTCTCACAGGGCTGCGGAGCACGCCATCTGTTTTCGCCTGTAGGCGGAGCGGCAAACGGAATCCCCTTAAATGCCGTGATTCTCGGGTCCGACGCCTCTATCCCGCGCACCCATCCGTTCTCTGTCTCTACCTGTCTGAGCATGTTTTTCATCCGCCTTTCCGAAAGATTTCGATATCGGCTATATTGTATCATATCTATTTCGGAAAATACAATGGTTTTTACAGGTCAATAGATCAATTTAAGACTGCAAAATCTTTGCCGGTCTGCTGACGATTCTGTAATACGTCCTGGCGGTCAGGCTGTAGATCGATATGTACATGACTACGAACACCAGATAGCACACGATCGTGCAGATCAGGAAAAGCTTCGCGTTGACCATATTCATCAGCTTCAGCACCAGCGTGATCAGCGGAAATGCCGCCGCCACATGGATGCCGGCCACCGCCAACGGCAGGAAAAATACCGTCAGCACCTGGGAACGTATTGCACTGCGGACCTCCTTGGGCGTCATGCCCACCTTCTGCAGGATTGCAAAGCGTTCCCTGTCCTCGTAGCCTTCGGAAATTTGCTTGTAATAGATGATCAGCACGGTTGCCATGATGAACAGCAGGCCCAGACAGATGCCCAGGAAAAAGATTCCTCCATACAGGCTCATAAAGGAAGCCCTGCTGCCGATGCGCGTCTCAATGTACCCGTTCAGCCCATAGGCCGATACAGCCTGTGTCATGCCGGCGTATAGCCGGTTCTGTTGCTCGTCGTCCGCGGAAGTGTCAAACCCATAGTAGGTGCTGATCAGATCGCTCTCTCCGGTCTGCTGCCCCGCAGCTTCCGCCAGCTCTTTAAAATTCTCATCTCTCACCACACAGTAATAGCTGTTCACAATATGATCCCCTATCCTTCCTTCCACAGGGAACCTTTCCAATTTCTCGGCAATCCGAAAGTCCATGCCGAACAGGCTCACGGTATCCCTCGCATATTTTTGACGGCCGGAATAAAAGAGCATCTCCTTTTCTCCGAGAATACGGTCCTCCCCGGCGAAGGCATTATAATCGGAGAGCGGAATGAACTCCAGCAGACGAAAGGCATTGGGGTCCGACATATCCACCAGAACGCCGTCCGTGACAAATTCCCCATCCTGCTGCGCCACGGTAAAGGTCATGTCGGAATATTGGAGCCTGTCCGTCACAGACACGTCCATTTCTGCGCAGAGCGCGTCGATCTGCGAGAACAGCTCCTCGTTTCGGGAGGGCGTGTCTTTGGAATAGATTTCGAAATCATTGGGATATCTGGTGCGGATCAAGTCCTCCATGCCCACCATCATACAGGAGGTGGAGGACACCATGATCAGCACCATGGTGGAGAGAATACAGATATTGGCAAGTCCCACCGCATTTTGCTTCATGCGGTAGATCATGCCGGACACACTGATAAAATGCTTTGTCCTGTAATAGAAATTCCGGTTCATCTTAAGCAGCTTCAAAAGCGTGATGCTGCCTGCGGTAAACAGCAGGTAAGTGCCGATAATGACCAGAATCACCGCCACAAAAAAGTAGCTGACCGCCGCCACCGGATTGGTGATGGTCAACGCTATATGATAGCCGGCCCCCATGGCAGCCGCGCCGATTAGCGCCAGGAACCACTTGGCCTTCGGTTCCTTTTCTCCCACGTTCCCTCCGCGGAGCAGCTCCATGGGGCGGGCCGTTCCCACCGTGAACACGGACTTTACATAGATGAGGAAGAAAAGAATACCGAAAAGGGTCCCCGTGTCGGCGAAGGTCCTTTTCGAGAGAAAGAATCCCAGCGTCGCGCCGTTTCCCATGGCCCTTGTGATCAACAGGAACATGGCCTTGTCCAGCGCCACGCCGAAGAGCAGTCCCAGTCCCAGACTGACGGCGGTAAGGATCAGTGTTTCCAGAAACAGTATCAGCGCAAGATGCTTTTTCTCCATTCCCAGTATATTGAAAAGTCCGAATTCTTTTTTCCTGCGCTTTACAAGAAAACTGTTGGTATAGAACAGAAAAATGCAGGCAAAAATTCCGATGATCCTGCTTCCCAATTCCATTACGTACATCACCGTGGCCGCTCCGGAGACATGCGCCAGGCCCGGATTCAGCGACAGCGATCTGACCAGATAGAACATCGTCACCGTAACGACGCAGGTAATGAGATAAGGCAGATAGGTCCTGCCGTTTCTTCGGATATTGTTCAGGGCAAGGCGCGTATAAAAACCGATTCTCATACTAGACCTCCCCCCTTACGTTCTGTGCCGCCAACAGTGTCAGGGTATCCGTGATCTTCTGGTACATCTGCTCGCTGGTGCTTTCGCCGCGGTAGATTTGATGGAACACCTCGCCGTCCTTGATGAACAGCACCCGTCCCGCGTGACTGGCCGCTCCGGTGGAATGGGTCACCATCAGAATGGTCTGACCCTCCCTGTTGAGCTCTCCAAATACACGCAAAAGTCCCGTGGCGGATTTGGAGTCCAGAGCGCCTGTGGGCTCGTCTGCCAAAATCAGTCTGGGATTCGTAATCAATGCTCTGGCGACAGCCGCGCGCTGCTTCTGGCCGCCGGACACCTCATAGGGAAACTTTTCCAGAATTTCCGTGATGCCGAGCTTCGACGCGATGGGATTCAGGCGCGCCTTCATCTCTCTTACGCTTTTACCGCCGAGCACCATGGGAAGAAAAATATTGTCCTTAATGCTGAAGGTATCCAGCAGATTAAAATCCTGAAATACGAACCCCAGATGATCCCGCCGAAAAGCCGCAATCTCCCGCTCTTTGATGCTGCTCAGATCCTTTCCGTCCAGCGCCACTCTGCCGCCGGTAGGCTTGTCCAGCGCTGCCAGAATATTCAACAGTGTGGTCTTACCGGATCCGGACTCTCCCATGATTGCCACATACTCCCCCTGCTCCACCGAAAAAGATACGTTGGTCAGCGCCTGTACCTGATTGCCTCCAAAGCGCGTGGTGTATATCTTTTTCAGACAGGAAACCTCCAATATTGCCATCTTATGACCTCCTTGACTTTCAGCGTCCCCGCTGTACTTATATTCCGAATATAACAAAACGGCCGCCGTGTCCGACATCGAGTCAGGTGACATTTTGGCCGTTTGATGTGACGTTTTTGTAAGGCTGCTGTTCTTGCTCATTCCATTGCAAGGGGGTCCTTGTGCAGATCCAGAGAAAAAGTGCTGCCCTTCCCCGGCGTTGACGAGACGTCGATGCCGATTCCCAGCTTTACGGCGGTCTGCTTACACAGATACAGCCCCAGACCCGTGGCTTTCTTATCCATTCTGCCGTGATAGCCGGTAAAGCCTTTTTCAAAAATACGGGGGAGATCTTCCGGTGCAATGCCCATGCCTGTATCCGTCACAGACAATATCTTATCCGAAGAGACCGCTATGGTGACCGTGCCCTTTCGAGTATATTTCACCGCATTGGACAAGAGCTGCTCCAGAATGAACAACAGCCACTTTTCGTCCGTCAGCACGGTCATGTGCACCGGTTCATAGATCAGACGGATCTTGCATCTGACGAACTGGGAGGCATATTTGCGGACAGCCTGCTTGATGATCGCGTCCAGATCGTATTCCTGAAACAGAAAATCTGTCTGGCTGCTGCCCAGTCTTATGTAGGAAAGCACCATGTCCACATACTGCTCGATCCTGAAAAGCTCTGCCAGAAGCTCCCTGTGCTCCTCGGTATCCTCGCCCTGCAGATTCATGCGCATCACCGCAATGGGCGTCTTGATCTGGTGGACCCAGGTAGTGTAATAATCGAGGCTCTCCTGCCGCTCCTTCTGCCGATCCGCAAGAAGGGCGGTATTGATCCTGCCAAGAGCGACTATCATCTCCTGATATTCCTTTTCCGGAACGGTACGCGCTTTGGGAAGATGCTCATATTCCAGCCCTATATTCGGCAGGAGCCGCCGCCGGCATCGGTACTCCCTGACAAAGCCTGCAAATCGGATTCCTGCCAGAATCATCACGGCAAGACCGCACAGCGCCGTGGCATACAGGTAAGCCTCCGGCTCTACGGCATACAGAGCCAATATCACGGCATAGATTACAAAGAACAGTAGGAGCGTCACTGCCGTTGTGCGGTACTGCCACAGAAAGCTCCCCGGCAGCCGGTACCACTTTTCCTTTTCCATAATAATCCCCATTCCGGAGCGTTTTACGCGACGGGGCGATGGAGAAAAAACTGTAAATACAGTTTGCGAATGCGATTTCTCATCTGCCCTCAAAGCAATTTGTGGCGCTCCGGCACAAATTGCCGTGTGAAAAATAAGCTATCGAGCTTATTTTTCACACTATCTCCTCACTCGATGATATAACCGTTTCCGACTTTTGTGGCGATAAATCCTTCCAGCCCTATATTCTCCAGCTTTTTCCGAAGCCGGGCAATATTTACCGTCAGCGTGTTCTCCTCCACATAGCTGTCTGTCTGCCAGAGCCTTGTCATCAACGTGTCTCTGCTGACCACTTTTCCCTTGTTCTCAAGGAGCGTCTGCAGAATGCGGAATTCATTCTTTGTCAGCTCCGCACGCTCCTCCCCAAACGTCAGAGAGGTGTCGTTGAGATTTAAGACCGCTCCCCGATGCTCCAGAACGGGAATCTTTCCGACCATATCGTAAGTCCTTCGCAGCAGTGCCTGTATCTTTGCCATCATGACACTTAGATCCACAGGCTTGGGAATAAAGTCATCTCCGCCCATATTCATGGCCATGACTATGTTCATGTTGTCAGAGGCGGAGGAGATAAAGATCACAGGCACGCCTGAAATCTTCCGTATCTCGCTGCACCAGTGGTATCCGTTGAAGAACGGCAGCATAATGTCCATAAGCACCATATGGGGATCGTACCCGACAAAAGCAGAGAGCACGTCCTGAAAATCTTCCACCAGTCTTACCTCGTTTCCCCACGATTCGATCTGCTTCTTCATGGCCGATGCCATGGAGAGATCGTCCTCAACGATCAAAATCCGATACATGGCCCTCTCCTTTCCCGCGGATTCAAGCTCTTAAAAATCTCGTCCGGCTTATCCTCCATGATTGTATCATATTTTTCTCTGTGGGAACAGATTTATGGCCAATGTTCAGTTGATCGTCACCGTAAAGGTAAGCGTGTCCGTATAGCTGCCCGCATAGGTCGCATACTCCGTATTCAGGTCTGTGACGAACTCCAGAATGGCCCAGCCCGACTTGTCGCCGGCGGCCACCTTCAGCACATTAAAGCTGTCCTCCTTCGGGACCGCGTTGGAATTCACCAGAAGGCTGTATTCAATATACCCCTCTCCGTGCGTCATTTTAAAATGATTGGCGCTTGCAATATTGACGGAAAGCGTGCTGCCTTCGTTCAGTACTATATTGTTTACCTGAAGAGGTCTCTCGATCCTTTTTTCGGAATCGGTAAACGTTACACTGGCGGGAATCGTTACCGTATAAGCCACGCCTGCATCATATCCCACCGTGATATTTCCGCTCTTTTCCCCGGAGTCCTGCGTTATGATGTCCCCTGCAGATGCCAGCCGCAGGGACGGACCGGCCAAAAGCAGGACTGCGGTCAGGATGACCACTGACAGTTTTTTCATGCTATCCCTCATTCCGTTATTTTTTAATCAATTTACAATGAGCCTGATCTTCATATCGGCATTGTTGGTAGGCGTTTTCTCCTCATTCATTCGGTAGGGCTGGACATGGATCACCGCTTCGTACACACCCTTTTCCAGACTGCGGGAAAGTGTGATTCGATAAATGTGCTTTCCCGGCTCCACAAGTCCTGAAGTATACAGCACCTCATAGTCCTGTCCGTCACCTCCGTACAACCGTAGTTCAAAGGTCAGGTAATAGAACCGTGCATTTTCCTCCGGATTAAAGAAATCCACTGCGGCTTCTCTTTTGTTTGCGGAAACGACCATAGATTCCCGTCCCGCAATGACCACTCCCTGCTCCGCATCAGCACTGTTCTCGTGCCGGGAATCCTCCTCCGCATTCGGATCGATGACAAGGTCCACTCCGCCGCCCGCTCCATCGACGGGACCGGGGATCTCTATCCGGTTCCTGTCACACCACGCTCTGTGTACCGCCAAAATCCCTGCTATGACAAGTAACAGCAGCAGAAACAATATGATAAGAAGCAAAAATACCCTGCTCTTGCGACGCATCTTCGTTCTCCCGAGACACCGCTCCCGAAATCTCTTATCATAGGGTATGACACCGTTTTACAAATAGTTACAAAAAAACCGCTGAAATTTCCGACAAAACGGAGATTTCAGCGGCGGTATGCGTTTTTGTATTTTCATAGGTCTATTTCAAAAGTATACTTCTCAAAGGCGTTGATGACCTGTGTGTCGTTGTAAGTGCATGTACGGGGATATTTTCTGCCGTAATTCAAGTGTACATGCCCATGGACAAAGTAGGCCGGCTTGTATTTGTCCAGCAGGAACCGAAACGCCTCGAAGCCTCTGTGGGGAAGATCCTCCCCGTCGTTCAGCTGATAGGCCGGAGCATGGGTCAGCAGAATATCAAACCCTCCGTGGTACTTCAGCTTCAGCCACAGCTTCCTCACGCGCCATCGCATCTGGGCCGGCGTGTACTGGGTGTACGGATGATCCCCCGGCTTATAGCGCATGGAGCCTCCCAGTCCCAGTATGCGGACACCGTTGTGAACATAAATCTTATCCTCGATACAGATGCAGCCGTCGGGCGGGATCTTTTCGTAGCGGTCATCGTGATTGCCATGGACATACAGGATCGGGGCGTGCGTAAAAGTCGCCAGAAAGGAAAGATACTGCGGTTTTAAATCTCCGCAGGAAAGTATCAGATCGATCCCCTCCAGATAACTTTTATCAAAGTAATCCCACAATAATTTAGATTCCTGGTCGCCGATGGCCATGATTTTCATGAATGATTCCCGCTTTTCTTGAAAAGGTGTCCTTTTGTTCCGTATCAGGTATCAGGTTCCTGTATTTTGTTCAGTCCCTGTAATTTAACAATCGCCTGCGCTTCCTGTGTCAGATCGGATATAGAGGGAATGCTTCCCACTACGTTGTCCACCAGCCAGTCCATTGTAATAATGTCCTGGGGCGGTATGATCTGATCGGCCTGATTCATTGCGCTTCCGTCCTGTGCAAAAAGTTCACCGGAAAAAGGAATCAGGGTATCCGAACAAATGTTATTGCGGAGCAGATCCACCAGCCGCCTAGTACCTGACGGGAGATTCTGGGAGCAGATCAGATCCACCACGCCGGAGGACAGGCCCCAGAAATAGTTGATGGCACGGCTTCCCGTAGCGGCATCTTCCTCCTTCCATGTTCCGTTCAGCACGCTGCGGACGATCTTCTCATAGAGCTTGCCCCAGTGCCAGGTGGTCATGGCCAGATTGTCCGGAGTCTCCCCGCCCAGACGGTAGAGTCCGAAATGCCGAGACGCCGTAACGGGCGACGCAATATCCTTGTCCATGATATAGTTGATTTCCGGATCATCGGTGATCCGCACCCGTTCCTTTAACGTGTTCCAGTCCAGATAGATCTTCGCGTGGGGATTCACCATTCTGGCGCCCAGCGCAAAGGCGTTGATATTCGCGGCTCTGCCGTAGATGGGATAATCCGCGATGTAGCCGATCTTATTCGTAGTGGTCAGGGAACCTGCGATGGCGCCTGCCAGAAACTTTGCCTCGTACATTCTGGCATGATAGGTCCGCAGCGTCGGGTGGGACGTATTGAGGGAGCAGTTCAGGATCTTTACGTCCGGATAATTTGCCGCAATCTTTAAGCTGGCAGACATCATCACCGCGCTGGTGGTAAAGAGAAGATTATATCCCTCTTTGATGGCCTGCGTCATGATCTCCAGGTCGTTCTCACCGGCCACAACGTTCTCGAACCGCGCCGTCTCTATCTGACCGGGAAGCACATTTTCCAGATACAGCCGCCCCAGCTCATGGCTGTAGGTCCAGCTGGAGGTTCTGTGGGTCTTCTCATAAAAGAACGCGATCTTGACCTTGCCCGCATTGTCGGGAAGGATCAAATTGAGCAGATTCCTATAACGATTGGGCGTTCCGCTTTCCTTGGGCGGTTCCATGGACAGCTCAATGGTCTGGTCTTTCGTCAGCACCACAAATTCGTCCCAGACCTTGGCCAGATTGTTCTTGATCTCCTCAGCCGTCTTCTGCTTGGTCTCCTGATAGCCGTATACGGTTATAAACGCCAAAAGAGCGTCTCCCACGGTGATCGGGAGTTTGCCGCCGCCCTTTGACTCAAACGCCTTGCGGAAACGGGCATAGACGGAATTGAATTCCAGTCGGTCGTCAGACGACCATTTTTCTCCTTTGGGCGTGCCAATCTGCTTCAAAAGCTCGGCAAATCTGCCCTTTTCACTGAAATTGATATAGTTTACCTTTGTGATCTCATAGAAATCCAAAAACTCATAATATATCTGATTTTCCTTGGAATCCGTGCGCTTAGGCACTACCCGGATTACCGTGCAGGGCACGCTGTAGGCGTCCAGATATTTCAGAACGCTGACGCGCTTATTTCCTTCCAGCACATAAAAGCGGTTCATGAACTCGTACACCTTTACGGAATCCCGCAGTCCCTCCTCCTGCAGAGAAGTACACAGCTTGATCCACTTGCTGCCGAACTCCGAATTCGCCGGCAGAAGGGGCATAAAATTAGCCGCAAAGGCATTGGTCCGGCCTCTGGTTCTGGTCCCCACGATCAGCTCCAGAGGGACCTCGCACAGCCCCAGACTCACCTCATATTCCACACTTACATAGGACAGTATCTCATCTAAAGCCGGCAGATAAGGATAATTTCCTTTCTGCAGGCGGGCGCGATATTCTTTTTGTCCTGCCTTCAAAGCATTGGTATATTCTTCATATGACATACCGCATCGACCTCTTTTCCATTTGACTCTTCTATTCTCTATTCTTTCAGTCCCTTATCATAATACCTCTTTTGCGGTTCGTCAACAAAAATGTCAATTCATATCGGCAGGCGCCTCACTGCGTTCCTCCCATTTACCGGAACGATAGAAAGCAACGGAGAGAACCGTCGCCACCGTCCAGCCGATGGGCCAGGCACACCATATGCCCGTCTCTCCCAGAAACGTCCCCGAAAGAACGATTGCCAGACCGACGCGCAGAATCAGGTCGGTAAAGGTGGATATCATGAACTTTGTCATCATGCCGGCGCCCCGCAGGATACCGTCGGCCGCCAATTTTGCCGACACAATAAAGTAAAAGGGCGAGAGGATCCGCAGAAACAGAATTCCTGTATGTATGGCTTGCGGCGTGGGCGCGTCGATGAAAAAGTGCAGTAAAAAGGTCCCTCCGAAAAAGTACAGGAGACAGAGCGGCAGACACAGGGCCCAGACCAGCTTCAGCCCTCCGGCAAATCCCGCCCTGATGCGCGCGAACTTATTTGCCCCCAGATTCTGCGCCGTATAATTGGAAATTCCGTTTCCCAGCGTGGTCAGGGAGGTGATCACAAGGTTATTCAGCTTGACCGCCGCGGAGTACCCTGCTACCACCGCTGTCCCGAAACCGTTGATCACGCCCTGAATGATAATATTTCCCACGGAGATAAAGCTCTGCTGAAGAATGCTGGGCACGGCGATCGATGCAAATTTTTTCAGGATCTCAGCACTGAACAGAGGAACCTTTTCTTCTGTCCTGAAGGTTCTCAGGCGGCGCAGCACCACCGTTACCGCCAGGATACAGCTGACCCCCTGACAGAGAAAAGTTGCCACGGCGACACCGGCCACCCCCATTTGAAAGACCTTTACGAACAGAATATCCACCGCTATGTTGGAGGTGGAAGATGCCGCCAGAAAGAAGAACGGCGTCTTGGAATCTCCCAGCGCGGAAAAGATTCCTGTGGCAATATTATAGAAGAAAACGAACGGCAGACCCCAGACGTATATTTTTAGGTACAGCTGCGAATCTGCGAAAATACTGTCAGGTGTCCTTATCATCTGCAGAAGCCTTCCCGAAAAGACAATGCCGACAGCCATCAGAACGGCGCAGAGCACGGCGCTGGAAATGATCGTCGTATAGACGGCAGTCTTCATTCGATCGTATTCCCTGGCTCCGAAATACAGCGACACTATAACGGAACAACCGATATTGCAGCCGAAGGCAAAAGCAATAAATATCAGAGTGATCTCGTAGCTGTTCCCCACCGCGGCCAGCGCGTTCTCGCCGATGAATTTCCCCGCGACCCAACTGTCCGCAATATTATAAAGCTGCTGGAACAGCACACTTCCGAAAAGCGGCAGACAAAATTTCCACAATACCGTCTCCGGCTTTCCTACCGTTAAATCCTTTGTCATAATATTGTAATTGCTCCTGTTCTTAACATTTTTCCGATGGATTTCTCACATACCGGAAAAAATATAGTACATAAAATGCATTATGTCAATCACAAATCCGCTATGGCCCCTTTTCAGAAAAACCAGGCTGACGTGGCCGTATTTTCATTTCGGCCGCAGATCACGATGCACTCTCTTAGCCCGTCCAGTATCTTTACGCGGCAGCTTAAGCCGCTATAGGCGGACGTGTCCGTCCCCACATTCTGTTCCCACACAATTTTTCCGCTTTCCGCATCGTAAATCCGTATTCTCCAACCGCCGTTCCATTCGGTGAGATCGCCCAAAATGCCCGCGGTGGCAATATATTTGCCGGTATCGGACCCGAAAATGCCGTCCTCTCCCGTATCCTCTCCCTCCAGATCCACCGTTCGGATCACCTGTCCGGTCCGGTCTGTGACCATCAGCTTTCCTGTCGCATATTGAAAATCCTCCGGAAACCATATTTCATTCTCATACGCGATGATTTCGTCCGACAGCGCATAGTCGGACACGGTGCGGCAGTTCAGGCCGCTTCCGTCTAAGTTCATGGTGCCGTAGATCGGTACGGAATTGGATCTTCCCTCCGGAATCGCGATTCCGGTAAAGATCAGTCCCTCTGCGTCAGAGGACGAGCCTTCTTCCCGCCCTGTAAAGCGCACCCTTGAGGCCGAGATGTGTCTCAGGCCTCCGCTCTCTGTTTCGGAATCCACATCCAGCAGCACGCGAAAGGTGTTTCTTTCCACATCGTATCTATACAGCTTTCTTGTTCCGCAGACTGCGATCTGTGTCCCGTCCTTTGAAATGGCCGCGGACATTTCGATCATCTCGTCATATCCCTGCTCCCTTAAGAGGCCGTGCAGATCGATACTCCTCTGCAGGTCCAGATTCCCGTCGAAAAGCCAGCACCGCAGCCCTTCTCTATTTTCGGTCACCTCCGACATGCCCGCGGCGAAATCCTGCGTCACATACTCTGCCGAACCGCTGTCCCCTTCCGGAACCGCTTCCGCACCGCCTGCAGTATTCTCCGGAAATTCTCCGAACAGCGCATAGCCGTCGGAAAGAGCATAAAAATCCCCAAGCTGCACCCCTTCCTCTGAAAATCGGTATTCCCCGACGATTTGATCCGTCTGCGCATCATAGAGAGAAAGGTGATCCGCACACACCAGCAGCCTTCCGGGCCCGGCGTACTTTACGGACGTAATCTTGCCCGCAAATTTACCGCTGTCGAACAGACTTCCTGAAATACCCGCCTGCGGCGGGGCCGCACTGTCCGTATCCTTTCTCTGCGTCTCGGTATCCTCCGCAGAATCTGCAGATTCCAATCCGGAGCTCTGAAATGAGTCGCCTTTTCCACAGCCTGCAAGACAGCACAGACAGATCAGACCGATTAGGTACAAACGATATATTTTTGATCTTATGCTTGATTTCATTTTCTTTTTTCTCCTCTTTTTTCCTCAGTAATTTTCGCTGACATACAGCGACGCCCTGCTCTGAATCACGTCCATGACCGCTTCCACGGATTTTTGTCCGTTAAAATACGCCTCCGCCTCCTCCGACACGATATTCCAGACCGTTTCGTCGAAAATACCGCTGTATTTCATCTGGCAGAGACCATTATATAGGGTGTCGATCTCCTCCTGCGTGGCCGGCTTCCACATTTTTGCCTCAGGGGCGTCCCCGTAAGGGTTCTCCGTCATCACCCTTTCAAATTCTTCCCTCAGAATATCCTGTCTGACGGGCAGGCAGAAATGGACGTGGGTCCTCTGAAAATCCTCCTCCAAAAGCGAACGCACAAATTCCCATGCGCCGTCCTTATTTTTACATGTCCGTGAGATTCCGACGGGCATTCGCGCCGTGAGAACGGCCCTCCCGCCTGCCTCGGAGGGAAAGCCCAGCAGGGAGATCTCCCCCTCTCCGAACGCCTTCACACTGTTCACATATTCCACAAGATCCGTGACATAGATCCTGCCGAGCAGCACTTTCCCGCTCTGCAGACCCTCCGTCAGCTCCTTCTCCTCCATAAAAACGGTCTCCACAGAATTTGCGGTGGTGAGAAGCTTTTTGAATTTCTCTCCGTCAAAGGAGCATGTTCCCTCCTCCCAGTTCACGAAATCTTCCATATCCGTGGCAAGAATCGCCCGAAGCATACCCATGGGTGAGAACCCCTCCATCAGGATTTCGTTCGGGGAAAGATCTTCTATCATCCGGCACAGCCTGTCTACCGTCCAGTCGGACACGTTTCCCACCCGATCTTTCTTTCCCGCCAAAATTTCCAGGCGAAATTCCGGCATGATCCCATAGAGGCCTTCGTCCGCCTCATAGGTCTGCAGGACACCGGACAACAAATCTTCTTCGGAAATCTTCTCCTCGCGGTCCAGGTAAGGTCTCAGGTCCTCTAAAAGTCCCTTGGAGACAAAGCTGCTCACATTGATATACGACAGATCGAACAGATCCGGAGCTTTTCCGGACAAAATCTCGTTGTTAAGCTGCGCCCTTCCGGTATCGCTGTTCTCGTACTCCAGAATCTCTATCCGATATCGGTCCTGGGACCGATTCCACTCGGCGATCCACTGCTCCATCTCAAAATCCGGAGAAAAGGTGGCATAGGTCAAAGAAATCGGTCCCTCTCGGGGCGTCTCCCCGCCGCAGCCTGCCAGAATCACCGCGGCTGACACGGCCAAGATCAGTACATTCCATAAATACCGTTTTTTGCGAATTTTCCTCATATTAAAAACCTCCCTGCTTTTTCTAGACAGGGAGATTATAAATTCAAAAAGTCAAATAACCGTCAAACTACTATTAAGATTTTATGAAAAGCTTTGCCGCTCCGCCCGAAAGCCCTTGCCCGCCGTTCGCAAGCTCCAGCCGCCCGCCGTGCTTTTTGCAGAGAATATCCGCAATGGCAAGCCCAAGCCCGCTGTGCCCCTTTTCTTTGGATATGTGTGCGAAGAAATCGTTCCTTCTCCCAAGCAGCTCCTCCGGAAATCCCGGCCCGTCGTCGCAGATCTCGACCGTAAAGAACCGGTTCCCTGCGGCGGGGGATTCCTCCTCCAGATCAAAGACGATCCTGACCGTCTGCTTCGCAAAGCGAAGCGCGTTGTTCATCAGATTTTCCGCAATACGGTATACCACGTCGCAGTCCATCGTCACGGTCGGTTCGCAGGGCGTCCCCGTATCCTTTTCCTGCAGACGGCAGACCGCTTCCAAGCGAAGACCCGCCTCCTTCGCCAGTATCTCAAAATCTTCCGTCATTTTCCGGACAAATTCCAAAGCGTTGACCGCGGCCGGACGAAGCTCCACGTCCTCCATTCGGTTCAGATATCTGACGGATTCCGTGTACTGACTCAGTCTGCTCACCGTATCTTCCAGCCGCTCCGCGATCGTCAAAAGCCGCTCTCCGGACAGGGTGCCCTTTTTCAGGCCGATCTGCAGATATTCTGCATATCCTGCCAGAATGGCAATGGGATTGCGCAGGTCATGGGCCACGGAAGCCTGAAGCAGCCTGCGTTCCTGTGCCATATTCCACAGCGTCCTGTAATTTTCCGAGAGCACTCCGCGCATTTTCTCGAAAGAACCGCACAGCTGTCCCATTTCGTCCCTGCTTTCGTATTGCAGAGAGAAATCCAGATTTTCGGAGGTAATGTTCTCCATCGCCCGATTCAAGAGAGCCAGCGGTTTCTTCATCTTATGACGGTAGAAGAAAAAGCCGCAGATTAGGATTCCCGCCACAGAAAAAAGAACGGGAAGAAGAATCGTCAAAACGCCCAAGCACTGATACGCCAGCCTGCGCCTGGGACCGATCAGATCGATGCTTTTTCCTATCTTTACCGCGGAAACTTTTAAAGAGGAAATATCGGCCAATTCCGACACCGGTTTCCCGTCCTCCGCCTCCGTGAGCCAGGGAAGCTGAAATGCTTCCTCCCCCAGAGTGACTCTGTATTCCATGGAACAGGTCCTGCCGTTCTCATTCTGATACTCTGTTTTCAGCATTATGGCATTGGGGTCGGGCACCAGATAGTTCCGAAGAGCGACACAGCCCCAGATGCCCGCCGCGGACAAAAAGGTCACGGCGGCGAACGCAGCGAGGACCGTCAGGGCAAAGGCCCTGCGAAAAGAAAGATCTCTGTATTTCTTCATGAGCTTTTCCATTGATATCCCACTCCCCAGACCGTCTCAATAAATTCCTTCCCCGTGTATTCCTTCAGCTTTGTGCGGATTTTTCTCACATGCTCCTTGATCACGCCGCTGTCCCCTTCCGCATCATACCCCCACACGGCTTCGTAGATCTTATCCCTGTCGAACACCTGATTGGCGTTAGTGAGAAAGAATTCGATCAGATCGAATTCCCGCCGTGAGAACGGAATCTCCGTTTCGCCGTAGAAGACCTTCCGCTCGGACAGATTCACAAGGAGAAGACCGCTGGAGAGAACGGACTGCTTCTGCCTGCTCCTTTCGTCCCGGCGCAGGTGTGCCGCGATGCGGGCCGTCAGCTCATTCAGGCGAAAGGGCTTTGTAATATAATCGTCTCCGCCGTAACCAAAACCGTTTATCATGTCCTGTTCCGTCACCCGCGCCGTCAGGAAGAGAATGGGGCAGCTCACATGCTCTCTGATGCTTCTGCACAGCGCGAGTCCGTCTATGCCCGGCATATTGATATCCAGCAGGATCAGATCCGGCTCCTTTGACAACAGCTCCACCGCCCGGCCGGCATCGTTGGCGGACAGCGTCTCGTACCCGCAGTCCTGCAAATGCGCCGACAGAAGCTCCGTCAGCATTACCTCATCGTCTACGATTAAAATTTTATGCTTCATCATGGCCTCGATTCTCATCGGTTTATAAAGGGCAGGATCAACCGTTGTCCTCCTGCTCCTTTAGGATATCCCATATCCTCTCCATATCCAAGCTTTTTTTCAGCTCGTCTGCCAGAATGTCATACTGGCTTTGCAGGAAAGTCTCCGTATCCGTGATCGGGGACAGATTTTCGCAGGAAATACCCCTGCGGCACAACAGCAGCTCTTCCAGGGCCTGCGCTGCGTTCCCGTCGAACAGCCCGTGGATATAGGTGCCGGCCGCATTTCCCGAGACCGCTCCCTCCTCGGTACCGTCCGCAAGGATACAAAAGGGAGCTGTGTTCTCCCTGCGGCGGGTGCGGCCCATGTGTATCTGATATCCGGCAAAGGAGGCGCCGGAAAGCCCTTGAAATACGCCGTCCGACTGTCGGATCACGCCCTGTGACCGGCACCTTGTCTTTTGCGGTTCAAATACCGTCTCCACCGGTAAAAGTCCGAGACCGGCTATCTGTCCACCCCGTTCCGTTTTGTCCGGATCCGAGATCGTTTCGCCCAGCATCTGATAGCCGCCGCAGATTCCGAGAATCGGCTTCCCCGCATCTGCCGCTTTTCTGACCAGCGCTTCCAGTCCGTTCTGCCGCATCCACAGCAGATCCGCCATAGTACTTTTTGTGCCCGGCAGAATCACCATATCCGGATCGGAAAATTCCGCCGCGGTGCGGACATAGTTCACATGCACAGACGAAAGACGGGTCAGAGGATTAAAATCCGTGGCATTTGAAATTCTGGGAAACTGAATCACGGCAATTTCTATGGGCTTGCGGAACGTGTTGTTCTTTCTGATGACGCTGTCTTCGTCGTCGATATCCACAGGTATCCAAGGAACCACTCCGATCACAGGAATCCCTGTTTTATCCTCTATCATTTTCAGACCGGGCTGCAGTATTTTTACATCTCCGCGAAATTTATTGATAATGACGCCTCGAATGCGTCTGCGCTGACATTCGGGAAGAAGCATTATCGTCCCGTAAATCTGGGCAAACACACCACCCCTGTCAATGTCCGCCACGAGAAGCACGGGCGCATCGAACATCTCCGCTATGCCCATATTCACAAGGTCGTCCTGATTCAGGTTGATCTCCGCCGGGCTGCCTGCACCCTCTATGACAATGAGGTCGTATGTCTCGCACAGAGCAGTGAATGCCTGTCGGATCACACCCTTTAAGCGGGGGCGATAAGTATAGTATTCCGCCGCGTTCATGGTCCCTGTCACTTCTCCGTTTACAATCACCTGACTGCCTGTATCGGAACAGGGTTTCAGCAGAATGGGATTCATCAGCACGGAGGGCTCGATGCAGGCTGCCTGCGCCTGCACCGCCTGGGCGCGCCCCATCTCCAGTCCCTCTTTTGTGATATAGCTGTTGAGGGCCATATTCTGACTTTTAAAGGGCGCCGCCGAGATGCCGGCCCTGTGAAAGATACGGCAAAGCCCTGCTGCCATCAGGCTCTTTCCGGCTCCCGACATGGTTCCCTGAATCATAATCCGCTTTTTCATACAAACCTCCGCATTCCGGAAATCTCCATCATCTCCCCGAGCAGCCGTTCATTTTCCCGAGGCAGCCGGACGGCAATCCGATAATATCCCTTCTCCAGCCCTCTGTAAGAGTCGCAGCATCTGATGAGGATTCCCCTCTCGCCCAGACGATCGGCAAAGTCCGGAATATCCGTGTAAAAAAACAGATAATTCGCCTCACCCTTTACCGTCCGAAAAGACAGACTCTTCAGTCCTGCGCGCAAATACGCCCGCTGCTGTCTGACCAAAGACAGAGAGCGCTCTACATAATCCTCATCCTTCAACGCGGCGATGCCGGCCGCCTGAGCCACCGCGGACACCGGCCAGCTCTGTCCATATGTCCACAGCTTTTCCCAAAGACTTTCCTCGCCGCAGAAGGCGTAGCCCAGCCGCAGGCCCGCCAGCGCGTACAGCTTGGTGGGAGCCTGCAGAATGATCAGATTGCGGCAGTCGGAAAGACGGCCTACGAGGGAATGGGCTGCCGGATCGTCCAGAAAGCCGTTAAAACACTCATCTACCCACAGAAGGGTCCCGCATTCCTCGCACCGCTTCACAATCCTGTTCAAAAGCTTGGGCTGCACCATTGTGCCTGTAGGGTTGTTGGGATTACACAGAAAGAAGCCGTCCAGCGCAGGTGTGATCTGCTCCAGAACGTCCTCCGTCAGAGAAAAATCATTTTCTGGCAAAAGCCTGTGATAGAGGATCCGGCAGCCGAAAGCGCAAAGAGCGGCCTCATATTCCGAAAAGGCAGGCGCGGTGAGCAGTACCCTCTTTCCGCTCAGCAGGGCGGCTGCCCGAAAGATCAGGTCGCTTGCGCCGTTTCCGGGTATGACATACCGGGCCGGAATGCCGAAATGCTCTCCCACCGCAAGACGCAGTGCCGCATATTCCCGATCCGGATACTCCCCTCCCCGATCCAGCGCCTCCAGAGCGGCCTCCCTCGCCTTGGGGGACATTCCCAGAGGATTGACATTGACGGAAAAGTCCAAGGGCTCCCGCCCATATTTTTCAAGAAATTCCCGCCGGTTCCCGCCGTGGATCACCATAACAGAATCACCGCCCCTTTCACGAGCACACAGAGGAAGAAACAAAGCCACCCCGTCCCATAGAGCAGCCTGTTCGCCCGCAGGATATCCTCAGCCTCTATGGGCCGGCTGTCGTCTCCGATGGCAGGCTTCTCCACCCGCTCCCCAAAATAGAAGGACGGCCCGCCCAGCCGGATATGAAGCGCTCCCGCACATACCGATTCGGTCTGACCGGAATTGGGACTGGAATGACGATACCGGTCTCTTAAGAAAATGCGCACGGCGTTCTTCCCGTCCTGTCCCGTCATGCCTGCCGCAGCTATCATCAAGAGAGCCGCGATTCTGGCGGGAATCAGATTCGCCGCATCGTCAAGTCTGGCCGCTGTCCGGCCAAAATACAGATACTCCGGCGTCCGATAGCCCAGCATACTGTCCATGGTATTGATCGCCTTATACAGTACGCCAAGTGCCCCTCCTCCAACGGCCAGATACAGCATGGGCGCAATCTCTGCGTCGGTACAGTTTTCCGCCACCGTCTCCACACAGGCGCGAAAGACGCCGGACAGGTCCAGTTTTTCCGTGTCCCGCCCCACGATCCGCGCCACAGCGCTTCTGGCGGCTCTAAGGTCATGACGGCATCTATACACTCGCATACTCTCCTGCTTCAGACCGCGCATGGCAAGACACTGCCAGCAAAGAAAGCTCTCGCCCAAAAGTCCGGCGGCCGGATGCAGCTTATAAAGCAGGGACAAAAACCCCGCGCTCAGGGAAAAGGAACCTGCGGCAATCAAAAGCGCCAGAAGGAATCCGCCCGCAAGCTGCCCCCCGGCGGTCTTTGGCAGAATCCTCCGAAATCCCTTTTCCAAGAGACTGATGCCGCGGCCCAGCCAGACCACAATATGAAAGCTTCCCAAAGGATCGCCAAAGATCATATCCAGAAAAAATCCCGCGCAGAACGCCGCCAGATGACAGATCATAACGCTATCTTCTCCATCTTTATCACATCTCTCAGCACAAAGGGCAGGCCTTCCTCCTCCACGTCCTTTCGGACGGGGACGGACACGGTACAGAGAAAGCCCTGACAGTTGTTCAGATATCCCTCATAAAAGGACATTTTCGGACGGGCGAACTTTTCCAGAATGGCCATGACGGAGCCGCCGTGGATCACAAATACCGCCAGTTCCCGCTTCCCGCTGGACTCTGTCTCTTCTTCTGTGAAAGAGCAGAACGGCAGATACGGACGCAAGGGCTCCTCAAAGGCCGTTTGCACCCGCGCCGAAAACTCCCGTCGGGATTCCCCGTTCGGACACTGTCCCAGACAGCCGCCCTCCACCCATGCGCGATAAGACGGGTCGGTCTCCATCTCCGCCGCGCTCCTGCCCTCAAAGGCGCCAAAATCCATCTCCCGCAAATCTTCTGCAATTATCTGTTCGGCACAGGGAAAGAGGATCCGTGCCGTCTGTCCGGTACGGATAAGCGGGGTCACATAGACGAAGGGCACGTTCCTGCTGCCGCCCGCGGCTCGCGCCTCCCGAATGCCCTTTGGACTTAAGGGCTCGTCCGTCCTTCCGATATAACGTTTCTCCTCATTGCCCGCCGTGGCCGCATGACGGATCAAAAGCACCTTCACAGACATTCCTCCTCCGCAGTCTCCGGAAGACTTCCCTTGATTACGGAAGGAATCCCGCATACCATGCGGACCACCGCGTCTGCCTGCTGCGCCAGACGAATACACAGCCTTCCCACCGCTTCCCTTCCCAGCCGCTCCTCTTGATCTGTGGGAATCACGCCGCTCCCCACTTCGTTACAGATGACCACTTTCTTAGTCAAAAGCGCCTCATACAGCGCTTCCGCATTTTCCGGACAGGCAAAGACCATGCGCTCTACATGAAAAATCACAGGAAGATCGTTCAGACAGGCGTCCGCCATCTCCCCGTCCTCATAGCCAAGACTTCTCGCAAACGTTCTCTTTCCGGCGCCCTGACCGCCGACCACCAAAATCACAAGGCCACCACCCTTTCCGTCACCACATAGGACAACAGCATCAAAAGCTGCCCCAGCGCAATCATATATCCCGCCAGATCTCCCGACATACCGCCGAATTTTCGCTTTGACATCATATAGAGATACAGCAGACAAAATACCGACACTGCGGCGCAGACCACCCCGTTCAGAGGCGAGAGCCAAAAATATGCCGCCCCACAGCCCGCAGCCCACACTGCCAGAAAGAAAATCGTCTTTTGGGAAGCAGCGTCCCGAAAGGTATGCTGCAGCCCCTCCCCAAAGGACGGAAAACAAACACTGCCCACAGCCCCTATGACCCGAGACAGAATCTGATGGATTCCCAGAATCAGCACAGCTTCCTCTGTGCGGGGAAGCTCCGTACAGAGCGCCGTGAACAAGAGCAGATAAATACAGCAGAAAAGTACGGCAAACGCACCGGTGTGCGGGTCTTTTAATATCTCGCGTTTTCGCTGGGGCGAAGCATGGCTGGCAAGAGCGTCCACCGTATCACTGAAACCGTCCATATGGATTCCGCCGGATAAGAAAACGGGCAGAGCCGTCAGACCCACAGCGAATAAAAGCGGACCGAAGGAAAGCAGCTCACACAGAAAGAACCACCCAAGCTGCAGCGCTCCTGCCGCTGCTCCCACAAGGGGAAGCCACGCCATGATATAGCGCATATTTTCCTCTTTCCAGCGGATCCGCGGCATGGGAATCACGGAAAACATGGAAAACGCCATAATCAGAGAGCAAAAAGCTTCCTTCATACCAACAGCGCCCCCTTTCGCACCAGCGGTATCCCGCAGACCATCTCATATACATGATCCGCCCTGCGGGCAAGCTGTCCGTTGATTTTTCCCAGCGCCCGAATATAGGCGGCGGTTCCTTCCTCATAGGCAAATCCGTCGCTCCCCACATCGTTGGTCACCACGATCAGATGACTGCACTGAGCGGACAGCGCCTCCACGCCGTCCAGCACCCGCCTGACGGGATCTTCAAAGGCCCCCTCCTCATCGAACATCTCGTTGGCAGTCAGATTGCAGATACATTCCAACAGCGCCGTTCCCCGTCCTGGAAGCTTCAGGGAGGAGAGATCGGTGTATCTCTCAATCGTCTCAAAGCCTTTTCCCCGGCGCATTTCGCGGTGTGCGGCAATTTTGCGGAGTCCTTCTTCCCCCAAAGGACGCATGGCCGCAATATAATATCGGGGCGCGGGCAGCTTGCTGCAGAGCGCTTCCGCATAGGAGCTCTTACCGCACCCCGACCCTCCTGTAAGCAAGATCAGCATAAGCCCCTCCTGTCCGCCGTTTCGGCCTTCCGTCCGTCATACCGATACTGTGGAATGTCCGCCTCTGAGAAGGAAACGGCGCTTCGGTACACGGAAAGGATCATATCCAAAAGCGGCATCATGCAGACGGCGCCCGTCCCCTCTCCCAGCTTGAAATTCCCCCAAAGTATGGGGCGAAATCCAAGGGTCTCCATGATGGCCTTCGCCGCAGGCTCTGCAGAGCTGTGGCTGGGAATCATGGCAATCCTGCTGCCCGGGCAAAGCCTGACTGCAAGCAGCGCCGCCACGGAGCCGATCAGTCCGTCAAGGATCACGGGAAGACGATGCAGCGCGCAGCCCAGATAAAATCCCGTCATTCCCGCAATGTCAAAGCCCCCCAGCTTACAGAGCACGTCCAGAGCGTCAAAGGGATCCGGACGGTTGACCTCAATCGCCTGCCGCACAATGTCCCGCTTTCTCGCCAAAGCCTGAGCGGACAGCCCTGCGCCGGGACCGACGGTCTGCTCCGGAGGAAGGGAGAGAAGGACCGACGCGACGGCGCCGGAGGTGGTGGTGTTTCCGATTCCCATTTCACCGCAGGCACAAAGCTCATATCCCTTTTCCTTCAACTCCCCGGCTAATGCCATACCTCGCCCGACGGCATCCAGCGCCTGATCGCGGGTCATGGCAGGCCCTGACGCGATATTGCCGGTGCCGTCCGCAATATGCAGATCCCTGACGCCTTCCACCCGACGCAGCATACCGATGTCCACAGGCAGCACCTTGGCGCCGGCCGTTTCCGCCATCCGGCACACACAGGACTGCCCCAAGGCAATACGCCGCGCCATGACCGCCGTGACGGAAGCATCTGTCTGGGTGACTCCCTCCGCCACTACTCCGTTATCCGCACAGAAGACCACCACCGCGCGCTTTTTTAAGGAAAGCTCTGCCTGTCCCGTAAGTCCGGCAATCCCAATGCATATTTTCTCTAATTCCCCCAATCCGTCCAAAGGCTTGGCAATGGCGTCCAGACGGCGCTTTGCCTGCTCCATGGCTCTTTCATCGAGGGGAAGGATTCTTTCGTTCAGTTCTTCAAAATCCATCGCTATACTCCGTCTCCTGTTCCTGTTTCCTCCGGATCCTTCCACAGGGAGAGCATCTCTCTCATCCAGCCGTACACATTCATTCCGTAGACCCGCTCCAGATTCTCCGGCGTCAGCACCTCTTCGGCATCGCCTCCGGCCAATATTTTCCCCCTGTCAAGCAGCATGACCTCGGTTCCGTAAGCCCTCGCAAGAGAGAGATCATGTATCACGGAGAGCACAGCCCTGCCGGGCTTTTTCACCCAGTCGGCGATCAGGTCAAAGACCTGCTTCTGATAGGCGGGATCCAGATGATTGGTGGGCTCGTCCAGCAAAAGCAGCTTGGGATCCTGGGCGAAGACCTGCGCCAGAAACGTTCTCTGCAGCTCCCCGCCGGAGAGGGTGAGTATGGACCTATTCCGCCTGTTCCACATGCCGGTAACGGTGAGCGCGTCCTCCACCGCAGCCCGATCCCCCTCTCCGCCTCGGGAGAGAAAGCCGGGGGAATGGGCGTACCGCCCAAGGCGTGCCACCTCCTCCACGGAGAAGGAATAGGCCGTCTCGTGGGTCTGCGCCAGAACGCCCATACAGCGCGCCAGCTCCGCCGGTTTCTTCCGCCGGATATCTTCCCCCTCAAACAGAACAGTCCCCGTGTACGCCACGTTTCGGGTGACGGCGTTGATCAAAGTGGATTTCCCCGCGCCGTTGGGTCCCACCACCATCAGCCAATGCCCTTCCCTCACGGAAAAACTGAGGCTGTCCAAAATCTGCTTTTGGCCCAACCGGACGGAGAGGTCTTTTACGTTCAGCATCCGCTTCCCCTCCTTGTGCGATAAAAAATGAATACGAACACCACAGCCCCGGCCAGACTGGTGACGATTCCGATATTCAGCTCCCTGGGATTGAGAAGGATCCTCGCCACAAGATCCGCCAGCATCAGAAAACAGGCTCCTCCAAAGAGAGAGGCTGGCAGCAGTCTTCGATGATTGGGGCCCGTCAGCATCCGCAGCATATGGGGGGTGACGAGGCCCACAAAACCGATGACTCCCCCTATGGATACACAGATGCCGATCAGCCCAGACACCGCGATCAAAAGCGTCAGCTTTACCCTGCGCACATTTACGCCGATATGACGGGCGTTCTCCTCCCCCACCGCAAAGGCGTTCAGCTCCCTTGCGTGAAACAGAATGATCCCGCCAAAGAGGACCAGCGCCCCCAAAAGAACCGCCGCATCCGCATACCCCCTGCCCTGAAGGCTTCCCATGGTCCAGAAGGTAATATGCCGGACACGGTCCTGTGCAAAGGTTATGACAATGCTCATAAGACTGGAGACGAACATGGAATAGATCACACCGATAAGTATGATCGTACCGGTAGAAAGAGAACGGTCCAGCTTTTCCGCCAGCGCCAGCAGGATCAGCAGAGACAGAAAAGCAAAGATCACGGCCATCACCATAGTCCCCGCAAAGGGCAGCGAGGGGAAGGTGATGCCGAAGGCGATGGCGATCACCGCCCCAAGCGCCGCGCCGGAAGAGACTCCCAGCGTGGAACCGTCCGCCAGAGGGTTCTTCAACAGGCCCTGCATGGCGGCACCCGCCAGAGAGAGCGCCGCCCCGGAAAGCGCCACGCAAAGTACTCTGGGAAGTCTGACGGTCAGGAGAATGGACGAAACAGTCCCCTCCGGAAAGTCCGCAGGCTTATGAAATAAAAATTTCTGAACAAAGGAGGACAGCGCATCCCAAAAAACAGACAGCGTCTCCCCAAGAGGGATATTTACACTGCCGATGCAGACGCAGAGACATAATACTGCCACAGTCAGAGCGGCAAAAAACAGATATTCCGGGGCGCTGAAACGCTCTCTATGGGATTTCATAGGCTGCCTCCTGTCTGGCTCTACTCGGTAGCTCCGTACACAAAATCAAAGAGCATTTTTGCCCCTTCTGCAAGGCGGGGCGCCGGTCTTGACAACTCGTTGTTCTGAAGATTCAGAATGGCTTTGTTCTTAACTGCGGTCACGTTCTCCCAGCCCGGTCTCGCCATGATTTCCTCCTCCGGCAGGGGGCCTTCGCCGTAGTACATGGTAATGGTCACAATATAATCCGGATTCCGCTCCAGCACCTGCTCCTCGGAGACAGATGCCCAGCCGTCCAGATCCGCAAAACAGTTGGTAAGTCCCATCATGTCCGCCACCTCGTCCATGAACGTGTTGGAGCCTGCGGCCCAAAGACCGTACTCTAACGGCGACACTTCAAAATAAACGGTCTGTGAGCCGTCACCGGTAGATTTTTCTTCTATTTCCGCAAAAGAAGCCTTCATGCCGTCGATGACTGCGGCGGCCTCCTCGTCCTTGCCCATCAGAGTACCGATCATCTCGATGGCCGTATAAACGCCATCTATGTCCTGAGCGTCGCTGATGACCACATGGACGCCCGCGTCCTCCAGCTGCTTCGCCTGTTCCTCGGTCTGGGACATGGTGCTCATCAAAAGCACCTGAGGCTCCAGCGCCAGAATCTGTTCCATATTGGTCTCGGAGCCCGAGTCCACCTCGGGTACCTCCAACACATCGGCGGGGTAATCACAGTAAGTGCCCCTTCCCACCAGAGTGTCTCCCGCGCCTATAGCGTAGAGTATCTCACAGTCCGAGGGCGTCAGGGCTACCACTCTCGTGGCGGGCTCCTCCAAGGTGACGGTTCTGCCCATCATATCCGTTACAGTGACGGAACCGTCTTCCTCTTTCGCAGCATCTTCTGCAGAATCCTCCGCCGCGCTCTGTTCCCCGCTGTCCTGTTCCGTAAGGGAAGAGACAGTACCTTCCGACGGCGCCTGGCCGTCTTCCTTGCTGCCGCAGGCGGTAAGCGCCAACAGCATGGCGGCAGCGAGAACCGCCGCCAGAGTTTTTGTGCATTTGACTGATCGTTTCATTTCGTCAGTCCTCCTTTCTGTATTTTAAACTGAATAGAAAAAGGAGCAAAAAAATGCTCCCCAGATTGGAGAGTAACACAAATAACGCAGGTTCGCACAGACCTGCGCGGTTTCCACCCAACCCCAGAAGTGTATCATATGCAGACAGGTCTCCCGGCTTGACTTCATCCTACTGGGACGCCTTCCCGCCTTACGGCAGTGACTTGATTGTCCTTTCGTCAGTTTCACGGTTACTGGGATAGCCCGACAGTTTCAGTCGATTCCCTCAATGCTTCTTTCGCATCGGCGCCTCCCGGCGCAAAAGCATATGCTATTCAGTTCTTTCAAAGTATAACACGGGGCTGCCCGGCTGTCAAAGACTATTCCGACTGCCGCGCTTATCTGTCAGACAATTTTGCCGGGCAAATTTCGTTCAAATATTCCCATGCCCTATCGCTGCTCATTCCGAAATATCTGCACAGCTTCTCCGCAATCTCCTCCCGGGCTGTCCCCCGATCCAAATTATCCCGAATCATTCCGATGATGCCCTCTTCCCGGCCTTCTTCTCTGCCTTCTTCTCTGCCCTCTTCTATCAGCTCCGTCAGCGCTTTGCACATATTGACCTTCCCATCCTTTCTGTGAAATTCTTTTACCGCAATCAATTCCGCCGCATTTGTATACGCCACCGCCATATCGTAGGCATCCTCGTCCATGTTCTGATATGCGGCGTCTCCCTGGACCAAGCGCTTTAACCCCTTTTTGTCTTCCGACATTCGGATAAAATCAAAAATCTGTTTCAGATCAGAACAAAATATTTCCGTATTCTGCAGCTTGCGCACCTCCAACAGATGCATCGGATACTGATTGATAAAACCCCTCAATTCCTGAGGAATATCCGTAAAATCCAAAATACCGTGCAAATCCCTGCTGCCGTCCCATTCTTTTCCGTAAAACAGAACCAACGTGACGCAGGGATGCAGTCTATCCGTCTTTTTAAATCCGGACAGAAATTCCGCGTCCGTAATATTTCTGTCCGCCTTTACCCTCTTGCGAAAGCGTGAAGCCTGCCGCTCATATTCTGCAGCGTCATAAAGCATTGCGCGAAGGGGCATCAGGTAGTGTACTTTATCCTGATTTTCCACCCCGATGACGGTAAAATTCACGCCCATTGCCACCTTGCGGATCAAATCCCGAAACTTCTTACCTGTCTTCACAGTCTTCTTTCCCGGGAAAGCCCTCCACAGACCGGTCTGAGAATCCATTTCCCGAATATCTTCCCCATGCACCACCTGCCTGCCGCCAAACACAACGCCGTTGATCAGATCCGCATAGCGCTCGTTGTCGGACAGACACCGAATCTGCACTACGTCCTTTTCCATATTCTTTTCCTCCTTCGCAGGAGGTCAAAAATCTCCTGCTTTGCAATATTGGTGATTTCAAAGCATAGATTTTCTGATATAAATGAACGTCAGAGCATTCCGATAAAGAAAAAAGAAATATATGCTTTCCATAAAAATAGCATATATTTCTTTTGGTTGCAATACCTAAACAAAATATTTTTTACTAAAAATTTTACAGCGGCAGATGAGTCTCCCCGGCAAGAGATGGGATAGAAAAGGTTGTTCTTTGCTTTTGTATCCTGCGCAAAATTTTTTCCGCCGTTGTTTCTTTGCTGGCGCAAGTGCTAACTTTGCTTTGCCGCTTCTTTTTCCAGCGCCCGGTAGTCTACTTTGCCATTGGGCGTCAGTGGAAGATTATCAAGTACTACAATCGCTTGAGGCCGATATCGTTCACTCAGCTCACGCCTGCAAAGTTCTTCTATTTCCCTCATAGTTGTATCGTTGTTTTCTTTAAGTGTCACAAACGCAACAGGAACTTGCCCCATCTGATGTTCCTTATCATACTGTCCAACCACACAGCACTCTGCTACATTTTTATGCTTCATGATAGTATTTTCAAGACTGAACGGTGAAATTTTTATTCCATCATAGCATACAATAATACGTTTTAACCGTCCCTCAAGAAATATGTTGCCATCTTCATTCATATAGCCTAAGTCTCCACTGTGCAGCCAAAGAGAACCATCATTATGTCGTTTTAATACTTTTTTCGTTTCCTCTGGATTGTTATAATATCCTTTCATTAATGTGGGGCCTGTCATACATATTTCACCCATTTCGCCATAGCTAAGTTCACAGTTTTTTTCATTATCAAATATACATACATTCACTTTCGGAAGTGGAACACCAACACTTTCATTTACATTATGCTGTGGGAGATTCATTACTGCTGCTGCAGCTACTTCTGTCATACCATACCCTTCTAAGATTGAATTGGAACATCCACATTTTTTTAGAGTATTATTAATGCGATTTTTCTGTTTGATATTAATTTTATCGCTTCCGCTTATAAGGCTTTTTAAAAAACTATAATCGCGAGATGTCACTTTTTGATTGTCTAAAAAATTACTCCAGTCAGCTGGTCCAGCAATTACATGATTTGGTTTAAATTTGTAAATATTTTCTGCAAATTTTTCAGGTTGATAGTCTGGAAGCATAATAACCGTAAGGCCCATAGATAATGGATTATTCACAGCCGATACTATGTTATAGGCCAAAAAAGGGGGCACCTGATTTAAAAATTTATCTCCAATTTTGTAACTTAAACCACTTATTCTTATCTGTTCGGCCATTTCCACAAAAACTTCATTTGTTAAAACCACTCCTTTAGGAATACCTGTCGTTCCACTTGTGTGAAGAATACAAACAGAATCATTTTTTGATGAAGCATCTGGCCATTTTGTTGAAATTTTACCCACGTTTTTTTCAAATTGATTCCAATACAAGAAATTAGGCATTAAGCTTTTATTGACATTGTTCTTTAAAGCATATATACATTTTAAATATACTGGTAATGAATTTTTAGGGGATGCAACTATCACATTTTGAATAGTCGTATCAGAAATTACAGATAACAAATTATCTATAAACAAATCCGTTGCAACAATCAAAGTAGAGTTAGCCGAATTAATAGCTTCAATTAATTTTTCTCCCTTTAATCTTAGATCAATTAAATTAGCAACCGCACCAATTTTATTAAGCGCATAAAAGCAAATTACATTTTCAGGAATATTGGGCATAGACAGTGTTACAATATCCCCACTTTTAACTCCCATTCTTATAAAAGCATTGGCTATTGTGTCGATTTTATTAAACAAAGAGCGAAAGGTATATTTTTTACCAAAATACATTATAGCAATATTTGACATATAATCTTTGCTATGTTCTTTTAAATATGTATAGACATTAACATCCTTATAACGATTGTCAATAAGTTTATTACTGTCATAGTACTTCAGCCACGGCCTATCAATGGACGGATAACCTGTTAATTCTTTACTCATCATATTCCTCGCTCGTATAATAAGTTTGTAAGCAAGAAAAATAGCTTACAGACTTATTCCTTTTTTGGTATAAATGGTAAGGACATCT
>CANQJL010000010.1 GCA_947624245.1 uncultured Acetatifactor sp. | reverse complement strand
TCGCTGGTCTGGTCCACGTCCTCCAGCCAGTAGAACAGCGTCTTGTCCCAGGCGATCCCCGGCGCCTTCTGGGCGGGCGTGTAGTTCTCTGCATAGATGTCGATGGCAGGTACGTCCTCTATGGTGTACAGGGGCGTCATCTCCCGCCAGTCCAGAGTACCTTCCTCTCCCTCCTGCACGGTGCTGCCTGCAGGGGCCGCCTCCCCGCTCCCGTCGGGCGCGTTCCCCCTGTGGGCGCGGAAGAAGAAGGCACCGCCGATGCCAAGGGCCAGCAGGAGCGCAAGCACGGCGCCTCCCGCCGCCAGATATTTCAGGCGCCCCTTTGCCGCTTTGGGCGTTTTAGGCGCATTCCCGTCCTTCGGTCCTTTCTCCTGTGCCCCCTGCACGGGCTGTCCCACAGATACAGATGCTGCAGATGTTCCCGTCTTCGTCTCCGGCACGGTCCCTTCCGGCGCAGACGCTCCGACCTGCCCTTCCGGCACGGTCCCTTCCGGTATAGACGCTCCGACCTGCGTCTCCGGCACGGTCCCTCCTGCCTTAGATATTTCCACCTGTGCCGCAGACGTTTCCGGCCCCGCCGCAGATGTGGGCGCGCCGCATTTGGCACAGAACTTTGCCCCTTCCTTCAGTTCGGCTCCGCATTTCTTACAGAACATATCTTCCTCCTCTTTCCTCTGCCGGCCCGGCCGGTCCTTGTCCGTATCTTATCTGATATCCTGTAGCTTCTCCGTTCCGTGGCCGATTGTTCACCTGAGATCTTGTCCGCCCTTTGTCGGTCCTCTCTTACGGCCACATTCGCATTTTACCCCCCCGAGACCTTTTGTCAACCACCTTACAAAAAGCCCATTGCGTGGCCGCCACTACGTTTCCGCTGTCTCCGATCATGCTGTCAGCAAGCAGCTCAAATGTTAAAAAAGCTTGAGCGGAGGAATGCTCCTGTTCACATTTTCTTCAATTTTTTATAATATAATTGGTTTTATGCAAGGCAGAAGAAGTGCGTGCAAAGGAGGAAAAGGCCATGGACTTTCGGCATGAATGGAAGATAGAGATCAATACAGCCGACCTTCTGGCGCTGCGCAGCCGGCTGCGGCTTCTCATGGAACCCGATGAGCACACCGTAAACGGCAGGTATCGTATTCGCAGTCTGTACTTTGACACTCCGGAAGACCGGGCGCTGCGCGAGAAGATCGACGGCGTCAACCGACGGGAAAAGTTCCGCATCCGCTATTATAACGGCGACACCGGCTTTTTGAGCCTGGAGAAAAAGAGCAAACTGAACGGTCTTTGTCATAAACAGTCCGTGCAGATCACAACCGGGCAGGCACAGGCGATTGCCGACGGAGGCACTCCGCAGAGCCAACAGAACGCACCGCCGCTGATGCAGGAGCTCTGTTACAAAATGAAGACCGAAGGGCTTCGTCCTAAGGTCGTGGTGGATTACACACGGGAGCCGTTTATCTACCGTCCGGGCAATGTCCGCATCACATTCGATTACGGAATCCGCACCGGCCTGCGGTGTACCGATTTTCTTAACGAAGGGCTTGTGACGGTTCCTGCAGGCGACGCCCCTGTCCTGATGGAAGTGAAATGGGACGCCTTCCTTCCGGACGTGATTCGGGACGCCGTTCAGATCACTGGCCGCAGAGCGTCCGCCTTCTCAAAATACGCTCAATGCCGTATTTACGGCTAATCTACGCAGAAAGGAATCAAAACGATGACATTCAATGATATTTTTAAATCCAATTTTTTAGAGAACATTTCCGGCGTGACCATTCTTGATATGGCGCTGGCGTTGGTATTGGCCTTTGGCCTCGGCATCTTCATTTTCCTGATCTATAAAAAGACCTACAACGGCGTGATGTATTCCTCCTCCTTTGGGGTCACGCTGATCGCACTTACCATGATCACTACGGTCGTTATCCTCGCCGTCACCTCGAATGTGGTGCTTTCCCTGGGTATGGTCGGTGCCCTGTCCATCGTTCGTTTCCGGACTGCAATCAAAGAGCCGCTGGATATTGCGTTCCTGTTCTGGTCGATTGCCGTAGGCATCGTCCTTGCGGCGGGCATGATTCCGCTGGCGGTGATCGGCAGCGTCATCATCGGTCTGATCCTGCTGGTCTTTGTGAACCGAAAGACCCACAGCAATCCCTATATTGTGGTGCTGCAATGCAGCAGCCATGAAAGCGAACAGGCGGCCAAGGCCTATCTGGACAAGCAGGCGGAGCGCTGTGTCATCAAGAGCAAGACCGCGCAGAAGGGGAACATTGAACTGAACTTTGAAATCCGTTTGAAGGACGACAATACGGATTTTATTAACGAACTGTCTGAAATGAACGGCGTGGCAAGCGCGGTATTGGTGAGCTTTAACGGGGAGTACATGGGATAAGGAGGCGCCTTATGGCAACACATAAGCATATCGATGCGATCTGTATCGGAATCACCGCGTTCACCCTGCTCCTGACCCTGCTCTTTATGTGCGGAAAGTCGCTGGGTATCACTGCCGTTGTCAGCGAGGAAAACGTCGATGCCATGTTTACCGAAAACGACTTGAACAGCACTTGGGACTTGGCAGGCGCGACGCAGATCACCCTTGCGGACGAAGACAGTACGGTGAAGGGAAACGGCGCTTACGTCTATCACAATGAAATTCATATCGTGTACGCGGGAAAATATGTGCTTTCCGGCGAGCTTTCCGATGGCTCTGTCATCATCGAAGCGGACAATGACGACAAGGTCTGGCTGTTGCTGGACGGCGCTTCCGTTCACTGTGAGGATAACGCCGCCCTCCGCGTGGAGCAGGCGGGCAAGGTGTTCCTGACCCTGCAGGAGGGCACCGAGAATACTCTGGCCTCCGGTTCCTCTTACAGTGAGGAAGCGGTGTCTGCCGGTGTAGACGGAACGGTGTATTCCAGAGATGATCTGACCATTAACGGGACCGGTTCGCTCACTGTGACCGCGGAGTATCAACACGGTATCGTGTGCAACGACGATTTTGTGATTACGGGCGGCACGGTCAGCGTGACCGCCGCGCAGGATACGATCCATGCGAATGACAGCGCGCGGATCAAGGACGCCGATCTCACGCTTTCCGCAGGCGACGACGGCATCGTGGTTTCCAATGACGACGAGACGGCTTTTATTTATGTGGAATCCGGAAATATCACGATTCCGTCCTGCTATGAGGGACTTGAAGCAACCCAGATCACCATTGCCGGCGGGACGATTGATATTGCACCCACCGATGACGGAATCAATGCTAACGGAAACAGCGGCAATTCCGTCATTACCATCACCGGCGGGGAGATCACCGTCACCAATGAAGCCGGAAGAGATGCGGACGGTCTCGACTCCAACAAAGATATCTATATCAGCGGAGGAAAGCTGTTTGTCAGCGTCAGTGACAGCGGTGGGAGCTGTGCGATTGACTACGGCAGTGAAAACGGCGGCAAATGTGAAATCAGCGGCGGAACGGTACTGGCCTGCGGGAGCAGCGGCATGGCGGAGGGATTTGATTCGTCTTCCACGCAGGGCTTTTTGATGCAGACCGCTGCGGCGTCGGCCGGTACAATAGTAACGGTCATAGATGCCGCCGGAAACGAACTCATTTCAGAGAAAATTCCGTACAGTTTTTCTTCTGTCCTTGTCAGTCTGCCGGAAATGAAGATCGGAGATACCTGTACGCTGATTGTCGGAGATACCGAGACGGAAATGACCGTTGATAATGTTTCAAACGGCGGCGGATTCGGAGGTGGATTCGGCGGCAGACAGATGCCGGACGGAAACGGCTTTGGCGGCGGGCAGATGCCTAGCGGAGACGGCTTTGGCGGCGGACAGATGCCGGACGGAAACGGCTTTGGCGGCGGACAGATGCCGGACCGAGGCGGTTTCGGCCGGGACGGCAGGGCATTTGACGACGGTACGGCCGATGAGACACAAGACAACGAAAGCGTTCCGAACGAAAATAGTTCTCCAAGATTCCCCAGGGACGGAGACGCAGGTGAAATGCAGCCGCCGGAAAGACAGAATGGGACTGAGAGAAGCATGGTGCCTCCCGAACTGCAGCAAGGAAATATGGCGGAACGGGAAAACGCCCTGCAGACAGCAGACGCAGGGGCTTCAATCTCTTCGGAAGCACTGATACTGCTGGGCGCCTCAGTTGTCGTTCTTCTGTTCGGCTGTGTGATTGCCGGATGCTATAAAAGGAGAGGCCGATAAATCGTCGCCTCTCCTCTTTCATAAAGTTATCGCATGGAGCATCAGAATCTGTTTTTTGGTCAGTCTGATCATCGAGCCAATACCTCGTATGCTTCCTTATTCTTTGCCAATAATCTTTCGGATATGTTTAATACATCCTCATCCGCTGCTTCACACTCTGACTCTGCTTTGCTGAAATCAATTACAAGATATCGGGGAACATTGTTTTTCAAAATAACTGCCGTTCCATGCTCATCCACCAGTCTGGCCACTTTTGAAAAATTTTGATTTGCCTCTGTAATAGAAACCATTGTATTCGTATCTATTGTCATTATATATACCTCCGCATCATTTTGATGATTATAGTATATGCCGATTCTAGGATAAATTCAACCTATATTATATCCAAAATTAATTTTTCAAAAGGTTAAACCTCCTGTTATCCCCTTCACAGCTTGGCAACAATCTCGGAGACTGCTGCCAAGGCAGCTTCTCCGCTAATGATGATTCTGTTGTTTTCTTTCATTTTGCAATGCAGGTAACCGCCGCGCTTCGATGCCTGATAAGCATAAATTTCCTCTTTCTTTAGCTGTTCTGCCCAGAATGCAGCAATCTGACAATGTGCCGAACCGCAAACAGGATCTTCCGCAATGCTCAGTTTCGGACAGAAGCTGCGGGACACGCAGTCGGTTTCCGTTCCGAGTGCCGTAGCATTCTGAATTCGCCCCTCAATGCTGGCCAAGAGCATCTGATCCGGATTCATATTTCTAACGGTATCCTCAGAATCAAAAACGCAGATCAGATCAAGTCCAAGTACCGCTTTGACCGGACGCGCTCCGAATGCCTTTTCCATGGCGTCCGTGACCGGAATTTCCTTCAGCTCGTAAGTCGGAAAATCCATCTCATACAGATTTCCCGCACGTCGAATTGTCAGCTCGCCGCTGAGCGTATTGAATTTTACTTCACTGCTGCCCTGCTCGTAGAAATTGAGAATCACAAACGCGGCCGCCAGCGTCGCATGACCGCACAGCTCGACCTCCGTTCCCGGCGTAAACCACCGCAGATGATAGCCCTTTTCTTCCTTCACAATAAAAGCCGTCTCCGACAGATTGTTTTCCATAGCCAGTTTCATCATAGCTTCTTCGGCCGGCCAGCTTTCCATCACGCAGACAGCGGCCGGATTGCCCGCAAACGGCTTATTGGTAAATGCGTCTACGATATATTGCTTCATGATAAAATTGACCTCCGCAAATTCCGTTATTTCTATATTCTTTATATACCCATTTACTGCACTGATTCTTCCCCGCAAGCGAAAACTTATTGTTCCATTCGATCCTCACTCGTCAGCGTTCGGACGACACGGCAGGGGCTGCCCGCCGCAGACAACGACTTTTTCTTTGAGTATACCAAAAACATCCCCTGCTTTCAACAGCGCAGGTGCAATTCCCAACAATGATATTTTTGAAAACTTGAAGCTCTCTTCTTGACAAAACTAACGGTGTTAGCATACAATAATACTAACGCCGTTAGTTTATCAGGGAGGGAATTATGGCTCGACAAGGTTTAACCCGTTCGGACATTATTGCGGCCGCCATAGAGATGATCGAATCAGAAGGACTGCACAGTTTTTCCTTGCGGGAACTGGCAGACAGGCTCCATATAAAAGCGGCATCATTATATAATCACATCAAAAGTTCAGACGAACTTCACACTGAGATTGGCTATTACGCTATTTCGGAACTTAAGAAGGCACAACTGGCCGCCATTGCCGGAAAGGAACGGTCAGAGGCTATCGAAGCACTGGCTGACGCCTATTACCGTTTCGGCAAAGATCGTCCGGAGATCTATAAAGTCATTCTGTCTCTGCCTATGGTAAAAAATGACGCGATCCACAGTGCCGGGTTTGACATCGTGGAACCCATCATGACAGCGATGGCCGGTTATCATTTGACCAGGGAGCAGATGATGCACCTGCAGAGGGTCTTTCGCAGCATCATGCACGGCTTTCTCTCTCAGGAGGAGGCCGGCTGTTTCCGGCAATTTCCGGTTGACGTCGCAGACAGCTACCGGATAGCGGTTCGTGGATTTATTTTGCTGCTTGAAAATTCGGAGAAGGAGGCGCGAGGATGAAAGCAGACAAGACAGAACTTTTCGAAAAAACCCCTGTCATTCAAGCGGTTCTGGCTCTGGTGGTCCCCACAGTGATCAGCCAGATGATCACCGTCATCTATAATATGGCAGACACATTTTTTGTCGGACAGGTTGGCGATCCCAACCAGGTGGCTGCCGCATCTCTTTGTCTGCCGCTGTTTCTGGTGACCACGGGGCTTGCCAACCTCTTCGGCATCGGCGGTGCCAGTCTTATCTCACGAAGCTTAGGACTGGGTGACACGGCCAAGGCGCGGAAAACCTCAGCTTTCTGCATCTGGACATCTGCCGCAGTGGCGTTTCTATATGGAGTTGGGATATTTGCCCTCCACGGCACAATTCTCCCTCTGGTCGGGGCAGATGAATACACCTATGATTTCTGTGCGAGCTACCTCTTTTGGACGCTGACCGTGGGTGCAATACCGACTGTGCTGAACGCCGCCTTGGCGCATCTTGTTCGGGCAGAAGGGTATTCCGGTCAGGCCAGCTTCGGCGTGGCGCTTGGCGGCGGTCTCAACATACTTTTGGACCCCGTGTTTATTTTCGGTTTTCATCTTGAGATCACGGGTGCTGCTGTGGCAACCATGCTCTCCAATTTAATCGCGATGCTGTACTTTATGCTCCTGATTCTGATAAAACACAGCAGGTTCCATCTTACCTTGAACCCAAGATATTATTCCGTCTCGGACGGCATACCCAAAGAAGTGTTGTTGGTGGGACTCCCCAGTTCTATCATGAACGTCATGGGAATCTTCTCGAACATCACCCTCAATAAACTGCTGGTCCATTATTCCAATGCGGCGGTAGCAGGAATCGGCATCGCCAAGAAAATCGATATGCTGGCCTTTGCTATCGCCAACGGTCTGAGCCAGGGTGTTATCCCGCTGATTGGCTATAATTTCTCTGCAAAAAACACCCAGCGTATGCGGGACGCCATCAAGGTGACGCTGATTCTGAGCCTTACCGTTACGACAGTCGGGGCAGTCCTTTTGTTTACCTGCGCGAATCCGCTGGTACGGGCTTTCATCAACGACGCGCAGACTGTACACTATGGCAGCATGTTTCAGAGAATTATCTGCATCACAGGACCGTTCACGGCGATTACAACGGTCATTATTTCCATCTTTCAGTCTGTGGGACAGAAAGGAAAACCGCTGGTGCTTTCCATGCTGAGAAAAGGCGGGCTGGACGTGCCGTTTATGTTCCTTCTGGATTCTCTTGCCGGCGCTGATGCCATCGCGTGGGCAACTCCTATCGCGGACTGCGGCGCTATGCTGGTCGGTATTCTCCTGTTTGTGCCGTTATGGAGAAAAATGGGAAAAGATGTCTGCCGATTGTGATTATTATAGCACCCTTACTCTATTACTTTCCTGATTCTTTCCAGTACTTCCGACAGCACGCTTCTGGGACAGGCGACGTTGATCCGCTGGAATCCCCTTCCGCTCTCCCCAAAGATCTTTCCGCTGTCCAACCACAGCTTCGCCCGATAGACGATCCGCTCGTCCAGTTCCTCTGCGGAAAGTCCGGTTCCCCTGAAATCAAGCCATACAAGGTAAGTTCCCTCGTGTTCTGTCATGCGCACGCCGGGGAGCTTTTCTTCCACATACTTTTTTGTAAAGGCGATATTATCCGCCACATAGGCCAGCATTGCCTGATACCATTCCTCCCCCTTGCTGTATGCGGCTTCACATGCTATAAGTCCCATCACGCCAAGCTGGCTTATGCCTGCCGCAGCCACCTCCCTGCAGAATTTATGCCGCAGCTTATGGTTCGGAATAAAAATGTTGGACAGCACCATACCGGCAAGATTAAATGTCTTGCTCGGCGAGGTACAGACAATACTGATGTCCTCATATTCTTTTTTCAGACCCGCAAAGACAAAATGCTTTCCCTGAAATACAAAATCCTGATGGATCTCATCGCTGACAACGAGCACATGATGCTTCACGCAGATGTCCCCCAGCCTTGTCAGCTCCTCCCTTGTCCAGACCCTTCCCACAGGATTGTGGGGGCTGCACAGAAAGAACAGCTTCACGTCCTCCCCGACGATCTTTTTTTCAAGATCCTCAAAGTCCATGTGATAGCGGTTATCCTCTCCCAGATATAACGTGCTGCCTACCACTTTTCTTCCGTTGTCTTCTATCACTTCCGAAAACGGATAATAGACCGGCATCTGGATCAGTACGCCGTCTCCCGGCTTGGTATATGCCCTGATTGCCATTGCCAGCGCAAATATGCTGCCCGGCGTCTTTACCAGCCATTCTTCCTGCACGTCCCAGTCATGGTGCTTTTTCATCCATGCGCTTACGATTTCAAAATACGGCCTCTGCACCTCGCTGTAGCCGAAGATTCCATGCCCGGCACGTTCCACAAGCGCATCTTCGATATAAGAGGAAGTCTTGAAATCCATGTCCGCCACCCACAAGGGCAGCACATCTTCCGGCTTCCCGCGCTTTTTGGCAAAATCATATTTCAGGCTTTTTGTGCCTCTTCTGTCTATCACACTGTCAAAGTCAAGATTTCTTTCAGCCATGCAATTCACCTTCTATCTCTCGGAATACGTTATTTGCTTCTTTCGGATACAGATATTCTACCAACAAACGAACGGAAGAAGCAAAGTATGCTTACGCATATTATATACTACCGCAAAAAACAGCTTTTGTATAATTCCTTTTTCTTTTAACCGGTGATAGGTTTTGATAATAGAAAAAGACGGTCTATGAAAATATTCCAATAAAATATTGTTGACATATGTGTCTAATCGTGTTAGACTACTCCTGTCTAAAGCAATTAGACAGCTAAGCAAAGGGGGAACATACACATGGAACCATTCAAATTAGGAGAGATGGAACAGCGCTTCGCGGAGTTGATCTGGGAGAAGGCTCCGATTGCGTCGGGGCAGCTCGCCCGCCTGTGCGCGCAGGAATTCGGCTGGAAGCGCACGACCGCCTACACGATGCTTAAGAGACTCTGCGACCGCGGTATCTTTGCCAACGAAAACGGAACCGTCACCGTGCGCATGACGCATGCGGAATTTCAGGCCGCGCAGGGCGAGCAGTTCATCGACGAACATTTCGACGGCTCACTGCCGCTCTTTCTGGCCGCCTTTGCCAGACGCAGACGGCTAAGCAGCAGGGAGGTCGCGCAGCTTAAGCAGATGATCGAGGATTATGAGGAGGACAAAGATGAGCGCAATACTTGAACGAATGTTTATCGAGATATTAAATATGAGTCTGACGGCCTGCATCGTGATCGCTGCCGTCCTGATTGTGCGGCTTTTCCTTAAAAAGCTGCCGCGCATCTTTTCCTATGCGCTGTGGGCGGTCGTGCTGTTCCGGCTTTTGTGTCCGGTCTCGTTTTCGGCCCCGCTCTCCCTGCTTGGAGTGCTGCAGAGCGAATCTGCCGTGCAGGGGCGAATGGAATACATTCCGCAGGACATCGGCTACCAGACGAAGCCGCAGGTCACACTGCCGCTTTCTGTGCTGAACGAGACCGTAAACCGTTCCCTGCCCGCTGGAAATCCGGCCGCAAGCGTAAACCCGCTGCAGATATGGCTCTATATCGGCTCCCGCCTGTGGGCGCTCGGCATCCTTATCAGCCTGCTCTACAGCGCATTTTGCTCCTTGAAACTTCACAAACGCCTGCGAAAGGCCCGGCATCTTAGGGACAACCTCTACCGGCTGCCGGGAGGCGGCACTCCGTTCGTCTGCGGCCTCATACACCCGCACATCTATGTTCCGGATTCCGTCGACATCGGCCGCTCGGACTACATCGTCCTTCATGAACAGACGCACATCTGCCGCGGCGACCATATCCTCCGCCTGCTCGCCTACCTGGCGCTGTGCCTGCACTGGTTCAACCCGCTCGTCTGGCTCGCATTTTTCTTAAGCGCGCGCGATATGGAGATGTCTTGCGACGAGGCCGTCCTGCGAAAAATCGGAAGCGGCGTAAAGAAAGACTACTCCGCTTCGCTGCTCGCTCTCGCCGCCGCAAATCCGGATATCCGCGGCGTGCCGCTCGCCTTCGGTGAGAAGGAGCCCCAAAGCCGCATCAAAAACGTGCTGCGCTACAAAAAACCGGCCGCCGTCCTGCTGGCTGTCGCCGTCCTCATCTGCGTACCGGCGGCATTTTTCCTGCTGGGCAACCCGGGAGCAAAGGAGCAAAAGACCGAGACGGTCGAACCGTATATCGAGACGGAAAAGGAGCAAACGGCCGAGACAATCGAACCGTACACCGAGACGGATTTTGACGGGCCGGACGAACAGGAGGAGGAAGATACGGAGGAGAGCATCCTGCAGCTTACGCCAAAGATCGTACAGAGCGGGGAAGTTCCGGACGGAACTTACCTTATCTATCCCCGCTCCCTCTCCCGCAGCCTGCGCGGATTTGACCGCTTCGCGGTGGATATCATGTCTGATGACGAGATTGCGGCCTCCCCGCTGTCCGGACTTTTATTCGCGGACGACTGCGTGTTCATGGTCAACCGGGAGGTCGACAAGATCCGCTATGAGGAAGTCAATTTTGACGAGTTCGCCGAGCTTACGGACGCCGCCTTTTCGTGGATCAACCCGACCGTGCGCTGCGTATTCCGGGGCGGCCTGATTACCGAGGCCGCGCTTCTGAGCGCCCACTACGGCACGGGTATCACCTACGAGCCGATGGCGGAGGACGACTGGTATGAATTTATCGGCGGACTGGAAGAATTATCAAGCGCGGAAATGCTGGAGAAATACTATACGCTCGTGCGGACCGAAGACGAAGACTTGGATTCGCCCGTCGGCCGCATTGAGATCTACACCGGAAATATCGGCGACGGCGACAGCGGCATCGTCCTTTTCTACGACAAGCAGGGAAAGCTGCTCGACACCGCTTCCGCCCATCACGCGCGCGCCGGATGGAACAATATCTACCTTGGCCATGTGGACGACGCCGACTATGTGATGACGGTGCACATCGAAAACCGCGACGACTACGGGGCGTACAGCTATCAGGTCTACTGGTTCGACGAGAAGGGAAATCCGATGCAGATCGCCGGTTCCTCCTTCACCTTCGGAGCCGATGTCGGCTACGATGACCACCTGTTCGCCAACTGGGCCGGACAGCTGCAGCACTACCTCGCGCACAGCCATCTGCTCCTCTCCTCGCAGGAGGGCGAGCTCCGCACCGAGCCGGTGTTGTCGGAGGCGGATAAATATAATTATGAGACGCTGAAGCCGTGAAAACAATTTCAGGCGGCGGTTTTTAAGCTGCCGCCTGATGTATTCAAAAATAATCTGAAAAATTTGACTTATTTTCGCCGCCTGCGTATAATGATGACAACGATGTCCGGCTTGAAAACAAAGGGGAAAGAGGTATGAATATAGCGGGAATCATAGAATTGATCATTACGCTGCCAACGGGAATCGCTTTTCTTGTGTTTGCGATGCTGTTGTGGAAAAAGCAGAAAATATCATTGATACATGATTATCATCACAGCCATGTCCAAGCGCAGGACATAAAGGCGTATACCCGACTGTGGGGAATCGGGCTGCTGATCATGGGTATTGGTTCGTGCCTCACGGGTATCATAGACTTTGTTTTTTGCACGGAAATAGGCTGGATCGTATTTATAACAGGCTATGCCATCGGTTTTCTTATCGGAAATAAGGCGCAAAAAGAATATAACGGTTCATGGTTCGGCTGACAGCTTCTGCTTCGGCTCCACAAGCCACAGCGTCGGCACATCGCCCCCGAAGAAATGTTTTCCAAACTCTTTCTCCGGATATGCCTTCCTGGGTGTCAGCCGCAGCATGTCCGCGGAAAGCGCGGACGATATCCGCTCCGCCATCCACTGGGCATTTCCGCTATGAGAATAATACACAACCAGTGTTTTCATTTTCGTCCTCCTGCTATATCCAGTATTTCTACAGGAATTTTTGTCATTCGCTCCTGCTGCTTGTCAAGGCATCTTCTACAATCTTTACCAGATATTCCGGCTTTGATATATCTCCCATATCGTCAAACACAGCATTATAGGCGACCAATGCAGTTCTGACATATTGTGCATTCTGCTCAAACAATTCGCGGTTCGGACTTAAACCAATCTCATCTGCGAACTGGCAGCAAAAGGTAATCGTCGTTCTCGTATTTCCCTCCCTGAATGGATGCACCTTCCAGAGTTTCGCCAATGAATCTGAAAACTGCAAAGCCGCTTCATGTACATTCATGGTATTCCAGTGCTTTTCTCTCATTTCTCTCAGCGCATGCTCCGCATCTTTTCGGATATCCAGTACATCGGAATAAATAACGGACAGCCCACCTAACACCGGCTCTTCCTTGTAAATATTCAGTTTACGCTGTTGACCTGCCCACTCAAATATATCCTGAAAGATATAACGATGCATTTGAATAAGATGAGCATAATCATAGTTACCATGTAAAGGCTTTATCGCTACTTCTTTTAACCGATAGGTTACATAGTCTGCCTCTGCTTCATCCAGAAGTTTTTTGTCACGAATACCCAACAGATTCTTCAGGACATCACAATCCTCATACAGATAGATATCCCGCATCTCATTACCCCTCTTTTACTTTATATTTTTTATCAAGATATTGCTTAATATCTTCCATGGTAACTTCTCCACGCTTTTCTTTTTCAATGTATTCCTTAAACTCCTTTGTCGGCTCAAGACCGTCTACTTTTATCATACCTACCGCATAATCCCATGCTTGTGTATTCGTCATGTGTATTCCCTCCGTCCATAATCTTTTACCTGTTTTTATACTATCATTTACTGTTATTTCCCTCAATAGACATTTTATTTTCCACCGAACAGTGTAAATTCCCTCCGCCCCGCAGTCTACAATATCAGAAATTTATATTTTTCCACGCTGTAGAGCGGCACAAAGGGAAGCAGGATCGGGACCGTCTTGACATACTTCTGATACTCCGGATCTGAGCCGTAATTTTTATTCTGCCGTACCTCCAGCCGTCTGGCCCCGCTGAACATCACAAAGACAATTCCCAGATAGCCTGTCAGCGCAACGATCCACTGCCCCACCGACCGCAGGGAGGTGATCCCCACCACCAGCACGCCGGTCCACAGAATCAGCTCCCCCAGATAATTGGGGCAGCGCACGAGCCGGAACAGACCCTTGTCGCAGAAGCGCTTGGGGTCTTTCTTTTTCTGGCGGCTCTTGCTCAAGTCCGCCATGGACTCCAACAGGATACCGCCGGCCATCAGCGCCGTGCCGATCACAAAGGACACCGTGCAGCCGGTGCTGCCGTTATCGTAGCGATAGAAGACCGGCGATATCATGAACAGATACAGGATACCGCAGAAGACCCACAGCATTCCCTTCAGCCACAGCTTCATGTCGGAGCCGTCCTTGATTTCCGTCTTCATATGCCTGCGATAGCTGCTGCTCTTGACCTCACGGTAAAGCAGATAGCCGCTGAGCCGCAGCCCGTACAATATCAGGAGCAGACAACTGATCACCACGGGAGCGGTGAGTCTGTCCCGCAGCAGGATCAGCATCGCCGCTCCCTGTCCGGAAATCGCGAGCCCATAACCGATGGAGATAAAATACACATATTTGTAAAAGCCGATCACGCAGCAAACCAGCGCCACCAGAAACAAGATTCCGAATTTCATTGAAAATGCCATAGGACCATTCCTTTCATTTCACATATTGACGAATCTGTCCCGCCACGGCCTTTACAGTCTTATGGTGAACTGATGGCATTCCTTGCCGGTCAGTGCCTTGGTCCGCGCATCGGGCTGTCCGAAGCCTACGCTGACGGTAAAGACGGAAGCGTCTGTCAGCTTCTCGCCGGCGTCGTTGACAACGGTAAAAGCGTCCCGATCCAACGGTATCTCCACCGTACCGCTCTCTCCCGGCTGAAGCGCCGTTCTGACGAAACCGCAAAGCTTTCCGTTAGGCACGGCGTTGGGGGAATCTGCCTTGATGTAGACCTGCACCACTTCCTCCTGAGCGATGGCACCGTCGTTGGCAAGCAGGACCTTCAGTGAAAATTCCTCCGGCTTTCCGGCAATCTCGCCGCCCTTTGCCACCTCGCTGCCATTACAGAAAACGCTTTTAAGCTGTATGTCACCGTAGGTCAGACCGTATCCGAAGGGATACAGCGGTTCGCCGGTCAGATACCGATACGTCCTGCCCTTCATGGAATAGTCCTCAAAGGCAGGCAGTTCTTCCGTATCCCGATAGAATGTCACAGGCAGCTTTCCTGAGGGCGAGATCTCTCCGAACAAAATGTCCGCGATCACTTTACCGCCGCCGGCTCCGGGATACCATGCCTGCAGTATGGCCGCGCAGTTCTCCTGTGCAAATCGCAGGTCCATTGCGCTTCCGGTCATATTGATCAGAATCAGCGGTTTGCCCGTCTGCGCCATGGCTTCCAGCAGATCTCTCTGAACCTTCGGCAGGAGCAGATCCGTCTTGTCGCCGGACGCGTAGCTGTTTCCGGTGTCGCCCTCCTCACCCTCGAGGGTCTCGTCCAATCCCACGCACACGATCACCACATCGCTGTATTTCGCAACGGTAATCGCTTCGCTGATACGGTCGGCCGTCGCCGAAAGGTCTTCCACTTTGTCCTTGAACAGATGGCAGCCCTCGGAATAGTACACACGCGCCTGGTCTTTCACAGCGTCCTGGATTCCCTCCAGAACGGTGATGTAGCGGGAAGCGGTGCCATGGTAATTCCCCATCAGCGCCGCGCGGCTGTTGGCATTGGGGCCCACCACGCCGATCGTTCTGATTTCCTTCTTATGCAAGGGCAGGATTCCGTCATTTTTCAGGAGTACCACCGACTCCGCCGCCGCTCTTTCCGCCAGTGCAAGATGCTCCCTGCACTCTACCTTTTCCAGACCAATGCCGTCATATTCCGTCTCATCGAAAAGGCCCAGCAGGAATCTGGTGGTGAACAGCCTCTCCGCCGCGGCTGTGATCTCCTCCTCCGTGACAAGTCCCTGCTCGTATGCCTTCAGCATGTGCAGATAGGTATTGCCGCAGTTCACGTCGCACCCGGCCTTCAATGCCATGGCCGCCGACTCCTCCGCAGTGTCCGTCACCATGTGCTGGGTATGAAAATCTCGGATGGCCCAGCAGTCCGAGACAAAATGTCCCTCGAACTTCCACCGGCCCCGCAGGATATCCCGAATCAGCGTATTGCTTCCGCAGCAGGGCTCGCCGTTGGTCCTGTTGTAGGCGCCCATAACGGCCTCCACCCCTGCCTCCTTTACCAGCTTTTCAAAGGCGGGCAGATAGGTCTCCCACATGTCCTTGGGCGTCGCCTTCGCATCGAACTGATGCCGCAGAGCCTCCGGTCCGGAATGTACCGCAAAATGCTTGGCACAGGCCGCCGCCTTCAGATACTTTCCGTCCCCCTGGAGGCCTTCCACAAAGGCTTTGCCCAGTTCGCCCGTCAGATAGGGATCCTCCCCGTATGTCTCATGTCCACGCCCCCATCTGGGATCTCGAAATATATTCACGTTGGGCGACCAGAAAGTAAGTCCCTTATAGATATCCCTGTCATTCTGCTCACTGTACTCGTTATACTTTGCCCTGCCTTCTGTGGCGATCACATCTCCCGTCTCTTTCATCAGCTTCGTGTCAAAAGCGGCCGCCATGGCAATGGCCTGCGGGAACATAGTGGCAACGCCGGCCCTGGCGACGCCATGCAGCGCTTCATTCCACCAGTTGTATGCGGGAACGCCCAGTCTGGGAATTGCCGGCGCATCATATCTTAACTGCTCCGCCTTCTCCTCCAGCGTCATCTTTGCAACCAGCTCCTTGGCTCTCCTTGCGGCTTCCTGTCTGTCTCTCATTTTGCTATTCTTCCCCTTTCTGCTAAGAGTAATATGCATCTATCATAACATACCCGCGGAAAAATGTCTCTGTACTTTTATGCCGAATTTATCGCTGCATTTTTATGCTGAATTTTACCGTCCAACTGGTATGGTAAAAAAGTTTTGTTCTGGCACTTTTTACAAGGCCACTTTTTAGGTACACTGACACATAAGAAAAGCACAGGCAGCCATACTAGCCCGAACTGCCAAAGGGAGGAATCACATGATGAAAAAAGATAACAAGCAAGAAAAGAAGGGTGAAAAGAAAAGAGCATACGGCCTGCTCCTCGTGGGAGCGGTACTGCTGATCGTCGGAATCGTGCTGACCGTCTTCCAATACCATTCCAGCTATCAGAGATCACTGGAAACAGCCGAGGAATTGAACACCGTAAAAGCGCAGATTGCCGAGATTGGAGACGGTCTTGCCGAAGGAGATCCGGAAGCGCTGCAGGCTGAGGCCGATGCGCTGTCGGCCCGTAAGCTCAGTCAGGAGCGCCCCTATTCCTACAGCCTGATCCTGTTGTTCTTTGCCATACTTCTGACGGGAAAGGGCATCGTCAACGCCGTCTTCGGCGTCTCCGAATCCAACAGAGGCGACGTCAGGCATCTGGCGCTGGCGGGACTTTCGGCCGCTCTCTGCTACATCGGTTTTGCCTTTTTTAAGATTGATATTCCCGTGGGACCGGAAAAGACATCGTTCCATTTCGGGAACGTGTTCTGTGTGCTGGCAGCGCTGCTGCTGGACGGATATTGGGGCGGTCTGGCCGGCGCCATAGGCATGACGATAGGCGATCTGACCACCTCCTACGTGACCAGCGCGCCCAAGACATTCCTGTTAAAGCTCTGCATCGGCCTGATCACGGGTTTCGTGGCGCACAAGCTGTTTCGTCTCAGTCGGGAGCACTCCGCAAAATACGTGACCGGCGCCACCGTCGTCTCCTGCATCTGCGGCATGGGATTCAATGTGGCAGCCGATCCCATAGTAGGTTACTTCTATAAGACATACCTTCTGGGCGTTCATCAGGACGTCGCCGCAGCCTTGGCGAAGGTCGCCACCGTCACTACCGCCGTAAACGCAGTGGTAGCTGTATTTGCAGCCTCCGCACTGTATCTTGCGCTGCGTCCGGCCCTGAAAAAAGCCGGGCTGTTCCCGGAGGCGTAGCGGTTCCTACTCCTCGAACTCGATCTTGACATTTCCCATGGAACACTCTATTTCCATGTTCTTGCCGGCACCGTTGTCGATCCGTCTCTCCTGGGCAAGACCGCTGTAGCTGTCCTTGCCCAGGTCCAGATTGCCGGCCGCCGACTCTATCTTATAATTAAAGTCCTGCTGGCTCCCCGCCAGCTTCAGCTCTACGTCTCCCATACCGCATTCAATATCGGCACGCCTGCTGACGGAGCCGCTTCCGGTCAGCTCTCCCATGCCCACTTCCACATCCAGGACATCTACAGTCATGGCGTCCAGGTCTGCTTCGCCCGCGCCCACGGATACATCCAACTCCCCGGCCTGCAGATTTGACGTGAGGATCTGACCTGCACCCACTTCCAGGGAAATTTCCCCTGAAGTAATATCGTTCAGCGTCACGGTACCGGCGCCCAGCTCGATATCCACCTCGTCAAAGTACTTTCCTTCCGGCAGATACAGTATGAGCGTTCCTGTCGTCTCGTGCCAGCCTATCTTCTCTACCGCCTCCACATGCAGTTCTCCGTTCTCCACATAGCACCGGACCTTTTCCATGTCTTTCTTCCCCAGATGGAACATGCCGTCCGGAGAGATATCCGTAAGGAACTCACAGCCGGACAACTCGACCTTTAATTTGCTGATATTGCCTTCTATGGAATCGGTCTCTCCCTCAAGGACCTCCCGTCCGCTGCCGTCATGGCGATCGTCGTCAAAATAGTCGTCTATATCGTCCAGGTCATCTATGTCGTCTATATCTCCTATATCGTCTATGTCTCCTATGTCTCCTATGTCGTCTATATCGTCTATATCTATATCTCCCGTAGAATCACCGATAAAGATTCCCCACTCCTTATCCTGCAGACCTCCCAGCCTGACATCCACGATGCCTCCCGAAACGGATCTCACCAGCTCGGATATTGCCCTGGAGCCCCGCGTCACCTTTGCAACACATGTCAGCGCGGCGCCCAGAACGATCATAATAACGGAAATAACGGCACAGACCTTCATGAACTTTTTCATAAACTCAACTCTCCTTTCCCGCGGAGGACTTTTTTCGGAACAATCCGGCAATTCCCCTGCAGACAGCCGGCGTCGCTATGCCTCCCATCGCCACTGTCAGCATCAGGAACAGGATACCGATGCCGCCGCAGAGCAGCCCTGCGCCCACGACTCCCGCCCCTGCGATAAAGTCTGCGGGAACACACATGATCCCCACGATCACCAGAGTGAACATCGTGACCATCAGCGCGAGAGATATGCTGCCGAACGCCAGGATCAGACTGAACCAGACCGCCAGTATTGCGATGACCACGCCCAAGACCGCCACGCCTGCGCCCAGTATCACAGGAGACGCCAGTATCAAGAGCAGCACCAGCAGCACAACGGCCCATGTGGGCAGATCCTGCTTTTTTTCCTTCTCCTGCTGCGCCTGCATCATGGCTGCCGAGCTGTCTTTTCCGTATTCCACCAGCGCGCGGTCGGAGGCTTTGGCACTGACCGACTCACTGTTCTCCGTGAGGTCCCGCTTGATATTCTCCGCCACTCTGGCCGGATTGCCCAACGCCTCAATGACTTCCTTTTCGTTCTCTGCGCCGGCATCGTCGAAGTAATCGTTGTAATACTGCAGCGCCTCCTCCCGCTCCGCAGGCGGCACATTTTGAAGCAGATGCTCCAGTTGTTTCATAAAATCGTTTCTGCTCATTCTACTCTTCCTCGCACTTTGTGCTATCCTTTCCCCCGTTATCGGTCTTCGACAGGTCAATCCTGCCCTCAAACAGCCCTGTGATCTTTTCCGAATACTGCCGCCATTCGCTCTCGTACAGTTGAAGCTGCGCCCAGCCCCTGCTGGTCACCTTGTAGTATCGCCTGTTCCTGCCTGCACATTCCATGTCATACACCTCTAGGCAGTCATCCTTCTGCAGTCTGCGCAGCACGGGATACAGCGTGGACTCCGACAGTTCGATTACGTGTCGGACCTCCTGAGTGATCTTATAACCATAAGTTCCCTCGGGATCTTTGGATACGACAGCCAGTACAATGGCATCCAGAAGGGCCGCACCGGTGTTAAAAATCATTCCCAGATCCTCCTGTTCATGCAATATTATATGTTGTATAATATTGCTTGTTGAACATACTATACGGCATATAATATGTTATGTCAATACCTTTTTGCAAAAACATAAAATAAAAGACCACCGGATCGTGCTCCCACGGATCCGATGGTCTCCTATATTTCTGTCCTATATGTCTGCTGTCTTATATATCTTCTGCTCTGTATCTCTGCTGTCCTGTATATCCGCGCCTATCTCTCCATCTTCCAGAAATATGCGCTGTAGGCCGGCAGCACAGAGCCGCCGCCGAAATCATGTCCCTGGCCCGTAATCAGGTCTACCGCCGTTCCGCAGCCCGCGTCAAAGTGTGCGGCAAAATCCTGATCGTCCGCATTGATCGCCACCAGAACACGCTCGTTCTCGGACTTTCGCTCGAAGATGCACTGTCTGTTGGTGAGCAGCACAGACCGAAAGCCGCCGTAATTAAGCGCTTCCGACTGCCTCTTTGCCTTGCTCAGAGCGCCGATCCACTCACACAGGTCGTTCCACACGGGAGCGGAAAAACAAGGGCGAAGCGCAGGGTCTCCCTGACTCTTTTCCGCCTTTTCCCCCCACTCGCTTCCGTAGTAGACACAGGGAATGCCCGGCATACCGAAGGCCAGCGCATAGATCAGCGGCAGATGCCGGTCGTTGGTGAGGATACTGGCCACTCGGGTCACATCATGGTTATCTACAAAAGATAACAGATGTTTTCCTTTGTACAGCGTCCAGTTCTCCGGCCCGAACTGACGCAGCAGCGAGTGATTGATCTCAAACAGATTCATACTGTTGAAGCTGCTGAACAATCCCTTATAGCACTCATAGTTGGTGGCCGAGTGCAGCATTCCGTCATTCATCAGTCTGTTATAATCACCGTGGAGCATCTCGCCCACCAGGAAAAAGTCTTCCTTCAGGCTCTGGGTAAAGCCGCGCAGCCTGCTCACAAAGTTCTCGTCCAGACAATACGCCACGTCCAAGCGCAGTCCGTCGATGCCGAACTCATCTACCCAGAATTTCACGCTCTCCAAAAGATAATTGACAACGTCCTCATTATGTAAATTCAGCTTCACCAGATCGTAATTGCCTTCCCAGCCCTCGTACCACAGACCGTCGTTGTAGTTGGAATTGCCGCCGAAGTCAATGCGTTGGAACCAGCTCACATACGGAGAACTCTCGCGATTTCTCAACACGTCCTGAAACGGTCCGAATCCCCTTCCCACATGATTGAATACGCCGTCAAGCACCACCCTGATGCCGTTCTCATGGAGAGCCGCGCACACCTTCTTAAAATCCTCGTTGGTACCCAGCCGCACATCAAGCTTGCGGTAGTCGCGGGTATTGTAGCCGTGGGTATCCGACTCGAACAGCGGGCAAAAGTATACGGCATTGATTCCCAATTTTAACATATGGGGAATCCAATCCGTCACCTTCAGGATCCGATGCTCCAAGACTCCGTCGTTCTCATAGGGCGCCCCGCAGAATCCCAACGGATAGATTTGATAAAATACACTCTCATAAGCCCACATATACAGCATTTCCTCTCTTTCTGCCGCTTTGCGCGGTCTTCTCGATACCTCTCTTCGCGGCCATATTGACCGATTCAGTATTTTGCAATTCAACTTGCAAAACAAATCGTTCCAATCTTCCTCCGCGGAAAAGATGCACTCAGTACACCAAGGACGGTTTTCTCTTGAAAATCCACCGAATCCACAGAGTTATCCACATATACACACCTGTCATTTTACCATCTTTTCGATGTCATTTCCACCTTTTTCGGTGTCATTCCTTCATTTTTATAGCCAGGAATCCCAAAAACGTTCCACCCGTTTTGAAATAGTGTCCACGGTGACGGTCTCAAATCCCTCCCACTCCCGCGGAAACATTCTGCGGTAGGCAAATTGAAGGAACCGCTCGTCCAATAGGGCAATGATCCCGATATCCTCCACCGTGCGAATGACCCGGCCGGCGGCCTGCAATACCTTGTTCATTCCGGGATAGCGGTAGGAATAGTCGAAGCCGCTCTCCCCGCTTTTGTCAAAATGCTCCTTCAGCAGCTCTCTCTCGAAACACACCTGAGGGAGACCGGTCCCCACGATGATCGCACCGATAAGGCTGTCGTTCTTTAAGTCGATCCCCTCCCCGAAGATACCTCCGAGCACGCAGAACCCGATCAGTATACTGTCTTCCTCCTGAATTTCCATGGCGATATCGGCCTGCAGATCAATTTCCTGCATCATCTGCTCCGGCACCCGAAATCTGGATAGAAAGTTCTCCCTGTCCGCTTCGCTCATAAATTCATTCTGCATGATGCAGATCCTGTCTTCACCGGCGTAGCGCTGTACATACTTTTCATAAATAATGCGCAGGAAGGAATAGGAAGGGCAGAACACCATGTAGTTTCCGTGCCTGTTCTTTACGATCTCCTCGATGTATCGGGCGATGTTGTCGTATTCCTTCTCCGAGCGTCTGGTGTACTTGCTGGTCACGTCGTCGGCGATGAACAGGGCACGCTTTTGAGGATCGAACACGGACCTGGCATACACCTCGTAGTCCTCCGGCTCTCCTCCCAGAAGCTTCTTATAATACTGTATGGGCAGGAACGTGGCGGAAAAGAGGATCGTGCTCCTGCCCCGCAGCATACAGCTCTTGAGATTTTCGCTTGGGTCCACGCAGAACAGTTTCAGCAGGAACGTTCCGTCGTCCCCCGTCTGGGTATACTTTACATAATGTTCGTCCAAAAGCTCGTATATCTCGAGGAAATGACTGATCTCGAAATAAAAATCCAGCAAAAGCTCCCGCACGGGAAGCCGTTCCTCCTGCTCGGCAAGATACTCGTTGACCGTGTCATGCAGGCGCATCAGGTCCCGCACAAAGTCGTCGATGCTTTCTACCTGACAGCCGCTCCCGCATTCCCGCTTTAAAGCGAGCAGTTCCCGATTGCACTGTTCCAGCCGGTATTCTATCTGATCGGCATAGCCGCCGCGCACCAGAATGCTTTTCCCGCCCCGCGGTTTTTCATCGAGTGTCACCTCCAGTGTCATTTGTCCGGATACCTGATTCTTTCGCGGTTTTTCGACCATTTCTGACATGATTGTCTGTTTTATTTCTTTACGCATTTCAAGGAATTGCTCCCTCAGGAGCGTGGCGCTGTACATCTCTCTGCCGCGCTCCAACAGGTTGTGCGCCTCGTCAATCAAAAAGAGATAATTGCCGTTTATTCCCTCTCCGAAAAAGCGTTTCAGATACACATGGGGGTCAAAGAGATAGTTGTAGTCGCATATCACGGCATCGGCAAACAGGCTCATGTCCAGACACAGCTCAAAGGGACATACCCTGTGCTTTTCGGCATAGGCCTCGATTGTTTCTCGGCTGAAGCTCTCCTGATTGGTGAGCAGATCGAACATGGCGTCGTTGATCCTGTCAAAATGTCCCTTTGCATACGGACAGTTTTCGGGGTTGCACTTCTTCTCCTCCATGAAGCAGATCTTTTCCTTTGCCGTCAGGATAACGCTTTTGAGCTGCAGCCCCTGTCCGCGCAGCAGGGAAAAGGTGTCCTCCGCCACCGTTCTTGTGACCGTCTTGGCCGTCAGATAAAATATCTTGTCCGCCATGCCCTGTCCCATGGCCTGCACAGCAGGGTAAACGGTGGAAATCGTCTTCCCCACGCCGGTGGGCGCCTCCAGGAACAGCTTTTTGCCGTGGTAGATGGTCCTGTAGACGTCCGCTACCAATTCCCGCTGACCGTCCCGATAGGGGAACGGGAATTCCAGCTTCTCTATGGACGCCTGTCTCTTGCGGCGCCACTCCCAGGAATAATCTGCCCATCTGCGATAGGAGCCGATCAGCTCCCCGAACCACTCTTCCAGTTCCTGAAGGGTATAGTCATAGAGAAAGTATCGCAGCTCCTCCGTGGGAATATGACAGTAGGTCAAACGCACCTGCACCTGTTCCAGTTCCTGCTGCAGGCCGTATATGTATGCATAGCATTTTGCCTGAGCAAGATGCACCGGCACGGGGCCCTTCAGTCTCCCGAGCTCCCGATAAGTCCCCTTGATCTCGTCTATGGTGACCTGTCCCTCCTGACGGATAATGCCGTCTGCCCTGCCCTCCACTACCAGCACGTACCTTTCTGTGGGCAGGGTATATTTCAGACTGACCTCCGCCTGATAATCGGCGCCCATTCTCCGCTGAATCATGCGGTGTATCCTTCCGCCCTCCTGCATGGCATTGTCCGGAGAGGCCTGACGCCGATCGTCGATGTCGCCCTGCCGAAGAATGAACTCCACGAGACTTCTGACAGAGACACGTATTTCTTCTGTTTTTTCCTGATCTGCGCAAATATCCGCCATGTTGCCTCCGCCTGTCCGGACGGTTCCGGAAAACACAAAACTCCCTATGGAAATAGACACTATCTCTCATAGGGAGTCAATATCACTGCTCAGCTATATCGCCACATACGCATTGCCGCTCGCACCGGCAGCCTGTCAGCTTGCCAGAGACAAGCTCTTCAGCAGCTCCTCCAGTTCCTCATTGTGGCCTTCATATGACACGGTCAAAGGGCTCCTGAAATCAAGACCGTAAACTCCTAAAAACGATTTGGCATCCACCACATATCTGTTGTAGGAAATGTCAATGTTGAAATCGCATTGAGAAGTTACATCTACGAAGTGCTGAACATCATCGGGCGTCAAACGAATTGTCCTTACCATTTCCATCCTTCCTTTCTTTTCTTATCGGTGACCAATAAGAAAACGGTTTCACCATCAGTACTATATTTTACAATTATATGCAAATTATGCAAAATGTAAAGAGGTCTTCTTTCCGAATTTTTTGCTCTTTTCCACTTATTTTTGAGCATTTTTACCTAATCCGCGCGGTAAAATATTGCATCGTTTCAGTCTTTCCTAAATTCCGTCATGTATTCCCGAAACCGCAGAGGAAGCATACTTTTTTGGAGCGAAAGATTCTGCCGCTCCCGTATGGCGATGCTTTGGCAGAAATGGCGGAACAGCTCCCGATATTGTTCTTCCTCCTTCGACAGACAAAGCGCAGGCTGCACCGCTTCCTCCCCGTGAAGCAGATACCATTGCTTTCCTGCCGGATGAATTCCGAAGAAATTGCGCCTTTGATCGTATATCACAAAATTTTCCCGAGGAAGCCGGTCGGCAAAATGAGGCATCAGAAACGTCAATATATTGTTCTTAGGGCCGATGACAGAATAAAGCACCCGATTCTCCAGTTCCTGAAATCTCACAAAGCCTTGAAGATGCTCAATCTCACGCCCCGCCCCTCTGCTCATGGCAAAGGCTGCGTGCACATATCTGTCGGCCAGATTGTCAAACAAATGCCCTCTCCCCACGTTGCGGCCAAGTCCGTCCGCCACGGTCCTGTACACAGCCTGGGCCTTCTTTGGATTCTCCGAGGCCAGCGCCATGCACAAAGAGAGATAGTCGGCCTCCCCAAAGCGCCGCTCCAGCGTCCTTATCACACTGCACACCCTGTCCCTGTCCGGCACGACTTCCGCATACTCCGCAAACAATACCGGCTCATCCGTAAAACTCAAGACCGTGTCGGCCGGATCTCGCTTTTCCTCGTAAGCCTTGTAAATAGCGGTAAAAATGCTCTCCAGCGTGTCCTCGCAAAGATATATGATCATCTGCCGCCTCCCTGTGCGCCGCCGCGCGCATTCCCTTCAGCTTTCTCTTCACATTCCCTCTGCATTCCCCTCAAAACTGTCCCACCGCATCCTGCAGCTTCTCTGCCGGACTGACGGGAAGCGAGAATTGCTCCACATCGAACAGCGACATCTGCCTGTAGGTCATGCCGTCACTGCCGAACCGCACCCTGTCTCTTGCATCGGTAAGGCTGCGCACGATATAATCCTCGTCAAGCTTCACAGGATACATCATCTTTCCGCCGCAGGTGATAAAATACAGCGCCCTTTTCAACACTACCCCCATCTTTTTGAGATCGCCGAACGTGAGATTGGCGCTTCTTCTCGCCGCCACGATCCTGCGGGCGCTCTTTACGCCGATACCGGGCACCCGCAAAAGCTGCTCCAGAGGCGCCCGATTGACCTCCACCGGAAAATGCTCCAGATGACGCACGGCCCAATCCTCTTTCGGGTCCAGCATCACATTAAAGAACGGGCGTTTTTCATCCAGAAGCTCCGCGGCCTGAAAGCCGTAAAAGCGTAAGAGCCAGTCTGCCTGATACAGTCTGTGCTCCCGCAGAAGCGGCGGTCCTCCCGGAAGCGACGGCAGCGCCTTGTCCCCTGTCACATTGACAAACGCGGAGTAAAACACCCGCTTTAAGTCAAACTTGCGGTACAGGCTCTCGGCCACATGAAGGATCTGCCAGTCGCTCTCCAGAGTGGCCCCCACGATCATCTGGGTAGATTGGCCGCCACCCACAAACCTCGGCGTATGCCGGTACAGCGAAAGCTCCTCTCTGTTGGCGCTTATACCCGTCTGAATCTGGCGCATAGGCGCAAGAATGTTCTTCCTGTGCTTGTTCGGCGCAAGATTCCGCAGCCCTTCTGCGGTGGGAAGCTCTAAATTCACGCTCATTCTGTCCACCAGAAAGCCCGTCCTGCGAATGAGCTCCGGATCGGCTCCCGGTATGGCCTTCACATGGATATAGCCGTTGAAATGATATTTGCTGCGGAGCAGCAGGACCGTCCTGCAGATCAGCTCCATGGTGAGATCAGGGCTCTGCAGGATACCGGAGCTTAGGAACAGCCCCTCTATGTAATTCCTGCGATAAAATTCCATGGTCAGCGTACATATCTCCTCCGGTGTGAAGGTGGCCCGGGGAATGTCGTTGGAACAGCGGTTCTGACAGTACTTGCAGTCGTAGATGCACTCGTTGGTCAGCAGAATCTTCAGCAGGGAAATGCATCTGCCGTCACTGCTGAAGCTGTGGCATATCCCTCCTGCCGCACAGTTCCCCATGCCCTGCCCGCTGCCCTTCCGCTCCACGCCGCTGGAGGTACAGGCCACATCGTACTTCGCCGCGTCAGACAGTATTTCCAGCTTATCCATAAGGGACTGCTCCCCTGATACCGCAAGATAATTCATGGCGCTCCTCTCCGCATACGCTTCCACGCTTTCTTTTGCTGCCGAACATATGTTCTATATAAAGATAACACATCTCTTCCGGAATTGCAAGCGTTTTTATTCCATTGCAAAATACTTAAAAAACAGTTGCCAAAAGTCAAAAAAAGCGGTTAAATGATATAGGATACAGCATATGCTGTATAGCAGCTATTGATAGATCAGACTGCCTTCGCGGCATTTCAGAAAGGTAAGATTATGTCGAACATTACATTGCCCCCCGATTACAAATCCCAGCTGAACCTCTACGAGACTCAGGTGGCCATCAAGACGGTAAAAGATTTTTTTCAGAATCTTCTGGCCGAACGTCTGCATCTGCTGCGGGTGTCCGCGCCCCTCTTTGTGGATCCGCTTTCCGGTCTCAACGACAACCTGAACGGCGTGGAGCGCCCCGTGACATTTGACATCAAGTATCAGGACGGGCGTCAGGGCGAGATCGTGCATTCACTGGCAAAATGGAAACGGTACGCCTTGAAAAAGTACGGCTTCTCCGTAGGCGAGGGGCTCTACACGGACATGAGCGCCATCCGCAGGGACGAGATGACGGACAATATCCACTCCATCTATGTGGATCAGTGGGACTGGGAGAAGATCATCACCAGAGAGGACCGGAATCTGGAGACTTTGAAGGAAACCGTCCGCACGGTATACAATGTGCTGCGCAAGACGGAGAAATACATGGCGATCGAATACGACTACATCGAGGAGATCCTTCCTCACGACATCTTCTTCATTACCACGAAAGAACTGGAGGAAATGTTCCCCGACTACAGCCCCAAGGAGAGGGAATATTACATAACCAAGGCAAAGGGCGCCGTCTGCGTCATGCAGATCGGCGACAAGCTGGGAGACGGCAAGCCCCATGACGGGCGGGCGCCGGACTACGACGACTGGGCGCTGAACGCGGATATCATCGTATATTATCCCGTTCTCGACATTGCGCTGGAGCTTTCCAGCATGGGAATCCGCGTAGACAAAAAGGCGCTTCTGGAGCAGCTGGAAAAAGCAGGCTGTCCGGAGCGGGCAAAGCTGCCCTTCCACCAAGCCGTTCTCTCCGAGGAACTTCCCTTTACCATCGGCGGCGGCATCGGTCAGTCCCGCATCTGTATGTTCTTCCTGCGAAAAGCTCATATATGCGAAGTACAATGCTCCCTCTGGCCCGATGAGGTCATGGATATGGCAAAAGAAAAGGGTCTGCAGCTTTTATAAGCTGCGGACCCTTTCTCACACTGCGGCTATCGGAACACAGTAAACTTCTCGTTGCTATAGTCGGGTTCGTAACCGTTCTCCTCCATGAAATCCACCAGCAGGAGCCACTTTTGATCTTCCTCTATCTCACGGGCCATATTCGGATTCCCATCCGCAAGTTCCCGCAGAGCGCTGCTGCCCCCCGCCAGATAAAGGGCATAATTTTTCTCCGCAATGACCACGGGCCGCTCACCGCCGGATTTCATCTCCTCGGATATGGCCTCCAGCCTCGTCTCCATCTGCTCCCTGCTGTAGGAATCCAAATCGCTCCAGGAGTTGAACGCCGCCGGCATCTGCAGATAATAGGACAGCGCAGGAATATTTCCGTACAGAATGACTTCCTGTCCCGCAAGGCCCTTATCGTTAATATATTCACTGAGACCGCTCAGCCAGCTCGCCTTGTCCCCGCTCATTCGAATCCCCTTCAGAACGGGATTGTTTTCCACATAGCTGTCCGGATTCCGTACACCGGTGGCCTCCGCAAAGACAAAGCTTTGTCCGAACATTCCGAATTGAAACAGACACAGCACAAGAAATGCCGCAAGCATTCCTTTCGCCGGCAGCGAGGACAGCGCTGTTCTCCGAATCCGCACCTCCCCTATCTTCCGAAGAAATCCCCAGGAATGACACAGCACATAGGGCGCGGCAACAAACAGATTGTTCATGCTCGGAAATACTCCCGTATTGCTGCCGATCGAGGTGACCGCCACGATAAGCAGTACCAGCATACCGATCAGCTTCTCTTCCTTCGTACACTTCGGATACAGAATACGGACCACTGCGATCAGCATCGCCAGCATCAGGAACAGGACGGCAGGCCGCAGTATCGAGTCATAGCTGTAATATGCCGTAGAGCAGAATCCCCTGAACCAGAGCCAGCCCAGCATGGCGATCCCAAGCAGCACAGAAAATGCCCGCGCGCCCAGGCAGTAGGCAAGAGCCGTCACTACACCGAGCACCGCCGCCAATACTGCAGCCCGCTGCCACACTGCGGCGTCCTCCCAAGGCATCAGCTCCAAAAGGCCTTTCCGGTAAAGCCAGACTGCGGCGGCCACGCCGAGAAGCCCCACAAGGATCCTCACAGCTGCTTTTACAAGCCGGGCGCTGCGGGCGTCCGATTTTCTCAGCGCGTGATCCAGCTTTGCTCCGGCTCTTTCGGACAGGAAAAGAATCGCCATACCTCCCAAGATCAGAATGCCGATGCGCTTCACCCAATACAGATGGTCCACATATACGCCGATCACGCCCCGCAGCATAGAGGCCGCTTTATAGTCGGTGGCCACGTCCGTCATGGCAAAGAGCCGTCCGATTCCCTCCACATAAGCCCCCATGCCGTAGCGCAGATGAATGTATCCGAACAGTACCGCCAAAGCCGCCAAGTACCCCAGCAGGCACCAGAGCGTGTGCCGAAGAAGCGTCGGCCACAGCCGCGGTCTTTCTTCTTCCTCGCTGTCCGCCTTTTTTCGTTCGCGGAACAAAAGCCAGTCATATCCCCATACCGCAAGGATCAGTACCGCTTCCGGCAGGTTGGAGAACCGGACCAGCACATTGGCCCCCAGACAGACCCCTGCCGCGAAGAGGCACCATTTTTTCTCCTTTGTCAGCCCCTGATACAGCAGGATCATGCACACCAGCAAAAGCAGGTAGGTCAGATAATTGTACAAAAGCGCCGTCGGGCACCAGCACATACTTATGGCCGCAAGCTCTCCCACAAACGTCAAAAATAACGGCATCTTAAGCACCTTGCAGCAAAAGAAAAAGGCCGTCAGCGCAAGAATGCTCACGAACAGCCCCGTATACAGGTTCATTCCCAAAAGGCTCCCTGCGTTCGGAAGCTTTGTAAGCAGCCTTCCCACCGCGTTGGCCAGATAGGTGGAGAACAGCCACATAGAGTCCATGTGCTCGGTTCCCATGTACTGAAAATTGGCGTAGTTATAACCCGTATCCCACAGATCCAGCCCCCATGCAATATGCCGCAGAGGGTAGAACGCCAGTATCAGGACAAATATATTTTCCAGAACATTCTTCAGATACGTTTTCTTCATGCAGGCTCCTTCTCCCGAAAATGCTCGTCAAGACCTTGGACGAAACCCTTCAGCCGTCTGTACATGGGAAGCACGCCGAGGGCTCTGTCCAATCCGCGGGTCAGAAACGCCCGCAGCATATCCGTCAGGATTCCGGCCGTAAACACACAGACCACGGCGGCCAACGTATACAGCAGAAAGCGTCCTGTATCTCCGGCGGCAAGTCCCATGCGAACCCCCATATCCGAAGCAATGCCGTCCGCCGCAGCACTTGCGGGTACTTGGGTCAGCAGCTTATCCGCGCCGAACCAGTTCTGCCAGGTATAGCGCAGTCCCAGATTTTCATGGAGCAGATAGACGCCCAGCGTATAGGGCGCGATCTTACACACGAACCGCGCCGGGCGCCCCGTAAGCTTTATCCTTTGAAAGGCTGCGAACAATCCCACCGCCGCCAAAAACAGCAAAATATGATTGTACTCCAGACTTACCTTCAGAATTCCTTCCAACATTCCCGTGCGCAGATATATCTGCCGCAGGCCCGCCATTTCCGCCAAGACCAAGAGGCTGCAGACCGTATACAGAACAATCCCTGCGGCCTTTTTCTCCATAAGCGGAATGCCGAACCGCCGCACATACGCCGCCGCGGTAAACACACTGAGATACCACAGGCAGTCATACCCAAGACTGTCCGTCTCCAGCCGCACAGGCAGGACGCTTTTTTGCAGGCAGAACACAAAAAGCAGCAGCAGGACCGCGATCTGCATCTGCCGCTTTGTCATTTTCCGCGCTGCCGATCCTATGAAGGGCAGGAAAATATATAAAAAAATATACGCCGTCATGAACCAGTAATGCTTCATGGAAATGGGAAAGAGCAGCGTCAGGATAAAATGGGTATCAAACTCCGTCTGCGCCATAACGCCCGTCAGCGCTCCGATCAGGCCGAAGACCACGGAGTACATCCATACCTGCAGCCACAGCCGTATCAGGCGGCTTGGTCTGAAAGAGGAGGTGCATAAAAAGTAGCCGCTGATGAACATGTAGACATTCACAGCCACGCAGCAGAAGCACTCCAGCAGCCACGGAAGCCATTCTGCCGGATAAATAGTCGGAGATTTCGGGTCGGCCAGAAGATTTCCCTTGCCCAGGTAGTGCAGGACGATCACCATCATCATTGCCACACAGCGCAGCAGCTCCAGATTGGCCTGTCTGGCAGGACGCCCGCCATTTTCAGCTAAACTATGGGACGAAATATTTTCACTCATATTGAGACCTCGGTTCCTCACTGTCAGTATGCCTGAAAAACTATTTTGCACAATTATACCAGATATGCTTCCGATTCTCAACAATTAGCGGGACAATATTGATATACCGATATTGATATATTGGTTTTGCCGTTTGTATATAATCATTTCTCCTGTTCCTCAATCCGTTTGCGCTCGATTTCAATTTCGTGCTGCAGTTCTTCGGCAGTCGGCAATTCCAGACGATACCTTGACGCAAAAATCTGCTGGGCATCATTCAAAACCGAATATTTCACAATTGCTTCATTCTTCTGTGAACACAGGATAATGCCTATGGTCGGATTGTCGTCTGCGTTTTTATGAAGAGCATCGAACATTCGAATATAGCTGTCCATCTGCCCAATATCTCCATGCGTCAGCTTGCCGACTTTCAGATCGATCAGCACATGGCATTTCAGAATACTGTGGTAAAAGACAAGGTCAAGGTAAAAGTCCTCATCCTCATATCGCATCAGCTTTTGCCTGGCAACAAAACAAAAACCGCGTCCGAGTTCCAACAGAAACTCCTGTAATTTGTCGATAAGCGCCTGCTCCAGATCGGATTCCCGCAAAGCCGGATAATCTTTCAAATCAAGAAATTCCAGCACATACGGATCTTTGATGAATTCTTCTGTCTCCAACGGCGCCATCAATTCGTCAGCTTCAGCTTTAAGCGGCTCCTTTTCTCTGCTTGCAAGAAGACGCTCATAATACAACGTGGAAATCTGTCGTTCCAACTGGCGGCTTGACCACGCAGATGCCACAGCTTCATTCATGTACCACTGTCGCGCCTGTTCATTTTCCACTGACAAAAGCAGGCGATAATGTGTCCATGTCAATTGCGAACGCAGTGCGTTCGTATTTGGAAACATAACATAAAACTTTTTCATCTGCTGGAGCGTCCGCACGGAAAAACCTTTTCCGAATTCTTTTGTCAAACGGTTAGACAACTCCTGCAGCACAGACTTTCCATAGCCGGACCGCAAGTTTCCCTCTTGCTCATGCTCCACGATAATGCGGCCAATCTGCCAATACGCCTGCACCATGGTAAAATTCACGGCGGCGTATGCCTGATTCCTTGAAGCAAGCAAAGCTTCTTTTATTTCAGAATAAATGTCCTCGTAAATTTCAGGCTCAAAGTCTGCCATCTTATCATTATCCTCCTTGACAGAGAAACAGTTTTACAAATTTCTGTTGTTATTTTACTCGAAATTACGAATAATATCAAGCAAAAAACGACATGACCGATATCATGTCGTTTCCTGCAAAACTTAATACTATTGCACTACCAAATTGGAATATCCCATCAGGCTCTCGTCCACGGCTCTTGCCGCTTCTCTTCCCTCTCGGATCGCCCATACCACCAGAGACTGCCCTCTGTGCATGTCGCCCGTGACGAACACGTTCTCCCTGCTGGTCTGGTAGGCGCCGGCCTGCGTTTTGACGTTGGTACGCTCATTCAGCTCCACGCCGAAAGCTTCCGCCACATAGCTCTGCGTTCCCAGAAATCCTGCCGCTATCAGCACAATGTCCGCGTCCAGGATCTGTTCGCTGTCCGGCACTTCTTTCATGTTCATGCGTCCGGTGGCTTTGTCCTTCTCCCAGGACAGCTTCACGATCTTCACCGCTTTTAAGCTGCCGTTCTTGTCCTTGATGAATTCCTTCACAGTAGCCTCGTAGATACGGGGATCATGGCCGTACACCGCGATGGCTTCCTGCTGGCCGTAGTCCGTCTTGCAGATTTTGGGCCACTCGGGCCAGGGATTGTTCTCGGCGCGCACATCAGGCGCCTTCGGCATCATCTCGATCTGCGTCACGCTCTTTGCGCCGTGACGGATCGACGTTCCCACACAGTCGTTTCCTGTGTCACCGCCGCCGATGATCACCACATGCTTATCCTTTGTGTCAACGTACTGTTTATCCGCAAAATCGGAATCCAAAAGACTCTTTGTGTTGGCCTTCAGAAAGTCCACGGCAAAGTAGATTCCCTTGGCATCCCTGCCGGGCGCTTTGATATCTCTGGGATTGGAAGCTCCGCAGGCCAGTACCACCCTGTCAAAATCCCGCAGCAGCTTGTCGGCTTTTATGTCCTTGCCCACATCTGCTCCCGTGACAAAGGTGATGCCCTCCTCCTCCATGATCTTCCGCTTTCTCTCTACGATCTGTTTCTCCAGCTTCATGTTGGGAATACCGTACATCAAAAGCCCGCCGATGCGGTCGCTTCTCTCATACACCGTCACGGAGTGTCCGCGTTTGTTCAGCTGATCCGCCGCGGCCAGCCCGGAAGGGCCGCTGCCTACCACGGCGATCTTCTTTCCCGTTCTCACCTTGGGAGGCTTTGCAGCCGCATAGCCCTGCTCGTAGGCATTCTCAATGATGGCGTACTCATTCTCCTTGGTAGACACGGGATCCCCGTTCAGGCCGCAGGTACATGCAGCCTCGCACAGCGCGGGACACACTCTGGAGGTAAACTCCGGAAAATTGTTGGTCTTTTTCAGACGGCTGTATGCCTGCTCCCAGTTTCCCGTATAGACCAGATCGTTCCACTCCGGTATCAGATTGTGCAGCGGACATCCGCTGGCCATGCCGCAGATCATCATGCCCGACTGGCAGAACGGCACGCCGCACTCCATGCACCGCGCCCCCTGCAGCATCTGCCTGTCTCTGGGCAGATGCTCATGGAACTCGTTAAAGTGTTTGATTCTCTTCTTGGGATCCTGCTCCTTGCTGACTTCCCTCTTATACTCCATAAAACCGGTCGGCTTTCCCATTTCAGTCACCTCTCTTACTTCCCGTGTTCGCATAGAACGCTTCAATCTGCGCCTGCTCCGCACTCAAGCCTTTTTCTTCCATCTGCACGATCGTCTTCAACACCCTCTCGTAATCGTGAGGAATGATCTTCTTGAACTTAGGCAGATATTCTCCGAAATTATCCAGTATCTCTTTGCCCTTTGCGGAATTGGTAAGCGCCACGTGCTCCTGAATCATACCCTTTAACTCCAGCACATCATACTTAGATGTGATCTCGCTGGAGGAGACCATCTCCTTGTTCAGCCTCTGGTACAGGTCGCTTTCCTCGTCCAGGACATACGCGATTCCGCCGCTCATGCCGGCGGCAAAGTTCTTCCCCGTGCGGCCCAGCACTACCACGCGTCCGCCCGTCATGTACTCGCACCCGTGGTCGCCCACGCCTTCCACCACCGCGCTGGCGCCGGAATTGCGGACGCAGAATCTTTCGCCCGCCACGCCGTTGATGAACGCTTTGCCGCTGGTAGCGCCGTACAGTGCCACGTTTCCGATGATAATGTTTTCCTCTGCCTTGAACCTGCTTCCCTTGGGCGGATACACGATCAGCTTGCCGCCGGAAAGACCCTTTCCGAAGTAATCATTGCTGTCGCCCACCAGCTCCAGGGTAAGTCCCTTCGGGATAAATGCGCCGAAGGACTGTCCGCCTGCGCCGTTGCACAGGACATGGTAGGTATCCTCCTCCACGTTGTCGCCCAGCTTTTTTGTGATCTCGCTTCCCAAAATCGTGCCGAAGGCCCTGTCCGTATTTCCCACGTCAACCTCGATGCTGCGCTTCTGCCCGTTTTCGATGGCCTTTTTCAACTGCTTTAAAAGCACCTTTTCGTCCAGCGTCTTCTCCAGCTCAAAGTCATACACCTGCGCGGGATCGAAGGTGACCTTTTGATCGGTGTCCCTGTAAGGATTTGCCAGAATCAGACTGAGATCCACCTGGCGCTGACTGTCGGTCAGATTGTCCTTTACCTTCAACAGATCCGTGCGGCCCACCAGCTCATCTACGGTGCGCACGCCCAGGGCCGCCATGTACTCCCTCAGCTCCTGTGCGATGAACTTCATGAAGTTCTCCACATACTCGGGTTTGCCTCGGAAATTCTTCCTCAGCTCCGGATTCTGCGTCGCCACGCCCACGGGGCAGGTATCCAGATTGCAGACACGCATCATCACACAGCCCATGGTCACCAGAGGAGCGGTGGCAAAACCGAATTCCTCCGCGCCTAAGATCGCGGCAATGGCCACGTCGCGGCCGCTCATTAGCTTACCGTCGGTCTCGATGCGCACCTTGCCCCGCAGACCGTTCATGATCAGGGTCTGATGGGTCTCCGCAAGGCCCAGCTCCCAAGGAAGTCCCGCATTGTGAATGGAGCTTCTCGGCGCCGCTCCGGTACCTCCGTCGTATCCCGACACCAGCACTACCTGCGCGCCGGCCTTTGCCACGCCGGCCGCCACGGTTCCCACGCCGGCCTCGGACACCAGCTTCACCGATATGCGAGCGTCCTTGTTGGCATTCTTCAGATCGTAGATCAACTGTGCCAGATCCTCAATGGAATAGATATCGTGATGAGGAGGAGGCGAGATCAGCGATACCCCGGGCGTGGAGTGACGCGTCTTTGCAATCCAGGGATATACCTTTCCTCCGGGCAGATGGCCGCCCTCACCGGGCTTTGCGCCCTGGGCCATCTTGATCTGGATCTCCTTGGCGCTTACCAGATAGCGGCTGGTGACGCCGAACCGCCCGCTGGCCACCTGCTTGATGGCGGAACAGCGGTTCAGTCCGTCGGGGCCTACCGTCAGCCGCTCCAGATCCTCGCCGCCCTCGCCGGAATTGCTCTTGCCGTGCAGCCGGTTCATGGCGATGGCCATAGTCTCATGGGCCTCCTTGGAGATGGAACCGTAGGACATAGCGCCGGTCTTGAACCTTGTGACGATGGATTCCACCGGCTCTACCTCCTCTATGGCTATGCCCTTTTTCGGATAGTTGAAATCCATTAATCCACGCAGATTGCGGACGGAATTCTCATCGTTGACCATGGCGGTGTACTGTTTGAACATTTTGTAATCGCCGCGCTTCGTGGACTCCTGAAGCATGTGGATCGTCGCGGGATTGTACAGGTGCTCGTCGCCGCCGCTGCGCATCTTGTGATGGCCGGGGCTGTCCAGCGTCAGATCATTTCCCAGCCCCAGCGGATCGAACGCCTGAGAGTGCAGCTCATCCACCTGCCGCTCGATGTCCTTGAGCGTGATGCCGCCCACGCGGCACACCGTATTGCTGAAGTACTTGCTTATCACCTCGGGGGCAATGCCGATAGCCTCAAAGATCTGGGAGCCCTGATAGGACTGAATGGTGCTGATGCCCATCTTGGAGGCAATCTTCACGATACCGTGAAGCACCGCATTGTTGTAGTCGTTCACCGCCGCATAATAGTCCTTATCCAGCATGTGATTGTCAATGAGCTCCTTGATGGACTCTTGGGCCAGATAGGGGTTGATGGCACATGCGCCATATCCCAAAAGCGTCGCAAAATGATGTACCTCCCTGGGCTCGCCGGACTCCAGGATCAGCGCCACACGGGTGCGCTTCTTGGTCCGCACCAGATACTGGTTCAACGCGGAGACCGCCAGCAGCGAAGGAATGGGCACATGATTCTCGTCCACGCCTCTGTCGGAGAGGATCAGTATATTCACGCCGTCGCGGTATGCCCGGTCCACTTCCACAAAGAGCCTGTCGATGGCCCGCTCCAGACTCGTATTCTTATAGTAGGTGATGGGAACGACCTCCACCTGAAAGCCTTCCACATGCATGTTCTTGATCTTCATCAGGTCCGTGTTGGTCAAGATAGGGTTGTTGACGCGAAGCATGTTGCAGTTCTTCGGCGTCTCGTGAAGAATATTGCCCTCTGTACCTATATAGACCGTGGTGGAGGTGACGATCTCCTCTCGGATAGCGTCGATGGGCGGGTTCGTCACCTGTGCGAACAGCTGCTTAAAATAGTGGAACAGCGGGTGGTGCGTCTTGCTGAGCACCGGCAGCGGTGTGTCCACGCCCATGGCCGCAATGGCTTCCCCGCCGTTCTTTGCCATGGGAAGAATGCTGGTCTTCAGCTCGTCGTAAGTGTAGCCGAAGGCCTTCTGCATCCGCTGGCGTTCCTCGTAGGTATACTCGGGCACGCGCTGATTGGGAATGGTCAGGTCCTTTAAGAACACCAGATTGCTGTCCAGCCACTCGCCGTAGGGCTGTCTGGACGCATACTTTTCCTTCAGCTCCTCGTCCGAGATCACTTTGCCCTGAACGGTGTCCACCAGCAGCATCCGGCCGGGCCGCAGTCTTTCCTTCACCTTGATCGTGGTCGGATCGATATCCAGCACGCCCACCTCGGAGGACAGGATCAACGTATTGTCGGCAATCATGTATCTGGAGGGACGCAGGCCGTTCCTGTCCAGCACAGCTCCCATGATGTCACCGTCGGAGAACAGAATCGAAGCGGGGCCGTCCCAGGGCTCCATCATCGTTGCATAGTACTGATAGAAATCCCGCTTGCTCTGGGACATGGCCTTATTGTTCGCCCAGGGCTCGGGAATTGCGATCATCACAGCCAGAGGCAGATCCATACCGCTCATCACAAGAAATTCCAATGTGTTGTCCAGCATGGCGGAATCGGAACCCGTCTTGCTGATGGCGGGCAGCACCTTGTGCATCTGACCCTTGAGGTACTCGGATTCCATATTCTCCTCGCGGGCCAGCATTTTGTCCGCATTGCCGCGAATAGTATTGATCTCGCCGTTGTGCACCATCAGACGGTTGGGGTGTGCACGCTCCCAGCTCGGGTTCGTGTTCGTGGAGAAACGGGAGTGTACCATGGCGATGGCGGAAACAAAATCTTCGCTCTGCAGATCCGCATAGAAGGTGCGGAGCTGTCCCACCAGAAACATTCCCTTATATACGATGGTGCGGCTTGAGAAGGACACCACATAGGTATCCTCGGTGGACTGCTCGAACAGCCTCCTCGCTATATAAAGCCTGCGGTCAAAGGGCAGTCCCTTCTCCACATCGGCCGGCTTCTTTACAAAGCCCTGCATAATGTGCGGCATACATTCCACAGCCTTATGTCCCAGAACATTGGGAAAGGTAGGCACCTCTCGCCAGCCTAAGAACTCCAGCCCTTCCTTCTCCACAATGATCTCGAACATCTTCTTGGCCTGATTGCGGCGCAGCTCCTCCTGGGGAAAGAAGAACATGCCCACGCCGTACTCTCTCTCTTTTCCCAGCTCGATTCCCAGAGGCTTTGTGACTCTGGCAAAAAATTTATGGGGCACCTGCGTCAGAATACCCACGCCGTCTCCGGTCTTCCCCTCTGCGTCCTTTCCGGCTCTGTGCTCCAGATTCTCAACGATCTTCAGAGCATTTTCCACCGTCTCTCGGCTCTTTTCGCCGTTGATATTCACACATGCGCCGATACCGCAGTTGTCATGTTCAAATTCTTCCCGGTAGAGCGGCGCTGCGGGCTGCTCCTTCTTTGCATCAAACATTGTAGTACTCCTTTCTTCGTTTCTTGTGTGAACCGCCGCAATGGTTCCCCGCAGCTCACGCAAAAAAGGCGCAAGGGGGCTGTCTACGCTCCTTTGCGCCTTTACTCAACTCACTATACACTATTTTTCTTCATCTGTAAATAACAAATTTTATGGAAATTGTCAGATTATTTGTAAATTCATCTTTATACCCTATGTTTTCTGATTACTACATTAATTTTCTAATTAATATGATCATTTCCCCAAGGACAGCACACCGGCAGCTATTTCCGATACAAAAGCTTCTTCACATGATGATATGCCCCCGAAAAGATTCTGCTCTCCGAGAGCGCCCTGCGCAAAGGCGCCAGTGTGAGCGCCATTGCCGCCCTGTAACGGAAAAGCTCTCCCCGGCTCATGTAGGCCGCGGCAATCTGCCCGTGCTCCTTCCGGTCCCGCTTTTGATTGCTTTTACTCTCCGAGTACCCCCCGCCCTCGTAGGAGGATACGGGAAATCCCAGAGAAACAAATTTGGCCTTGGCCCTGTAAAAGCACCAGAGAAAATGATCGTAGTCTGCCCGTATCTTATATTTCTTATCGTACGGCTTCTTCCGGCAGAGCGCGGCGCTGTAAAAGCAGGACTGGTGGCAGGGAATATTCCGGTAACAGGTAAAGCCTGTGATCTTCGGCGGAGAGGCGATCGTCACATGATTCTTCTGGCTGAGCGTATCCCCGTAGAGCACCAGTCTCTCCATGCCCGTCCCCGCCCTTTTCTCGGCTTCGATGCGCTCTGCGGTCCTCTCCAGCACTCTCTCGTCCGCAAACACGTCGCCGCAGTTCAGGAACAGCACAAAATCTCCCGCCGCGTGCAGGACCGCCTGATTCATGGCGTCGTAGATCCCTGTATCCTTCTCCTGAAAAAATCGGATCACACCTTTGCCGCCGCAGGCCGCCTCCGCAGCAGGCGCCGCTTTCCGATAAGTCTCCGCAGAGCCGTCCGTACTGCCGCCGTCCTTTATGATCACTTCAAAATCCCTGCAGGTCTGCCCCAGGATACTGTCTATGGTCCGCTGCAGTTTTTCACCGGGATTCAGACACACCGTTACGATTGAAAACCTCATACTTATACCTCAAAATTTACCGGCCGCCGCAGATCGTCAGCACACTCTTCTCTGCCTGCGCAAAAGCAGAAAGCTTCCCGCTGCCAACACGATAAAGCCGACACATACCGCCCAATTTACCGGCGTCGAAAGCTTCAGGCCAACACCGCTTATGCAAAGCGCCAAAAGATTCGCGATCATATGCACGGCCAGTGCCGCCTTGAAATTGCCGAAATATTCGTAGGCATATGCCATCAGACAGCCCATGAGAAATCCGTAGATGCCCTGCACGGGATTCATATGATACATGCCGAACAAAAGCGCCGACAAAAGTATTGCGGACCTTCTTCCCACCGTCTGCCTCATGCGGCCGTAGACAATCCCCCGAAATACGACTTCCTCGGCAAAGGGCGCGATCAGACCGTAATACGGCAGCGCCAGCCAAACGCAAGCCCCCTGCTGTCCGGCCGCGACAGCCTGATAGCTCTCGGAAATCCCGATCATGCCCGTAAGGGCGAACAACAGATTCAGCCCCATCGCTGCGCCCACCGCCAGAAGGAAAAGCAGCAGGTAATTTTTTACCGGCTCTCTCTTAAGATGCAAAAGCTTCATGTCCTCCCGCGTATCTTCCATCTGTTCCGCCGCCGTTTTGCGGATCACGGCCATTCCCAGAATACACCCTGCGATTCCCATGATGACGCCCGCATTCTGCGTCAGTCCTACAAGCGCCCCCGATCCTTCCCGCACAAAGAAAAATCCGCCGCCGGACACTTTATTCCCCAGTATAAAAAATGCCATCTCCGCCAGAGACCAGCCTATGTTGCGCACCAGCCAAAACAGGATCAGCGGGAACAGGATCGCCCATATCTTCTGAAAAGGAGCTGCCGCCTGCTCATTCGTTCCCCGCAGCAAAAACCTTCTCAGCTCCTCCACGGAACCGACGATATAATCGGTCTTTGCCGCCTTTAATTCCTCCATGCTTCCGTAGCCGTAGGTGACGCCCACGCTCTCGATGCCCTGCGCTTTGGCGCCCTCCGTGTCGAACCTGCGGTCGCCGATCATGTATACCTTGTCCTTTTCCACCGGCCTGTCGCCGAATAGCTGCCGCAAAGCCTCGGCCACCACCTCGTCCTTTCTCACGCGGGTACCGTCCAGCTCGCTTCCTACGACTACCTTAAAATACCCTGCAATGTGAAAATGCTCCAGTATCCGCTGCACAAATACGGTGGGCTTGCTGGAGGCCACCGCCAGTATCATGCCCTTGTCGTTCAGCGCGCGGAGCATCTTGGGCACGCCGTCGTAGATTTTGTTCTCGAAAATGCCCGTATCGTGGAACCTTTCCCGATATTTGTCCACAGCCGCCCCTGCCTGCTCTTTGCTCATGCCGTAAAAATTCATAAAGCTGTCCATTAAAGGCGGTCCGATAAAAGGCGTCAGTTTATCCGGATCCGGTTCCTCTATGCCGAAGGCCGCCAGCGCATACTGGACACAGGAGGTAATTCCCACCTTGGGATTGGTGAGCGTTCCGTCCAGATCGAACAAAAGATACTGCTTCATAATTCAGAACTCCCTTATTTTATCGCCGTCCTCGTCATTTGTCTTTTCCAGCTTCACAATCTTCACATCGTAGCCGACCGCGTCGTTTACCTGCACATGCGTCGTCTGCCCTTCCTTCTTTCCCAACAGCGCCTTCCCCAGAGGGCTTTCGTTGCTGATCAGATTGGCCAGGGAATTTCCGCGCACCGTGGTGACGATGCGGTAAGTCTCCACAGACCCGTCTTCCAGAAATTCCACCGTGACCGTATTGTTGATTCCCACTTCATCTTCGGCGGATTCGTCGGAAATCACCTTTGCCGTCCTTATCATTCTCTCCAGATAGCGAATCCGGCTCTCGTTCTGATTTTTTACTTTCTTTGCGGCATGATATTCAAAATTTTCGCTGAGATCCCCGTGGGCTCTGGCCGTCTTCACATCTTCCAGCGCCTGCGGCCGCACGACCAGCTTGCGGTACTCGATCTCCTCCTGCATCTTCTTTATATCACCCGCCGTCAATTCGTCATACATATCCGTTCCCTGCCTTTCCGCAGCCAAGCTGTAAATTCCTTTGATAAAATATCCCTGATGCAGATATACCCGACATTCTCACATTCCGACGCCGTACACCACCGCCGCTGCCAGAACGATCTGTATGATGGCGAATCTGAACACCGTCTGCGTGTTGGACCAGCCCCACGCCTTGCGCACATGATCGTGAAGGGGCGTCCTTGTATTTTTTAAAATTCTGATCTTGAGAAAGCGGAGCAGAAAAATTTTTAACAATCCCAGGCCGCCGTCCATGATCAGCACAAAGGCAACGGGGATATAGAGCAGTGGACTTCCCGTCTTTAAAACGGCAATGCTGATGAACAGTCCCATGGAACGGGAACCCGCATCGCCCATCATCAGCTTGCTGGGCGTCGCATTGAACCAGAGATACCCCAGAATACATGCTGCGAACAGGAGGATCGGATAGGAGAACTCGCCCGGCACCTCCCGCTGCCTGTCTATCAGATATAAGGTGCCGATCGTGATGATAGTGAGCGTCCCCGACAGCCCGTCCACTCCGTCGGCACAGTTGGTCACGTTCACGGAGCCCCACACCAGAATCACCGCCAGAACGGCGAAGAGCACCGTCGGAACGGCGATCTGTCTGCCCGTAAACGGCAGATCTATCACATTGCTGTTGTACTGCAGAAATGTCACGGCTACCAGCGCGGCTACGCACAGATCCAGAATCCCCTTTTTATACTCTCCCCAGGGAGTCTTCGACGCATCGTCCAGAAAGCCCGTCATCATACAGATCACCAAGAGGATCAGGTAGATCGTAAGCTCGGCGTTTACCGGCACGAACAAAAACGCCGACACCACAAAGGCCAGCACAAAAAGAATGCCCGCTCCTCTTGGTTTGCCCGCGGAGAGCTTTCCGTCATGGGCGTATTCCCGCCCTGCATCCTTCGGCAGAAATCCCTGCAGCTTTGCCGTAGCGGCCACCGTTGCCGCAAAGGCAAAAAGAACGCCCGCCAGAGCCAAAAGAGATTCCTTCCCTCCCGATAGAAAACTATAAAGCATATATCATTTCTCCTTGCATTTATTTCCTTGCACGGCCTTCTGCAGCACCATAAAATTCATCTTAACATAATTCGTACTTTCATGCAAATTCACTTTGTCGCGCAATCCGTGCAGCCTATTGTTCGGGCCGCGTATCCTGCTGCGCAGGCCGCACATTCTATTGTTCGGGCCGTGTATCCTGCTGCGCAGGCCGCACATTCTGTTGTTCCGGCCGCGCATTTTCCGGCACGGGCAGCCTGTTGGAAACGCTTCCCGAGGGCCCGCACATCTCCCGCAGCCGTTCGCCGGCCTCCGTCACCGCCTCCAGGAATCCCGCTGCCGACATTCTCAGCGCGCCTCCGCCCCATATGATCATCTGCTCTAGGGCGTCGGAGGTCGCCACCGTTACCCGCGCCCTGCGGCCGATCTTGTGCACCGTCTTCTCGATGTACTGGTCGGCCGTCTCGGCCTCCCTTGTGTAGACCACATAAATATTGTGGTACTGCTGCACGGAACCGGGATTCCCCTTTACCTTGTAGGCGTCAAACACAAGGATCAGCGTATAGCCCGCATAGCCCTGATAATTGCAGCAGATATCCATGAGCCGGTCCCTGGCGCTGTCGATGTTGACCTTTGCCAGAGAGCGCAGCTCCTCCCACGCAAAAATAATATTGTAGCCGTCCACCAGAAGATATTCTTCCTGCTTCTCCTGTATGCCGCCCGACGAAGGCGTCCTGTCCTTCTTCTCCTTCTCGGGCGCAGCCACAGTCACGCCCTCGCTGCGGTTGTGGTACCGATACGGCTCGTAATCCCTGACGCTTTTCTTATAGGTGCTTTGAAAGATCGCCTCTATCTCCTCCTCGGTGATATAGCCGGACCTGCCGCCTTCGGACCTATGGGAAACAGTCGCTTTCCGCTCCTTCTCCTTTTCCGGCTTCAGCACGCAGTCCACATGAGCATGCTCCCGCACATGGTCCCACTCCACAAGGATTCCCGCGCCGTGGGAACAAAATACGGACGACGACGGATTATCCGTATCCGCCTTCGGGTCATAACCGATCCTCTCGATGACCGCCTCGCTGTCATGGCAGGGCTCATAGCCTTTCAGCGTGCAGGAAAGTCTTCCCCTGCCTCCGGTGTAGGCCGCCACCTCTTTCTGATAGGAGGCAAATTCCGACACGGGAGCGCTTCCCGTGAGAATACTGTTCTCGCCCTCCGACACGGGACCTTCAAAGCTCCCGTGCATTCTCTGAATATCCGACATGGCCCGTCCGAGCTGCTCCGTGGGTACCTCCAGCGTAAAGGAGAACACCGGCTCCAGCAGCACGCTCTCACTCTGCATCAACCCCTGCCGCAGAGCGCGGTAAACCGCCTGCCGAAAATCTCCGCCCTCGGTATGCTTTAAATGGGCCCGTCCGGTGAGCAGCGTAATCTTCATATCCGTGATGGGAGACCCCGTCAGCACTCCCGGGTGCGCCCTCTCCGCAAGGTGAGTGAGGATAAGCCTCTGCCAGTTCCTGTCCAACACGTCTTCACTGCACACGGTATCATACTGCAGCCCGCTGCCCGGCTCTCCGGGCTCCAACAGAAGATGCACCTCCGCATAATGCCGCAGCGGCTCAAAATGTCCGATGCCCTCCACAGGCGATGTGATGGTCTCCCGATAGACGATATGACCGTCTCCGAACTCAACCTCGATTCCGAAGCGCTCACAGATCAGGTGCTTGAGAACTTCGATCTGCACCTCGCCCATCACCTGCACATGGATCTCCCTGAGCGCCTCCTTCCAGACAATATGAAGCTGCGGTTCTTCCTCCTCCAGCTGCCGCAGCTGCCCGAATACCTTCATGGCGTCGGCGCCCTCCGGCAGAATCAGCCGGTAGGTGAGCACCGGAGTAAGAAAAGGCAGCCTGCCGTCCTGTTCCGCGCCCAGCCCCTGCCCCGCATACGTCTTGGAAAGACCGGCAACGGCACAGATTCCTCCCGCCTCCACCTGCATGGCGGTACTGTAGCGCGCGCCGTCATAGATCCGAAGCTGGTCGGCCTTCTCCTCCCAGAAAAGGTCCGGACTGCCTGCGCCGGCCGCATTGTTCACGGGCATCTTCACCCGCAGGATACCGCCGGTGACCTTCAGATGGGTCAGCCGATTTCCGTTGGAATCCCGCGATATCTTGTAGACTCTGGCTCCGAACTGCCGGGGATACTCCGGTATCACGGCAAATCTACGGATCCCCTTCAGCAGCTCCTCCACTCCCTGAAGCTTAAGCGCCGAGCCGAAATAGCAGGGGAAAATTTTTCTCTGCTGCACGGCTGCCGCAACGGACCGATCCTGCAGGGTGCCCGACTCCAGATATTCGTCCAAAAGCTTCTCGTCGCACATGGACAGTTCTTCATAAAATTGCGGGCCTTCCTCCGCCCCGAAAATCACGCAGCCCTGATCCAGCTTCGCGCGCAGCTGTGCCAGAATCCTTTCTCGGTCCGTGTCCGGCCGGTCCATTTTGTTCACAAAGACAAATGTGGGAATCGAATACTGCCTAAGCAGCCGCCACAGGGTAAGGGTGTGGCTCTGAACGCCGTCCGGCCCGCTGATCACGAACAGACAGTAATCCAGCACCTGCAGCGTGCGCTCCGTCTCGGGCCCGAAATCCACGTGCCCCGGCGTATCCAGCAGCGTGATGTCCGGTCCGTCTCCGGAAATAAGCGCCTGCTTGGAAAAGATGGTGATTCCCCGCTCCCGCTCCAGCGCAAAATTGTCCAGAAAAGCGTCTCCGTGATCCACCCGTCCCGGCTTTCGCAGGGAACCGCCCGTGTACAGGAGCGCTTCCGACAGCGTCGTCTTTCCCGAGTCGACGTGAGCCAATATTCCCAAGACCAACTGATTCCCGCGCATAGCCGCTTCCTTTCCGCCGTGACCGCCGCCGCGGCAAAATTTATTACATCGATCACGGCAGGTCACATTGCGTCAAGCAGGTCTTGCTGCGTCATGCAGATTGCCTTGCGTCACACAGGTCTCGCCGCGTCACGCAGGAGCATTGCGTCAAGCCTCTTGACAAACCGCCGTAAATATTCTATAGTATCCCTGACAAAAACATATGCTAGGGGAGCACATCGCTGAGATTGGGACATACGCAGTATGTTTTGAGACCCTCACCACTTGAACCGGACAATACCGGCGTAAGGAAGCAATTTTTCAAAAGAGACCGCACCGTTTTGCGCTGTACGGCGGACGGCTGCACATATCCTTTGGAAAGCGATGATGTCCTCCTAAGATAAAGGAGGTATTTTTATGTCTTATTTTATTTCTGCCGAGGACGGATATTACGCCCTGACCACCGCGGGCATAGTGCTCTGCGGCGTGCTGATTGCCATTCTCGTCCTGCTGACGGCCCTGCTGGTCCGGACAGGCAATATCGGGGAAGCTTCCGGAAAGGACGCTGCGCCGCAGCCTGAGAAAAAGAAGATCTTCTCTCCCAAGCAGCTGGTATTCTGCGCCATGGCGCTGGCGCTGGGCTTCGCCGCTTCCTACCTGAAGATCCTGCCCATGCCCTGGGGCGGTTCCGTCACGCTCTGCTCCATGCTGTTCGTCACTCTGATTGGCTATTGGTACGGACCGAAGATCGGACTCTGCGCCGGGTTTGCCTACGGCCTTCTGCAGTTCGTGCAGGACGGCGGAACCTATATCCTCTCTCCGCTCCAGGCATGTCTCGACTATATCGTAGCCTTTGCCGCTCTGGGCTGTTCCGGCTTCTTTGCAAAGAGAAAGAACGGCCTCATCACAGGCTACATCGTCGCCATCATCGCCAGAGGACTGTTCCACACCATCGGCGGATATCTGTATTGGATGGACTACATGCCGGAGAACTTTCCCGCGTCTTTGGCAATGATCTATCCCATCGCCTACAATTATTCCTATATTCTGGCGGAGGGCGTCATCACACTGATCATTTTAAGCCTGCCCCCCGTAAAGAAGGCCATGGCCGCCGTCAAGAAGCTGGCTGTCAGTTGAGCAAAGCGCCGCGTTCATACCAGCGACTGTCTGTGATAGTCCGTCACGTCACTTCCGAGCCTTTCATAGAGCTCCCGCACGGAATCGTGGCTGTCCAGAGTCTTGAGCTCCGCGTCGGTCATACCGATGAACTCCAGAAATTCCACCTGCCCGTTGGGCGTCTGAATGGTATTGACCGTAGGATCCGGCACGCAGATGAAGCCCGTCAGATTCGATTTCTGATGGGCGTCGATGCCGGTGGTCTGACCGGTGTAAATGTACTCATAAGGGCGGAAAATCTCTCCCTGGCCCGCCGTCAGTCTGGCCAGCATCTGCAGGATACCGCAGATACAGCGGATCTCTCCCTCCTCGTCCTCGCAGCCTTCCTTTTTCAGCTTGAAGGTGTATTCCATGCCGTAGCCGCTGATCTTGGGGTCATCGCTTTCCTTCTCGTACAGCTCGCTCAGACCGTACCCCACAAAATGCCAGTAATCGCCCCCGTCGTAGATGCTGATGCCGTCCAGCGGATCCTTTCCGCCCAGCGCCCACGATACGATGGTCCCGTAGTGCTTCGGAGCGGTCTGTCCCGGATAGACCCTCTCGAACTCCGCCGTTATGGCGTCCCAGCCTGCCGAACTTCCCTTATCGCCGCCGGCCGGTCCGTTTGCCGGTGTACCCGCCGGCGTATTTGCCGCTGTGTCCTTCTTTCTAAATCTGTCAAATAATCCCATCGTTCTCGCCTCCTAATCCTTTTTCACACTTTTCTCCAGATGGAACGAATACAGTATCCGCTCTTTCACAGGCAGGTTCATCAGCTTCTGCAGCGCTTCCTGATAGTAGTCCATCTGCGTCTCATAGCGGTTCCACAGCTCCTCACCGCTCTTCACGGAGTCCGTCTTGTAGTCCAAGAGCACCAGACCGTCTTCCTCCGCAAAAAATACGTCTATAATGCCCTGAATCAGCACCGTCTCAGAATCAGGCAGCCCGCCGCCGAGCCTTCCCGCCTCGATTCCCAGCACAAAGGGCTGCTCGCGGTACAGCCTGCCTTCTCTGTCCGCCCGCCACATGCGGTAGGCCAGCGGGCTTGACAGAAAGCGCACGATGCGCCCGTCCTGCACCGCCTCCCGATACTCTTTTGGAAGACGCTTTGCGGCGACCTCGCCCTCCAGAAATTCCTCCAGCGCTTTCTCAAGCCGTTCGGGTGAAATACTGCTGCGGTAGGTCTCGTAATTGTCCAGGGCGTCCGCGCCGTCTGACGCTGCCGCCGCGTTCGAAGCAGACGCCGCTTTCACCAGCCTGTCAAGGTCCAACAGCTCCATGACCCTGTGGTAGGCGTTGCCGCGGACGGCGCCGCTTATCCTTTCCTCTCCCCGGCGGAATGCCGGAATATAAGGCTGAACCTCCTTTTCCTCAAAGGTATGGTAGGCCTCCTCGTCCCGATCTGCCATGGCCGCGATCTTCAGCTCAGACACGGTGGTCTTGGTGTAAAGCCCTGCAAGACCCGCATACGGATACTCTGCATTCAGACGGCTCTTCAAGACCTCCAGCGCATTCTCGTCGCAAAGCTGCCCTGTCTGCTCCAGCCGTTCTCTCCGGTCGTAGAGTTCGACCTGCTCCTGAAAGCTTTCCTTCCGCAGATCCCCCTCCCGCACCAGAGTCGTCCGCACCTGCGTGCTCCCTGCCACCGCAAGCAGCATGTCCGCAAAGCTTCCCGCCTCCATAAAATCCACATAGGACAGATGCTCCGCTCCCGCTTCCCTGCAAAGCTCCCACTGCTCCTCTACCTTGCTCACGGCAGCCGACAGGATCAGCTTTTCCCGCGCCCTTGTGAGCGCCACATACAAGATCCGCAGCTCCTCCGAGAGACTGTCCTCCCGAAGCTTTGCCGAAAGCGCAAGCCTGCGCAGAGTCTTGTTTCGCAGTCTGCGCACAGGGTCCACATAGTCCGTCGCCAGCCCCAGATCCATGTCCACGATCAGAGACTGGTTCACGTCCTGCATGTTAAAGCGCTTGCCAAGACCCGCCGCAAAGACCACGGGAAATTCCAGGCCCTTGCTCTTGTGAATGCTCATGATGCGCACCACGTCGGCGTTTTCGTCCAGAAGCTCCGCCTCGCCGTAGTCCACGTCATATTTCTCCAGCTGCTCCATATAGCGCACGAAATGAAAGAGGCCGAAATAGCTCGTCTTCTCAAAATCGGAGGCTTTGGTGAACAGCATTTCCACATTTGCCCTGCGCTTGCCGCCGGCGGGGAGCGCCGTGACATAATTTAAGTAATCGAAGTCCGTGACGATCTTCGTCAGCAGCTCGCGGATAGGCAGATAGACTGTACATTCCCTGTAGGAGCGCAGCATTGTAAGAAAATCGGCGGCCTTTTGCCGCAGGGCCTCCCGCTCGTGGGACAGCGGTTCGCCTGCCCCAGCACATTCGGCTTTTCCATCGCATTTGTCTTCCCCCGCACATTCGGCTTCCTTCTCGCCTTCCCCTGCAAACTCCTTCAGCGCGTCGTACAGGCTCACCCCTTTGTGCCTGCTGCGGATCAGGGCGATCTCCTCCTCGGAAAACCCGCCGAAGACGGATCGCATCACGCCGAACAGCGGGATATCCTGCGTGGGATTGTCCAGCACTCTCAAAACCTGCAGCAGCTCCTGCACCTCCGAAGCCGCAAAATATCCCGTCTTCGAGGTGATATAGACCGGTATCCCCTCCTCCTCCAGCACCTGTTTGAATTCTTCGTCCCAGCCGCTGCCGGCGCGAAACAGGATCACCATATCCGAGAACCTCACGGGGCGAAGCTCCCCGCTCTCCTTATCCGTCACGGAAAAAGAGGAGCGCAGCTGCTTAATTTTTGCGGCAACGGCGCGGGCCTCTGCCGTTCTGGCGCTTAGCTCGGAATCGCCGTCGGGCTTTTCCACCAGCAGAAATTCCGTCTCGCAGCCTTCGTTCTGCGGATATACCGCCGCGGCATACAGCGCGGCGCTCTCGTCGTATTCGATTCCGCCGATCTGTCTGCTCATCAGGCGGGAGAAGATGCCGTTCACCGCGTCCACCACCTGCGGGCGGCTGCGGAAATTTCGGGACAGGTCAATGCGCTGACACGCCCCGCCGTCCGGACTGTAGGTCCGGTATTTCTCCAGAAACAGTTCCGGCCGGGCCAGCCTGAACTTATAGATGCTCTGCTTCACGTCTCCCACCATGAATCGGTTGAAATGCCCGTCCTCCTCCCCCGATACGGCTCTCAAAAGGTACTCCTGCACCAGATTGCTGTCCTGATACTCGTCAATCAAAATCTCCGCAAAATGCTGGCGGTACTCCAGTGCCACCCTGCCGGGACGGATCTCCTCTCCCTCCCTGTCCAGCAGAATATCCAGCGCAAAATGCTCCATATCCGAAAAGTCAATGACCTTCCGCTCTCTCTTTTTCTCTCCCATTCTCCGGTCAAAGACCATCACAAGATCGATGAGAGTACAGACCGGCTCCCGACAGGCGGCCCCCTGCGTCATTGCCAGCTCCGGAGGCGTGGCAAAAAATTTTTCCGACAGTCCCTGCATACTGTCCTTCACTTCCGCGCGCAGCTTTTTTGCAAGCTCCCTCTTGCGTCCGTCCACACTGTCGTCCTTCTTTGAGGAAAGCCGGCCGAAGGACAGATTGCGCAGTCTTTCCTCATATCCGGCCAGTGTATGACAGTCCGCAAATCCCTCCAGTTGCTCCAGCTCGCCGTCCGCCAGATCGCCGAACATATACGGACCGTCCGGCTCCCGACAGAGCGCCTGCACTCTGCGCATTTTTTCCGCGCAGCCGCGAATGATGCCGCCGATGTGCTCCAACAGATATTTTCCCCAACGGCTCTGTTCTATCTCCTCCAGGGAAGATGCACTATAGTCCTCCCTGCGCTGTGCGAGCCACTCCCCTGGCCACGGAAAGCTGGAGGCGTACCGCGACAGATTTAAAATATGCTGTTCCAGAACGCTCTCCCTGCCGCCGGGGCAGAAATACTCCACACAGTAACGAAATTTCTCGCCGCCTCCGGCAAAAGAATCCTCCAGAAGCTCCCCCAGCGCCTCCTGCTCCATGAGCTTGATCTCCCCCTCGTCCGCAATACGGAATGCGGGGTCCAGACCGATCTCGTTAAAGTGATTCCGAAGAAGGAACAGACAAAAGCTGTCGATGGTGGTGATCTGTGCGTTGTGCAGCAGCGTCGCCTGACGCTGAAGGTGTTCGGACTCGGGCTGCGCGGCCAGTCTTGCCGCAATGCCCGCGGCGATCCGCTCCCGCATTTCGGCCGCCGCCGCATTCGTAAAGGTCACCACCAGCAGACGGTCGATGTCCACGGGATTTGTCTCGTCGCACACCGTCCGAATGATACGTTCCGTGAGCACGGCGGTCTTGCCGCTGCCCGCCGCCGCGGACACCAGCACATTGCAGCCGTGCAGATCTATCACTTTCTGTTGTTCCGGAGTATAACTAATCGCCATTTCGCATCCTCGCCAGCGCCGTATTTTTATCCAATTCCTCCAGCTTTCTCTTGCTGCACCCGGGAATGGACGGCTCAAAACCGCACACCTTTTTATATGCGCAATAGGTGCACGCATCCTCGCTTCCCTTTTCATACGGATTCAGAGAGATCGTCCCGTCCAGAATCTTTCTGCCGATTTGGACAATCTTCTTGTTCACATACTCAGACACCGTCCTCAGCTCTTCCTCGCTCAGCACCGAGGAGCGCGCGGAAAATGTGCCGTCCTTTTTCCTCTCCACGGGAATGATGTCGGACTTATCCGTCATGGTCCCGTCCAACCGCGCTATGATATCCGGCGCGCTGTTTACCACGCCGTTCATGCTAAGCTTCCTGCCGATCAGTGCGTCGATTTCCTCCGGGCTCAGCTCCACTGCGGACTCTACCGCAGGATCGTCGATATGATAGTACAAGAGCGCCGCCGGAACGATTTCCTTGTCCGGATGCTTTCCGGCTTCCAGCTCCAGTCCGGCGTTCATATACACCACAAGCTGAAGCTGCAGACCGTAGTACAGGGCGGCAAGGTCGAATTTCCGGCTGCCCGATTTGTAGTCGATCACTTTCACATAGACATGACGGTCGTCCTCGGCCACGTCGATCCTGTCGATGCGCCCCTGAAGGTGGATCCGCTCCTCCTCGGACAGAGCCACGTTCACACTGGCAAGATCGTCCGCGAACCGAAAGCTAAGCTCATAGGAGTCCGGCTGAAAGCTCCCCTTCCGAAGCTGCTTTTGCAGGGTCATCACCGTTCTGGTCAGTATCCGCCCCATTCTTTCGATGGCGTATTCGTTCCTTGCGCTGCTGTAGAGGATCGTTTCGCCGTAAGCGGCGGCGCAGCTCTCCAGCGCTTCCGCCACTGCCTTTCGGGCAAATTCCTCCGGAAAATCGAACCATGTATACCCGTTTTCCGAGAGCATTCCCGCGAAGCGCTCCAGCACCTCATGATAGACATTTCCCATGTCCACACTTTCAAAGGTAAACTCCGCCCGCTCCCGAAGCGCCAGCCCGTACTGCAGAAAATGGCGGTACGCACAGGCCGCATAGGTCTCAAGCCGCGTGACGCTCGCCTCCAGATATTTTCCGTACAAAGCCTTCGCCACCGCCGCAGACAGTCCGCTCTCCCTGTACCTCTTAAACGCCGCGTCCGTGAGCAGAGCGCGTCTGCCCGCCGTCTCTTCCTCCCCGTAGGCCCGATAGATGGTAAAAAACTCCGTCTCCCGCTCCGGCTGCAGAGTGCCCGCCGCGTACTCCCGCAGGCCCTCCGCCAGATATCCCGCGCCCTCCCGCCTTGTGACGATCCGGTCCAGCGGACTGTCCAACTGGGGATATTGCACGGTCAGGCTGGGAAAAAGCTGTCTCACCGTATCGATGAGATAGGCGGGCCTTAGGGATTTCCCGTCGCTTCCCACCTTGGAGTAGGACAGATAGAGCCTGTGGGAAGGCTTCGTCATGTTCAGATACAGATAGAGCCGCTGTATGTACATCTGCTGTCTCGGGCTGGGCGCAAGCTCCAGCTTCGACTCCCGCAGAAATTCCCTGTCCATGTCGGAGATGATCCCGCCCTTGGAGGCACCCTTTGGAATGTTTCCGTCGTTCACTCCCAGAAAGAACAGCGCCTTCACCTGCTTCAGACGGGTCCGCTCCATATCTCCCACCACCACGCGGTCCACATTTTGCGGGATAGCGCCCACCTGAATCTCGCCGAAGCCCGCCTCCAGAATATCCGCGAACTCCTGCAGGGAAATCGTCTCCTCCCCCAAAAGCTGATGAATCTGGTCAAGCAGCTCCATCACGAGGCGATAGATCTGCGCGTATTCTCGGGCGCGGACCGCCTGTCCCTTCTCCTCAAATTCGGTCTGAAAGGCCACAAGCTTCTCCTGCACCCTATTTTGCACGAGAAAATCATAGAGCTTGTCTATGTAGCTTCTGACCGGCTCCTCCCCCTCCATGTGCAGCATGTCGATGCGGTCCATCAGACGCTGTCTGAGGCCGTTGATCGCTGCAAGCGCTTCCTCGTCGTCCTGCATCTGCGCGGTCTTATGGGTGAACAGGCGGCTGTAGCTGCGATACCCCCGAATCCCCGTCCGTATCACGTAATTTTCCAAAATGTCCGTCTCTTCCGGTTCAAAATCCGCAAGGCCGCTCCGCAGATAATGAAAGACTGCCTCGTAAGAAAAATCCTTCAGATAAAGCTCCAGCGCGCTCTTGATATATTCGATCATGGGGTTCAGAACGATGCCTCTGGTCCTGTCGATAAAGCAGGGAATGTCCATCTGGGCGAACTCCGTCTCCACATAGGGAGCATAGCCCTCCAGATCTCCCACGATCACGGCGATATCCCGGTAAGCCATTTTCTCCTCGCGAAGGAGCCGCCTGATCTCCAGCCCCGCCTGATGCACCTCGTCCCGCGGCGCTGCGGTCTCAAACAGACAGATCTCCTCTTGACCCGCCTCGTAACGGTTCACCGCATAGCGGAACAGGTTCCGCTCCAGATGCCGCAGGGCAGGCGCCTCCCGAAAGCGATAGCCGCCGCTGACAAATACATCTTCCCTTCTGGAAACGCCCGCTTCCTCCGCCAGACGGGTCAGGTCCGCCACCGTCTTCTTGGTCAGATGAAACAGCTTTTGTTCCCCGTCCGGCCGGTAGGGATCCTCCCCCTCTCCCAGCGCCAGCGCCACGATGACCTCTCCGCTAAGCCGCATCAGCTCCTGGATCACAAGGTTCTGAATGGGCGTAAAGCCCGTAAAGCCGTCGAACACCACCACGCTCCCCGGCACGAGGGACGACTTTGCCAGCGACCGCCGCAGCACGTCCAGGGTCTCCTCCGTGGTGATGAAGCTTCCGTAAATATAATCCAGAAACCCTTTGTAGAGCTTCTGCAGATCCTTTAATTTCTGCGCCAGCGCGCCTCTTTTTTCCGCACAATCGATCAGCTTCGACACGTCTTTCGGGCCGATGCCGTACTGCATGAACTCGGAGAGCACGCTCTTGACCTCGTGGATATATCCCTGCCTGTGCAGAAAGCCGCCCAGCGTCGGCAGCTCGTCCTTCATTCCCGCCGCCACCTTCTGCAGCACCAGACTCTTTCCCGTATCGTCCAGCACAGGAGTGTCCTCCCCGCCTACTTCTTCCAGAATCCTGTGGCCCAGCCGTCCGAAGCTCAACACGTCGATATTCATAATGCCGCCCCTGCGGCTTAAGAGCACCATCTCCTTCTGGGTCTGCATGGTGAACTGGTCGGGGACGATAATAAAGAAATTTCTTGCCGGTTCCGCCTCCGCAAGGCGGGTGATCTCCTGATACAGCTGTCGGCTCTTGCCCGATCCCGAGGGACCGAAATAGAATTGTAAGCTCATGAAAATTTATCTCCGATGTGTGCGGACCGCTCCCGTCCGCTTTCCCTCTGCCTGCGTCGGTAATTCGATAAAAAAACGCCAGAGATAGTCCGCCGCCTCTCCGGCATAGTCGATTCCGATGCGCTTGTCCGCCCGAATCGTCTCCGGATCCACCGGTATCCCTTCCGTCACATAGAAGCCGTCGCTTCGGACCATGTCCACGTCGTTGTCGGCTCCGGTGATCCCCATGGCAATACACAGCCTGCCCGGGCCGTCCGCCAGATGCTTTCTCACACTTGCGGGACACGTCCTCGCGGTGTAGGGCGGAAGGTTCTCCCGCTCCCGCTTCCGGTTCAGCCGTTCAAGACGCAGCCGCACCATGCGCTCCTCAGACTCTGCGTCCGCGGGAACCACGCCGCGCAGCAGCACCGCCTGAGATATGCCCTCCGTCATGGCCGCTATATTCATGCAGCTGTACATGCCGTAGATCAGATACACATAGGACGTGCCGCCGATATGATACATGGGCTCCGTGCGCTCCGTCCGCCTGCCGCCGTAGGTATGGGAGCCCTTGTCCTCTTCCCCCATGTAGCTTTCGACCTCGGTGATGATCCCCCTGACAAGGCCCGCCGGCGTTCGGTGCACCAGCACCTTGCCCAACAGGTCCTTGGCCAGCGTGATCCCGTCTCTGGTAAAAAAAGCGCGCGGAAGACGTGGGGCTCGTTCCGAGACCGCATGAGACTGCGGCGAATCCGTATGGGCGGCAGATGGTGTCTGTCCGATGGGCATGGGCGTTCTCTCCTGTTTTCGATATACTCCCAGTATATCATTTTTCTTCCGCCTAATCCAGTCCAATCTCCGGAAGCAATTTCTATTTTATCTCCGCAGGCAATTCCCATTTTCCCCACTGACGGTTTTCATTTCTCCGCTGGCAATTTTATTAATTTAATTTCATTTCAGATCCAGCTCCACAGGGCAATGGTCCGATCCCATTACCTGTGTATGTATTTTGGCGTCCGCCATTTGGTCACGCAGCGCCTCCGACACCAGAAAATAGTCGATGCGCCAGCCTGCGTTGTTCTCCCTGGCATGGTACATATAGGACCACCAGGAATAGATTCCTGCCGCGTCCGGATAGAAAGACCGGAAGGAGTCCACGAACCCGTTCTCCAGAAGTCGGTCGAAGCACCTACGCTCCTCGTCCGTAAAGCCCGCGCTCTCGTGATTGGACTTGGGGTTCTTGAGGTCGATCTCCCGATGCGCCACATTCAGATCGCCGCAGAAGATCACAGGCTTTTTCTCCTCCAGCCCCTTCAGATATTTCAGGAAATCCTCCTCCCACTGCATTCTGTACGCAAGCCGCGTCAGGCCCCGTTGGGAATTGGGCGTGTAGACCGTCACCACATAATACTCCCCGAACTCTGCCGTTATCACGCGCCCCTCCCCGTCATGAGCCTCCACGCCTATACCGTAGGTGACATTGACGGGCTCCTGCTTCGCAAACAGCGCCGTCCCCGAATATCCCTTCTTCTCCGCATAGTTCCAATATTGAAAATATCCCGGCAGCTCCAGTTCGATCTGCCCCGCCTGCAGTTTTGTCTCCTGCAGGCAGAAGATATCGGCGTCTGCCTCCCGAAAAAAATCCAAAAAGCCCTTTTGCATACAGGCTCTCAGCCCGTTCACGTTCCATGAGATCAGCTTCATTTTGATATCCCTTCCTCTTTTCCTTATTGTTCTGCAAAGCGCATGTAAAAAAGCTTCGGCGGCGCTGCACCGAAGCTCTCGGACTTAATTGTGAATGGCCTTTTCCATAATTCCCAGCCCCAGAGGATAGGGACCGGTGTGTACGCCGATGGCGGCGCCGATCTGATAGAGGGGAAGGTCTTCGACCTCAACGGAATGCCCCTTGGACCGAAGGGTCTCTATCACGTGCAGTCGGTACTCCTCCGCTTCCTGCCTGTCGTAGCCAAAGCCCAGCGCAAGAGTGTAACACCCGATGTCCAGACTGCTCTCCTTCAGATAATCCACCAGAAGCTCCAAAGATTTCTCCGTGGTCTTCCTGCGGCTCCTGCCGATGCCGGACGGGAAGATCTCTCCCTTTTTCAGGGTAATCACAGGCCGTATCCCCAGCACGCTTCCCGCAACGGCCGCCACCTTGCCCACGCGGCCGCCGTGTATCAGATATTCCATATCCCCCACGGTAAAGAAGATCCTTCCGGTACTCTTGATCGTCTCCAGCCGCTCCACCGCAGCTTCATAGCTCACGCCGCCGTCGCGCAGCTTCACTGCCTCCAGCACATAGATTCCCTGCAGCACGGTATTCACCGTGGCGTCGATCACGGTGATCTCGGCCTGCGGATGATCCTCCAGGATCATGGCCTTTGCGTTCAGCGCCGTCTGCATGGAACCGCTGAACTTGGTGGTGATGCAGATGCAGATGACAGGCGTCTTCTCCTCCACAAAGGGCAGAAACGCATCTACATAGTCCTGTACGCCCGGCATACAGGATTTCGGATATACGCCTTTCCTGTCCACCATCTGCTGATAGAACTCCCTGACTTCGATATCCACGCCCTCCTTCAGGTAATGTTCATCGTCAAAGGATACATAAAAAGGTACGATCGTAATATTTTTCTCCCGAATCAGTTCTGACGGCAGATCGCAGGAACCGTCACTGATAATGTGGTATGCTTCGCTCATAACTCCTCTATTTCCGCTGCCAGGCAGCTTCCTTCTGCATGATACAAGTTTAGGATACCACGTTTTTGTTTAAATAGCAACAACATTTGTGTTTTTAAATCATATTTTATAGTTACCTGTTCTTTTTATAGTAGTTTTCGATACTACTTGTGCGCTTTCCCCGCAAAAAGACCGACAGACACCGGCGAATCAATCGTCGGTGCCTGCCGGCATCAGAGGTATTATGTTACATTTATCTTTTGTACAGTGCGTATATGTAAATTTACATTAACGCCGTCTTTATGTTACGGACTCCGGAGAAATCCTCCGGCTGAAAGTGATTGCATCTTAAGTGATTGCATCTTATTTGTGAGGGCATACATCATAAATAACTGTTTTGACATGCTCATGTACCCAGACATCTCCGCAGTGCACGCACCAATCCGCCCTGTAGTACTCTACCTCACAGTGGCCGTCTGCAAACGGTATATGTCTTGTCATTGTCCCCGATTTCAGCTCATGGTTGCAGCTACCATAGGGTTGGACCTCCGTATCGACCTCATATATGTTCCCGTCCTCGTCGATGAACTGCTCGTCATACAGAATCGCAATGGCGTCATATTCATCCAACACGCCCTCCGACAACAGGACTTCACCTTCAAAAACATTGACCTCATCTGCCGTCCTCATGCTGACCGAAGTGACCAGCGCCTCTTCTTCCGAACTGACTGTACGCACATCTTCATAGGCCAGCGCCGTCAGGGAACAGGCAAACAGGGATACCGTAAGTGCCGCTGCGCCGATACATTTTCTGATTCTGCCAAGCTTCCTTCTGTTCATGATGTTCATTATCCTTTCTTGTACCTCTTTTGTATCCTTCGACAAGCTGTGTACCCAAGCGGAGTCGGGTATGGAATGCCTAAGCTCTGACACCAGAAGCTCCGCGTATTCGAAATTCCCCGACGGGCCTAATCCCCTGACGGCCTCGTCGTCGCAGAGTATCTCGCACACCTTCGCGAACTCCTTTTTCAGGAGATACGCCGCTGGATTGAACCAGTGGATCGCCTTTACCATCGTAAGCACCAGGTTCATCGGCACGTCCAGATTCCTGATGTGCGCCAACTCATGCCTAAGCAACGTCACCGGCACATTGCCCCGCATTCTCCGAGGCAGAATGATCACCGGCCGAAACACGCCCATACTGATCGGCGAGACGTCGTGACAGTAGAGAATCCGTACCCTTCTGTGAATCCTTGCTTCCCTTCTCAGCCTGTCCAGCTCGGCGAGCTGTCCGTCATCCTCCTCCGGCTCGCAGTTTCTCAGGATCACGCTCCGCCTGCGGCAATAGCGCACAAGACTGCAGATCAAAAACCCGACCGCCACGGCTACCCAGACAAGGTAGACCAGCGTGTTCAGCTTAAGCGAGGTACTTTGATAGGCGGCTTCCTGTGACTGCACCTCAAGGAAATCAACGGATTCGTCCCACTGCACTCCCTCCGAGTACCATTCCTGACGTTTCACCTTCTCCAGCACATCGGTATAGTACGATTTGAGACCTCCCAGCGGTATCAGGTAAAGCAGCGCCGCCACCGTAAGCCAGATTCTGGTGGTCCTCGCGGAACATCCCACCGTGCGGCTGAATGCAAAGCACAACAGAGTCATAATGCTTCCGGCCAGCGTCAGAATCAGCAGCGTACTCACTCCGCGCCTCCTTCCGCCTTCAGTCGTTCGATCAGCTGTTCCAGCTCCCGCACATCTTCCGGAGAAATCTTGCTGTCTCCGGCAAATGCCGCCACGAACCGATTCAGACTTCCGTCAAAGGATTCCCGTACTACCTCTCTGCTCTGCAGATGGCGATACTCCAGTTCCGAACAGGCAGCCCGCACAGAGCGTCTGTCTCTTTCGATGACCCCTTTTTCTTCCATGCGCAGCAGCATCGTATGCAGCGTCTGGCGCTTCCAGTCCTTGCCGCGCTCATTGAAGAGATACAGCAGATCGCGAGGAGACATCTGGCCGCCGTTGTCCCACAGCACCTGCATGATCTCCATCTCTGTCTTAGACAAATCACAGCGCATACATACTTCCTCTCTTGTCGGGTCCTGTCTCAATTTGTCGAAGTACTACATCTTGTCTTCTTTAAGATACAACATTTTCCAGGATTTGGCAACAAAAATAAATTCACGTATTCTAAAGTATTCTGTAAAAAATCGCTCTACAGAGTCTCCCTGTAGAGCCGCAGCACGTTGCCGCAAAAGATTTTTTCCACTTCACTTTCCCTAAAGCCGGCATGCTTCAATGCCTCCCACAACACGGACATGCTCTGGGCGCCGGGCAGCTCCCGATGGGTGTCGATGCCGTCGAAATCGCTTCCCAGCCCCAGCACCTCTATGCCGCCCACATTGACAATATGCTTCGCGTGCCGCACCACCGCCGACGTCGTCCCCGAATTTTCCCTTCCCTCCGCAGCCTCTTCCAGAAAATCCGCGCAGAAGTTGAGCCCCATCACGCCGCCCCGCTCCGCAAGCCTGCGGATCATGTCGTCGGTCAGGTTGCGCACATGGGGACAGACCGCCCTGGCGTTGGAGTGGCTGGCCGCAAAGGGCTTCTTCGTCACCGCCAGCACGTCGTAGAACCCCGCGTCGGACAGGTGGGACACGTCGGGAATCATTCCCAGCGCTTCCATCTGTGCCGCGAACTCCCTTCCACGCTCCGTCAGACCCTCTGTCTGATCGGGCGCGCTGCGGGCCGCCCCTCTGACAAGCGCCGGCCGGCCCAGCTCGTTGGGATAATTCCATGTGAGGGTCATCATGCGCACGCCCCACCGGTAAAGCTCCTGCAGCTTTGCCGTCTCTCCCTTGCAGACCGCTCCCTCCTCCACAGTGAGAAGAGCGGACATTCTGCCCGCTCTCTCATTTGCCTTGATGTCGGAGAAGCGGCGCACCGGTGCGATCAGATCCGCGTTTTGCTCCATCTCCCGCTCATAGAGCTCATGCAGTCTGCACACTCTCTCCCAGGGGTCGCCGTCCCTCTCTAGCTGAACGAACAGCGCAAAGTTCTGGAGCATATAGCCGCTCTCCTTCATTCTCACAAGGTCCACATGGAGCGAATTCCTCCTCAGTGCCTCCGTCTCTCCCCTGTCCCTAAGGCCCAGAAGCCGTTCTATGGTGTCGCAGTGCATGTCGATGATTCTCATGAACACCTCTCAATGATCCAAGTCTATGGCGTGGGATTTCAGAAAATCCTTCCATATGTCAATATACTGCGCCTTCAAATGCACGCCGTCAAAGGTATAGGACGGCTCCATTCCCCCTGTCTCGTCGCAGATCAGGTCATTTACGTCCAGATAAAAGATTCTCTTGTTGTCCGCCAGCCCCGCCAGCGCTTCATTGCGGGCCGCGATCCCCTCATTGGTGATGTAGTCGCCCTTTTGGGAGCGCTCCGTGGTCACCTTCATAATGCCCTGAACGTAAAGGATCGCGTCCGGCTGCAGCTCCAGCAGATGTGCGGCAGCCTCCTTGTACGCCTCCGTGAAGGTCTCCACGGTTCCCGTTCCCATCTCGTTAATGCCGATCATGAGATAGATTTTTTTAAATTGATTCTGCTGCAGGGCCTCCTCCACCGTCAGCTTTTGCCCGTTTTCCTCCACGATGGGGGAATCGAACATCTTGTAGACGGTCAGTCCCTTGGAGGCGTAAAAGGTGGTGATCTCCTCCAGCGCTCCGTACTCATACAGGCCCATGGTCCTGGAGTCTCCGATGAACACCGCATCGGAAAAGTAGTCGTCCTCCACGGTCATATACACCGGTTCACTGCCGTCCCCGAATCTGTTCTCCGTCTGCGCGCCGCCGTCATTGCCGCCCTCGACAGGATTTCCGCCGGATACCTCCTGTCCCTGCACGTCTTGGCCTTCGTCCGCTCCGCCTGTCCCCCCGTCTGCCGTGCCCGGACCGGATACCGTCTGCGGCGAATTGGCCTGCAGCGCCTGTTTTCCATCGCGTATCTCATGCCACACATCCTCTGCCCGCTGAAATGTGCGTGCATACACCTGCCAGCCGTCCCCGACGGACAGATAGACTATGCCCATTCCCGCAAGCAAAAGCAGATATGACCATCTTTTTAACCGTTTCACCTTCGTTCTTCCTTCCCGAGATCTCCTCGCCTACTCTAAAAGCCGAAATACATGAAAGGATTTTTCCCCTCCACCTGCAGCCTCCAGACGCACAGCCAGAACAGCGCCGCCAAAAGGACGATGCCCGCCGGCGTGTCCTTCCACCGGCGAAAGAGCTTCCTGCATATCGGCGTGCAGGCAAAGAAGCCAGCCCCGAACAGATACCAGTAGGTCTCCAGCGCCCTCCGCCAGTCTCCGGCGCTGACCCGAAGCCCCTGCACCAGCCCGAACATTCTGCCCAGATATACCTGAAGCTGAGACACGTCCGTCACGGCAAAGCAGATCCACGTCACGGGGATCACCGCCCACAGATACAGATGGGGAATCACCCTGAGCGCGCCTCTGTCAAGAGCCTTTAAGATCCCCGCTCTTTCCGCCTGCCGCTCCATGACGATGAGCAGCCACAGCATCATGCTCCAGATGAGAAAATTGGCGGTACTGCCGTGCCATATGCCCGTCAGGAACCAGACCGCCAGCAGACTGAGCGCCGTCCGCAGCTCCCCGTTCCTGCTGCCGCCAAGGGGAATGTAGACATATTTGCAGAACCATCTTCCCAGCGTCATATGCCATCTGCGGTAAAAATCCCGCACGGTCACAGCCATGTAAGGTTCCCTGAAATTCTGCGGCAGTTCAAATCCCAGAATCCGCCCCAGCCCTACCGCCATCAGGGAGTACCCGTAAAAGTCAAAGTATATCTTCAGGGAGAAGGCCACGGCGCCCAGCCAGGCAAGCGGCGTGGAGATGCTCTCAAATCCCGTCACCTGCACGTCGTGCCAGAGGATCCCTATGCGGTCCGCCAGCAGCACCTTTGCCGCCAGCCCCGCGGTGAACACCTTCAGGCCGTCCTGAAGCGTCTCTGCACAGAACCTGCGGTTCCACAATTTGCTGCGCACTTCCCCGTATAGTACGATGGGGCCGGACACCAGCTGAGGAAACATGGAAATATATGCGGCAAAGCGCACAAAGGAGAGCTCCTTTTTCTGCTCTCCCCGGTACACGTCGATCAGATAGGACAGCACCTGAAAGGTATAGAAGCTGATGCCAAGCGGCAGCCCCGCCCTGCCGGGCAGATACTTGAACAGGCACAGTACGCCGATGTTGACCACGACCGCAGCCGCCAGTAATCTTCTGTTCTTCTTTTCTATTCTACGCTTCTGCCGCTTCCCGTATGCTCCCTTTCGCCTGTCCGGTTCCGCCATGCCGCGCCCGATAAAATAGTTGAACAATATCGACGCCATTAGGATCGGCAGCGATCTGACATCTCCGAACGCATAGAAGATCAGACTGCCTAGAAGCAGCGCCGCGTTTTTCAGTTTCCGGGGAGTCAGACTGTAACAGAGCAGGAACACCGGAAAGAAACAGAGCAGAAATTCAATACTGCTGAATATCAAGAATCATCACGTCTTTCGTTATTTCATCTTTCCAGAACTCTATATCTCTATAGTATCTTTTGAACAAAAACATTACAACTAAAATATTCTTAATTTTCGCTCACATTTTCCCACAAATTGTTACAATATTGTCTTTATTCCGAAATATTTTCATGTTATACTGAAAGAAAATGATAATATCTGCAAAGAGAGGATTTCCATTATGAAAGAACAGTTGTACACCATTCCCCTGAACGATGCGGTGAACGCAGACGACGAATGCCCCTTCTGCTATATCGAGAGGAGCATCGAGCAGGATCTGTTGGATTTTGTGCTGGGAAGCGGTTCCTCCTACATGGAGGCGGATATCAGGGAGCTGACCGACAAGGCCGGATTCTGCCGCACCCATTTCCAAAAGATGTTCGACTACGGCAATACGCTGGGCAACGCCTGGATCCTGAAGACTCATTACAAGAAGATGATCGGGGAGATGAAGAACACCTTCACAGGTTTCAAGCCCGCAAAGAGTTCGCTTATGGATAAATTCAAGAAAGCGGAGGGAAGCGGCAACGCCATCGGCGTCTGGGTCAGAGAAAAGGAAGCCTCCTGCTACATATGCAGCCAGTACAAGGACACCTACGCCCGCTATATGGACACGTTCTTCTACCTGTGGAAGCACGACGACGCCTTCCGCGAGAAGATCGGAAAGAGCAAAGGGTTCTGCCTGACCCATTTCGGAGACCTGTGCGAAGCGGCGGACGCAAAGCTCTCTGACCGCGACAAGGCCGGCTTCTACGACACGGTCCTGCCGCTCATGGAGCGGAACATGGAGCGCGTCGCGGAAGATGTGGCGTGGCTGGTGGAAAAATTTGATTACAAAAATAAAGACGCCGACTGGAAAAATTCCAGGGACGCCATTCAGAGAGGTATGCAGAAATTAAAAGGGGGATATCCTGCGGACGGCCCCTTTAAGATGAGTAAGTAGCGGCGGAACCGTACACGATCCCTTTCATCGTGTCCAGATAATCGCACATTTCTTTGTACAGCATATCCGGCTGAAAAGCGGCGTTCCGAAACCGCTCTGCCATCAATCCTTTCATAGCATATTGAAGCATTTTGCGCAGCTTCTCCCCGTCGATGCGGGGCGGAAGCTGCGTATAATCTATCTGACTGCAGATTCCTTCCGAGACCTCCTCCAACGCGCCCCTCTTCTCCTCGATCGCAAGAAGCGCTTCGCTTACATCCTCAGACAGAGCGCGGTCCAAGAACTGCTGCATATAGGGATAGGCGCGCATGGCGTGCATTCTGGCGAACTCGGTCTGCTTCATCACCTCGAACAGATCTTTTTCGTTCGGGTCCACCGCAGAGCGCATTTCCAGATTCAAAAATCTGACGCTGTAATCGTAGACAAAGCTGTACACTCCCAGCTTACTGCCGAAATAGTGGAACAGAAGTCCTTTGCTGATAGCCGCCTCCTTCACGATGTCGTCCGTGCTGGCATGGCGGTAGCCTCTGAGCGCAAAAATCTTAAGCGCGGCATTTATCATTCTGTCCTGCTTTTCCTTTTTCAGATCAAAGAACTTGCTGTTCATTCCGCTTACTCCTTATACTGTACCGCATCTTCAAAGAGCTGCTGCACTTCGGCCGAGGGCTCCTTTGTGCACAGAGTCGCCGCTACAGCGGCGATCAGGCCGGCCGCAAATCCGGGAAAAAGCTCATATACTCCGGTAGAGGAGAGCAGAACGATCCAGCCGATATCCACAACGGCGCCCACCAGAATTCCCGTGACGGCGCCTGCGAAGTTAAAACGCTTCCAGAACAGGCTGAGCATGATCGCAGGTCCGAAGGCCGCGCCGAATACGCCCCAGGCGTTGGTCACAAGGTCCATAATGGAGCCGCTGTTGGGATTAGAGGCCACGATCAGCGCCACCACCGCAACGGCAAGCACTACCAGCCTGCCCACCCAGATCTGTTCCTTTTCTCCCGCTTTGTTCTTTCGGATCACGGGCTTATACACATCGCTGGCAAATGCCGAGGACGCCGCCAAAAGCTGGCTGTCCGCCGTACTCATAGACGCCGCCAGCACTGCGGAGAGCAGCACGCCGGAGATCAGGCTGGGGAAGATGCTTCTCACCATGGAGATGAAGACCAGCGAATTACTGTTGATGTTCTCGTCATATCCCAAGAACATACGGCCCACGATACCGATCACGGCCGCGAAGATCAAAATCAGATAAGTCCATGCGATGCCGATCTTGGCCGACTTTTTCAGGTCCTTTTGCGACTTGATGGACATGAATCGTATGATGATATGGGGCATACCGAAATACCCCAGCCCCCACGCCAGACCCGACACAACGTCCCGCCAGTCGGAGAAGGGATTCCAGAAGCCCGCAGGCATCGCCGCCGCTGCGGCGGAGGCATCCAGCATGGCGCAGGCAAAAATCGGCGCGATCAGCATGGAGCCCAGAATCAGCAGGCCCTGAAAGAAATCGGTCCAGCACACGGCAGAAAATCCGCCCAGGAACGTGTAGCTCACAATGATGATCGCCGCTATGTACATGGCCACATTGGCGTCTACGCCGATCACCGTGTTAAAGAGAGTGCCGCACGCCTTGATACTGGACGCGGAATAGATGGTGTAGGCAAAGAGGAAGACCACCGCACAAATGATCTGGAGAAATTTGGACTTCGCCAGAAAACGGTTGGTCAGATACTGCGGCACGGTGATGGAATCTCCCGCCACAATGGAAAACTTTCTGAGTCTGGGGGCTTCCACCAGCCAGCTTACGGTGTAGCCGATGGCGAGGCCGATAGGAATCCACAGCTGCCCCATGCCCAGCGCATAGATAGAGGTGGGAAGGCCCATGAGCACCCAGGCGCTCATATCGGAGGCTCCGGCGGACAGCGCCGCCACCCAGGCTCCCATCTTACGGCCGCCCAGGAAGTAAGTCTTCTCGCCGCCGCTCTTATCCTTGAAGAAAAAATAGACCCCGACCCCTAACATAAAGATCAGGTATACGACAAAAACTGCAATTTCTACGGTATTCATACTACAATACTCCTTACTGTATCTCTTTTGACAAATTCTTCACTTTAATACTTTCACACATTAATGCGCTGTTGTCAATAGTTTAATTGTCCTGACCGGTCAATTTTTGCGGTCCGCATAAATTTTTTCTAAAATAAACACATATTCCCTTTTCATTTTCACAAAATAGTATTAGAATAGTAATAAAGTATCAGCTGGTAAAATTAACCAACCGAAAGGAGTACGTACACTATGGCAAAGAAATTTGGGAAATTCCTGCTTTTCACCGCTGCTGTCGGCAGTGCTGCCGCTGCTGTTTACTACTATATGCGTAAGAAGGACGCCGTTGAACTGTCGCCGGAGGACGATGATTACGACGATTTCAGCGAAGATCTCGACGAGGATACGGATTCCTCCAGAAATTACGTTCCCCTGACATCCGATGCGGAAAAGGATTCCTTCGTTCCTCTCAATCAGGTCGCTCAGAGCGCGGAGAAAACCGAGTCTGCCGCAAAGGAAGAACAAAAGGCAGATGCCGATGTAGAGGAGTTTTTCGACGAGGAGGACGCCACCGAGGAGGAGCCTCCCATCAACGATAATTGAGTATGAAACGAGACAGAAAGAGCGCCGCAGGAAAGCGGCGCTTTTTTATTTGATGTTCCAGGCTGTTTTCAGCCTTTCCACTCCCTCCCTGATCTGTTCGGCGTCAAGCCCGCCGAAGCCCAGCAGCACCGATGCCTTTCCCGCCGGCTCCTTCGCCATATCCTCGGACAGGCCGTACACTCTCACGCCCTGCTCGCCGGCAAGGCGCACCAGCGTCTCTTCGTCCGCGGCTGTCCTGGCCGTCAATAAAAGGTGCAGTCCCGCGTTCTCTCCCGAAACGATAAACTTCTTTTGAAAGGGAACCAGCAGCTCCAACAAAAGCTCATGCTTGGCTCTGTATATCTTCCGCATCTTGTTCAGGTGCCGCTCGAAATATCCGTCCCTGATGAACTCGTTCAGAATACTCTGGTCAATTCTGGACACCGTGCAGGAGTAGAAGGAACAGTCTCTCCTGTATCTCTCCAGAAGCGGCTCGGGAAGGACCATAAAGCTGACGCGGATAGCGGGAGCGATGGCCTTGGAAAAGCTTCCCAGATAAATCACCTTTCCCATCTCGTCAGACGCCTGCAGCGCAGGTATGGGTTTCCCCCGAAAGCGGAATTCACTGTCGTAATCGTCCTCGATCAGATAGCGGTCCGGTGCGCCCGCAGCCCATTTCAACAGCTCCAGCCGTCTCCTGATCGGCATCACCACGCCGGTGGGAAACTGGTGGGAGGGCATCACGTAAGCCGCTCTGACATTTTCCCGCTCCAGCGGTTCCACGCGCATTCCCTGACCGTCCATGTCCACCGTGACAATGTCGTAGGCGAAGGAGCGGAAGATCCGATAGGATCTGGCGTAAGTGGGATTCTCCATGGCGATCCGGACATGACGCCCCAGAATCTTTTCCAGCAAAAGCAGGAGGTAGTCGTTGCCGGCGCCGACAATGATCTGCTCCGGCCTGCAGTTGACGCCTCTGGAGGAGTGCAGATAGCGGCCGATGGTGGTCCGCAGCTCATAGTCGCCCTGCGCCTCGCCGCGGGAAAACAGATCGCTGTTCGCGTAAGTCAGGATATTCTTGGTGATCTTCTTCCAGACGCTGAAGGGAAAACCGGACATATCAATGTCATAGGGAGAAAAGTCCCACCGGTATGCCGCCGCGCCGGAATCCTCTTTTTGCGCCTCCCCCGGGGTCTCCTCCGGCCGCGTCCGGTTCTGCCCTTCCAGACGGAACAGCTCCTCGATGGGACAGACGAAATACCCTCTGCAGGGCCTGGACTCAATATAGCCCTCCGTCAGGAGCTGACCGTAGGCGTAATCCACCGTGCTCCTTGCCACCTGAAGATACTCCGCCAAAAAACGCGTAGAGGGAAGCCGCTCACCTGCCAGCAGCTTCCCGTCTCTGATCTCACTCTTAATATGCTCGTATATCTGCTCGTACAGACATTTACCGCCGTCTGTGCGAAGCCGGATCGTCATTTCATACATTTTGCATATAACCTATTTCTTTTTCAGTTCCTTCAATATTTCTTCCTTCAGATCCCTTGCCTTATCTTTCATGCGGGGATTTGCAGAAGGCGACCCCAGAATGGACGCCACCATTCTTCCGGCCACGTCATATTTCTTAAAGCGCACTGCCAGCACAGCCAGCAGATAGTCCACAGTGGTCTCGTCCATGCCGCACATGGGAAAGCTCTCGGACTGCCGCGCCTCCACGAACCCTTTGTAGGCATTCTGAAGGTACTCGTTCTCCTGCTTCTCCAGCTCTGCGATCAGCTTGCCGTCTGGACTTTCCTCCGCCTGCAGGCTCTCCTTATATCCTCTTACCACCCAGCCGCTCTTTAAACAGATATATGCCTTTTCGCTGGCCCGGGCCTTCTTTACTACAGCGTTGATCAGCGCCAGTTTATATCGCTCGAGGGCCTCCGGATAGGTGTAGATCGGATCGTCGTACTCGGGGACCTGCACGGTGGGGCTGATCTTCTCCTTGATCAGATTCACCTGGGGATGCGTGATCTTGTCGAAGAATCTTCCCAGCGCCGCATATCCGCATTTGGGACACAATATCACATCGTATTTCCCCGGATCGATGATGTCGTACTTCGCCCGCAGATCGGAGTCCGTACCCAAAAGCTTCGCCTTGCCGGTCTTCACAGCCTTGGACGGAAAGTGCAGACCGCAGACGGGACATTCATAGGTCCTGTCGAAAACGATATCCTTCTCCTCCGTCTTGGCCGCAGCGGCCGCTTTCGCCTTGACGGCAGCCTTCTCCTTTTCTTCGTCCGCGAAGATATCCATATTTTCCAGACTGCCTAATCCCAAGCCGTCCAATCCTGACAATATTCCCATACCTTTACTCCCATCTTTTTATATTCAAAAAAACATCGCCGTCAATCCTGTTTCGGCAGCACAAAGGAACTCTTGAGAGAGACGATACGGTTGAACACCGGCATGTCGTCTGTGGAGTCCTTTGCATCCACGCAGAAGAAGCCCTGTCTGACGAACTGGAATCTGTCGTAGGCCTTCACGCCCGCAAACGCGGGTTCCAGCTTGCACTCCCTCATCACGGTCAGCGAATTGGGATTTAAGTTCAGGCTGCCGTCCTCATTGTAGACGCCCTTCTCCTCGTCGATGATATTCTCATAGAGCCTTGCCTGCGCCGTCAGCGCCGTGTCTGCCGCCACCCAGTGAATGGTGCCCTTGACCTTCCTGCCGTCGGGGCTGTTGCCGCCTCTGGACGCGGGGTCGTAGGTGCAGTGCACTTCCACGACACGCCCGCTCTCATCCTTCACGCAGCCCGTGCAAGTCACAAAATACGCATTCATCAGCCGCACTTCGTTGCCGGGGAACAGGCGGAAATACTTTTTCGGAGGCTCCTCCATGAAATCCTCCCGCTCAATATACAGCTCCCGGCCGAAGGGGATTTCCCTGCTTCCCAAGGCCTCGTTCTCCGGATTATTGACCGCGGACAGCATTTCCGTCTGTCCCTCCGGATAGTTGTCGATAATCAGTTTGACGGGATCCAGCACCGCCATATAGCGGGGGACCTTGGGCTTCAGATCCTCTCTGATACAGTACTCAAGCGCCGCATAGTCCGCAATGGAATTTGCCTTGGATACCCCGCACAGCTCCACGAACATCTTGATGGATTCCGGCGTGAAACCGCGCCGTCTCAGCGCTGCGATGGACACAAGCCTGGGATCGTCCCAGCCGTCTACGATGCCCTCCTGCACCAGCTTCTTAATGTATCGCTTTCCCGTCACCACATTCTTGAGATAAAGCTTTGCGAACTCGATCTGTCTGGGGGGAACGGGGTACTCCAGCTCCCTTACCACCCAATCGTACAGAGGTCTGTGATCCTCGAACTCCAGGGTACAGATAGAGTGCGTGATGCCTTCGATGGCGTCCTCTATGGGGTGCGCGAAATCATACATGGGATAGATGCACCATGCGTCTTTCGTGTTGTGGTGCGTCATGTGCGCCACGCGATAGATCACGGGATCCCGCATATTCATATTGGGAGACGCCATGTCGATGCGGGCGCGCAGCACCTTCTCCCCGTCCGCGTATTTTCCCTCTCTCATCTCCTCGAACAGCTTGAGATTCTCCTCCACGCTGCGTCCGCTGAAGGGATCCTCCCTGCCGGGCTCCGTCAGGCTTCCGCGATACTCCTTGATCTGCTCCGCCGTCAGGTCGGACACATAGGCCTTGCCCTTTTTGATCAGCTTCACCGCCGCCTCGTACATCTGGCCGAAGTAATCGGATGCGAAGAACAGTCTGTCCTCCCAATCGGCGCCCAGCCACTGGATATCCTCTTTGATGGATTCCACGAACTCGATATCCTCCTTGGTGGGATTGGTGTCGTCAAAGCGCATGTTGAACTTGCCGTTATATTTCTGCGCCAGCCCGTAATTCAACAGAATACTCTTGGCATGGCCGATATGGAGATATCCGTTGGGTTCCGGCGGGAAGCGCGTGTGGACCGTGTCGTAGACGCCGTCCGCCAGATCTTTATCTATCAGCACTTCAATAAAATTTTTTGATTCCGTCTCGCTCATGTAATACATCCTTACCTTTCCGGAAGCTTACGCCCATTGAACATCATAGCACATCAGCCTTCGCCTTCGCAAGCAGTTCTTCCAAGCTGTAGATGGGCACCGTGTAGAATTCGTCGGTTTTTTTCTTCAGGAACAGCCTGCCGTTCTCCGCGTCCACGCCGACCAGCCCCTCCACTGTGGCCAGCGGCCGGCATTCCGGATTCAGCATATATCCGCTGCCGTATCCGCCGATATAAATATTTCCCTCCTTGTCCGTTCCGATATACCGATTCAGCACGCTCTCCACCGTCAGCGTGTTGAGCAGGCTTCCGTCTGCTGTATTGTAGATCTCCAGCGTATCGTCGGTATAATATACGAACATCTTGCTCTTATCCCGATCGTAGAAGACGCTTGACACCAGCGCCGCTTTGACCAGGCCCGCTTCCTGCATCTGGGCATCGTCGCAGCTTTCCGCCTCCGCTTCCGGCACCTCACCGTCATAAGGCGCAATATCCTGCCCTTGGCTGAACGTGTAATACGTCACCTTATTGTCCTGATAAGGCAGCACCAAGAAGCCGTCCGCGGCAACCATGAACTCCTTGACATTCTGGGAATGACTGCGGAAGGTGCCGGATACATAGACGTCCTGAGGAGTGTCGGCCAAGACCACATGATATTCTCCGCTTCTGGTAAATACCAAATAGGTGTCCAGCTCCAGGAAGACAGCCGTGCCCGCCACATTTGTGCCATAGGGCATGGCGGCCGCCTGGGAACCGTCTTCCATCTCCAACAGAAACGCCTCAAAGGTACCCACCACCAGCATTCGTGAGGCTCCCTCCGCATAGGGCAGCAGCAGATCATTTCCGAAGGTTCCCTCCGTATGGTTCCAAAGGACACGTCCTGTCTCAGGTTCAAACGCTCTCACCGTAGTCTCAAAATCCGTGTAGCTGCTGTCGTGATCGTTCAGCAGCGCATACCCCACGCCGTCCTTGAATAGGATCTTCTTCAGTTCGCTCGTTCCGATATTCAGGGCCGGATACTTTTCCCCGGTCTCCAGATTCCAGATCTGCACACTGTTTTGTTTCTCTTGGTCCTTACTCTGGAACGCCAGTCGGACTCCGTCATTGCTGATACTGAATCGGCTGAGGCTGTAAGTCAGTCCGTCATAGACCTGCGCCGTCTCAAGGGTCTCCCCGTCAACGATCCGCATTCCCGCGTAATTGACGAGCACCAGATGTTTTCCCGCCGGATCCGCATAGACGGAAGAATAGGACTGATAGTCCGTCTCCTGTATCATCTGGCCGGTCCGAATATCGTATATCACCAGCCGGGCTTCTCCGTTGATACAGGCAAGACGATCGCTTCCAAGCGGCGCGAAGGAATTTTCATCCACATAAGTGTACAGATCTCTGGTCTCCCACAGCTTATCTCCCGAAGCCACATCCCACACGGTCAGACAGCCCGAGTTGTCATAGGTCACCAGAGTATTTCTGTCCTCGGTCAGTTTCATCTGTTCAATGATTCCCATGGTCTCCATCTGGTGAAGGGGCTTGGCGGTATTGCCGTTGTCATAGACGGCCAGACTCTCCGTCAGAATGAACTGCGCCTCCGGCGTGTAGGGCATAGGATTTCCGTCGGAGGACGTCAGCGCCCTGTACGCGGTCTCCAGCGCGCCCTGCCGGTCGCCGGCATCCAACAGACGCCGCGCCTCCTGAGCCAGTCCTTCCGCCTGATGCAAGAGCAGCGTCTGATTCTGCTGCCAAATGGCTTCGTTCTGCTGAAGGATCTCCGCCGTCTGGGCTTCTATCTGACCTTTCTGGCTCTGTATCCGCAGCGCCATGGCGGTGCTCACCAGACCGAATACAAGACATACGGATCCTGCGCCGAGAGATGCGGCGAGAATGCGCTTCATGCGGCGCTCTCTGTGACGCTGCCGCAGGTCGTCATATTTCAGGGAGAACATCGGCGCAAGCAGACGGAGTATTTCCGTCTTCAGCGCCTTTTTCATCGCTCTTTTATTTTTTCCGCGGATATCCGCCGCCAGGGGTTCTACCGGAACCCGTTTTGTGCGGACCGTTCCGTCTGCATCGGTCACCTTCTCCTCGCGGTACAGCAGCTCCTCCGGAAAAGACTCGTGCGGTTCGCCTTCGATCAGCACCGCCAGTATCTTCTCGCGTCCGTGCATGGAGATGAAGGTCTCAATCTCTTTTCTGCACCACAGGGACTCTCTGATTCGGGGAGAACAGATCACGATCAGGAATTCCGAGGAGGACAGCGCCTGCATGATGGGCTCCTCCAGATTGTTGGTCAGCGGCAGCTCATCCTTGTCGCGAAAGACACGGGTGATCCGTGTGCGCCCGTCTCCCTGCTGTCCCGCAAGATTTCCGGGCAGACGAAAGGCCTCCATCCGTTTGTGGAGAAGCTGCGCCGCATATTTATCCAACTCCGTATGTCTGTAACTGATGAACGCATCGTAGTCATATTGTTTCGTCATAGCTCTTACCGAAGATGTCCCTTTCCACTACATATACATCGTGAAGGTCATCGCATCTGACCGCCAGATAGTCTCCCGGCTTCCCCTGCATATATTTCTCTTTGTCCCATGCCGTAAAGACCTTGACGCCCTTGTCCAGCTCCTTCGCATAAATCTCCACTTCGCCCGTGGGAATACATACGCCCGCATAGTCCGTCAGCGTCATGGTGCTGCCGTCCACACGGTTCTTGATCGTAGGCACATACTCCAGCTTTCCGTCGCAGCTGTATTTCTCCCCCGTGATCTTGTACGAGCGCTCAAATTTCTCCCGACGGTTGGGATACACTTCTCCTTTCAGACCGATGATGATGTAGAGATCCGCCTCCACGGTCAGATCCACATCTCCCTCCAGGGTACGAATGGTGATGGGCGTACCCACGGGAAGCGCCTCATCTGCCTTCACATAGCCCACAGGCAGCTTTCGCTTGACGTATTTTTTCATACTGCTGATGTCCGCCTCATATTCTTCCGCGTAGATCAGCTCAAAGCTGTCAAAATACTGCGTCATGCGGTTGTTGAAATAGGCCTCCGTGTGCAGCGTGGGATAATTTTTTTCGTACCGCCACCGGCTGATAAAACCGCCGGCCTTTTCATAGTGCCCTCCTCCGGAGCCCATATCCTGTGCCAGGAAAGCTGCCAGCTCGCTGGCGTTGACCTCTTTGATGCAGCTTCGCACGGAGAACTTGTAGCCGTCAGGCACCTCGTTGAACACAACGCATGTCTTGATCGCGTCCACCTGAAGCAGGAAATCGCTGATCAGTCCCAGGATATTCGGGTCACAGGGCTGAGATTTGATGACGGCGAACTCATAGTCGTCATTGTAGCTGTATCGTATCATCGCGATTCCCGCAATCTCCAGTTCCCTCAGCGAGAGATTGGAATTGCGGAACAGCGTGATCAGGCTCTTGTCTATCTGCAGCGCTTCCCGCATATCCATATCCAGAGGATTGTACAGCTCCGAGAACTGATTCGTGTCCGTGTAGAGACCGTAGTACAGGGCTGTTCCGAGACTGGCGACACTGTTCACATCGAACCCCTCCTCCGTGATCAGCTTCCACACAAGAGTGGAACAGCTCCCCAGATTCGGAGAGATCATGCTTAAGGCAACGTCTTTCACTTCCACCTGATGATGGTCGATGATGGCCACATTGTCGGCCGCAAGCCCGGTCACATTTCCGGCGCCGTACTGACAGTCCACCGTGAGCAGCAGTCCCTCCGTGAACGTGGGACCCTGATTTTTCGGCTGCACATACTCCACGGGAATCTTCAGCTTTTCCACCATCAGGCACAGATTGGACTTCTGTATCTGATTCCTGCCGCTGTACACCAGCCGCACGTCCTTCTCCCTGCTCTGAAAATAGCAGTACAGACCGAATCCGGAGGCAAGCGCATCCGCATCCGGATTGTCGTGGCATTGTATCGTTATTTTGTCGTATCCTTCTAAATCAGATAATCTCATAAGTCACCGTCGTTTTTTTGTCAAGACATTTTCAACTGTATCAATGATGGAACAGGCGGATACCGGTGAAGGCCATGACCATGCCGTATTTGTTGCAGCAGTCAATGACCGCATCGTCCCTCACGGAACCGCCGGGCTGTGCGATGTACTTCACACCGCTCTTTTTTGCCCGCTCAATGTTGTCGGAGAACGGAAAGAACGCATCGGATCCCAGAGTGACGCCCTGCAGCTTATCCAGCCATGCTCTCTTTTCCTCCCGTGTGAATACAGGAGGCTTTACTTTAAACGTCTTCTCCCACACGCCGTCCGCAAGAACATCCATGTACTCGTCTCCCATGTACACGTCGATGGCGTTGTCCCTGTCGGCCCTTCCCAGACCGTCCCTAAATGTAAGCCCCATGACCTGAGGAGACTGACGCAGGAACCAGTTGTCCGCCTTGGAACCCGCCAGTCTCGTGCAGTGGATCCTGGACTGCTGGCCGGCCCCGATGCCGATGGCCTGACCGTCCTTCACGTAGCACACGGAATTTGACTGAGTATATTTCAGGGTGATCAGAGCGATCTTCATATCTATCAGAGCCTTTTCGGGAATCTCCCTGTTCTCGGTCACAATATTGGAGAGAAGACCGCCGTTCACGTCCAGTTCATTTCTTCCCTGCTCGAAGGTGATGCCGTATACCTGCTTTTTCTCCTGCGGGGCGGGAACATAGGCGGGATCGATCTGAAGCACGTTATAATTTCCGTTCTTCTTTCCCTTTAACAGCTCCAGCGCCTCGTCCGTATAGCCGGGTGCGATCACGCCGTCGGACACCTCTCTTTTGATCAGTCTGGCGGTATCCTTATCGCACACGTCGGACAGAGCGATGAAATCTCCGAAGGAGGACATTCTGTCGGCGCCTCTCGCTCTGGCGTATGCGCAGGCCAGCGGAGACAGCTCGCCGAGGTCGTCCACCCAATAGATCTTTGCGAGGACTTCGTCCAAGGGCAGTCCCACCGCCGCTCCGGCGGGAGATACATGCTTAAAGGAGGTGGCCGCCGGCAGTCCCGTCGCCTGTTTCAGCTCCTTTACCAGCTGCCAGCCGTTGAATGCATCAAGGAAATTGATGTAGCCCGGTCTGCCGTTCAGGACGGTAACGGGCAGCTCACTTCCGTCCTCCATATAGATCTTTGCCGGCTTCTGATTGGGGTTGCATCCGTATTTGAGTTCAATCTCTTTCATGTTCTTTTCTCCGTATTATCTGTATTTTATCTTGGTCTATATGTTTATATTTTCCTGTATTTTTATATTGGTCTATATTTTTATATCTGCCTGCACTTTCCATATTCCGCGCCGCAGTTTCTCAGCGATTCTTATTGATGATCCTGGTCTCATACTCTCCTGTGGCGATATCTATATACCGAACGAAAAGTGAGACCTTATTGTCCGCATCAAGACTGTCCCACACCGTCTCGGCAAAGCTGTCGATCGTTCCGGAAATCGCCACTTTCTTGGGCTCTCCCGCAAAGCTGGGCAGCGGATTGCCGTCATGCATGTAAGTGTGCAGGAAACGCCCCTCGCCGGGAGCGGGGTTGTCGTAGGCAAAGGTATAGCGATTGCAGCAGGAGGAATCGCCGTCGTTGCTCTTTAAAATCGACATGGCAAAATCATAGGAGCCTTTTTCTATGTGCATCACGCCCGATATCCTCGGCGTGTAGTTCGGGCCGTCGGGCTCAAATTCACGCCCGCGCAGCGCCTGCTCAAATGTCTCTCCCCTCGCAAGACCGTCATAGACGGTGTCGGTCTGGTCACCGTTCGTCACGATGGTGTCATGATTCAGCACCCGCACGGGAGCGTAAATGATCAGACTGGGATCCTCCAGCTTGGACGGATCGAAAGCCTCGGTGCGGATTCCCTCCCCCTCCTCCACGAACACGCGGTTGCGGCTGTTGGAGCTGCGCCCCATGATAAAGTAGGCGGTGACGGCGTATTTCCCGTCGGCGGAGCGTCCCATCACAATCCCCCTGCCGGGGTACTCATTTGATTTTAATTCCTGATCCAGTTGCAGCATACTATTCCTCCATTCATGATTCAATTCGTTGCGTCCTCGCAGACCGCAGGCTCTGACAGTAAAAAGAGCCGACTGTCCGCGCATCACAAGACAAGTGGTGCCCAGGCGGTCGGCTTAAAATTCCCGCTGCACTCCCTGTGGGTACTCCCACTTTACGCCAGTCATGCAGCCACTGATATTATCTTACATGTTTTCTTCCGAATCTGCAACATATTTCTGTTCAAAAACGGCGCGTTCCAAAGGACGGTCGAAATAGAAGCCCTGAATATAGCTGATATTCATGTCCTTGACCACATCGTACTGTGCCAGCGTCTCGACGCCCTCCACACAGACTTCCACTCCCAGCGTTTCCGCCAGCTCTCCTGCCATCTTAATGAACGCCTTAGAGTATGCGTCGTCTGCCAGATCCTCCACAAAGCTCTGATCCACCTTCAGCAAATCGAAGGGAATCTCCTTGATATGGCTTAAGGAGGAATATCCCGTGCCGAAATCGTCCAGCGCGATCTTCACGCCCAGAGTCCTGATACGGTTCAGAATATCCCTGATCCGCACCATGTCATTGATGGCCAGGCTCTCCGTCACCTCCAGCACCAGATTCGCGGGATTGATACCCGTCTGGCTGAGAGTATCCTCCACGACCTCCACCACATCCGGCTGCAAAAGCTGCACCACCGACAGGTTGACGTTTATCCTGAAGTCCGGACGGCCGTTGTCATTCCACTGTCGGCATCGGGCGCAGGCCTCCTTCAGCACATGATTGCCTATGGGATTGATCAGCCCAAGATACTCAGCCAGAGGAATGAACTCCTCCGGCGGAATAAAGCCGAGCTTGTTGCTGTTCCAGCGGATCAGAGCTTCCGCGCCCGCACAGGTGCCGCCTGTCCGCATGTCGACGATCGGCTGATAATAGACTTCAAATTCGTGGTATCCCTCCGCCGTGGCGTCCCGCATACTCTTTTCCATGCTGAACCGCTTATCCGAGGCCTCGAGCAGCGTCGACTGATACGTCACGATCCTGTTCTTGCCGCTCTTCTTGGCCTCATACATGGCGATATCGGCCTTCTGCACCAGATTGAGCACCGTATCTCCCATATCCGGAAACGTGACGCTTCCCATGCTCATCGTGCAGTAATAATCGGCGTCCTTCAAAAACCAAGGCTTTGCAAAAATAGCGCTGATATCCGCGATGATCCTGTCCGTTTCCTCACAGCGGCCGGAGGGAATGATCACGACAAATTCATCTCCCCCCATGCGGTAACAGGTCTCCTCGATACCGGGAATCCGCTGAAGAGAGTTGGAAATCGCCTTCAGAAGCACGTCGCCGTACTGGTGTCCCAGCCCCTCATTGACGTGCTTGAAATCGTCAATGTCCAGATACAACAGCGTGCCTGTTTTTCCGGTCATCTTTGCCTCGTCCACATAGCGGGCAAGATCCCTCTCGCAGCACATTCTGTTGTAGAGGCCCGTCAAAATATCCGTGTAAGCCTGCTGCTCAATCCTTCGCTGATACAACTTTTTGTCCGTTATGTCATAGAGAGAGTAAAGATTTGCCGGCTCTGCGTCGGTCCATGTAATCTCCTTATATATCAGACTGTACCAGCAGCCCGTCTGCAGGTAATGCATCTCGTACCCGCCGCCGGACCGCCCCTGATCCATCACCTGTTTCAGCATCGCCTCAAAGCTGCCGTCACTCAATTCCTTTGCAAAGTTATTCTGAAGCTGTCTGTTGGAAAAAAGCACCTTCCCCGTCTTTTTGTCCGTTATGTAGATGCAGCAATCCACGCTCTCCAGTGTCATTTCCAACGCTTTGACCGCACTGTTCAGTGCGCTGTCCTGCACTCTTTTGCCGATGATACTGCGCAGTACTCTCACAGCGTCACCGGCAAACCGTATCTCCTGCCGGTCCCACACATGATGCTTTCTGTGGTTCAGCGACAGCATCAAGGTCTGTGAATCGTTCACACCGATCACGGGAAGTATGATCACCGCCTGCAGCCGCTGCTTGCGGATTTCCTCCAGATATTCCGTCTCCTTCCCGCCGAAAGAGGTCACGATAGGCTTCTTTCGTTTCAAAAGAGGTATCGTGGGAAGCTTGCTTGTGCGGTCATATACGGACGTCTCTCCCGGCGCCAGATACTCGGAGACGACATCCATCGTCTTTCCCCCATCGTACAGGCGGTAGAGCTGCGCCGTATCCACCTGCAGATATGCTCCCAGTATTCCCAGCCACTTTTTCATGAGGCCCTCAAGGCGCTCATCACTGTCCAAAAGGTGCAGTATTTCCGACGTAGAGTCAATGGCAACGATCTGCCTGCTCAGTTCCAGCTCTGCGGAATCGCTCCTGCGCGCCTCCAGCAATGCGTCAACGCTCTGCATCTTGTTCGTAAGGAGAGTTGCCGCCATATCCTGCAGCAGATCGATCGTATCATAAAAATATTGTGCTTCGGCCTTTCTGCCCGGCCGCACCAAGAAGACAAGCCAGTACAGCAATGTGCTTCCCTGAACGCGCACGGCCACCGCAGCCACCTTGTCGCCGCCGTCGTTCAGGTCCTCTACGGCCATATCCTCCAACGAACCTTCCCATACTCTCTCCAACGCAAGACGCGCAGCCGGCTCCTGAGAGAACTTCTGCACCTGCCGAATCTGTTCTTCACTGCCGGATATCTCCGTGAGCATATTTCCCTCACTGTCCACGCAATAAGCGCACAGCCCGGTAGCCTTGCAGAATTCTCCCTGAAGGCGCTGTACTTCATTATGATCGATCAGTTCATTGGAAAGATTCTCCAAATCAATGCCTCCGTCCTATTCATCCACGCTGTAGTTAGGAGCTTCCTTGGTGATATGAATGTCATGGGGATGGCTCTCCTTCAGGGAGGCCGCGGAAATCTTCACAAATCTTCCGTTGTCCTTCAGCTCCTGAATATTTCTTGCGCCGCAGTAGCCCATGCCGGAGCGCAGCCCGCCCAGCAGCTGGAATACCGTGTCCTCCACTTCTCCCTTGTATGCCACGCGGCCCTCCACGCCTTCCGGCACCAGCTTCTTTGCGTTCTCCTGGAAGTAGCGGTCCTTGCTGCCGTTCTCCATAGCCGAAATGGAGCCCATGCCGCGGTACACCTTATATTTTCTGCCCTGGAACAGTTCATATTCCCCGGGGCTCTCCTCGCAGCCAGCGAACATACTGCCCATCATGCAGACATTGCCGCCCGCCGCCAGAGCCTTGGTGATATCGCCGGAGTACTTGATGCCGCCGTCGGCAATGATGGGAATGCCGTATTCCCTCGCCACATCGTAGCAGTTCATGATCGCCGTGATCTGGGGAACGCCGATACCTGCCACCACGCGCGTCGTACAGATGGAGCCCGGTCCGATGCCCACCTTGACCGCATCTGCGCCGCTCTCGATCAGCGCTTTCGTTCCCTCGCCCGTGGCCACATTCCCCGCGATCACCTGAAGATCGGGATATTTCTCTTTGATCATGCGCAGACAGTGCAGCACGTTCTCCGAGTGCCCGTGCGCGCTGTCGAGTACGATCACATCTACCTTCGCATCTACCAGAGCGCCCACACGATCCAGAACGTTCGCCGTAATGCCCACACCGGCGCCGCACAGCAGCCGCCCCTGAGCGTCCTTGGCCGCCAGAGGATATTTGATGGTCTTCTCAATATCCTTGATCGTAATCAGACCCTTTAAATTGAACTCGTCGTCCACGATGGGCAGCTTTTCCTTTCTGGCGGCGGCCAGTATCTTCTTTGCCTCCTCCAGCGTAATGCCCTCGTGGGCCGTGATCAGATTCTCGCTGGTCATGGACTCCTTGATCTTCTTGGTGAAGTCCGTCTCAAACTTTAAGTCGCGGTTCGTGATGATGCCCACAAGCTTTCTGCCCTCGGTAATAGGCACGCCGGAAATGCGGAATTTTCCCATCAGCGCGTCCGCGTCGGCCAGCGTATGTTCGGGAGTCAGTGAAAAGGGATCCGTGATGACTCCGTTCTCGGAACGTTTTACCTTGTCCACTTCCTCCGCCTGAGCCTCTATGGACATGTTCTTGTGAATGACGCCGATGCCGCCCTGTCTGGCCATGGCAATCGCCATACGGTGTTCCGTCACGGTATCCATCCCCGCGCTCATCATGGGGATATTCAGCCTGATCTTCTTGGTGAGCAAGGTAGTCAGATCCACCTGATTCGGTACCACCTGCGAATAGGCGGGTACCAAAAGCACGTCGTCAAAGGTAATACCTTCACCGATAATCTGTCCCATTTTCAATCCTCCTTATGTATTTGTTTTCAGTGTAAGAATCTGATAACCCCGGAGACTGTCTGCCGGGGTTATGAATATTTCAGATGAGTTTAACAGAGTTTTACCGCTCTGTCAACAAACGTTTAATCGGAAAAAATCTTGCGCGGATCCACATTTTTCATGACCTTGATCAGTTCCGGCGACGGACTTAGCAAAATCTTCTCGCCGCCCTCATAGAACATGGCGTACCTGAGGTCCGGCTCCAGCTCCTCGCCGATACTGTAGTCCTTGACCTTCACGGAGCGGTTCCTGTAACTGTCCAGACGATGACTCTTTATGGGTGCCATGATCTCCATTCTGTCAAGTCTGTATACCCCCACTCTTTTCCTGCGGGACTTTGCCATCACCTTGTCCACCGTCAGTTCTTTGTCAAGATACAGATATTCATATTCCAGATTGGTGAACAGGTGTACCAGATATGCACCGCCCGCCGCAAGGAGCATCAAAAAGAAAGAAATGTAAATAAAAGGCACCGCCAGAAAAAAGAGGACCGCCAGCACGATCAGAAATACTTTGAAAATTTTAGCCATCAGAGACGTCTTCTGCTTCACAAGGCACTCTACATATGCGTCGTTCATAGTCTCCCTCCGTTCAAAGCTTTTTTATGTAAGCTTCCTACATATCATATGATATAACAACTCGAGACAAGTTGCAAGGCAACCTTGACAATATTTTCAGAAACACGTATCATGAATAGGAAAAGCCGATGCGAAAGGTGGTAATAACATGCCTGTAATGGATGAATTCAAAAAGGAGCGGGACGCCGTCAAAAGCGGAACGCCGAAGCAGAAGCTGTCCTACTTTATGTATTATTACAAATGGCATGTCATCGCGGCAGTTCTCATTGCAGCCGCCGCGGCATCCCTCATCTGGCATTTTGTCACCGAGAAGGACACGGCATTTTACGCCTGTCTTCTGAACTCTGTCGCCGGTGAAAATTCGGAGGCGTATGTGCAGAGTTTTGCCGATTACGCCGGAATCGATACCGACGAGTATGAGGTATATTTCGACACCGGCATCATTATCAGCGAGAGCGCCGGAGACCCCGAGATGCTTCAGGCCGCCTCGCAGCAGCTGATCGTCTATATTGCCGCCGGAAATCTGGACATTATGCTCACCGATGCAAATTCCATTCAACACTATGCAAATGCGGAGTTTTTCTATGATCTGCGGGATTTTCTGACACCGGAGCAGATCAAGCTGTATGAGCCCTACTTCTACTATGTAGACCAAAAGGTAGTGCAGGAGCTTCAGGAATCGATGACGAACGCAGACCAGACAGATACCCTTCCCGCCTACCCCGATCCCACGAAACCGGAGGAAATGGAGCAGCCTATCCCTGTAGGCATCCGGATTCCGGACAATGAAGCGCTCACGAAAAATTACGCTTTCCTGAGTGACGACCTTGTGCTGGCGGTGCTTTCCAATACCGGACATCCGGAAGCCGCCTCCAAATTCATTGATTTTGTCATGCAGCAACACATGCAATAACAAAGACGGCGCTCAAGAAAAACGCGCCGTCTTTTTCTCTTTACAACAGTTCCTTCAAAAGCCTGTTCACACTTGCGGGGTCCGCTTTGCCCTTCATGGCCTTCATGGTCTGGCCTACCAAGAAGCCCAGCGCCTTCTCCTTGCCGTTTCGGTAATCCTGGACCGACTGGGGATTTGCGGCGATGACCTCCTCCACGGTCTTTCGCAGAGCGCCCTCATCGCTGACCATTTTAAGCCCCTTCTCCTCCACATATTGCTCCGGATCCACATTCTCCCGAAACATGACCTCAAAGACCTCTTTCGCCACCGTGGAATTGATCGCCTTCTCCTCCGAGAGACGAATCAGCTTTGCAAGATTCTCCGGACTGAAGCGAATGTCCTCGGGATCCTCCTCCTGCTCCTTCAACAGCCGCAGCGTTTCCACCATGAGCCAGTTAGATACTTTTTTGGGCTGCGCTCCCAAAGCCACGGTAGCCTCAAAGATATCTGCCATGTGTTTGGAGGACGTGATGATCTCAATATCGTAGTCGGGAAGGTCAAATTCTTCCCGATACCGCTTCATCTTCTCTGTGCGAAATTCCGGCTGCCGCCTTCTGATCTCCTCCAAAAATTCGTCGCTGATGCTGACGGGAGTCAGATCGGGATCCGGAAAATAGCGGTAATCCTGAGCGTCCTCCTTGGAGCGCATGGCATAAGAGGTCTCTTTATTCTCATCCCATCTTCTCGTCTCCTGAATCACCTTCTCGCCCGATTCCAGCAGATCGATCTGACGGTTCTTCTCCCCCTCGACGGCGCGGGCAATGGCGCGGAAAGAATTCAGATTCTTCATCTCCGTGCGGGTCCCGAACTCCTTTGCGCCCTTCTCCCGCACGGAGAGGTTCACGTCCGCACGCATGGAGCCCTCCTGAAGCTTACAGTCGCTTGCGCCCAGATATTGAATGACCAGCCGCAGTTTCTCGAGATAGGCGATGACCTCGTCCGCATTTCTCATGTCCGGCTCGGACACAATCTCGATCAGGGGCACGCCGGAACGGTTGTAGTCTACCAGCGTGGCGTCCTCCCACTCGTCGTGGATCAGCTTGCCGGCATCCTCCTCCATGTGGATCTCATGAATGCCGACCTTTTTCGCCCCCTGCGGGGTGTCGATCTCCACCCAGCCGTCCCTGCAGATCGGCAGATAAAGCTGGGATATCTGATAGTTCTGCGGATTGTCCGGATAAAAATAATTCTTTCTGTCAAACTTGCATTCGCGGGTGATCTGACAGTTGAGCGCCAGCCCCACAGCCACCGCGTATTCCAGCACCTTTTTGTTCAGCACGGGAAGGGAGCCGGGCATACCGGTACACACGGGACAGGTATGGGAATTGGGGCTTGCGCCGAAGGCCGTGGAACATCCGCAGAAGATCTTTGTCTTAGTAGCCAACTCCACATGCACCTCCAGACCGATGACCGTTTCATATTCCTTAGACATCTGCCTTCCCTCCTTCCTTTCTGAGCTGTTCATAAGTGTAGGCTGCCTGCAGCAGCTGCTTTTCCCGGAAGCAGTCTCCGATCAGCTGCAGACCTATGGGCAGCCCTCTGCCGTCCGTCCCGCAGGGAACGCAGATGCCGGGAAGTCCCGCCAGATTGACGGAGATCGTATAGATATCGCCCAGATACATCTTGATGGGATCGGCCAGACTCTCTCCGAGCTTCGGCGCCGTGGTGGGCGCAGCCGGCCCTAATATACAGTCGTACTTTGCGAATGCATCGTCAAAGGCCTTCTTGATCATCGCCTTGACCCTCAGCGCCTTCAGATAATATGCATCGTAATAGCCGGAGCTGAGCACAAAGCTTCCCAGCATGATCCTGCGCTTTACCTCCGGACCAAAGCCCTGGGAACGGGTCTTTTTATACATCTGATGAAGTCCCTCCGCCTCCGCACGGTATCCGTATTTTATGCCGTCGAACCGTTCCAGATTGGAGCTTGCCTCCGCCGCGGCAATGGTATAGTAAGCGGGAATGGCGTAGTCCACCAGACTCAAGTCAAATTCTTCCACAAGCGCCCCGTTCGCTTTCAGCAGCTCTGCCGCCTGCAATACCGCCGTTTTCACCTCGGGGTCAAGTCCCTCTCCGAAATAATCCCTAGGTATGCCGATGCGCAGCCCCTTTACCTCTTTTACCAAGGCCGAGGTAAAGTCCGTGTCCTGCCGCTCCACGGAGGTAGAGTCCTTTTCGTCATGGGAGGCGATCGTCTCTAGGATCACGGCGCAGTCCTCCACCGTCTTGCACAAAGGACCAATCTGATCCAGAGAGGAGCCGTAAGCCACCAGCCCGTATCTGGACACGGTGCCGTAGGTCGGTTTCATTCCCACCACACCGCAGAAGGAAGCGGGCTGTCGAATGGAGCCCCCCGTGTCCGAACCCAGCGCAAAGAAGCATTCCTCCGCCGCCACTGCCGCCGCCGAACCGCCGGAGGAACCGCCGGGCACATGCTCCGGATTTCTGGGATTCTTTGTGGCGCCGTAAGCGGACGTCTCCGTGGTGGAGCCCATGGCGAACTCGTCCATGTTTGTCTTGCCGATGAGCACAGCGCCTGCTTTTTCCAGATTCAACACCGCCTCCGCGGAAAAGGTGGGCACAAAATTACTCAGTATTTTGGATGCACAGGTGGTCAGAAGTCCCTCCGTGCACAGATTGTCCTTGACCGCCATGGGAACGCCCGCAAGGGGGCCCGTCAGTTCCCCTGACTCTATTCTCCTCTGCACTGCCTGTGCCCTGCGGAGCGCATTTTCACCGTCTACCGTCACATAACAGTTGTACAGCTCTTCCGATTGCCGGATCTTGTCCAGCACGGCCTGCATGGCCTCCACCGCTGTGGTCTTACCTTCTTTGATGGCTGTGGCAAGCTCCACGGCCGAAAGGGATAAAAGTTCCATCGCTACCTCTTTTCTAAGACTCTGCTCAATCAAAAGTTTTGGGCACCAAGAACATGCCGTCCTTCTGCTCCGGCGCATTTTTCAGCGTCAATGCGCTTCCGTCGCCGTTCGTCACCTCGTCCTCTCGGAATACATTTTTTACCGGAAATACATGGGACATAGGCTCCACACCCGAAGTGTCCAATTCGTTGAGCTTGTCGATATAGTCCAGCATTCTGCCCATGTCCTTCTTGGCCTGCTCCCGCTCCTCGTCGGAGAGCTCCAGCTTGGCAAGAATGCCTACATATTCAATGGTCTCGTCTGTAATGATATTTGCCATTTTTCAGTTCCTTTCTCTCACATTGCGGCCGCGTATGCGGTTTTGCTGTGCTCCTGCGATCCGTACATTACTCCCGCACTTTGATATGAACCTCACGAAGCTGCTGTTCCGTCACTTCTCCGGGCGCGTTGCACATGAGATCCTGTCCGGAACCGCTCATGGGGAACGCAATGACTTCCCTGATATTCTCCTCGCCCCGAAGCAGCATGAGCATTCTGTCCACGCCGGGCGCCATGCCTGCGTGAGGGGGCGCGCCGAACTGGAACGCCTGATAGAGCGCGCCGAATTTCGACTTCAGGGTCTCCTGATCATAGCCGGCTATCTCAAAAGCCCTGACCATAATATTCATATCGTGGTTCCGCACCGCACCGGAGGACAGCTCCACGCCGTTGCACACGATGTCGTACTGATAGGCCAGAATATCCAGCGGGTCCTTTGTGTTCAGCGCCTCCAGCCCGCCCTGGGGCATAGAGAAGGGGTTGTGGGTAAAGGCCGGTTTCTTCGTGTCCGGATCCAGCTCGTACATGGGAAAATCATTGACGTAACAGAACCGGAAGGCATTCTTTTCGATCAGATCCAGTTTCTCTCCCAGCTCCGTCCGCAGTCTGCCCGCATAGAAATTGGCTCTTTCCTCTTTGTCGGCAATAAAGAAGATGGTGTCTCCAATCTGCAGGTCCGCTTCCTCCCGAAGGACGCTCTTTAGCTCCTCCGGGATAAATTTATCAATGGGCCCTTTGTAGGAAAGGTCCTCCGCGACCTCCAGGTAACCCAGACCGCCCATGCCCATGGAAACGGCAAACTGCAGCAGCTTCTCATGAAAGCCCTTGCTCATGTCCGCGTGGACCTTGATGGCGCGCACGGTGCGCCCGAGAAAAGGCTTAAAGGTGCATTTCTGGAAAAATTCGGTCAGGTCCATGATCCGCAGAGGATTTCTCAGATCCGGCTTGTCGGTGCCGAATTCCAGCATGGCCTGCTTATAACTGATGATGGGATAAGGCGCCTTCGTCACGGCAGCGCCCTCGGGCGCGAACTTCTCAAAGGCAGCGGAAAGAACTTTTTCTCCCACCCTGAACACATCCTCCTGCGTGGCGAAGCTCATCTCAAAATCCAGCTGATAAAATTCGCCGGGGGAACGGTCCGCTCTGGCATCCTCGTCCCTGAAGCAGGGCGCGATCTGAAAATATCTGTCAAAGCCGGACGCCATCAACAGCTGCTTATACTGCTGAGGCGCCTGCGGCAGCGCGTAGAACTTTCCCTTAAAACGTCTGGAAGGCACAATATAATCTCTTGCGCCCTCCGGAGAGGAAGCACAGAGAATAGGGGTCTGAATCTCCACAAAGCCCATCTCCGTCATCTTCTGACGCAGGAAGGCGATGACCTGAGAGCGAAAGAGAATATTGTCCTTCACCTTGGAGTTCCTCAGGTCCAGATAACGATATATGAGACGCACTTCTTCTCTGGTCTCCTTTGAGGTCATCACCTCAAAGGGAAGCTGCCGGTAGACCTTGCCCAGCACGGTGATCTCCTTTGCCTCCAGTTCTATAGTGCCGGTGAGAAGACGCGGATTGTAAGTATCCTCGTCGCGCTTTTCAACGACTCCGTAAATACTGACACAGGTCTCTCTGGTCAGACCCTTCAGCAGATCCGTATTGCGCAGCACTACCTGCAGCACGCCGTACATATCGCGCAGATCCACAAAGGAAACGCCTCCGTGGTCTCGGATATTCTCCACCCAGCCGGCCACACGCAGTGTCTCTCCGATGTGCTGCTCTCCGATGTCTTTGATCGTCAGATCTCTGTAACAGTTCTTGATGTTCATTTTTATACCTCCCATTCCGCCGCAGAAAGCGGCATACGACCACAGCGGCGGTCTTCTGACAGCGAATCGATTCTGCAGCTGCTGCCGCCGGCGTTCCGGGACCCTCCTGCATCAAAAAAATCCCGGAACACAGTTGCCTGTATCCCGGGACGAATAATTTGCATTATCCGCGGTACCACCCGCTTTGAACAACCGTTCCTTCCATCAAAGGCATCCTCGGCCGTTCCCCTCTTACACTTAACGCGTGTACACGTACTGTCCTAGTATGCGCTCTGCTGCGCAAGCGCTGCATTCCCCGCAAAACCCACATTCGGGCAGTCTGCTCCGGAGTGTTCCCTTCGTCGGTTCTCACTGACAGCGCTTTCAGTCGGTGACGCCGTCTTCCTGTCGCTTTCCCCGGCAAGAGTCTCCTTCATTGCATTTTCTGATTTGTGAGTTATCCTACCACACTTTTTCACACTTTGCAAGATAGAATTTCATTTTATCTGCAGAAAATTGTAGGATTACAATACATGTGTTACAACTGAATATTTAAAAAGCAGAGATGCTGCCTTTGTGTTATATTTTAGTC
>CANQJL010000009.1 GCA_947624245.1 uncultured Acetatifactor sp. | reverse complement strand
ACCCGGCTTGTCCGTCGCTCGAAAAACCTTGATTTTCCAGTGTTTTCAAAAGTATCGTTATCTAACGTCAGCTTTTGTCCGGTTCGTATTTCCTTCCTTTTCGGCTAAGGCGTAAAATTTCATTGCTCTCTCCCGAAGACGGTCTTCCTTTGCTTACTAAATATGTATGGTATCGTCCCTGTCATATATTATCACAAAATGTTTTTTGGGACAATAAGGGACGAAAAATTATTCCGGCGGTGCGAATGTCGAATAGCTGTCGCTGCCCAGAGGGGAGTGGTACATGGTGGAATCGTCGCCGAACGCCCGGAAATACACATATCTTGAGGTCATGTTGATGTTGGTGTAATTGCCCTCGGCGACGGACCGTACCTCGGAGCCGTCGGTCCGCATACATTTCAGCTGCGGGTCGGAAGAACTGTTCTTCTGGTAATAGATAAAACCGCTCCCCACATTGAAGCAGTCCACCCGATCCTGGGTCAGTACCTGTATCGCGTCCTGAGAGATGCTGTAACGGCAGAGCCGGTAGTCGTTCGCCACGTCCATATAGTATACGTAATCCCCGTCCAGCACCGGATTCAACAGGTTGCCGCGCCAGAATTCTCGGACCACGTCGTCCTCAGCGTCCAAGGCATAGAGATAATGGTCGGTGTCGGTGCCGTTAAAGTAGATCGTGCCGTCGGCGGCACAGGCGGGATTGATGATATAGTCCGCAAGCTGGGTCCGTTCGCTTTGGTCGATCTTCATCTTGTAGAAAGAAATGCCGGACTTGGAGGTGGTCAGCAGAAACAGATAATTGTCCACAAGCTGTCCTGTGACCACTACATCTCTGGTCAGGGAGGTGGCGTCCTTGCCGTTTAGCTTACAGCGGGTAAAGGAGCGGGAACCCAGCATCTGTCCGAAGTCCGCCCTCGTGCCGTCCGAGCTTTCCGTCTGGAAATAGTACAGGTAATTCCCGCCGGCAAGAAGATTCTGCGCCTTCGTGCCGCTCAGCAGGCGGATATTTCCCTCCTCCGGATCCATGGCGTACAGGCCGCCGTCCCAGACGCCGGAAAAGTAGACGGTGCCTTCGTGCTCGCAGAAAAAGCCTCCGTTATTGATGTTTCCCGCGGTGTTTCCCACGGTGCCCGGCGGATTCATGGGGATCCGCTGAGCAAAATACAGAACGATCGCCAGAGCGATGAGCGTCAGGGCGATCGAGACCGTGATCAGAACGGTTCGGGTTCGTTTTCTCATAATGCTGCTCCTTATTTTATCTGCTCATATTATAGCTTCCTTTTTACTTGCTATCAACTTTATTTTGGTATAAGATAAAAATAATAATATTCTCATCAATGGGACAGTACAGAGGAGCGGAGCTTTTATGGACTTACAGAAACTGCGTGAGCAGATAGACGACATCGACGAAAAGATCGTAAACTTGTATGAGGAGCGCATGGACATCAGCAGGCAGGTGGCGGAATACAAGATCGACACGGGCAAAAAGGTCTTTGACAAACAGCGGGAGACGGAGAAGCTGGACAAGGTGAAGGCTCTGACCCACAACGAATTCAACCGTCACGGGATAGAGGAATTGTTCGAGCAGATCATGTCCATGAGCAGAAAGCTGCAGTATCAGCTTCTGGCGGAGCACGGAAGCCTGGGAAAGCTTCCTTTTATCGGCGTGGACGAACTGGATACGGGGACGGCCAGAGTGGTATTTCAGGGCGCGGAGGGCGCATACTCCCAGGCGGCCATGATGCAGTACTTCGGGGACCGGATCAACAGCTTTCACGTGGATACCTTTCGGGACGCCATGAGCGCCATCGACGAAGGCAGCGCGGACTTCGCCGTGCTTCCCATCGAAAACTCCACGGCCGGCATCGTCAGTGAGATCTACGACCTGCTCCAGGAGTATGAGAATTATATCGTGGCGGAACAGATCATAAAGATAGAGCATTGCCTGCTGGCGGTGCCGGGGGCGGACATATCCGACATTAAGACGGTGTACTCGCACCCTCAGTCCCTGATGCAGAGTGCAAGATTTCTGCAGAATCACGACTGGCGGCAGATCAGTATGCAGAACAATGCTTTCGCGGCAAAGAAGGTGGCGGAGGAGGGAGATCGGACACAGGCGGCCATCGCCGGCGAGCACGCCGCCAAGATCTACGGGCTTAAGGTGCTGCAAAAGGGCGTGAACCAGTCCGGAACGAATTCCACCCGTTTCATTATCGTGACCAACCAGAAGATATTTAGGAAGGACGCGAGGAAGGTGAGCATATGCTTTGAAGTGCCTCATGAGAGCGGCTCCCTGTACCATATGCTGTCACATTTTATCTATAACAATCTGAATCTGACGAAGATCGAGAGCCGTCCCATCGAAGACAGGAACTGGGAGTACCGTTTCTTTATCGACTTCGAGGGAAATCTGTCGGACAGCGCGGTAAAGAACGCGCTCAGGGGACTTCGCGACGAGGCGCGGAACATGAAGATCCTGGGAAACTATTGACGGAGGCACATAAGGACCATGAGAGAACGGGAACTGATCGTATACAGGAATTTACAGGACGGCGGGCTGCTGCACGATATGGCATGGCTGATGGATCACTATGAGGCGGCGGGCGCGCGGGGAGCTGCCGCACAGAGCGGGGAGACGCCCCGAGAGGAAACGGATAAAGACGCCATGGCGTCCGTATTTTACGGCTGTATCCACAGACTGATCGATCTGGCGGGAATGTACGGCTTTCGGGGCAACCTCTGGCACTGCTATCTGGCCGACCTTTTGGTGAACAATGAGAACAGCTACAGCTGCGGCTGTGAGATCAGGGGAGAGATCGACGGCACCATCAATGAGGCGGTCCTGCACGACATCGTTATCTTTAAGGAATTTTACGATTATGATTTCGGCCCCATGTGCGAAGCGCTTGGAGTGCCCGAGTTTTCCATGGTGGAAAATTACCATAGCAGCAGTCGGGAGAGCAAGGTGTACAACCGCAGGATATGCGCGCGGATCTGCGAGCTGGCGGAGAAGTTCAGCAAAGATCACACACCGGAGGAGATGAAGGCCACTCTGACCCAGTTCTACAAGGAGTACGGCGTAGGCAGGCTCGGTCTGCACAAATCCTTCCGCGTGGAGCGGGACGAGAGCGGCGTGAAGATCGTCCCCATTCTGAACATCGCGCATGTGAGCCTGGACAATCTGATCGGCTATGAGATTCCCAAGCGGAAGCTGACGGAGAACACGGAGGCGTTCGTGGAGGGAAGAAAGGCGAACAACTGTCTGCTGTTCGGCGATGCGGGCACGGGGAAATCCTCCTGCATCAAGGCGATCGCCAACGAATATTACGAGCGGGGGCTTCGTATCATAGAGGTGTACAAGCACCAGTTTCGGGATCTGAATGAGGTCATCAGTCAGATCAAGAACCGCAACTACAGATTTATCATATATATGGACGACCTCAGCTTCGAGGAGTTTGAGATCGAGTATAAATATCTGAAGGCAGTCATCGAGGGAGGGCTGGAGAAAAAGCCGGAGAACGTATTGATCTATGCCACCTCCAACCGCCGTCACCTGATTCGGGAGAACTACGGCGACAGGGAGGAGATCAGGCAGGATATGCACACGGGAGACACGGTGCAGGAGAAGCTTTCCCTGGTACACAGATTCGGCGTGACGATTTATTTCGGGGCGCCGGACAAAAAACAGTTTCAGGCCATTGTCAAGGGGCTGGCGGAGAGAAGCGGCCTGGATATGCCGGAGGAGGAGCTTCTTTCGGAGGCGAACAAATGGGAGCTTGCCCACGGCGGTCTGTCCGGCAGGAGCGCCCAGCAGTTCATAGATCATATGCTGGGGCAAAAGCGTATCGAGTAAGAGGAGGGGTATGCCAATGAGCGTGAAGACCTTTGCGGCAATCGATGTGGGAAGCTTTGAGCTTACCATGAAGATCTACGAGTTTGCCGACAAGAAAAAGATGAAGGAGATCGACTGCGCAGGCAGGCGTCTTGACCTGGGCACCGACACCTATTTTGACGGAAAAATAAGCAACGAGAAGATAGACGAGCTCTGCCGTATCCTGAATGAATTTGCGGAAAAGATGCGGGCGTATAAGGTCAGCGCCTACAAGGCTTACGGCACCAGCGCGATCCGCGAGACGGAAAACACCACCATCATACTGGATCAGATTGCCCAGCGGACCGGTCTTAAGATTGAGGTCCTGAGCAACTCGGAGCAGCGTTTTCTGGACTATAAATCGCTGGCGTCCAGAGGGGAAAATTTCAGCAGGATCATTGAGGAAAAGACGGCTATTCTGGATATCGGGGGCGGCAGCATACAGATATCGCTGTTCGACAACGACACGCTGGTGTCCACGCAGAACCTCCGGCTGGGCGTCCTGCGTCTGCAGGAATATCTGAATCGGTTCTCGGTGCGCAGCTCCCAGGCGGAATACCTGATAGACGAAATGGCCATGGCGCAGCTTGATGTCTATAAAAAGCTGTATCTGAAGGATCGGGAGATCCGCAATCTGATCGTGATGGACGACTATATCTCGCCCTGCGTGGTCAGAGAGCACGGCGAGAGCGCCATGCTCACTCCTTCCGACTATGCGGCGTTTGGCAGGCGGATACGGTCCGGCAGCACCACACAGACGGCGCTGGAGCTGGGGATTTCCGAAGAAAAGGTGCCGCTTATGTTCATCAGCACCGTGCTGGTGGAGCGGATAGCGCACCTGATGGGCGCAAAGAATATCTGGGCGCCCGGGACCACTCTCTGCGACGGCATCGCTTACGAGTACGCGGAGAAGGAGAAGCTGCTTTCGGGAGAGCATGATTTCGAGAAAGACATCGTGGCCTGTGCCGCAAATATCAGCAAGCGTTATATGGGCAGCAAGAAGCGCTCCGAGACGCTGGAGAAGATCACCACGACGATCTTTGACAGCATGAAAAAGGTGCACGGCCTCGGCAAGCGGGAACGCCTTTACCTGAGGCTGGCCGCGATCCTTCACGACTGCGGGAAATATATCAGTATGATGAACATAGGAGAGACCTCCTTCCAGATCATCATGTCCACGGAGATCATCGGTCTGTCCCACATCGAGCGGGAGATCGTGGCGAACGTGGTCCGCTTCAACCACAGCAGGTTCGTCTATTACAGGCAGCAGACGGATATGAGCCGTCTGGACAGAGAATCCTATCTGATCGTCGCAAAGCTGACGGCCATTCTGCGGCTGGCCAGCGGACTGGACAGAAGCCACAAGCAGAAAATGACGGGACTGAAGGCGGCGCTGAAGGACAACAAGCTGATCCTGACCATTGACAGTCAGGAGGACATCACGCTGGAAAAAGGATTTTTTGAGATGAGGGGAGAATTTTTCCAGGAGGTCTTCAGCGTGGAACCAGTACTTAAGCAGCGGAAAATTTTTTGACGCGGGGGCGATGAAATATGGCAGAGACGGAATACAAGAATCCTGAAAATTATACCAACAGGGAGCTGAGCTGGATCCTTTTTAATCAAAGAGTGCTGAATGAAGCGAGGGACAAGAATATCCCGCTGTTTGAAAGGCTGAAATTCTTAAGTATCACCTCCTCCAATCTGGACGAATTTTTTATGATCCGCGTGGCGTCCCTGCACGACATGGTAAACGCAAAGTACGACAAGCCGGATATCGCGGGACTGACGCCGGCGGAGCAGCTCGGGAAGCTGGATAAGGCAATCCATCAGTTCGTGGATCTGCAGTATTCTACCTACAACCGCTCCATCGTGCCGCAGCTTAGGCGGGAAGGCCTGCAGCTGATCGGCCGGCACGAGGAATTGACGGAGAGCGAAGCCGCCTTTGCGGACAGCTATTTTGAGGAGAACGTCTATCCGGTGCTGACGCCTATGGCGGTGGATTCCTCAAGACCTTTTCCCCTGATCCGCAACAAGACCTTGAACATTGCGGCGCTTGTGCAGAAAAAGCACGGTAAGAAAGAGATGGAATTTGCCACGGTGCAGGTGCCCGGCGTGCTGAGCCGCATCGTGCAGCTGCCCTCGGAGGGCAAGGGGAAGAAGATCATTCTTTTGGAGGAGATTATTGAGCGCAACATGCATAAGCTCTTTTTGAACTACGATATTGTCAGCGCTCACCCTTATCGCATCATGCGCAACGCCGATCTGACCATTGAGGAGGACGAGGCCGCGGACCTTTTGAAGGAGATCGAGAAGCAGCTCAAAAAGCGCCAGCGCGGCGAGGCAATCCGCCTTGAGGTGGAGGCCGGAATGGATAAGCGGCTCCTCAAGATACTGCGGGAAGAGCTGCGGATCGAGGAATCCAATATCTACAGGATCGACGGTCCTCTTGATCTGACGGTGCTGATGAAAATGTACGGACTGGAGGGCTTCGGGCATCTGAAGAACCGGGAATATACGCCTCAGCCTGTGCCGGAGCTGCCGGCGGGCTGCAATCTCTTTGACGAGATCAGGAAAGGCGACGTCCTTCTGCATCATCCCTACCAGACGTTCGAGCCTGTGGTGGACTTTATCCGGCAGGCGGCAGGAGATCCCCAGGTGCTGGCCATCAAGCAGACGCTCTACCGTGTCAGCGGCAATTCCCCCATCATAGCGGCTCTGGCGCAGGCGGCGGAGAACGGAAAACAGGTGACGGTCTTGGTGGAGCTGAAGGCGCGCTTCGACGAGGAGCACAATATCGTCTGGGCGAAGATGCTGGAGAAAGCCGGCTGTCACGTGATCTACGGTCTGGTGGGCCTAAAGACCCACAGCAAGATTACGCTGGTAGTGCGCAGGGAGGAAGACGGTATCCGCCGTTATGTGCATCTGGGGACGGGCAACTACAACGATGCTACCGCAAAGCTGTATACGGACATCGGCCTGCTGACATGTTCCGAGGCGATTGGCGAGGACGCCACGGCCGTATTCAACATGCTCTCCGGCTACTCCGAGCCCCTTGTGTGGAATAAGCTGGTGCTGGCTCCGCTGTGGCTGAAGGACAAATTCCTGTATCTGATCGAAAGGGAGAAGAAATATGCGCTGGAGGGACGGCCCGCCCGCATCATTGCCAAGGTGAACGCGCTCTGCGACAGGGATATTATTGCGGCGCTCTACCAGGCAAGCGCCGCGGGCGTTAAGATCGATCTGATCGTCAGGGGGATATGCTCTCTGAGGGCAGGCGTGAAGGGCGTCAGCGAGAATATCACCGTGCGCTCCATCGTGGGGAATTTTTTGGAGCACAGCAGGATATTCTATTTTGAGAACAACGAACGCTATGAGATATACTGCGGCAGCGCAGACTGGATGCCGAGAAATCTGGAGCGCAGGGTGGAGATACTGTTCCCTGTGGATACGCCGGCGCTGAAGGAGAAGCTGCTTCACATTCTGGAGAGCCAGCTTCGCGACAATGTGAAGGCGTCCGTCCTGCAGGCGGACGGTACCTATGAGAAGGTGGACCGCCGGGGCAAGATGCTGTTCAACGCCCAGGAGGAGTTCTGTCAGGAGGCCATGGCCGAGGCACACAGCGCTGCACCCGAGAGCGTTTCGGCCACACGGACCTTTATCCCCGAGACACATCACGGGATATGACGGATACAGGAAGGCCTGACGGCAGAAAGGGAGATTCCCATGAGGATCATACTGGCCTCCGCGTCCCCCAGAAGGCGGGAACTGCTGGAGCAGATCGGATTGAAATTTGAGATAAGAGTGAGCAGCGCGGAGGAGAAGGCTTCCGCAGCTTCGCCGGAAGAATTGGTGGAAAAGCTGTCGCTGCAGAAGGCCGAGGCGGTGCTTGCGCAGACGCAGGAGGACGGCGAGGCCGTGCTGGTCATCGGCGCAGACACGGTGGTGGCGAAGGACGAAAAGATTCTCGGCAAACCTGCCGACGAGGAGGACGCGGCCCGAATGCTGCGGCTTCTTGCCGGTCAGTCCCATCAGGTGTACACCGGCGTGACGCTGCTGTATCGCCCTCCGAGGGGAAGGCGGCAGGAGGACAGAGCGGGCGGCGTGGAACGAAAGACCTTTCACGAGACGACGGAAGTGTATGTTTCTCCCATGACCGAGAGCGAGATCGCCAGTTACGTGGCTTCGGGAGACCCTATGGACAAGGCGGGCGCTTACGGCATTCAGGGCTTCTTTGCCAGATATGTGGAGGGTATCCGCGGGGATTATAACAATGTTGTGGGACTTCCCGTAGGCAGACTGTACCGGGAGGCGAAGGAGTGGCTGCTTGGTGAAATATAAAATCCGAATGTAAAATCCGGCAAGAGGATATTGACGCAGACGCATAAGAAGATTATCATATAGCCAAAGCCGGTGTGTCGGCAATATTAAGGAGGGTGCAGATGAGAGAGTTTGACGACGAGGTGTTGGAGTGCTTTTTGGAGAATCAGCTTCAGCTCTTTCCCGAGAAGGTTGCGGAGACGATGGAGGAAGCAGAGGACTTTTTGGAAGAGTGCATGGCCGTGGTTGTAAACTCTGTGGACGAAGTGATCGAGTACTTTGAGGAGGAGGGAATCGACATAGAAGGTGCTATGGACGAAGAGATCCTCTCCGCCGACGAGGTGTTTGATGTGGGAGACGGCAGATACCTGATCGTTGAGGGGTAAGCGGCGGGTTCGGTTTGGAGAGAACATGGAAAATACAAAAAGTAAGGACGGTTTTTGGAAAAGGGCGGGCTGGACGGGAATGACCGTATTGCCCGTGGCGGCAAGTCTGGCACTTCAGATTCTGATTTTGGTTGCCTTTATGATCGTCATCTCTATAGCGGTCGGAATTGTCAGCGGGGCGAAAGGGATACAGAGCGTTGACCAAATAGAGCAAAAGTTGACGGAAGTGCTGACGGACAGCCAGTCGCTCATTCTTTTGGCCTACCATGTTGCGGCGCTGGGAATTTTCGGACTGTGGTACTATTTCGGCGCGGGCAGGCCGAAGCCGCAGAATCCGGGCAGGGTCTTTTCGGCCAGAAAAGTTCTTGTGACGGTTCTCATGGGCGGATTCATGTGCATCAGCGGTACGGCATACCTGCTGTCCGCGGAATATATCGTTCCGGACATGATCCGTGAGTACGAGGAGATGGTTGAGATTTCGGGTCTGGGGGTGGACCCTGTGGCGATTTTCACCAGCATCTTTATTGCGCCCATAGGAGAGGAGTTTTTGTGCCGGGGTATAACATTCCATTATGCGGATAAGGTGGTGCGGAATATGGCGAACCGCAAAGCCGCCTTTTGGATCGCCAATGTGCTGCAGGCGCTGATGTTCGCCATCATGCACGCCAACCTTGTCCAGGGCTCCTACACCTTTTTCATGGGATTGGGACTGGGCTGGCTGAGAAAGCGGTACGACAGCCTGTATCCGTCCATGCTGGCGCATTTTACGATCAATTTTTCCTCCACGTTCCTGGCGGGATTCCTGTTCTATGTGATACCGGAGACGTTTGCGGTGTATCTTGCGGTGATGCTGATCGGAGCGGGGATTGTTGTGGCGCTGGCGACATTTGAAGGCAGGCGAATGGAAAGGCTCGGAAGCGGGCAGACGACATGATAAAAATATAAAAAGGAAGGTGACGAAAAAGCGGGTCCGGAGCCGTTCTCCGTCCCGCTTTTATTTTATGTTCACGTCATTCGCTTTCACGGCGCTTTTTATGTCCTGCAGCAGCTCCTGCGGCACGAACAGCCTTCCGTATCCCAGGCCCAGATCCAGTCCGGGCTTGTTGGCGCCGTGGAAATCGCTGCCCCCGCTTAAGAGCAGGTCATATTTCTGCGCCAGGTCCCTGATCTGGCGTTCGTCCGCCGGGCTGTAGGTGCTGTAGATCGCTTCGATTCCCATCAGCCCTGCCTTCTTGAGCTCCCCCACCAGATACTCCAGCCGCTCTATGCTCATGCGGTAGAGAATGGGATGCGCCAGAACGGGAATGCCTCCTGCGCCGAGAATGAGCTCCACGGCCTGAACGGGGGTGATCTTTTCCCGAGGAATATAGCAGGGGGCGTGATCGCCAATGTAGCGGTCAAAGGCCTCCTGCCTGCTCTTGATATAGCCCTTTTCCAGCAGAAAGCCCGCATAGTGGGCGCGGGTGATCACCGAATCCGGGTAGGCTGCCTGCAGCTCCTCATAGGTGACGGGTACGCCGGCCGCGCGCAGCTTTTCGCACATCTTTTCGTTGCGGTCGTCACGGGAATCCACAAATTCACGCAGCCTCCTGCGAAACGTTTCGTCCTGATAGCGAATGTACAACCCCACCACATGAATGTCCGCTCCCTGATATTCCGAGGAGAGCTCAATGCCGGGAATCACCTCCGGAACGGGCGGCGCGGTGCGGTCTGAGGGAGACGTCTCCCCGTGACGGGCCCGTTCTTTCCGCAGACGTTCGGCGTATTCCATGGCCTCCTCCAAGCCGTCCACCGTGTCGTGGTCCGTCAGGGCAAAAGCGGCCAGTCCTTTTTCCATGGCATAGTCCACCAGCTGCGTGGGGGAAAAGGTTCCGTCAGAGCAGTTTGAGTGTACATGCAGATCTATTCTTTGCATCAGTCTTCGTCGTCCTCTTTGTTGGCGGTAAACACGGTGCGCTTTCTGGCCATCTCGTCGCTGGCAAGGTATTCGTCGTAGGTAGTGATCTTGTCGATCAGCTTTCCGTCCGGCAGGATCTCCATGATCCGGTTCGCGGTGGTCTGCACGAACTGGTGGTCATGGCAGGAGAACAACGCTACGCCGGGAAACTTGATCAGACCGTTGTTCAGGGCGGTAATGGCCTCCATGTCCAGATGGTTCGTGGGTTCGTCCAGAATCAGGCAGTTGGCTCCGCTGATCATCATTTTGGACAGCAGACAGCGCACCTTTTCGCCTCCGGAAAGCACCTTTACCTTTTTTACGCCGTCTTCGCCGGCAAAGAGCATACGGCCCAGAAAGCCGCGGACATAGGTCACGTCCTTCACGGGAGAGTAGCCTGTGAGCCAGTCCGTGATGGTGAGATCATTGTCGAACTCCTCCGTGCTGTCCTTGGGGAAGTAGGCCTGCGAAGTGGTCACGCCCCATTTATAAGTGCCCTCGTCCGGCTCCAGCTCTCCCATGAGAATGCGGAACAGGGTGGTCTTTGCAATCTCCTGACTGCCTACAAACGCGATCTTGTCGTCATGTCCCATCACGAACGAGATGTCGTCCAGCACCTTCTCGCCGTTTACGGTCTTGGAGAGATGTTCCACGGTGAGCACCTCGTTGCCGATCTCGCGGTCCGGCCTGAAATCAATATACGGATATTTTCTGCTGGAGGGTTTGATCTCGTCCAGCTCGATCTTTTCCAGAGCGCGCTTTCTGGAGGTGGCCTGCTTGGACTTGGAAGCGTTGGCCGAGAAACGGGAGATGAATTCCTGCAATTCTTTGATTTTCTCTTCCTTTTTCTTATTGGCCTCCTTCATCTGTTTTATCAGAAGCTGGCTGGACTCATACCAGAAGTCGTAGTTGCCGGCATACAGCTGAATCTTGCCATAGTCGATATCCGCCGTGTGCGTGCAGACCTTATTCAGAAAATAGCGGTCGTGGGACACCACGATCACCGTATTGTCAAAGCCGATCAGAAATTCCTCCAGCCAGGCGATGGCGTCTAAGTCCAAGTGGTTGGTGGGCTCGTCCAGCAGCAGGATATCGGGATTGCCGAAGAGCGCCTTTGCCAGGAGGACCTTCACCTTCAAGGGACCCTCCAGATCCTTCATCACGGCATAGTGAAACTGGGGATCAATTCCCAGTCCGTTCAGGAGCATGGCGGCGTTGGACTCCGCCTCCCAGCCGTCCATCTCGGCAAATTCCGCTTCCAGCTCGCTGGCTTTTATGCCGTCCTCGTCGGAGAAATCCTCCTTGGCGTAGATGGCATCTTTTTCCTTCATGATCTGATACAGACGCTCATTTCCCATGATGACCGTATCCATGACCGTGTAATCGTCATATTTAAAATGGTCCTGTTCCAGCACAGACAGGCGCTGTCCGGGCGTAACGGTGATGTCGCCCTTCGTAGTCTCGAGTTTGCCGGACAGGATCTTCAGAAAAGTAGACTTGCCGGCGCCGTTGGCTCCGATGAGACCGTAGCAGTTGCCCTCCGTAAATTTGATATTGACATCTTCAAACAGGGCTTTCTTGCCCACTCTGTAGGTTACGTTGTTCGCACTGATCATATCCCATACCTTTCTCCGCACGCCGCGCGGCGCACAGCTATCCTCTATTTTACAATATCTTAAGGAAATTGCAAGTAAAAATGAAGATTTGCCGGCGCACTTTTGCTTGTGCGCGACTTTTAAGTGTGATATGATAGTTGAGATGCAAAGGAGCCGGAAAATCTGCGGGAGGGCGGCAGGGAGATTTTCGTTATGCCGCTGGTGTTAGAAGCAGTCCGGACGGACCGGACGTTTTCGGAAGAGGAGCAAATCGGAAAATGAATCTGCCGACGATAGGATTGATTATTATATTGTGCCTGCTGGCGGTGATACTGCTGTATCTGCTGATGATCATGCCCAGAATGACAGGACGGCCGGATGCGACGCCGCTGGTGGGACGGCTGTACGCTCACAGGGGGCTTCACGACAATGCCGGTGACGCGCCGGAGAACTCGCTGCGCGCTTTCCGGAAAGCGGTTGACGCAGGATTCGGAATCGAGCTGGACGTGCAGCTGACGAAAGACCGTATCCCCGTGGTGTTCCATGACTTTACTCTGGAGCGCGTGTGCGGCGTGGAGGGGAAGCTCAGCCGGCGGACCTGGCAGGAGCTGCAGGAGCTGTCGCTGTGCGGCACCGACCAGAAGATCCCGAAGCTGGAGGAGGTGCTGGAGCTGATCGACGGGAAGGTGCCTCTGATCGTGGAGCTGAAGATAGAGTCCGCAGATGTTTCTCTGTGTCCGGCGGTGGACAGGCTGCTGTCCCGGTATCGGGGAATGTACTGCATCGAGTCCTTTAATCCGCTGGGCGTGCTCTGGTACCGGCGCAATCGGCGGAGAGTGGTGCGAGGACAGCTTTCGGACGCTTTTTACAGGGAGGGAGAGTACAAGGGACTGCTGTATTTCCTGCTGCAGAACCTGATGTTCAACTGGCTGGGCCGACCGGATTTTATTGCGTATAACCATAAATATCCCGGAATGCTCTCGCGAAGCCTTTGCCGGAGTCTGTACCACGGCAAGGCGGCTGCATGGACCATCAAGAGTCAGGAAGAGCTGGAAACGGCAAAAAAGTACTTTGACATCTATATTTTTGACAGTTTTGTTCCGGAAAGATAAATTAGCCTTGCTATTTTTTGGTAAAATTGCTACAATAAGTACATACTGAACGAAGGGGTTCGGCTTTTTTTCGTGTCAGCGGCCGAGCGGCTTCTGCTATCTACAATTTTATAGTGAAAGGAAGACAGACAAACATGAAAAAATGGGTGTACTTGTTTACGGAAGGAAACGCGAACATGCGCGAGATTCTGGGCGGTAAGGGCGCAAACCTGGCAGAGATGACCAATTTGGGGCTGCCGGTGCCGCAGGGCTTCACCATCACTACAGAGGCGTGTACTCAGTACTACGAGGATGGCAGACAGATCAACGATGAGATTCAGGGACAGATCAACGAGTATATCGGCAAGATGGAGGAGATCACCGGAAAGAAATTCGGCGACACCAAGAATCCGCTTCTTGTTTCCGTCCGTTCCGGCGCAAGGGCTTCCATGCCGGGCATGATGGACACAATCCTGAATCTGGGACTGAACGAGACCGTAGTGAACACCATCGCTGCCCAGACCGGCAACGAGAGATGGGCATGGGACTGCTACCGAAGATTTATTCAGATGTACTCCGACGTGGTGATGGAGGTCGGAAAGAAATATTTTGAAGAGCTGATCGATCAGATGAAAGCAAAGAGGGGCGTAAAGCAGGACGTGGAGCTGACCGCCGACGATCTGAAGGAGCTGGCCAATCAATTCAAGGCCGAGTACAAGGCGAAGATCGGTCAGGATTTCCCTGACGATCCCAAGGAGCAGCTGATGGGAGCCGTAAAGGCCGTTTTCCGTTCCTGGGATAACCCCCGCGCGAACGTATACCGCAGGGACAACGATATCCCCTATTCTTGGGGTACAGCTGTAAACGTGCAGATGATGGCATTCGGCAACTGGTCCGACGAGTCCGGTACCGGCGTTGCCTTTACCAGAGACCCCGCTACCGGGGAGAAGAAGCTGATGGGAGAATTCCTGATGAACGCTCAGGGCGAGGACGTGGTGGCCGGTGTGCGCACGCCCATGCCAATCTCTAAGATGGCAGAGGTGATGCCGGAGGTGTACGAGCAGTTCAAGACCGTGTGCGCTACTCTGGAGAATCACTACAGAGACATGCAGGACATGGAGTTCACCATTGAGAACAAAAAGCTCTATATGCTGCAGACCAGGAACGGCAAGAGGACGGCGCAGGCCGCTTTGAAGATCGCCTGCGACCTGGTGGACGAGGGCATGAGGACCGAGGAGGAGGCCGTGGCCATGATCGATCCCCGCAACCTTGACACCCTGCTGCATCCTCAGTTCGACGCGGCTGCGCTGAAGGCGGCAACGCCTCTCGGAAAGGGTCTGGGAGCATCTCCCGGAGCTGCCTGCGGCAAGATCGTGTTCTCCGCAGAGGACGCGGAAATGTGGGCAGGCAGAGGCGAAAAGGTGGTTCTGGTGCGCCTGGAGACCTCCCCTGAGGATATCACCGGCATGAAGGTGGCGCAGGGCATTCTGACCGTTCGCGGCGGTATGACCTCCCACGCAGCCGTTGTGGCCCGCGGAATGGGTACCTGCTGTGTATCCGGCTGCGGCGATATCGCCATGGACGAGGCGAACAAGAGATTTACCCTTGCGGGCAGAGAATTCCACGAGGGAGACTATATTTCCATTGATGGTGCCACCGGCAATATCTACGGCGAGCAGATTCCTACCGTGGACGCTACCATAGCCGGAGAATTTGAGCGGATCATGCGCTGGGCGGACAAGTACAGGACGTTAAAGGTGCGCACCAATGCGGACACTCCCAGGGACGCCAGAAAGGCAAGAGAGCTGGGAGCAGAGGGCATCGGCCTCTGCCGCACAGAGCATATGTTCTTTGACGAAGAGAGAATCGCCGCGTTCCGCGAGATGATCTGCGCGGACACTGCGGAGGAGAGAGAGAAGGCATTGGAGAAGATCCTGCCTTACCAGCAGGGAGACTTCAAGGCGCTGTACGAGGCGCTGGAGGGAAATCCTGTGACGATCCGTTTCCTGGATCCGCCTCTCCATGAGTTCGTTCCCACCGAGGACGCGGACATTGAGAAGCTGGCTGCGGCTCAGGGCAAGACCGTGGAGCAGATCCGGAAGATCATCGCCGGCCTCCATGAGATCAACCCCATGATGGGTCACAGAGGCTGCCGTCTGGCCGTTACCTATCCGGAGATCGCCAGAATGCAGACCAAAGCCGTGATTCGCGCTGCCATCGAAGTGAAGAAGGATCATCCCGACTGGAATATCAAACCTGAGATCATGATTCCTCTGGTATGCGATTTGAAGGAGCTGAAGGTGGTCAAGAAGGTGGTGGTGAGCACCGCCGACGAGGAAATCAAAGCGGCGGGAGCGAAGCTGGATTACGAGGTGGGAACCATGATCGAGATTCCCAGAGCCGCTCTGACGGCCGATGAGCTGGCCAAGGAAGCCGATTTCTTCTGCTTCGGCACCAACGACCTGACGCAGATGACCTACGGTTTCTCCAGAGACGACGCCGGCAAGTTCCTGATCGATTACTACAACGCCAAAATTCTGGAGAGCGATCCCTTCGCAAAGCTGGACCAGAACGGCGTGGGAAGACTGATGGAGATGGCCATCAAGCTGGGCAAGGCCGAGAATCCCAATCTCCATGTGGGAATCTGCGGCGAGCACGGCGGCGATCCCAGTTCCGTGGAGTTCTGTCACAAGATCGGGCTCAACTATGTATCCTGCTCGCCCTTCCGGGTGCCTATCGCAAGGCTCGCGGCGGCGCAGGCGGCGATTAATAACAAGAGGAATTAGACAACAATATATTTATTTCTGCACCTTAACGGTAACGAGGGAAAATGTCAGAGCATTTATGGCTGAACGTCCTGAGTACACGAAAGCGAACAGATTTAAGGATATTGTGGTAAAAGTCTATATATAAGTTCTGCAAGGGAAAGCAAAGTGTAAAAAATACACTCAACGCTTTCCCTTGTGTGATGTTTGGGAATAGATCCTGTTTGGGTTTGTTCCCATTTTTTATTCAATTATCCTTTTTTGCCACAGATATGCAGTTGGCTTGCAATTGCCAATCATGTATGATACAATTTTTTACTATACTGCTAAAAACAGACATATATGAGTTTCAATGGATGCATGAATGAGGTTTTATAGGCGAGAAGAGAAAATGATGAAAATTTTTCCAAATGATGCCTGCTGGTGCGGGAGCCAACAAAAGTATAAAAAATGTCATATGGGATTTGATAATATGCTCGCGATGAAGAAACGTGAGGGATATGAAATACCAACGCGTGATATGATAAAGAATCAGCAACAGATAGAGGCGATTAGAGAAAGCGCAAAACGCAATATTGAGATTCTTGATTATGTTTCTGAACATATCAGGGAGGGCATGTCAACAGAGGATATAGATCGTCTTGTGGCAGAAAAAACGAAACAACTTGGGGCAATTGCAGCCACTTTGAATTATGCGGGATACCCTAAAAGTGTTTGTACTTCGATTAATGACGTGGTTTGTCATGGCATACCATCCAAAACCCAAATACTTCGGAGCGGAGATATTATCACTGTTGATGCATCAACAATTTATAATGGTTTCTTCTCAGATTCGGCAAGGATGTTCATGATAGGAGATGTTAAGCCGGAAGCAGAAAGATTGGTTCGGGTTGCGAAAGAAAGTCTGGAAGTCGGATTGAAACAAGTGATTCCCTGGAGACCATTAGGAGATATGGGAGCTGCAATTAATCAATTCGTAAAGAAGAATGGATATTCGGTCGTCAGAGAAATTGGAGGTCATGGAGTTGGATTGGAGTTTCATGAAGAACCCTGGGTCAGTTATGTAGAGAAACCAGGAAGAGGAACGATTATGGCTCCGGGAATGATTTTTACCATTGAACCGATGATAAACATGGGGAAAGCGGCAGTAGTGATGGATAACGAGGATGGATGGACGATTTATACGAAAGACGGCCTGCCGTCAGCTCAATGGGAGATTATGGTGCTTGTAACTGAGGATGGCCATGAAGTGCTCGCGTATTAGTGTGCAAAGATTAGATTTCCCTCTGTGTTATGGCTTACATCTTTTACAAGGATCATAGCCCATAGAGATAACTTCATCCCGTGTCCCTGTGAAGTATTGCTTGTTCTTTTCGCTCATCTGGTTCACGCTCGAACAGGATGGATAGTGGAATTTGTGGGTATTTGTATTCAAAACATAATCTGTGCCGGTCGGTGACTGGCTGCGCCCCTCCGGCGGCTCTGTAACTGTCGGAAGATCACCTTGTGGGACGCTGTTTTGGTCTATTGCGCTAAGGGTATCGGCATCCTCGTTTCGCTCTACGGAAAAGCGCACATTCTTTCCGTCGCTGGTGCAGATCACGTCGCCCTGCATATCTGTCCGATAGACCTTCACATCTGCATCCCGTAGCCGGCTTAGTGCTTCCTCTGTCGGAAGTCCGTATGGATTACCGGCACCCACGGAGATAACGGCATATTGCGGCATGATCTCTCGCAGGAAAGGGTATGGCGTGGAATTTGCGCTCCCGTGATGTCCCACCTTCAGCACGGTGCTTTCCAGGGTATATCCGGCGTCAAGGATTTCCTGTTCTTCCTCCCGCTCCGCATCCCCGGTAAAGAGGAATGAAGTCTCGCCGTAGACGATGCGGAGTACGATGGACGTATTATTTGGTTCCTCTTTATCCGTGTTTACAGGACCCAGTACATGAACGGTTGCGCTTCCAAGTGAAAAGCTGTCTCCGGCTGTCGGAACAGTGATAGAAATTCCCTGCTTCTCCAGATAGGTGACAAAACTGTTAAAAGCCCTGCTGTCGTAGCTTGTAACGGGACAATAAGCAATATCTACGGTTGCATAGTTCAGCGCACCGGCAAGCCCTCCAACATGGTCTTCGTGAGCATGAGTACAGACGATGTACTCCAAATGGTCTAACGAAAGTTTTTGGAGGTAAGAGTATATCAAGCCGGAGTCTTCGGCATTCCCACCGTCTATGAGCATAGCCTTGTCGTCGCAAAGGACGAGGGCGGCATCTGCCTGACCTACATCAATATAGTGGACCTTAAAGCCCGAATTTTCCGGTGTCTCAGGGGACGGAGAATCCGCCGGTTCTTGGTCTTCTGTCGGTGAAGGAGGGACGGTGTTTTCCGTATTTGTTTCCGTGCCGCCCGTACTTTCATTGGATTTCGATGGCGGGGCCGTTTGCCCGGTTGTGTCGCTGCTTTGAGGAGGGATAGCTGTCTCGGTCGTGGACGCCTCTGCCGGCGTGGTGATGATGTCCTCGGATAATTCGCAGCCTGCCAGCGTAAACAGCATCGCTATGACTAACAGCATCGAGGCAAGTCGTTTCATTGCAGATAGGCTCCTCCTGTTTCAAAAATCCGTATGGCAATATATCACGAAACGGCGTATTAGTCAACGCTGTCAGCGTCAAGAATTTGATACAGGCAATTTGCGCAATAAGATTGGTCTTGACAAGAAAACCGGTGCGTGGTATATAAAAATTGTGAGTTGTTTCTAAAAAAATAATTGGCATGCGACAAAGGCGTTTGGAATATTCCCGACGTCTTTTTCTTTTGTCCGGCTGTGTGAGAGACGTGCCGCATTGTCAACGGGAAAGCGAGGGATGAAACATGCAAAACATTGAACTGACCAAGCGGGCGGAAACGGTGAACGAGCTGCTGGCGCGATACGGCGTTAAATTCGGGATATACAAGAACAACGAGTTCAAGGAGCAGCTCTTCCCATTTGACACAATCCCAAGAATCATCAGGAAAGATGAGTTCGCGTATCTGGAAAAAGGACTGAAACAGCGGGTCATGGCGCTCAACTGCTTTATTCGTGACATTTACGGTGAAAAGAAGATTATTCGGGACAAAGTCGTGCCCGAAGAGTTCGTTTACATCTCGTCGGGGTATCTGGCACCTTGCGATGGCGTGGTGCCGCCCAGAGGGATATACACCCACATCGCAGGGATCGATCTGGTACAGGGCAGGAACGATGAGTGGTATGTGCTGGAGGATAATCTGCGGGTGCCGTCGGGGGCGTCCTATCCGATGATTGCCAGAGAAATCTGCAGAAAGAGCAGTCCTGTCACTTTCGAGACATACCATGTAGAAGATAACAGATACTATGCAAAACTGCTGCGCAGGGCGATGGACTATGTCAATACGGGAGGGCATACGGTGATTCTTACGCCGGGACGCTACAACGCCGCATACTTCGAGCATTCTTACTTCGCGGAAAAGACGGGCGCACATCTGGCGACGGGCAGTGAACTCATGGTGGAGGACGATTATCTGTACTTTGTCGATTACTCCGGCAGGCGGGAGAAAGTGGGAGCCGTTTACAGAAGGATTTCCGATGAGTATCTCGATCCCATGACCTTCAACGAGGAGTCGGTCATCGGCATTCCGCATATATATGACGTGTACCGGAAAGGCCATGTGGCGCTCCTCAATGCGCCGGGCAATGGCGTGGCAGACGACAAAGGTATTTACTACTTTGTGCCGAAGATGGTGCGGTATTATCTCGGAGAGGAGCCGATCTTACAGAATGCGCCGACTTACCTGCCCTACTATGAGGAGGATATGCGGTATGTGCTGGAGCATTTCGATGATCTTGTATTAAAAGATGTGGCGGAGGCAGGAGGGTACGGAGTCGTCTTCGCAGACAGGATGACGGCGCAGCAGAAGGCGGACTTTATCGCGCTTTTAAAGAGAGAGCCGAGAAGATTCATCGCGCAGGAGGTCATCGACTTCAAGGACATCGATATTGTAGAGAACGCGAGTCGTGTGCCGCGCAAGGCGGATCTGAGGGCGTTTGTTCTCATGGCGGACGAACCGATCGTCTGGAAGAGCGGACTGACGCGTTTTTCCAGAGATCCGGATTCTTTTATCGTCAACTCGTCGCAGGGAGGAGGATTTAAAGACACATGGGTATTATCTCAGTAGAAAATTTAGACAGACTGTTCTGGCTCGGCAGATATTCCGAGCGGGTCTACACGTCGGCAAGGCTGTTCGCGGACAGCTTTGACAGGATGATAGACATGGATATGGACAACTATGCGGCTTTTTGCAGGCAGTTGGATATTCCCAATATTTACAGTTCCCGGGAAGATTTCTGCAGCCGTTATATCTCGGACGAAAACGATCCAAACTCGATCTACTCTAATCTGATGCGGGCGTATGACAATGCCATCGTGCTCAGAAATGAGATCGGGAGTGAGCCGATCACTTATATACAGCTCTCGGTCTATGATATGAAGAAGAGCAAGGTGTCAAGAGCACCGCTGGTGGGTCTGCAGAAGGTGGAGGACAACATACTGGCATTCTGGGGTATCGTGGACGACATGATCGAAAATGAAAACATACGAAACGTCATCAAGGTTGGCAAACGGATCGAACGTCTGGATCTGTATGGGCGGCTGCAGGTGAACAGGGAAAGCATCGTCAGGGAGGTACACCGCCTTGCAGGACGGATCGCGCGCACCAATCTGCACTACGACGAGAAAAATTTGGAAGAGCTGAAAAAACTTGCAGAAGAAGAACAGATAGACTATGATAGGGTCGTAACGTTGGTTGACACATTGCGCAAGGATTGACAACATGAAAACATTACAATTCCACTATCATATGGAGATCGCTTTCTCCGAACCGGTGCACAGTCACATTTATACGCTGAAATGTCTGCCGCAGACGGGCGGAACGCAGCGCATAGAAAAGTGTGATTACCGGATATCGCCCGGCGGCAGGGTGCAGGAGGGCACAGACTCTTTCGGAAACAGAATGCTGTATGGCACGGTCAAGGAGGAGCACAGTCTCTTTTTAGTGGATGTAATCGGTACGGCGGTGACTGACGTGCAGGATCCGGATATGCCGCAGAATACCCCGGATTTTTCAATCTATCGCTATCGGACGCCGCTGACACAGCCGGGAACAAGAATCCGGGAATTGCTCGAGCACAGCCGGAAACGGACGGCGGATTTGTCTCTGCATGACAAAGCGCTCGTCTATATGGAGGCGGTGCACGGGAGTATACAGTATGGCAAGGGCGTGACGGACATCAATACCACTGCGGAAGATGCGCTGGCGCTTGGGAGCGGCGTGTGTCAGGATTATTCGCATATCCTGCTTGCGCTGTGCCGGGAGGACAGGATTCCTGCGAGATATGTGGTGGGTATGCTGACGGGCGATGGAGAGAGCCATGCGTGGGTGGAAATTTATGACGGAGTGCGTTGGTATGGCTTTGATCCGACCAATAACGTGCCTGTGGAGGATTCCCATATTAAGATATCTCACGGCAGGGACTATCGGGACTGTTCTATCAACAGGGGCGTCTTCACGGGGCAGGCGGCGCAGCGGCAGAGTATTCTGGTCGAGGTGACGGAAAACGGCGGGACATCCGCCTGAGAGAGGAACGGTAAACGGCAATGATCGAAACGGTTGTGAAAGTCGATCTTCCGGTGGACGAAACGCTGCAGATCCGCAAAATGCGGCTGCAGCCGGAGAATGGAGGAAACGGCAGAAGAATCAGTATAGTCACCGGCATTCATGGGGACGAGCTGGAGGGGCAGTATGTGTGTTATAAGCTGTCCGACTACATACGGAAAAACATGAAATATCTGGCCGGAACGGTAGATATCTATCCTGCGCTCAACCCTTTCGGCATCGATTCCATCACGAGGGGCATTCCGGCCTTCGACCTGGATATGAACCGCATTTTCCCGGGAAACACGGAGGGGGACATGAACGAGTATCTGGCGGCGCAGATCGTGAGGGACGCGGCGGGATCGAATCTGGTGTTTGATATTCACGCCAGCAATATTTTCCTGACGGAAGTGCCCCAGATTCGCATCAATGAACTGCACAAGGACAGCCTCGTCCCTTACGCTGAGGAGGCGAATGTGGATTTTATCTGGATTCACGGAGCCAGCACCGTGTTGGAATCTACTTTTGCACACAGCCTGAATGCGGCGGGCACGCCGACGCTGGTGGTGGAGATGGGCGTCGGCATGCGCATTACGCAGGAGTACGGCGACCAGCTGTTTGCCGGAATCGTCCACCTGATGAAACGCCTCGGCATCTGGAAGGGGGAGGATTTTGACGTCAGAACGCCGATCGTCTCTGCGGACAATGAGGATGTCGGCTTTCTGAACGCCTCTACGTCCGGCATTTTCCTTAAAAACGTCGAGCACGGAGCCGTCCTGAAAAAAGGCGATTTGATCGGCAGAATCGTAAATCCTTTGACGGGTACGGTGGCGGACGAGATTACGTCTCCCGCGGACGGCTGGCTTTTTACCATCAGAGAATATCCCGTCGTCAGCGAGGGCTCTCTGTTAGGAAGGATACTGTATGGAAAAGAAAATTCTGTTTGAGATCAAGGCGCTGTACCGCGACGACTTCCGTGTATCGGGCTTTTCTTTCGGGCGTGGGGAGAAGGCCGTCTGCATCGTCGGCAGTATGCGGGGCAACGAAAACCAGCAGTTGTACTGCTGCTCTCAGCTCATCAGAAAATTGAAGGAGCTGGAGGCGAAAGGCTGCATTCATGAGGGAAAAGAGATTCTGGTCGTACCCTGCGTCAATCCTTATTCCATGAACATTAAGAAAAGATTTTGGAGTATCGATAACACAGACATCAACAGAATGTTTCCGGGGTATGACGAGGGGGAGACGACACAGCGGATCGCGGGCGGGCTCTTTGAGGCAATCAAGGACTACGTTTATGGATTGCAGTTTGCTTCTTTCTACATGCCGGGCAGATTCGTGCCGCACATACGCGTGATGAAGACAGGGTTTGAGGATGTGGAACTGGCGAAAAAGTTCGGGTTCCCCTACGTTGTTCTGCACACACCCAGACCCTTCGATACCACTACGCTGAATTATAACTGGCAGGTGTGGGAGACGAAGGCTTTCTCCGTCTACACGACCTCCACGGAGGAGATCGACAGAGCGAGCGCAAGGCAGGCGGTAGAATCCGTGCTGAATTTCCTGCGGAAAACGGACATAATTGACTATGATGGATTTGAGGGCTATGTGTCCAAGGTGGTTTCCACGGAGGAGATGGTGACCGTGCGCAACAGGACCGCCGGATTTTTCGAGGGAAAAGCGGGGGCAGGAGAGCATGTGCGAAAAGGGCAGGTGTTGGCGTGTATCGCAGACTGCTATGAGGGAAACGTGACAGATGAAATTTGTTCTCCCACAGACGGCACGATTCTGTTCGCCCATGCGGAGCCGCGGGCGTATCAGAACACGGCAGTGTACAAAATCATTCCTGAAAAAGATGAGTGGTAGTCCTGCCGCCCGGTCCGGCAGATAGACGAAATGATGCGCATATTCAGGAAGAATAGGCAGGCGGCGATCAATAATAAATGAGTTTCAGGAGCGGGGCTTTCTGTTAGGAGTATTGAGCGTTAGGGGTTCACCGGGGCGACCGGAGGACCTCTTTTTGTGCAATCGAAGATTCTGCATAAAGAAAAATTCGTGATGAGCCATCTTGAGCTGACCTCTTGTAGCCGTTTTGGTGATGTGCTATAATTTCGGCATGGTCAAACAGAGTGACAAAACGCAGTTTTGGGAGGAAGTTGTCATGAAAAGAATAATCGGCAGGTTTATAGCTGTCCTCACTCTTGTATCGCTGCTTGGGCTATCGGCCTGCGGAAATAGCGGAGGCAGCTTTGAGGCGACATCTTTCTATTCCGAAGGTCTCGAAATCGTTCGGCTCATGTCCGAGATGGTACAGTCTGAAGAATATATCGATCTGGTCACAGGAGATACGGGATTAAAAGCTATTGTTCAGGAGCTTGCCGACGGAGACTACTCCTCGCCTAAGGCGGTCTATGCGATTTCTTTTTCGGACGAGACACTCTTGGCAATGACAGGACTTGATGCGTCTGACAGTATGTCCGAAGATTTAAAGTCTCTCATTCTCCAAAGGACTCTCGGCTCGCTGGTGACACAGCTGAACGGGAGGAGCGGCGTTGAGCATCTGGCGGTTTCCGGCTTGTGTACGGCGTCCAAAACTTTCGTCAATGAAAATGCTGACGGCAACGTAATCTATCTGTACACATTTGATAATGCCGTACCAATCGCGGTAACGTTCACCGCAGGTGAAAACAAAGCGGTTTCCGCGAGCGGAGTCTTTGTGCTGTACGATATGTTTCCCTGTGGCTCTGCCGATGAAATAAAATCCTTCATTACCGCCTATGAGGATTTCGCGGTAGAAGTGACCGAAATACAGGCAGAGAAGTAAATCATAGCTTTCCGTTTGGCAGTTACAATGAACAAAACTCCATGGGGAGAAGAGTGCAGCAATAGAGAAGAGTACAACAATGTGAGGGAGGAACAGCTTATGGATCCGATAGATTTCATACGGGACAAGTTCTCGCAGGATTGCGCGGTGGACACGGTCCTTCATCTGGTCATGGCGCAGTTTGGCCTGTCTGAGGAGGAAGCGCGGGCCGAGATTCAGGAATATTTTGAAATTGTGGAAGGGTACGGGAAATAAGCGGGTATATTGCGGTCTCGGTGAAAGGCATTCAGAACGCCCGGGTGAAGGGAATTTGGAATGCCTCTGGAATAATCGGGAGGGCTGTGCTATACTCTGGTAGGGAAAGGAAGGTTTGGAAAATATGTATTATACGAATGTACTGGATCTGATCGGCAATACGCCCCTTCTCAGTCTGGAGCAGACCACGGGCCTGAATGTCTACGCGAAGGCGGAGTTCCTGAATCCGGGGGGAAGCATCAAGGATCGGATCGCTCTCAATATGATCGAGGAGGCGGAAAAGAGCGGGAAACTTCGGCCCGGAATGACCATCATCGAACCGACCTCCGGAAATACCGGTATCGGTCTCGCCCTGTGCGGCGTCCGCAAGAATTATCGGGTGATCATCGTCATGCCGGAGAACATGAGCGACGAGCGGAAGAAGATCATTCGGGCGCTGGGCGCGGAGCTGGTGCTCACCGACCCGAAGCTCAGCATCGACGGAAGTGTGCAGAAGGCGATGGAGCTGGCGGCGTCCTCCGACGAATATTTTGTCCCTCAGCAGTTCCAGAATCCTGCCAATCCGGATACCCATTATCGGACTACGGCAAGAGAGCTGACGGAGCAGCTGGGAAAGAAAATAGATATCTTTGTCTCCGGCATCGGAAGCGGCGGAACGCTGCAGGGCATCGCAAAGTATCTTTTGGAAAAGAATCCCGAGTGCAAGATCGTGGCTGTGGAGCCGAAGAACGTCAGTGCGCTCTTGGGAGACGAACCCGGACTGCACCAGATTCAGGGAATCGGGGACGGCTTCATACCCGACATTCTGGATACGAGCATTATCACGGACATTGTGGAGGTCAGCGACGACGACGCGATCAACACGGCCAGGGAGCTGGCAAGAGTGCAGGGGCTTCTGGTGGGAACGTCCTCGGGGGCGAATGTCTGGGCCGCAAAGCTCATGGCCAAGAAATACGGCAGGGATCAGGTGATCGCCACCGTTCTGCCGGACAGAGCGGAGAGATATTTCAGCACGGCGCTGATTTAAAGCGGAGGCGTGGAGGCGCTTCGTCTGCCGCCGCGTATCGTGCAAGGAGAAAGGGGCGCGGCAAAATGAAAAAATATGGATTTTACGGCTGGGAGACGGCCGATATCAAGGATAAGAACGGGCTTACCCCGCGGGATTATTATGACATTCTCCTAAAAATATGGTGCGCCGACACCTGCGCGCCGCGTCTGCGGGAGGAGTGGAGTGAGCAGAATCCCACGCTGGGCCAGTGCTCGATCACGGCGTTTCTGATGCAGGACATTTTCGGCGGCAGGGTCTGCGGCATTTTGCGGCCCGGCGGAAACTATCATTGCTTCAACGTTGTGGGGGACTGCGTGTTCGATTTGACCAGCGAGCAGTTTCAGGGGGAAGCACTGGATTACGGAGACTGTCAGGAACAGCTTCGGGAGACGCATTTTGCAAAAGAGGAAAAGCGGCTGCGGTATGAATACCTGCGGGACCGCCTTGCAGAGGAAATAAAAAGAGACCGATAGCAGAACTACCGGTCTCTTTTGGCTTTTTAGTTGTAATTGTCGATGCAGGGCTGGAACATGCTCTTATCGATTCCGCACACGGGGCATACCCAATCATCGGGGAGATCTTCAAACGCCGTTCCGGGTGCGATGCCGTGCTCAGGATCGCCCTTGGCAGGGTCATATGTGTAGCCACAAGGATTACAGAAATACTTTTGCATAGCTAAGACTCCTTTCGGATAATGTACTTGGAAGCTTTGTTCCATTCATACAATGGATTATATCACAACCGGTCCCAAAAGACAATCGAATGTTGGGAAAATTAAGAAAACAATGTTGGGAAAATTAAGAAAACAGGGTAGAAAATTAAATTAAGAAAACTTGGAAGAGGTGGAGAGCATGGGCGTGTTATCGGAATTGGAACCGGCATCGGTGTTCCGTTATTTTGAGGAGATCTGCGCCATACCGCACGGGTCGGGAAATACAAAGCAGATCAGCGACTATTGCGTGCGCTTTGCCGTCGCGCACGGTCTGAGGTACATTCAGGACGAATGCAACAATGTGATTATTTTCAAGGACGCTGCGGCGGGATATGAGAAGGCCCGGCCCGTGATCCTGCAGGGACATTTGGACATGGTATGCGAGAAGACGGCGGACAGCGCCGTGGATCCGGAAAAGGACGGCCTTGCTCTGAGAGCGGAGGAGGGCGTCGTGTTTGCGGAGGGCACCACACTGGGCGGGGACGACGGCATCGCTATAGCGTATGCGCTGGCAATCCTGGCCGCGGACGATATCCCCCACCCGCCTCTGGAGGTGGTCCTTACCGTGGACGAGGAGATCGGAATGCTGGGCGCGGCGGGGCTTGACTGTTCCCCGCTAAAGGGGCGGATCATGCTGAATCTCGACTCCGAGGAGGAAGGCGTTCTGTTGGTGGGCTGCGCAGGCGGAGTGAACGCTGTCTGCCGTTTCCCCGTGCTGCGCAGGGCGGCGGACGGAGTGGAAGCCGTTCTGGAAATCGGCGGTCTCATCGGCGGTCATTCCGGCGTGGAGATCCATAAGGGGCGGGCGAACGCAAACGTGCTGCTGGGCCGGGCGCTGAAGGAGCTGCGCAAGGCGGTGCCGTATGCGCTGGTCTCGGTGTCGGGAGGATTAAAGGACAATGCGATTCCCCGGGAAGCTGCCGCCAGGCTGGTGCTTCGCCCAGAAGACCTTGAGGCGGCCAAAAAGCTGACGGTGGAATGTCATGAGCTGTTCGCGGCGGAATATCGTGATGCCGATCCGCAGCTTGCGCTGAAGCTTTCCTTCGGCGGGGAAGGGAGCTGCCGCGCCATGGAAGAAGGCTGTGCGGAACGTATTGTCTCGGCACTGACAGAGCTGCCAAACGGCGTGCAGAGCATGAGCGGGGAGATACCGGGACTGGTACAGACTTCCCTGAACATGGGTATTTTGCAGACTGCAGGCGACGAGGTGGTGATGAGCTATTCCGTCCGCAGCAGCGTGGGCGCGGAAAAGAAAGAGCTGGTCGACCGCCTTGCCGCCCTGACGGCTCGGTTCGGCGGAACCATGAACTGCACGGGAGACTATCCGGCGTGGGAGTACAGACGGGATTCTCTGCTGAGAGAGCTGATGATCGAAGTGTTTGAGCGGCAATACGGATATCCGCCCTCTGTCGAGGCCATTCACGCGGGGGTGGAATGCGGATTGTTCGCGGGGAAGCTTCCGGAGCTGGACTGCGTTTCCTTCGGGCCGAACATAAGAGACATTCACACCACGGAGGAACGATTGGAGATTGCCTCCGTACAGCGGACATGGAATTATGTGCTGGAGGTACTGCGGCGGCTCGGATAATTGTGCCGCAAAAAATGTTGCATTTTCCGACAAAAAATGGTACATTACAACAGGTATGATATTATTTTCATATCCGTAGATGGGGAATTCCTGCCGGCCGGTTCCTTACCGGCTGCAAGGGGGAATTCGCCATAAATATATTGCAGTATAGGAGGAGAAAAATGAAAAAGTTTTTAGCAATCGCACTCACCGCAGTGCTGGCTGTATCCGCGTTCGCCGGATGCGGCAAGGACGCTGCAAAGACAGCAAAAGTGATTCCCGTCGACCTGACGAATGAGGAGTACGCATTTGGCGTGGATAAGACCCAGCCCGAGCTGCTGGAGTCTGTGAACGCTTTCATCAAGGAGATTCAGGACAACGGTACCTTCGATGAGATCTGCAACAAGTATTTCGGCGACGGCACGCCTTCACCTGTGACATCTGCCGCATACGATGAGAGCAAGGACCAGCTGGTGGTGGCTACCAACGCCGCATTTGAGCCCTTCGAGTACACGCAGGGCGACAGCTACTACGGCGTGGATATGGAGATCGCGGCTGCGCTGGCAGAGTATCTCGGCAAAGAGCTCGTTATCCAGAACATGGATTTCGATGCGGTATGTCTGTCTGTAGGCCAGCAGAAATGCGACATCGCCATGGCGGGACTTACGGTGAGACCCGACAGAGAGGAGTATGTGGCGTTCTCTGATTCATATTACATCGCCTCTCAGAGACTGATCACTCTCTCCGACAACACGGAGTTCGACAACTGCACGGACGCCGCTTCCGTGGAAGCCATACTGAACACAAAGGATGCCAGTGTGAAGATCGGTGTACAGAACGGCACTACAGGCCAATTCTATGTAGAAGGCGACGAGGAGTGGGGATTTGCCGGTTTTGCGGCAGAGGCTGTAGGCTATAAGAACGGCGCGCTGGCAGTTCAGGATATGCTCAACGGCAATATCCAGTACGTTATCATCGACTCCGCACCGGCGGAATTTATCACGGCATCTATCAATACCATGCAGTAAGACAGAGGATCAATGGGCAATTTTAGTCAGAAAATCGACAAATTCATAGAAATCTTTATCAATCAGAACGGCTATGTGAGGGTGATAGAGGGATTGAAGAACACGCTCATCATTGCCGTTCTGGGATTGATCATCGGCATTGTGATCGGAACGCTGATCGCTACCGTGCGAGTCATTCCCAAGTATAAGTTGCTGCCCCGTATTCTGAACGGCTTCTGCAGCTTCTATGTGGGCTTCTTCCGCGGGACGCCCATGGTGGTGCAGCTTCTGCTGTTCTATTTCGTTATGCTGCCCCTGCTGGGTCAGCGCATGACGGGCGTGCAGGTGGCCATCTGGGTCTTCGGTCTGAACAGCGGCGCTTACATATCCGAGATCATGCGGAGCGGTATCCTGTCCGTCGATCAGGGACAGATGGAGGCCGGACGGGCAGTGGGCCTGAGCTTCGGCACCACGATGATGAAGATCGTGCTTCCGCAGGCGGTGAAGAATATACTGCCCACTCTGGGAAACGAGTTCATCACTCTGGTGAAGGAGACGTCGGTCGTCAGCTTTGTGGGTGCCGCGGATCTCTATGTGGCGTTTAACTACATCGGAAGCAACAGCTATGAATTCATGGTTCCTTATCTGGTCATGGCGCTTATTTATATCCTGCTGGTGCTGATCATCAGCGCAGGGATCAAGATTATGGAAAGGAGCCTGAGAAGAAGTGATAGACGTCATTAATCTGGAAAAGCATTTCGACGGCCTGCAGGTGCTTCGCGGTATCAGCGTCAAGATCGACAAGGGCGATATCGTTGTGGTGATCGGTCCCTCCGGCTCCGGCAAGAGTACTTTTCTGCGCTGCCTGAACTGTATGGAGGATCCCACGGGAGGCCAGATCATTTTTAACGGCGTAGATATCGCGGACCAGCGGGTGGACATCAATGTCCACAGAAGACATATGGGCATGGTGTTCCAGCACTTTAACCTCTTTCACAACAAGACCGTGATTGAAAACATCATGCTGGCGCCCGTCTATCTGCGCTGTCAGGATCTGCGCAGGGCGAAACGAAGCAACCTTGTGACACGCTTCACCAACGTATTCAGGGCGAAGGAGCACAGGAAGGAGCTGCTTCCCGTCACGGAGAGCAAGGCGGACATTAAGAGAAAGGCGCGGGACGAGGCGATTTCCCTGTTAAAGCGTATCGGTCTGGAGGACAAGGCGGACGTCTATCCGTCCACTCTTTCCGGCGGACAAAAGCAGAGAGTGGCCATCGTGCGTTCTCTGGCCATGAATCCGGACGTGATCCTGTTCGACGAGCCTACCAGCGCGTTGGACCCCGAGATGGTAGGGGAGGTGCTGGATCTGATGAAGGCGCTGGCGAAGGAAGGCATGACCATGATCATTGTGACCCACGAGATGGGCTTTGCCAGAGAAGTCGCCAATAAAGTGCTTTTTATCGACGAGGGACAGATCCTTGAGAGCGGTTCACCGGAGGAATTTTTCGGAAATCCCCAAAATCCCAGACTGAAGGAATTTTTGTCCAAGGTCTTATAGAGCGGATCAACGCCTGCCGGTTTTTGCCGGCAGGTTTTTTCATGCAAAGTTACATCAAGACAGGGCAGGATATGCCGCCTCGAGACATAGCAATGTCACATCAAAACAAAACGGATATGGACGGCAGGATAAGGCGGATATTCCTTGACACATGCCGTCCTTAGAGATATACTAAAATGTAGTAATCGTAAGTCAATCGGCTGCAACAGCGCGGAACAGGAGAGGCGGAATGGTAGAACATATTTTGGGCAACTATCTCGTAGAGACAGGAAAGATAACAAAAGATCAACTGAGCCGGATCCTGGCAAAACAGGATGCCGTTCGGGTCAAGCTCGGGCTGATTGCCGTGAACGAGGGGCTGCTCACCATCGAGCAGGCCGACGAGGTCAACAGGCTGCAGGCGATGATGGACCAGCGGTTCGGCGATATTGCCGTGAGCAAGGGGTATCTGACGGAGGAGCAGATCGACAAACTGTTAAAGCAGCAGGGAAATGCTTATCTGATCTTTGTTCAGGCGCTGGTAGACGAGCAGCTGATCACGATGGAAGAGATCGATCTTCTGTTGAGTGATTTTAAGCGCCGGTACGGCTACAGCAATTCGGAGCTGGAAGATATCAAGAGCGACAATGTCGACAGAATTATTCCGCTGCTTCTGCCCGATGAGGCAAAGAAGTATCAGGATATCATCGGGATGGCCGTCCGCACATTGATTCGTCTGGTGAACAGAAATATCTATCTCGGCAGAGGCGTCATGGTGGACGAGATTCCCAGGGACGATATGGTAAGTCAGGCGCTTGTGGGCAAAGAAGGAATCGTGACCTGCTTCTCGGAGAGGGACGGAGCGCTTTTGAGTGTGTGCTGTTCCTTCGGACAGGAGGAATTTGATTGTCTGGATTCGGATTCCCTGGATGCGGCAGGTGAACTTTTGAACTGTATCAACGGTCTCTATGCCTCGGAGCTGAGCAGACAGGGCGTTTCGCTTGAGCTGATGCCGCCTGAGTACAACGGGGTAAAGGAGCAGGTGCGCGACGGGTCCGTATGCAAGATTCCCATTTTTGTGCGCGGACAGGGTCTGTATTTTACGGTCGCAGAGATCATGTAAGGGAGGAAAAGAGAATGGCTACAGTATTGATGATAGATGATTCCAGAACGTCCAGAAAGATCTTGCGGGCTACTCTGGAGCGCGGCGGTCACACCATCGTCGGGGAGGCGGGAAACGGCGAGGAAGGCTATCTGAAGTTCAAAGAGCTGAATCCCGACATTGTGACCATGGACATTACCATGCCGGTCATGGACGGTATCGAGGCGCTGACGTTAATCAAAAAGGCAAAGGAAGACGCCAAGGTCATCATGATCACGGCGGCGGGACAGAAGGAGAAGATGGTGGAGGCTTTAAAGCGCGGAGCGGAGGAGTTCATCACGAAGCCCTTCGACGAGGCGGAGGTGCTTGCCACCGTATCCCGCGTTGCACAGAAATAGTTTCCGTATGATACGGGGCATCAGTCCGGCTGGTGCCCCGTTCTTCATATATTCGGATACGGTATTTACAGTTTATGTCACGGAAAGGAGATGCGGACATGAAAGCGTTATTTGTGGGTGGAACCGGAATCATCAGCACGGCGATCGTAAAACGTCTGGTGAATGAACTGCACTGGGAGGTATGGATCCTGAATCGTGGGAACCGGAATGAGGTCCTTCCTCAGGGCGTCCATCATATTGCCGCCGATATCAATGACGAGGCGGATGTGACGGAGAAGCTCAGGGATCTGTATTTTGACACCGTCTGCGAGTTCATCGGCTTTCAAGCAGAGCAGGTGGAGCGGGATTACCGGCTGTTTCAGGGCAAGACGAGACAGTATATCTATATCAGCTCCGCCTCCGCCTATCATAAGCCCACGGCAGGTTATGTCGTCACCGAGGGGACGTCCCTGGCCAATCCCTATTGGCAGTACTCCAGAGACAAGATCGCCTGCGAGGAATTTCTGATGAAGAAGTATCGCCAGGAGGGCTTCCCCGTTACCATCGTTCGGCCCAGCCATACCTACGACGAGCGCAATATTCCTCTGGGAGTGCATGGGAAGAACGGTTTCTGGCAGGTGGTGAAGCGCATGAGGGAGGGAAAGCCGGTCATTATTCAGGGCGACGGCTCGTCTCTTTGGACGCTGACTTTTAATGCGGATTTTGCCATCGGCTTTACCGGACTGATGGGAAATCGCCACGCCATCGGAGAGGCATTTCAGATCACGGGGGACGAGACCCTGACCTGGAATCAGATCTACGCCACCATAGCGGATGCTTTGGGCGTGGAGCTGTATCCCTATTATGTGGCGTCGGAATATCTTGCGGCCGTGGGCGATAAGTACGGATATGATTTCACGGGAAGTCTGATCGGCGACAAGTCCGTGTCCGTGGTGTTTGACAACAGCAAGCTGAAGCGGGCCGTGCCGGACATGAAGACGACAGTGCGGTTCGATCAGGGTGTGCGGATCGCGCTGGACTATGTGCTGTCCCATCCGGAGGAATGCCAGAAGGAAGATCCGGAATTTGACGCATGGTGCGACCGTCTGATCGAAGCGTTGGAGGCGGCAAAGGCAAAAGTATAAAGCAAAAATAAAAAGTATAAAAGAAAAATTAATTGTTAGCACTCGCTATTGACGAGTGCTAACAAGAGTGGTATAACAGAGTCAGAACGAAGGAGATAAAGGAATACATACTTTATCCCTCTCCGGGAAACAATGGTTATGACGAAGGTCATGTATTGAAAAAGGAGGAATGACTTATGTTGATGCCCAGTATTTTTGGAGAAAGTTTGATTGACGATTTCTTTGACGATCTTGCCCGCCCGGCCAGAGCAGTCACAAGGTACAATACCCCTTCCAACAACGTGATGCGCACGGATATCAAGGAGAATGAGGGAGGCTACGAGCTGGCAATCGATCTTCCCGGATATAAGAAGGAAGATGTCAAGGCAGAGCTGAAGGACGGCTATCTGATCGTTACGGCGCAGACCAAGCAGGACAACGATGAGAAGGACGATAACGGAAAGTATATCCGTCGGGAGAGATACTACGGAACCTGCAGCAGAACCTTCTATGTGGGCGAGGAAGTGACCCAGGAGGATATCACAGCCAAGTTCGAGGACGGTATCCTGAAGCTGAGCGTACCGAAGAAAGAGGCGGTACCCAAAGCGGAAGAGACAAAATATATCCGTATCGAGGGCTAAATCCCAAAAGCAGGAAAAAGCGTCCCCATGGCAATCTAAGGTTGCTATGGGGGCGCTTTTTATGCTAAGATGAAAGTAACGAAAGAGATGCCGCATGAGCGGCGGAATGCGTGTGGAAAATGAAGATATTGAAGCGTATCTTTTTTGGACTGGCCGGTGTGATTTTGCTTCTGTGTCTGGCAGTCATCATATGTGCGTTGAATCCGTCCCTGACCAAGACGCTGGCCGGACGGGTACAGGGCCTCGGGCAGAATGCCGAGCCGGCGGAAGATGCGGTTCCCACCGAACAGTCGGGTAGAGGCGAAGGGAAGCTGCCGGAAGCCATACCGGGCATCAATGTCAACTGGATGCCGAATCGGGAGACGGACGGGTATCTGATTCCTGCCGACATGCCGGAGAATCTTCCTGCGGAGGTGACCGGACTGTGGGGGTATGAGCCGATCAATGCCGACACCAGTCAGGTGGCACAGGAGGAAGCGGACAATCTGAGCGAGGTCCTGACCGGCACAGATGCGGAAACGGATCTGTCTGTGGACTCCGAATTTTTCCCTTACTACGCTATGCTGGAGCCTGACCTGCAGCCTCTTTACCGGCAGATATACGCCAACGCCGCCGCGCAGGTGACGTCCTTTGTCCCTGCGGTCAATGTGAATCAGGAAGAGCTGCATACGGTCTTTGAGGCGGTGTTCAACGATCGGCCGGAGCTGGTGCTGCTGGAGATGGGATACTCCGGTCTGTGCCTGGAGGACGGCACCTGCGTGGAGATCACGCTGAAATACAACGATCTGATCGGCAATGAGCAGGGGAGAACGGAGTATTCCGACAAGGTCGCGGAGCTGCTTCGGGGAGCGGATACTCTGGGGAGCGACAGGGAGAAGGAAAAGTACGTCCATGACGCGCTGGCCGAGATGGCGGCTTATGACAGGAACGCTCCGTACAATCAGGTGGCTTACAGCGCCATAGAGAACGGCCGGACTGTCTGCGCGGGATATGCCAGAGCTTTTCAGCTGCTGATGACGCAGCTGGGGATTCCGTGCTACTACTGCACCGGCTATGCGGGGGAGGCACATGCCTGGAACATTGTCCTGCTGGACGGCAAATATTACAATGTGGACCTGACCTGGGACGACATCGAACCTATGACTTACGACTATTATAATAAAAGTGATGCGGAGTTTGCGGGAACGCATGTCAGGACAGGACTCTCCGTGTATCTGCCCGCCTGTACGGGCACTCTCTACGGGGGCGATTCCAAGCAGCCTATCGCTTCCGAGCCCGCGGATTCTGCCGGGGATAACGCCCAGGACGGCCAAGGCTCGCCGGCCGGTGACGGCACAGAGGTGAGCGGAGGGGATACAGAGGTGAGCGGAGGCGACTCCTCCGAGAGTCTGATCAATCCCAATCCCAGCAAGCCTCTCGTGTGGGAGGACCGCGGCAAGAGTGAGGGAGAGAGCACGGGCAGCGATGAGCCGGAGCTTTCCGCCGAGGAAGCGGAGCGTCAGAGGAATCTGCAGAAGGCCGGCGTCACCGAGGAGGAAGTGCTGGATACGCTGACGGAATACTATGACGATTGTAAGGCGCAGATGAAACGGGTCGGCGCGGGGGACAGGCAGTTCAGCAATGTAGTGCCTGCAAGTCTGTGGAGCAGCGTGGAGAGCGCCTACAGCAGCGGCGCCTATCGCAGCGGCTATGTGGACGCGGCGCTGGCGGAGCTTAAGAGGGACAATTTCTCCATTCAGATTCAGGTGCAGAATCTGGGCGGAGGATTTTACCGCATTTACCACAATATCTGTACCTACTGATCTTAAATGTAATTTTCAGCCGCCATCGAACGTCCAGAGAGTATCTCTGATTTAGGTGATTTTAAATGTAATTTTTAGCCGCCGGCTTATGTCCGGCGGCGTTTTTTCTGTTGCCGGACAGATGCCCGGCTTTTTCTGTGCGGAATTTTCGGAAAAAAGAAAGGTTTGCCTAAAATTTCACAGGAATATACTCGGCGCGTCTTCATATATTTGAGAGAGGGGACAAACCCGTGCGCGTCCGTTTGCGTCTGGCGCAGGGGAAGGAAAGGGGGAGATACCGGTGAAAAATACGATCCTGCAGCTGTTTCCCGCAGAGCAGCGCGGCCTCTGGCAGCAGACGGCGGCCTGTCAGAAGGACATACAGGAGATTCGTCTGCGGGCGTTTCGGCCCGTTGTGATATATATGGGCGGCAGGGAGCGCTTTCTGCAGCCGGACGGCTCCCTGTCCGACAGCTCCCTCCGCGCCCTGTGCGTTTCGCCTCGGGAGCTGGAGGGACTGCTGAAGCATATCTGCCACTATTCCCTCTACGCCTTTGAGGAGGAACTGCGTCAGGGCTTTATCACGGTCAGCGGCGGACACAGGGTAGGAGTGGCGGGACAAGCAGTGCTGGAAAGCGACGGGAGACTTCGCAGCATCAAGAATATTTCCTACATCAATATCAGGATATCCCATCAGGTCATGGGTGCGGCGGACGGCGTCATTTCCCATATGTACGGGGAGCAGGGGCTGAAGAGCGCGCTGATCGTCTCGCCGCCCGGGTGCGGAAAGACAACGCTTCTGCGGGACCTGATCCGTCAGATATCGGACGGCTGTGCTTACGGCAGAGGAATGACGGTGGGAGTGGTGGACGAGCGGTCGGAATTGGCGGGGTCCTTCTGCGGGATTCCCCAAAACGACCTCGGTATGCGCACGGATGTGCTGGACGGCTGTCCGAAGCTTGTGGGAATGCTGCTCTTGCTTCGCTCCATGTCGCCCCAGGTCATTGCCATAGACGAGCTGGGAAGCAGTGGGGAGCTGGAGCAGCTGGCCCGGGCCTCCGCCTGCGGCTGCAGGATACTGGCGACGGTACACGGGGAGAGCATAAAGGATGTGAAGCGGCGGTTCGGCGCAGACAAAGAGAAATGGGCCGGACTGTTCGATATCTGTTTCCTGCTGGGTAAAGAGAACGGGCGCTGCATCGTGAGACAGGTCGTCGAAATGGGGGAGAGCAATGCTTAAATTTGCCGGCGGCATGATGATATTTTTCGGGTGCCTGGGGCTGGGATTCTGGTATCGGGGACAGCTTTTGGGACGGGTGAAAGCGCTGAGAATGCTGGGGACGGTGCTGGAGCTTTTGGAAAGCGAGGTGCGGTACGGCAGGGCCACGCTTCCGGAGAGCTGCAGGAACGTATCCGCAAGGCTTTCCTCTCCCTTTGCGGAAGCCTTTGACAGCATCGATGCGAAGATGTGTGAGAACACGGGAGCGTCGTTTGCGGAAGTCTTTCGGGAATGCCTGCAGGGGCCGCTGGAGACGCTTCCGCTGAAGCAGGAGGACAGAGAGGTCTTTCTGCAGGTCGCCTCAAGCGGCGGTTACACGGACGGGCAGATGCAGCTTCGCGCCATGGAGCAGAGCAGGGAGCTGATGGCGGGTACCGTGAAGCAGCTGGAGCGCGAAAATACCGATAAATGCAAAATGGCCGTAGGGCTCGGCGCGATGGGAGGGCTGCTGCTCATCATCGCGCTGTGGTAGGGCTCTGTGGAAGAAATTCGGCGGAAGGCGGGAGATTATGGGAATAAGTCTGATATTTAGAATAGCGGCGGTGGGAATACTGGTGACGATACTCAGTCAGGTGCTGAAGCACAGCGGGCGGGAGGAACATGCCTTTCTCATCAGTCTGGCCGGACTGATCCTGGTGCTGACGTGGATCGTGCCGTACATATATGAACTGTTCCAGACGATACAGACCTTGTTTTCACTGTAGGAGGTTCATCGTATGCAGGAACTGATAAAGATGGGATTCTTGGGAATAGCAGGGGTGCTCCTGGCGGTGCAGTTCAAGGCCCAGAAGCCGGAGTACGGCATCTATATCGGGCTGGGAACAGGCATTTTGATCTTCTGGTATGCCATACGGCAGGTGGAGGCCGTTCTCGGACAGCTGGACAGGATACGGGGATATCTGGACGGCGCGGAGAGCTATCTCGGCATTCTGCTCAAGGTCATCGGAATCACCTATGTCTGCGAGTTCAGCTCCGGTATCTGCAAGGACGCCGGATATCAGTCGGTGGCGGGGCAGATAGAGGTGCTGGGAAAGCTGGCCGTCATGTTCGCGGGCCTGCCGGTGCTGTTTGCCGTGATAGAGCAGATCCGTAATTTTATGTGAAGGCGGAGGGCAATGTCGATGGATATGAATGCAATCTGGCAGGACTACGGGCTGGACCGGCTGAACGAGGGAATGCAGACGCTGTTCCCGCGCAGTTCCCTGTCTCTGGAAGCGATTCTGGGACAGGTGATGCAGGGGGACATATTCGGCGCCGTGGGCGGACTTTTCGAGGGAGTGCTGGCGGACTTTGCGGGGCAGCTGGCCGGTATGCGCAATATCTTTGTCTGGTTTCTGGTGCTGGGGATCGTGTCGGCGCTGATGACGCATTTCGTGGAAATCTTCGACAGGCGCCAGGTGGCGGATATCAGCTTCTATTTTACCTACCTTCTGTTCACGGTGGTGCTGTTGAAGTGCTTTCATCAGGCGGCGTCCACCGCGTCGGACGCCATGGGGAACGTGGTGCTGTTCATTCAGCTCATGATTCCCGCCTATCTGATCTCGCTGGGAATTTCCACGGGCTCGGTGACGGCGGGGGCTTCCTATCAGATGATGCTGCTGATCATATACGGCATTCAGAACCTGCTTTCCGCAGGGCTGCTTCCTCTGATCTACAGCATGTGTATGCTGGTGGTGATCAACGGCGTCTGGGTGGAGGAGAAGCTGACTCTGGTGATCGACCTGCTGGAGAAGGGAATCGGCTGGGTGCTGAAGGGGACGCTGGGGGTCGTGGCGGGACTGAGCATTCTTCAGGCGCTGATCACGCCGGTGGTAGATACCGTGCGGACTTCCGCCCTGCAGAAGATCGTGTCCGCCATTCCCGGGGTAGGCAATGCCGCTGACGGCGTGGTGGAAATGGTGCTGAGCTCCGCCGTGATGGTAAAGAACAGCGTGGGCGTGGTGCTGCTTCTGCTGTTCTTGGTGATGTGCGCGGCGCCGCTTATGAAGATCGCCGCCATAGCGCTTTTGATGAAATGCTCCGCGGCGTTTATGGGAATCGTCTGTGACAAGCGGATCACCAACTGCGCGAACCGCACGGGAGACGCGGGAATGCTGCTCCTTCGCACTGCGGGAACGGCAATGCTGCTTTTGTTGGTCTGCATGGCAGTAATCACGGCCTCCATGTGAGAAGGAGAAAAAAATATGGGAACCGCTTTATTTCGGGCCGTCTGCAGGACGGGAATCTTTATGATCTGCGCACAGGCTGTGGTGCATTTCAGGCCCCATGAGTCCTATGAAAAATATCTGAAGCTGCTCGTCAGCGTCATGGTGCTGATCCAGCTGTTTTTGCCCGTGGCAGGTCTGCTCGCGGGAACGGGGAGACAGTCGGCAGCGACACAGCTCGAGGATTTCCGGAAAAGTCTGGAGCAGGGAATGGAGGAGGCAGGGCGTGAGGCGGAGCGGGCGGACGCCCTGCTGGAAAAGATGACGTTGGAGGAAGTGCGCAGGAGAATGGAGGAGCAGGCCGCTTCGGCATCGGAGGGAGCGCCGGCGGGGCAGATATCAGAGGGAGCACAGATGCCGGAGGGAGCGCAGACATCGGAAGGAGCGCAGATGCCGGAAGGAACGCAGACATCAGAAGAAGCGCAGACATCGGAAGGAACGCGGATTCCGGAAGAATCGCAGGTGCTCGGCACGCAGGCGTCCGTGGAGATTCCGGACATACAGGTGGAAGTGGAACCGTACAGGGGGTATGAGAATGGAGAAGCAAGATAATAAGAATCGATTCGGGCGGCTGCCGTGGGAGGATTGGAGAAAACGAATCAGGGAGAAGGTGCCGGAAAAGTGGCTCCGCAGGGACAATCTGATCGTTCTGGTGCTGCTGGGAGTGCTGCTGTTGATCGTCGCCATACCCATGGAAAAGGGCGGCAAGGAAAACGGCGACGCCGAGGAGAAGGAGGGGACGGCATCACGGCAGGAGACGGAGGCCGGCAGCGGGAACGGGGAAGCCGCGGCAGAAGACCTTTCGGAGGAGGAGTATGCGCGGCTTCTGGAGCAGAGGCTTGAGCAGGCATTGTCCCAGGTGGCGGGAGTGGGCCGTGTGCAGGTGATGATCACGCTGCGGGCGTCAAAGGAGCTTGTGGTGGAGAGGGAGGCGGCGGTGACCCGCCAGACGGTCAACGAGACGGACGCCCAGGGCGGCAGCAGGGTCACAGGCCAGGTGGAGGCAGGGGACAGCGTGGTATACCGCTCTGTGGGAAGCGACAGCGAGCCCTATGTGGTCAAGACAGTGCTGCCGGAGGTAGAGGGCGTCCTGGTGGTGGCGCAGGGCGCGGGTGACATAGGCGTAAAGCGCACCGTCATCGCGATCGTTCAGGCACTGTTCGACGTGGAAGCCCACAAGGTATCAGTGGTAAAGATGGAGACAAAGTAGTATGCATATCACTATCAGACAGCTCATACAATAAAATAGTAAAACGCAAAGAGGGGATAATAAGTGAAAAACCTGATCAAGAAAAACCAGCTTATGATAACGGCCCTTGCGATCATGATCGCCATCGCGGGGTATCTGCAATTTGCGGGCACAGGTCTTGAGGAGGACTATTTGACAGTAGATGATGACGTGGATTACACAGGCAATGTGAGCGCCGTGGATTCCGACGATATCTTTACGTCCGACGGTCTGCTGGACCTGTCTGAGGAAGATCTGCTGGGCGTAGGCACCGGAGAGATTGAAAGTCTCGATTCCGATATGGAGGGCGACTATGCGGAGGATTATCTGAATACGGATACGGCGCAGAGCGTCAGCGGCAATCAGGTCGCAGAGGTCACTCCGAATCAGGATGAGATTCCCGGGGAAGCGGTGTTCACATCGAGCAGCGACGTGGCGGTGGTGCTCTCCGAGGCAAAGCTTTTAAAGGAACAGACCAGAGCGCGCAACAAGGAGACCCTGATGGAGATCATCAACAGCACGGGCCTTACGGACGAACAGAAACAGGCCGCTGTGGACAGCATGGTGAAGATGACCGAGATCGCCGAAAAGGAGTCGGCGGCAGAGATACTGTTGGAGGCAAAGGGCTTTAACGACGTGGTGGTGAGCATCAACGGCGATGCCGTGGATGTGGTGGTCAACGCAGCCGCCTTAGATGATGTGATGCGCGCCCAGATAGAGGACATCGTGAAGCGAAAGACCGACATACCCGCGGAAAATATCATCATCAGCACGGTGGTGCGCTGATTTGGGCGGAACGGATAAGAAGTACAAAAAGTAGTATAATTTATTGGGTATTTATGGTACACTTTACATATCGGCACCTAAGCCGGAGCGAAAGGACAGAAGATATCATGAAGAGAATATTTTTGATCGTTTTAGACAGTTTCGGAATCGGCGGAATGGAGGACGCGGCTTCTTACGGAGATGTGAACGTGAACACCTTAAGAAGCGTGTCCTCAAGTCCGTTTTTTTCGCTTCCGAACCTGAGGCGTCTTGGGCTATTTAATATAGAGGGCGTGAATGCGGGGGAGAAATGTGCGTCTCCGGAAGCCGTCACCGCCCGCATGAGGGAGGCGTCCAAGGGGAAAGACACCACCGTGGGGCACTGGGAGATCGCCGGTATTTACTCACCGCGGCCTCTCCCCACATATCCGCAGGGCTTTCCGGAGGAGGTGCTTGCGCCTTTCAGGGAGCAGACCGGTCGGGGAGTGCTCTGTAATATGCCTTACTCCGGCACACAGGTCATACAGGATTACGGGGACGAGCATGTGCGCACGGGAGATCTGATCGTGTACACCTCCGCCGACAGTGTGTTCCAGATCGCGGCCCATGAGGAAAAGGTTCCTGTGGAGACGCTCTATGAGTACTGCCGTATCGCGCGCAGGATCCTGACAGGGGAACACGGGGTTGGCAGGGTGATTGCCAGACCGTTTCTGGGAGAAAAGGGCAATTATACAAGAACGTCCCGACGCCATGATTTTTCTCTGCAGCCGCCCTCCGTCACCATGCTGGATCAGCTGAAGGACAGCGGCAGGGAGGTGATCGCCGTCGGCAAGATCAAGGATATCTTTGCGGGGCAGGGCATCACGGAGTCCGTGTACACCGGAGGAAACGAGGATGGCATCGCGAGGACGCTGGAGTATCTGGACAGGGACTTTGAGGGACTCTGCTTCATCAATCTGGTGGATTACGATATGCTCTACGGACACAGGAGAGACGTGGACGGCTATGCGAGAGCGCTGACGTATTTTGACGGGCGTCTGCCTGAGATCCTCGGCAGGCTGCGGGAGGACGACGTGCTGATGCTCACCGCCGACCACGGCTGCGATCCCGCCTACACGGCCACCACGGATCACACCAGAGAATATACGCCTTTTCTCATGTACGGTAAAAAAATCGCGCCCCGGGACCTGGGAACACGGAAAACCTTTGCAGATATAGGGGCAACTGTGTTACAATACTTTGGTATTACGCCCGCTTTTTCAGGGGAGGGCATGTTGGAGGATATAAAATAGACATGAGCAACCACACGGAAGAAATCAACCGCCGCCGCACATTTGCGATTATTTCGCATCCTGATGCGGGAAAGACCACGCTGACGGAGAAATTCCTGCTCTACGGAGGAGCCATCAATCTGGCGGGAAGCGTCAAGGGAAAAGCGACTGCGAGACACGCCGTATCCGACTGGATGGAGATCGAGAAGGAGAGAGGTATCTCCGTCACGTCGTCGGTGCTGCAGTTCGAATACGACGGCTACTGTATCAATATTCTGGACACGCCGGGACACCAGGACTTCTCTGAGGACACATACCGCACGCTGATGGCGGCGGACTCGGCGGTCATGGTCATCGATGCGTCCAAGGGAGTGGAGGCGCAGACCAGAAAGCTGTTCAAGGTCTGTGTCATGCGCAAGATCCCCATTTTCACATTCATCAATAAGATGGACCGCGACGCCAACGACACCTTCGATCTGTTGGATGACATTGAGAAGGAGCTTGGCATCGCCACCTGTCCCGTGAACTGGCCCATCGGTTCGGGAAAGAGCTTCAAGGGCGTCTACGACAGGGAGAAGAAATGTGTGATTTCCTACTCCGACACGGAAAAGGGCACGAAGGAAGGCACCGCTACCGAGATACCCGTGCAGGATGAGGCCCATCTGAAGGAGATGATCGGTGACGAGGCGGCGGACAAGCTGATTCAGGAGATAGAGCTCCTAGACGGCGCCAGCGCGGAGTTCGATCTGGACCTTGTGCGGAAGGGGGAGCTGACTCCCGTGTGCTTCGGCTCGGCACTGACGAACTTCGGCGTGGAGATATTCCTGAAGCATTTTCTCAAGATGGCCACGGCGCCGCTTCCCAGAAAGGCCGACATCGGCCTGATCGATCCGGTGGAGAATGAGTTCAGCGCCTTTGTCTTTAAGATACAGGCGAATATGAACAAGGCGCACAGGGACAGGATCGCTTTCATGCGGATATGCTCCGGAAAATTCGACGCGCAGATGGAGGTGCGCCATGTGCAGGGCGGAAAGGTCATGAGGCTGTCCCAGCCCCAGCAGATCATGGCGGACGAGAGAAAGATATTGAGCGAGGCTTATGCGGGGGACATCATCGGCGTGTTCGACCCCGGTATCTTTTCCATCGGCGACACGCTGTGTATGCCGAAGGACAAGTTCTGCTACGAGGGGATTCCCACCTTTGCACCGGAGCATTTCGCGCGGGTGCGCCAGGTGGACACCATGAAGCGGAAACAGTTCGTGAAGGGCATCGAGCAGATCGCTCAGGAGGGCGCGATACAGATCTTTCAGGAGCTCAACTCCGGTATGGAGGAGATCATCGTAGGCGTGGTGGGAGTGCTGCAGTTCGACGTGCTCAAATACAGGCTGGAGAATGAGTACAATGTGGAGATCAGGCTGGAGAACCTTCCCTATGAGCATATCCGCTGGATCGAGAATAAGGACGAGGTGGATCTGGATAAGCTGACGGGAACCTCCGATATGAAGAAGGTAAAAGACATGAAAGGAAATCCCCTGCTGTTGTTCGTAAATTCCTGGAGCATCGGCATGACGCTGGACCGCAACAAGGGGCTGGTACTTACGGAGTTTGGAAGGAACTGAGTGGAGCGGACGGATGAGAATAAGAAATTGCGGCAGGGCTTTTGGTATTCTGTTTTTGCTGTGCCTGTTCGCGGGCGGCTGCACGGACGGAATTATGGCGGAGAGCCCCAAGGACTTTAGCCTGAATATCAGCGAAGAACCGAATCCGACGGCCTCGGCCTCGGCAGCCGGGGATCGAACGGCCTTCGAGGCGGAAGGGGCAGCCAATCGTGTTTCTTTTCTGGAGGAGGGCGGCAATTTTGCGTTTTCCTCGCTGGACGAGACGGAAAAAATATGGTATCGGGACATAGAGCGGATTCTGGGGGAATATCGGGAAGAAGTGAAGCTGTCGGAGGAGGGTCTGGCAGCAGGGCTTGACGAGAACGATCTGGACAGGATATTTCAGTGTGTGCTCAACGATCATCCCGAGCTGTTCTACGTGGACGGCTATTCCTACACAAAATACACCAGATTCGGGGGAACGGGCGAGATCACGGCCATGGAATTTTCGGGCAAATACAATGCGGATCCGGACACGATCCGCTCCCGATACGACCGGATACAGGAGCAGGTGCAAAGGATCCTGGCGGGCATAGACGCCGATGCCTCCGAGTATGATAAGGTCAAGTATGTATATGACACCGTGATCCGTGAGACGGATTATCAGCTGGACGCTCCGGACAATCAAAATATCTATTCGGTGTTCGTCAATCACAGCTCCGTGTGCCAGGGGTATGCGAAGGCCACGCAGTATCTTCTCCACCGTCTGAACGTGGAGTGCGCGCTGGTCCTGGGGACGGTGCATACCGGGGAAGGTCATGCCTGGAATCTGGTGAAGATCGACGGCAGCTATTACTATGTGGACACCACGTGGGGAGATGCGTCCTATCAATCGGAGGAGGAAGACGGAGACCTGGCGGCGATTCCCGATATCAATTACGACTACCTGAACGTGACTACACAGGAGCTGCTGCGCACGCATGTGCCTGACGACCGCCTGCCGCTTCCGGTGTGCACCGATACGGCGGCCAACTATTATGTCAGGGAGGGCGCGCTGTTTACCGAATATGACAGGGAGCAGATGGCGGCGCTCTTTGACAGAGCTCTGGGACAGGGCAGAAACGACGTTACCGTTAAGTGCGCCGACGAGGCGTGCTATGAGGAGATCGTGTCCGCTTTGATAGAAGATCAGGAGATCTTTCAGTATTTTGACCGGCACGGCGACACTGTCGCCTACACGCAGAATCCTGTCCAGCGGTCGTTGACATTTTGGGTGACAAATGATTGACAGGTGTGGTATACTCACTATAGATGCTGTTTTGCTTTGTTAAAATTTCGATAGAAGGAGTATAGAGCTATGGCAAAAAAGATAGAAAAGAGAACGGAAAAGAAAGCGGCTGCGGAGACGAGCTCCGTAGTGCTCAAGCAGGAGGAAAATGTGGGCGTTGTTCAGATAGCGGACGATGTGGTCGCCATGATCGCTTCCCTTGCCGCGACTGAGGTGGAGGGCGTCGGCGCCATGGTCGGCAATATCACCAACGAGCTCATGAGCAGAGTGGGCTTGAAGAACCTGACCAAGGGCGTGAAGGTGGACGTGCTGGAGAACAATGTGACGGTGGATCTGGCGGTCACCATGGAATACGGCTACAATATTCCCGCCACCTGTCAGTCCGTACAGACAAAGGTAAAGTCCGCCATCGAGAACATGACGGGGCTGAATTGTACCGATGTGAATATTCGCATCGCGGGGATCAAGGTGAAGGCCTGAGAGGAGCCGTCAGAGTATTTACCGTAAATCTTGCGGAAGGAAAAAGAAGCACAGATGGGACGACATGAGCAGAGAGAACAGGTATTTATGCTTTTGTTCCGCGTTGAATTTCACGACGTGGCGGATATGCCTGAGCAGATAAGACTGTTCTTTGAGAACAGCGAGGACGTGAACTTCGGGGAGGACGCCGACTATATCAAGTCCAGATGTCAGGCGGTCTGCGGGAAGCTGCCCGAGATCGACAAGCTGATCAACGACAACACGGAAGGGTGGAACACATCGCGCATAGGCAAGGTGGAGCTCACCGTTCTGCGCCTTGCAGTGTATGAAATGTGCTTTGACGACGATATTCCCGCCGGAGTGGCCATCAACGAGGCGGTGGAGATCGCCAAGAAATTCGGTCAGGATAACTCCGGCGGCTTCGTAAACGCCATACTTGCAAAAATATTGAAGCAGGGTGATTGAGATTCGAAGTGTTTATACGGTAGGGCAACTGAATTCATATATCAAAAATATGTTCACGCAGGACTATCTGTTGCAGAGCCTCTTTGTGAAAGGGGAGGTGAGCAACTGCAAATATCACCCCTCCGGACATATTTATTTTACGTTAAAGGACTCTAAGGGTACAGTAAGCTGCGTTATGTTCGCAGGCAGCCGTTCGGGTCTTTCTTTTCGTCTCACGGAAGGGCAGCAGGTGATCGTGGGAGGAGCCGTGGACGTCTATGAGCGGGACGGCAGGTATCAGCTCTATGCAAAGCAGATCGAACTGGCAGGAAACGGGCTTCTCTATGAGAAATATGAACAGCTCAAGCGGGAGCTGGAGGAGACGGGAATGTTCGCGCCGGAATACAAGCGCCCCATTCCCAGATACATAAAGACATTGGGGGTAGTCACCGCTTCCACGGGGGCTGCCGTGCGCGATATTATCCAGATTGCGGGAAGACGCAATCCCTATGTGCAGATCATTCTCTACCCCGCCATTGTGCAGGGCGAGGCGGCAGCGGCAAGCATTGTGAACGGAATCCGCGCTCTGGAGCGGCTGAATGTGGACGTGATGATCGTCGGCAGAGGAGGAGGCTCCATTGAAGATCTCTGGGCCTTTAACGAGCGAGAGGTGGCGGAGGCGGTATTTCAGTGCTCCGTGCCCGTGATCTCGGCCGTGGGACATGAGACGGATACGACGATCATTGACTTTGTGGCGGATCTGCGGGCGCCTACGCCCTCGGCGGCTGCGGAGCTGGCAGTGACGGATATCAGGGAAATTTACGGGGAGCTTGCGGCGTATCGGGAGGGCCTGGAGCGGGCCATGGAGGGAGTCCTTCGGGAGAAGCGGTCCCTGGCGGAGCGCATGAGCCTTCGTCTGAAGGCGGCAAGTCCGGCGGGGCGTATTCGCGAGAACCGTATGCAGGCTCTGTCCGCGGAAGAAAAGCTGCAGGCCGGAATGCAGAGGCTGCTGGCGGAAAGGCGTCATCGGCTGGCTCTCTATATCGAGCGGTTAAAGGGGCTCTCCCCTTTGGAAAAGTTGAACAGCGGCTTTTCCTATGTCTCCGACGAGAACGGTGCGAATGTCCGGTCCGTGGCGCAGACAAAGGTAGGACAGGCCCTGAGGATACAATTTTGTGACGGCAGTCTGCGGGCGCGTGTGGAGCAGACAGACGCCGATGGGCCGCGGACCGTATAGGGACGCAAGGCAGCCCGTCAGGAGCCGCAGGCAGGAGGAAAAGAGGCAGTTATGAGCGAAGAAAAACAATACGGTCTGGAAGAAAATTTTGAGCGCCTGGACAAAGTCCTTGAAACCCTGGAGCAGGAGGATATCTCTCTGGAGGACGCCTTCAAGGCTTACAGTCAGGGCATGGAGATCCTGAAACAGTGCAACGACCAGATAGACAAGGTGGAAAAGCAGGTGCAGATGCTGAGCGAGAGCGGCGAGCCGGAGGAATGGGATCATGGAGAGACAGAAATTTGACGCAGTGCTGCAGAAAAAAGTAAAAGAGATCGAGGAGATCATCGGCAGTTTTCTTCCCAGGGAGGAGGGCTGGCAGAGGACGGTGCTTCAGGCCATGAATTACAGCGTTCTGGCGGGAGGAAAGAGGCTTCGCCCTATGCTGATGCTGGAGACCTATCGGCTCTGCGGCGGCACGGGGAAGGAGATAGAACCCTTTCTGGCGGCCATCGAGATGATCCACACCTATTCGCTGGTCCATGACGACCTGCCGGCTATGGATAACGACGAGTACCGCAGGGGCAGGGAGACCACGTGGAAGGTGTACGGAGAGGCCATGGGTATACTGGCGGGCGACGGCCTGCTGAACTATGCTTTCGAGACGGCGCTTAAGGCGTTTGAAGCGGTGGACGCAACAGACGCGGAGGCCATGGGGAGAATTGTCCGCGCCCTGTCCGTTCTGGGGCACAATGCCGGCATCTACGGCATGATCGGCGGGCAGACGGTGGATATCGAGGCCCAGACGCAGGAGTCCCCCATGACGGAGGTGCAGCTGCATTTTATCCATGAACACAAGACGGGAGCACTGATCGCGGCTTCCATGAAGATCGGCGCGATTCTGGCGGGCGCTTCCGCGGAGCAGGTCCGCGCGCTGGAGTGCTGTGCGGAGAATATCGGCATGGCCTTCCAGATACAGGATGATATCCTGGACGTGGTGGGAGACAGCTCGGAGCTGGGAAAGCCCGTGGGAAGCGACGCGCAGAACAGCAAGCAGACCTATGTGACGCTGTACGGTCTGGAGGATGCCAAGATGCTGGTGGAATCGCTCTCGGAAGAAGCGGTGGAGAAATACCTGAGAAGCATCGACGGGGACAGCGAATTTTTGGAGGAACTGATCTATACGCTGGTCCATCGGCGCAAGTAGAGATAAGAGAGGGATAAGGAATGCTGTTGGAGACCATTAAGCAGGCGAACGATATCAAGGAGATAAGGCGGGAGGACTATGGCCAGCTCGCGCAGGAAATACGAGATTTCCTGATCCGCAAGATCAGCGTTACGGGAGGTCATCTGGGCTCTAATCTCGGAACGGTGGAGCTGACCATGGCGCTGCACCTTGCGCTGAATCTGCCGGAGGATAAGATCGTCTGGGACGTGGGACATCAATCCTATACCCATAAGATACTGACGGGACGCGGGGAAGGCTTTGACCATCTCAGGCAGTTCCACGGCCTCAGCGGCTTTCCCAAGAGAAAGGAGAGCGACTGCGATGTGTTCGACACGGGACACAGCTCCACCTCCGTATCGGCGGGGCTGGGCCTGGTGAAGGCCAGAGACTTAAAGGGAGAGAGCAGCACCATCGTCTCCGTGATCGGAGACGGATCCATGACCGGCGGCATGGCCTACGAGGCGCTGAACAACGCCGCCCGTCTGGAAACGAATTTTATCATTATTCTGAACGACAACAATATGTCCATCTCCGAGAATGTGGGCGGTTTTTCAAAATATCTGAACAATATCAGGACAGCCACAGGGTATCTGGACCTGAAGGAGGGCATCTACAATTATCTGCGCGGCACCAGGTGGGGCGGAAGCACCATCAAGGGCATTCGCAGGGCAAAGAGCAGCTTCAAGCAGCTCGTGATCCCGGGAATGTTCTTTGAGGACATGGGCATTACCTATCTGGGGCCCGTGGACGGCCATAACATCGAGGGAATGGTGCGGGTGATCAACGAGGCAAAGAGAGTGGAGGGGCCCGTGCTCATTCATGTGCTGACCCAGAAGGGCAAGGGCTACGAGCCCGCGGAGCGGCATCCCGCCAGATTCCACGGCGCCGAACCCTTCGACATTGAGACGGGGATTCCCTCCCACCCCAGAACGGTGGCAAATTATACGGATATTTTCTCCACGGTGATGTGCAAGCTGGGCGCCAGAGACGAGAAGGTGGTGGCCATCACGGCCGCGATGCCGGACGGCACGGGCCTAAAACGTTTTCGCAACATGTATCCGGACCGATTCTTCGACGTAGGCATCGCGGAGGAACATGCGGTGACCTTTGCGGCGGGTCTGGCCGCAGGCGGCCTGAAGCCCATTGTGGCGGTCTATTCCTCTTTCCTGCAGAGAGCTTACGACCAGATCCTTCACGATGTCTGTCTGCAGAACCTGCCCGTGGTGTTTGCCATAGACAGAGCGGGGCTGGTGGGAAGCGACGGCGAGACGCATCAGGGCATCTTTGATTTCACCTACCTTTCCGGTATTCCCAATATGCATATCTGTGCGCCGAAGAACAAGTGGGAGCTGTCCGACATGCTGAAATTTGCCGTCAATCTGTCGGCCCCCATCGCCATACGCTACCCCAGAGGCACGGCCTACGACGGTCTGAAGGAATACCGAGCGCCCATAGAGCTGGGAAAGGCCGAGTGGATCTACAGGGAGCGGGACATCGCGCTCTTTGCGGTGGGCAGCATGGTGAAGACGGCAGAGACCGTAAGGCAGGCGCTGAAGGAAAAGGGATACCATGTCAGCCTGATCAACGGGCGCTTTGTGAAGCCCATAGACGAGGACGCCGTCAGGGACGCCTGCAGGGATCATGTGCTGATCGTCACCTTGGAGGAGAACGTTTCGGCGGGCGGCTACGGGGAAAAGGTGCTGGATTTTATGAACCGGAGCGATCTGCACAACGCTTTTTTGAGCATTGCCATTCCCGACGCTTATGTGGAGCACGGAAATGTGGAGCTCTTAAAGCAGGAGATCGGTATCGATGCGGACAGCATCACGGATAAGATCTGCCAAAAGCTCGCCGGAAGCAGGAAGGATTAATTTAGATGAAAAAGCGGTTGGATGTGCTTCTGGTGGAGAGAGGATACGCGCAGTCCAGGGAAAAGGCCAGAGCCGTCATCATGTCGGGCAGCGTCTATGTGAACGGTCAGAAGGAAGACAAGGCGGGCGCCTCCTTTGCGGAGGAGGGGCTCAAGCTGGAGGTTCGGGGGAACGATCTAAAATACGTGAGCCGCGGCGGACTGAAGCTGGAGAAGGCCCTGAAGGTCTGGCCCATCAGTCTGGAGGGCTGTGTGTGTCTGGATATCGGCGCTTCCACAGGGGGATTTACCGACTGTATGCTGCAAAACGGAGCGGCGAAGGTCTATTCCGTAGATGTGGGGCGGGGACAGCTTGCGTGGAAGCTGCGAAGCGATGCGCGGGTGGTCTGCATGGAGCAGACGAACTTTCGTTATACGGTGCGGGAGGATATCGGGGAAGAGCCTGATTTCGCCGGCGCAGACGTCTCCTTTATCTCGCTTACCAAGATACTGATACCGGCGAGAAATCTGTTAAAATGCGGTGCGAAGATGGTATGTCTGGTGAAGCCGCAGTTCGAGGCGGGCCGCGAGAAGGTGGGAAAGAACGGCGTGGTGCGGGAGGAAAAGACGCACCGCGAGGTCATCTCTAAGATCGTAGATTATGCGGACAGCATCGGATTTGCGGTGCTGGATCTGGATTATTCTCCTATAAAGGGACCCGAGGGAAATATAGAGTATCTGCTGTACCTGGGAAAAGAGCGGGAGCCGGATGAGGAGATCGGTGCGCTGACGGAGGGCGCCGCAGAGGAGAGATTGAGAGAATTGCAGCAGGCGGGAACAGGGCTGTCGCATACCACGGAGTGGGAGGAGCGCATAGCCGGGACGGTGGAGCGCTCGCACGCAGTTTAGGAGAGAGGTATGAAGCATTTTCTGATCTATACCAACGAACATAAGGACCAAGATAGGACCGTCACGAAGCGGATCTGTCAGTACCTGGAGGGCAAGGGCCAGCGCGTTACGATGCGGACGGGGGAGAGCAGACAGGCGGGAAGGCGCATGTCTGCAGACGGACAGGAAGTGCCGGAGGATATTCCGGGCGACGTGGACTGTATGCTGGTTCTGGGCGGCGACGGTACCGTGCTTCGCGCGGCAAGAGAGACGAAGGCGCTGCATATCCCCATCATCGGCGTGAAGCTGGGAACGCTGGGATATATGACGGAGATCGAGCCGGAGTATCTGGAGGAGGCGCTGGACCGTCTGATCGCCGGGGACTATGCGCAGGAGAGCAGAATGATGCTCAAGGGAAAGGCGGTCTTTGCGGACGGGCGCACCGAGGAGGGCTGGGCGCTGAACGATATCGTCATCTCCCGCGTGGGTTCTCTGCAGATCATCAAGTTCAGGATTTACGTCAACGGCCAGTTCCTTCACGAGTATAATGCGGACGGGGTCATCGTCACTACCCCCACGGGCTCTACGGGCTATAACCTTTCCGCGGGCGGCCCGCTGGTGGAACCGAAGGCAAGGCTTATTATGCTCACCCCGATCTGTCCCCACACCCTGAACCAGCGCAGCATTATTTTTTCGCCGGAAGATGTGATCGAGATCGAGATTCCCGAGGGAAGGGAAGACAGGATACAGACGGTGGAGGCAAATTTTGACGGAAGCCATGTGATCCCTCTGCGCACGGGCGACAGAGTGCGGGTGACAGAGTCCGGTCAGATCACGGAATTCATCAAGCTGAATCGGGTGAGCTTTCTCGAGGTGCTTCAGCGGAAAATGACGGATTGAGAGGGCGCTATGAAGAAGATTCGACAGGGAAAGATTTTGGAGCTGGTGCAGGAGTTCGACGTGGAGACCCAGGAGGAGTTGGCCGACAGGCTGAAGGAAGCGGGACTTTCCGTGACCCAGGCGACCGTGTCCAGAGATATCAGAGAGCTGAAGCTCACCAAGGTGTCGGCGGCCGGAGGCCGTCAGAAATATGCGGCCTTGCAGCAGGAGCAGGAGGGCGGTCAGGGACAGGACAAGTTCTTGCGGGTATTGCGCGACGGCTTTCTCTCCATGGATATCGCCCAGAACATATTGGTGATACGGACGGTGTCCGGAATGGCAATGGCCGTGGCGGCTGCGCTGGACGAGCTGAAATTTCCGGAGATAGTGGGCTGTATTGCGGGTGACGACACCATCTTTGCGGCGGTGCGCACCGGCGAGGGAGCCGCCAAGCTGATGGAGAAGCTGGAGAGCTCCCTAAAGAGATAAAAACATTTTTTGGCCGTATTTACGGCGGAATGAGAGGATACATGCTGCAGAGCTTACACGTGAAAAATCTGGCGCTGATAGAGGAGGTCGAGGTGGAGTTCGGACCCGGTCTGAATATTCTTACCGGAGAGACGGGCGCGGGAAAATCGCTGTTGATCGGAAGCCTTAATCTGGCCTTGGGCGCAAAATTCGAGAAGGACATGCTGCGCAGGGGCGCCGAGAGCGCTCTGGTGGAGCTGATGTTCGACGATGACAGCCAAGGGGTGCGAGAGAAGCTGGAGAGCTTGGGAATAGAGCCTCAGGAGGACGGCACCGTGATTCTCACCAGACGTCTGCAGGCGGGCAAGAGCATATGCAGGATCAACGGGGAGACCGTCACGGCCAGACAGGTGAAGGAGCTGGCGGAATCGCTTCTGGACATCTACGGTCAGCACGAGCACCAGTCCCTTTTGCACAAGAAAAACCACATGGAGATTCTGGACGGGTACTGCGGGGAGAAGCTGCCGCCCGCGGCACAGCGGGTGTCGGAGCTTTACCGCGAGTGCGGGAAGCTGCGCGCGGAGCTTGAGAACGAGACGATGGACGAAGCCGCCAAGGCCAGGGAGCAGTCTCTGGCAGAGTTCGAGCTGCAGGAGATCGAGGCGGCAAAGCCTGTTCCCGGCGAAGATGAGGAATTGGAGAAAAGCTACCGTCTCATGGTCAACGGCAAGCGGATCCTGGAGAGCCTGACGGAGAGCTACCGGTACACCGGAGGCGATTTTGAGAGCGGCGCGGGGGCGGAGCTTGGCCGTGCACTGAAGGCATTGCGCAGCGTCTCCGCATATGACGGCAGGCTGGAGGAGCTGGAGGGACAGCTTACGGAAATAGACAGTCTGCTGGCCGATTACAACAGAGACATCTCGGAATATATGAGCCGCTGCGAATTTGACGGGGAGGACTTTCAGCGCACGGAGGAAAGGCTGAATGTGCTGAACCGGCTGAAGGAGAAGTACGGGGGCACGATACAGGCGGTGATCCGGTACGGGCAGGAGCGGCAGCAGCAGCTTGCAAAGCTCTCGGATTACGACGCCTATCTGGAAAAGCTGAAGGCACGGCTGGGGGAGCGGGAACGGGAGCTGGAGGAAGCGTGCGGCGAACTGTCCGCGCTGCGGTCCGAGAACGCGGGCCGTCTGGCAGGGCAGCTTAAGGAAGCCCTGCAGCAGTTGAATTTTCTGACGGTGGAGTTCGAGATCGCGGTGCGTCCCCATCAGGAGATCACCTCCAAGGGATATGACGACGTGGAGTTTCTGATCTCCACCAACCCTGGGGAGAGCTTAAAGCCCCTGAGCCAGGTGGCCAGCGGCGGGGAGCTGTCGAGGATCATGCTGGCAATCAAGACCGTTCTGGCGGGAAAAGGCGCCGTGGGAACGCTGATCTTTGATGAAATCGACGCGGGAATCAGCGGGAGAACGGCGTGGAAGGTGTCCGAGAAATTAGACACCGTGGCGCGGGACACTCAGGTGCTCTGTATCACCCATCTTCCTCAGATCGCGGCTATGGCGGACAGCCATTTTGTCATCGAAAAGAGCAGCACGCAGGACAACACCATCACGGACATCAAGCCCGTGGAAGGGGAGGAGAGCCTGACGGAGCTGGCAAGGCTCTTAGGCAGCGACACGCTGACCGAGGAGGCGCTGTCCAATGCGCGTCAGATGCGGGCGCAGGCGCTTTCCTACAAAGAAAGATAGAATAAAAAAGGATAAAAGAAATGGGACAAAAGAAGCAGGATAAAAAACAAGCAGAATAAAAAGCAATATCCACAACAAAATAAAAGGGTTTTGTAATAAAAAACCGGAAAAGTACACACACTGTCAACATTGGATCGTGGGCAATGTGATCTGAAACAATACCGCAGGCGGCATTGTAAGGCAACAAAAAATGCAGGGAGTGTGTGTGCATGAGACGGCGGATAGGCGCAAAAAGCGACGAGACGATCAGAAAACAGGCCGGGCAGGACATGGTGATCCTGCTGCAGGACTGGAAAAGGAGATTGAGGCGGCTTAAGATCTACCGCTTTTGCCTCTGTGCGGTGCTGGCGGTAAGCTGCACGGCCCTTGCCTGTACGCTCTATTACCGCATAGACAGCAATATTCCTTCGGTCCTCAATGTGCGGGCAGACAAGGAGCAGTCGTTCTTTTTGGGCGTGCCGGCACAGGCGCAGATCGTAAGCGTCAGCGAGACAGGAACCAGCAATATTCCGGCGGGAGCCGTGCACATTGATTTAAGCAAGCCGGTGACCATGAAAGCGCCCGGGGAGTCCAGCTATCGCATGTCCGTGAGGCTGTTCGGCTTTCTCCCCATCAAGCAGGTAGATATTCAGGTCATTGAGGATCAGGAGCTGATTCCCGTGGGGGCGCCCGTGGGAATCTACGTGAAGACGAACGGGGTGTTGGTGGTAGGCACCGGTGAATTTCGGGGAATGAACGGCGTCAGCTATTCGCCGGGAAGATATGTCTTGAGATCGGGAGACTATATCCGCAAGGTAAACGGCGAGGACGTCACGGAAAAGGAAGATTTTATCCGCCGCGTTCGGGAGAGCGGCGGGAAACAGCTTGCTTTGACGCTGGAGCGCGACGGTGAGATCACGGAAGTCAGCGTGGATCCTGTGCAGGACGCAAACGGCGAGTATAAGATCGGCGTGTGGATCAGGGACAATGCGCAGGGCGTCGGCACGATGACTTATATCGACCCCGAGGGGAATTTCGGCGCTTTGGGACACGGGATCAACGATATCGATACCAGCACATTGATGCACATGCAGGACGGGACGCTCTACAGCACCGATATCGTGAACATCAGAAAGGGAAGCGACGGCGATCCCGGCGAGATGACGGGAATGATCGTCTATTCGCCGGAGAATGTGCTGGGGGATATCACCAGCAACAGCAGCCGCGGGATCTTCGGAATATGCAATGAAAATGCGGCAGAGCTGGCAGATCAGGAGCCGATTCCCATCGGTCTGAAGCAGGAAATACAGAAAGGGCCGGCCCAGATCCTCTGTACCGTGGAGGACCGCACGGAGTATTATGACGTGGAGATCACGGAGATACATCTCGATCACGACAATGTGAACAGGGGAATCGAACTGAAGGTCACGGATCCCAACCTTTTGGAAGTCACAGGCGGGATCGTGCAGGGCATGAGCGGCAGCCCCATCATTCAGAACGGAAAGCTCATCGGGGCCGTCACCCATGTTCTGGTGCAGGACAGCACCAGAGGATACGGAATCTTTATCGAGAATATGCTGGAGCACTAATTTTTCATGGCGGCTCTCTTGCGCATGGTGGGATCCAGTATCTTTTTGCGGATCCGCAGGGAGACGGGAGTTACCTCCAAAAGCTCGTCCGTGTCGATAAAGTCGAGAGCCTGCTCCAGAGAAAGGATCTTGGGAGGCGTCAGACGCAGGGCGTCGTCCGAACCGGAGGCGCGGGTGTTGGTCAGCTGCTTTTTCTTGCAGACGTTCACTTCGATGTCCTCGCTTCGGCCTGTCTGACCGATCACCATGCCGGCGTACACCTTCTCGCCGGGGCCGATGAACAGGGTGCCGCGCTCCTGCGCGTTAAAGAGGCCGTAGGTGATGGCTTCCCCCGCTTCAAAGGCGATCAGGGAGCCCTGCTTGCGGTACTGGATATCGCCCTTATAGGGAGCGTAGCCGTCGAAGACGGTATTCATGATGCCGTTGCCCTTGGTGTCCGTCATAAATTCGCCCCTGTAACCGATCAGGCCCCTTGCCGGAATGGAGAACTCAAGGCGAGTTCCCGTGCCGCCGGAGACGGAGCCCATATTGCGCAGCTCGCCCTTTCGCTGTCCCAGCTTTTCGATGACGGCGCCGGCGTACTCGTTGGGTACATCAATGTAGCAAAGCTCCATCGGTTCCGTGCGCTTGCCGTTCTCGTCGGTCTTGTAGAGCACCTCCGCCTTGCTGACGGCGAACTCATAGCCCTCCCTGCGCATGTTTTCGATCAGGACGGACAGATGCAGCTCGCCCCTGCCGGACACCTTGAAGCACTCGGTGGTGTCCGTCTCCTCCACACGGAGCGAGACGTCCGTGTTCAGCTCGCGGAACAGTCTGTCGCGAATATGGCGGCTGGTCACGTATTTTCCCTCCTGACCTGCCAGAGGGGAATCGTTCACCATGAACTGCATGGCGATGGTGGGTTCGCTGATCTTCTGGAAGGGAATGGGGTTTGCGCAGTCGGGAGAGCAGAGCGTGTCGCCGATATGGATATCGCTGATGCCGGAGATGGCCACAATGGAGCCGATACCGGCCTCCTTCACCTCCACCTTGTTCAGCCCGTCGAATTCGTAGAGCTTGCTGACCTTTACCTTGGTCTGTTTGTCGGGCTCATGGTGGTTGCAGATGACTACCTCCTGATTGACCTTGATCTGCCCGTTGTCCACCTTCCCCACGCCGATTCGGCCCACGTACTCGTTATAGTCGATGGTGCTGATCAACACCTGAGTGCCGGCGTCGGGATCGCCCTCCGGAGCGGGAATGTAATTCAGGATCGTCTCGAACAGCGGCTCCATGCTTACGCCCGGCTTCCCGGCGTCCAGCGAGGCGACGCCCGTCTTGGCGGAGGCGAAGACAAAGGGACAGTCCAGCTGGGCATCGTCGGCGTCCAGCTCAAGGAACAGCTCCAGCACCTCGTCCACCACCTCACCCGGACGGGCCTCGGGACGGTCCGTCTTGTTGATGCAGACGATGACGGGAAGCTTCAGCTCCAGGGCCTTGCGCAGCACGAATTTGGTCTGGGGCATCGCGCCCTCGAAGGCGTCCACCACCAGAATGACGCCGTTCACCATTTTCAGCACGCGCTCCACCTCGCCGCCGAAGTCCGCATGGCCCGGGGTGTCTATGATGTTGATCTTGGTGTTTTTGTACATAACGGCGGTATTCTTGGACAATATGGTGATGCCGCGCTCCCGCTCGATATCGTTGGAGTCCATGACTCGTTCGGCCACCTCCTGCCCCTCTCGGAACACGCCGCTCTGTTTCAGAAGCTCGTCCACCAGAGTCGTTTTGCCGTGGTCCACATGGGCGATGATAGCTACGTTTCTGACGTCTTCTCTTTTCTGTCTCATCTATTGATCGGTCCTTTCAAAACGGTTTTGAATTTTTTGTCGACGAAAACTTTTGTCGAATTTCAAACCGTTACAGTATAGCACCATTTCAGACCGTATGCAAGCGTACATCGCGGTCGTCTGAAAAAAGTAGTTGCTTTTTTGGTGGGGAATAAGTGATAATATAAGTCTGAATATAAATTTTAACGACGAAAAATGGAAATATCCGCGATGAAAAACAGTACTAATTTTGCCGGAAATATTGTATATATAATAATATCCACAAAGAGGCGTAAAGCTTAAGCACGAGACAAGCCGATAAAGCGGCAGAAGGAGAGGAAAAATGACAGATAAAGTAATTGAAAACAATCAGGTAACGGTCATGGGGGAAATCGTGAGCGGTTTTTCCTACAGCCATCAGATCTACGGCGAGGGGTTCTACATGGTGGATGTGAGATGCAAGCGTCTCAGCGAGAGCTATGATATCATTCCCGTCATGGTCTCCGAGCGCCTTATGGACGTTGCGGAGAATTATGTGGGTTCCCTGATCTGCGTGAACGGTCAGTTCAGATCCTACAATCGCCATGAGGAGAGAAGGAACAGACTGGTCCTGTCCGTGTTTGCCAGGGAAGTCAGCTTCATCGATGAGGTGGAGGAGAGCTCCAAGACAAATCAGATCTTTCTCGACGGCTACATCTGCAAGGAGCCTATCTACCGCAAGACCCCTCTTGGCAGAGAGATCGCGGATCTTCTTCTGGCGGTGAACAGACCTTACGGAAAGTCCGATTACATACCCTGCATCTGTTGGGGAAGGAACGCCCGCTACGCAAATAATTTTAAGGTCGGAGAGCGCTGCTGCGTATGGGGCAGGATCCAGAGCCGTGAGTACATGAAAAAGCTGGACGAGGAGAACGTGGAAAAAAGAGTGGCATTCGAGGTGTCCGTGAGCAAGCTGGAGATCGTGGAGGATACGGAGCCCTGACGATTCTTGGGATTTTTAATAATTTATTGACACATGCTGTCTAAGATGCTATGATGCATATATAAGTAGGGAGATAGAGGTCGCGTTTTTCAAAAGTACCTTTCTCGATGCGGCAGGCGCAGGAGAGAGAAGGGGAAAGGGAAAGACGCCGAAAGGGAAGACGTCCTGCAGGTCTTATCCTTGGGCATACAGTTAAGAGCTGTATGACTGTCATTCGGTAATCGGATGGGGCGCTATCGGAAGGATATTCCTGTTGGATCGTTCGCCGGCGCTTTGTCTCGCCGGCGTTTTATTTTTACATAAGACATGTGTCTTCCTGAAATAAAATCTAAAGCGGACGGAGGAAAATCAGATGGCTGTTTTTAAGGGAGCGGGCGTGGCTATCGTCACGCCGATGTACGAGGACGGAAAGGTAAATTATGAGCAGTTCGATGCGCTGCTGGAGTTTCAGATCGCCGAGGGCACGGACGCGATCATCGTGTGCGGCACTACCGGCGAGGCTTCCACATTGACGCACGAGGAGCATCTGGACGTGATCGGCCACTGCGTCAGGACTGTGGCGGGCAGGATTCCCGTGATAGCGGGGACCGGCTCCAACTGTACGGAGACGGCGATTTATCTCTCCACGGAGGCGGAGAAGCTCGGGGCGGACGGCCTGCTTTTGGTGAGCCCTTACTATAACAAAGCCACTCAGAACGGATTGTACGCGCATTTCAAGGCGATCGCGGAATCGGTAAAGATTCCGATTCTGCTGTATAACGTGCCCTCAAGGACCGGCTGCAATATCCTGCCGGAGACCGTGGTGCGGCTCTGTAAGGACGTAGAGAACATCGTGGGAGTAAAGGAGGCCAGCGGCAATATTTCTCAGATCGCCAAGCTGGCGGCATTGGCTGACGGGAAGGTGGATATCTATTCCGGAAACGACGATCAGATCGTTCCCATCATGGCCTTGGGCGGCATCGGCGTAATCTCCGTACTGTCCAACGTGGCGCCGAGGCAGACCCACGAGATCTGCCAAAAATTCCTGGACGGCGATCTGGAGGGCAGCAGGAGGGAGCAGCTGCGGGCCATGGATCTGTGCGGCGCGCTGTTCTGCGAGGTGAATCCGATCCCCGTGAAGAAGGGGCTGGAGCTGATGGGACGGATAGGCGGCACGCTGCGTATGCCTCTGTCCGAGATGGAGCCTTCCAATGTGACAAGACTGGAAAAGGCCATGAAGGAATACGGAATACTGTGACGGCTGCGGGCGTAAGATAAACTTTCAAATTTTAAAAAGAGGGTGTGCTAAAGCACGCCAGGGGTATAAAAATGACAAAAATTATCATGCACGGGTGTAACGGTAAAATGGGTCAGGTCATCAGCGCGATGATAGCGGAGGATCCGGAGCTGGAGATGGCAGCGGGCATCGATCCGCGGGACGACGGCCACAATCCCTACCCCGTGTTTCCGGACATTGACTTATGCGATGTCGAGGCTGACTGTCTCATTGATTTTTCCACGGCAGCCGTGATCGACAAGATGCTGGACTACTGCGCGGCCCACAGACTTCCCTGTGTGCTGTGCACCACGGGACTGAGCAAGGAACAGCTGGAGAAGGCCGCGGAGGTCTCCAAGGTGACTCCCGTGCTCAGGTCGGCGAATATGTCTCTGGGAATCAATCTCTTGCTGAAGCTTTTAAAGAAGGCCACGGAGGTTCTGGCTCCGGCAGGATTTGATGTGGAGATACTGGAAAAGCATCACAATCTGAAGCTGGACGCGCCCAGCGGGACCGCGCTTGCTCTGGCGGATTCCGTCAGGGAAGAGCTGGGCGGGGAGTACGAGTATGTGTTTGACAGGAGCGGGCGGCGTATGCAGCGCCCCAAAAAGGAGATCGGCATCAGCGCGATCCGCGGCGGAACCATTGTGGGCGAGCATGACGTGATCTTTGCGGGGACGGACGAGGTCGTCACCTTCTCCCATGCCGCGCACTCCAAGGCAGTGTTCGGCAGAGGCGCCGTGCAGGCCGCAAAATTTCTGGCAGGCAAGCCGGCGGGAATGTACGACATGAGCGATGTGATCGAGGCGGCGCTCTCATTTTGACAAAAAGGCTTTCAGGCGCAGATTGTCCGTGCGCTTGAAAGCCTTGCGGTTTTGAAAAAAGGTTACCGGTTCATGGTATCGTCGGCCAGGTCGTCAACGCCGTCCTTTACATCGTCCAGAACGTTGCCGAGGACGCCGTCCTTATCGGTTCCAAGGGAATTGTCGTCGGTTCCCTCGGTCACGGAATTATTGTAGCTTCCGTCCGTGACGTTGGCATCGGAACCGTTGTTCGCGGAGCCGCTGCCGGTGGTGCTGTTTCCGTTGGCGGAGCTGCTGCCGGTCATGCTGTCTCTGCTTGCGGAGCTGCTGCCGGTGGTGTTGTTTCCGTTGGCGGAGCCGCTGCCCGTCATGTTGTTTCCGTTCGCATTGGTGTCATTGTCCGCCAGTGCGCCGGAGCCCGATTGGGAGCCGTTCTGTGCCATGCTTCCGGAGCCCTCGGAACTTGCGGTGCCGCCGTTGGTACAAGCTGTGGCGATGCACATAAATGCCAGCATAAGACCAAGCGCCAGGAACTTTTTGGTTCCGGCAAGATTTTTGAATTTTTTCATAATTTCCTCCATTCTGCATATTGCTCGTCAGTCTGCCTCAACTAAAGTTAAAAATCCTGTCGTTCCTCAAAATGAGCGATTCCTCAAAAGGAGCGACACGGATTTTGCGTTTAGTATGTGGAAAGCGAGACGATTTATGCGTGTGGTCGCTGAAAAAATTTTCTAAAACTATAAAAATCGGGATTTCTAAAAATTGAGAGGATTGGTTGCGGATATTATGGAGTTTCGACCGTGCATCGATATTCATAACGGCGCAGTAAAGCAGATCGTGGGAGGAAGCCTGCAGGACGGCGGCGAAAAGGTTCTGGAAAATTTTGTATCGAAACAAAACGCGTCCGATTTTGCGCGGCTGTACCGCCGAGAGGGCATTCAAGGCGGGCATGTCATACTGTTGAATCCTCCCGGCGACAAATATTACGAGGAGACGAAGCGGCAGGCGCTGGATGCGCTTCGGGCCTATCCCGGCGGTATGCAGGCGGGCGGCGGAATCACTCCAAAGAACGCGGCGGAATTTTTGGACGCGGGAGCCTCCCATGTGATCGTGACCTCCTATGTGTTTCGGGACGGAATGATACATTACGAGCGGCTGGAGGAGCTGGAGAGAGCGGTGGGAAAGGAGCGGCTTGTTCTGGACCTGAGCTGTCGAAGGACCGACGGGGGCTATCTGATCGTCACCGACAGATGGCAGACGCTGACCTCGCAGAGGGTGGACGAGCCTCTGCTTCGAGAGCTTTCCCGTCACTGTGACGAATTTCTGGTCCATGCGGTAGACGTGGAGGGAAAGGCGGAGGGCATCGAGGAGGAGCTGGCGTCATTTCTGGGGACGTGGAGCGGGATACCGATCACCTATGCGGGCGGCGTCCACGATTACGACGACCTGCTTTTGCTCAAGAGGCTTGGCCGCGGCAGACTGAACGTCACCGTGGGAAGCGCCCTCGATCTGTTCGGCGGTCCCCTTTCCTGGAAAAAGGTATTGGAAATCTGTAGAGATTTGTGAGGAGATACAAAATGGACAAGGTAAAGAAATGGCTGAATGAAATATTTATCGACGGTCTCAGCGGTATGGCGCTGGGACTGTTCGCGACCCTGATCATCGGTACGATCATCGCCCAGCTGGCAGGCCTCATCGGCGGACCGCTGAAAATCTATCTTACGGCCGTCAGCAACGTGGCCAAAACGCTGACCGGAGCGGGCATCGGCGTGGGCGTGGCCTGCAAGTTCAAGCAGGGGCCGCTGGTCACCGTGTCTGCCGCCGTGGCAGGCATGATCGGAGCCTTTCCCGCCGTTACCGGCATGGAGGCCTTGAAGCTGGGCGCGCCGGGAGAGCCGCTGGGAGCGTTCGTTGCGGCCGTGGTGGCGATCAAGATGGGCGGACTGCTGGCGGGCAAGACCAAGGTCGATATTCTGGTGACGCCGCTTCTGTCCGTAGTTTCCGGATCGCTGGCCGCCTTTGTGGCAGGGCCGCCGATCACCGTTTTCATGAGCTGGCTCGGAAATCTGGTGAATGTGAATGTGGAAATGCACCCCATCTTAGGCGGGATCGCCGTTTCCGTGCTGATGGGAATGATTCTGACACTGCCGATCAGCTCTGCCGCCATAGGAGTCTCCCTGGGCATGACGGGGCTTGCGGCCGGAGCCGCTACCATCGGCTGCTGCTGCAATATGGTGGGCTTTGCCGTCGCAAGCTATCGGGAAAACAAGGTGGGCGGACTGATTGCTCAGGGCGTGGGAACTTCCATGCTGCAGGTTCCCAATATTGTGAAGAAGCCCGTCATCTGGCTTCCCGCGATCCTTTCCAGCGCCATATTGGGGCCGGTGGCGTCGGCGGTACTGCATATGACCAGCACTCCGGTGGGATCCGGTATGGGTTCCGCGGGTTTTGTGGGGCAGATCGCCGCTTACGGGTCCATGGTGGAAGGCGGTATGGGAAAGGGAGCGGCGCTTTTGCTGATCCTGCTCATGCACTTTATATTGCCGGCGGCCCTCACCCTGCTTTTCTCTGAGCTGATGCGCAAAAAGGGTCTGATCCGGTACGGAGATATGGCGTTACATGTGTGATTTTTCATAAAGAATTAAGAAATTATTGGATAAATGTTACAAAAATATTAAATTTTCATTGCCGTCAAGAGTCACCTATGGTAAAATAATGAGGTTTACCGGAGGTGACTTTTTATGAGACGACAAAGACATAAGCGAAAGACCAGTCAAGTAGTCATTGTTACATCCGATGCCGCAGATGCGGTCACAAAACAGTTCCGCATCAGAACCTCTGTGGTCAGGGCGCTGACGCTTTTGCTGTGCGCTGCCCTGGGGGCGTTGATCGGCGTGCTTATCGTTGCGGAAGATATCCGGCGGGAGGGAGGGTTTCAGACCGCCCAGCAGCGGGAGACCATCACCCGTCTGGAAACGGAGAACCTCACCCTGCAGCGGCAGGTGGAAGAGCTGAATGCCACGATTCAGATATTGAGCGACACCGTGGCGGCAAAGACAGAGAGCGAGAGCGAGCTGTCCCAGCAGATCGAATCGCAGCATACGCCTACGGAATTTCCTCTGACAGGCTCCGCCACATGGGAGGAGGTCGCCGAGGGGGACCCCATGTGTGTTTTCACGTCTTCGGAGGGCGCCATGGTGGTAGCCACGGCAGACGGAACCGTCGAGGCGGTGAACGACGATCCGGAGTACGGTCATAATGTATGGATCGATCACGGCAACGGCTATGTGACCATCTACCGAAATTCCGGTGAGGTCAAGGTGAAGCAGGGAGAGAGCGTCAAGCAGGGGACGACGCTTTTCCTGATCGGGGAGGAGAACAGTACTCTGGGATACCAGATGATGAAGGACGGCGCATATGTCGCGCCGATGGACGTGCTTGTTATCAGCGGCTGATGCCGAAAATATTTGTTTAGCCGTTTGGACGGCGGAAGGTGAGGATAATTATGAAGAACAATGAAGCAAAGATTACCACGATTATCGGTCGGGGAGCAGAGTGTGACGGCAATTTCAGCGCAGAGGGTTCCGTCAGGATCGACGGCACCGTGAACGGAGACGTAACGGTCACGGGAAGTCTGACTGTGGGCTCTGCGGGAATCATCAACGGGGACGTGTCGGCGAAGTCCGCCATGATAGGCGGCGAGGTCATAGGAAATGTGACCGTTGCAGATAAGACGGAGCTCACCGGAACGGCAAAGGTGATAGGCAATATCAGCACGACCTTGATCGTGATCGACGAGAACGCCGTCTTTCAGGGAAGCTGTAATATGGATCGGGCATCGGGCGAAACGAGGCAGAAGCCTGCCGGAAGAGAAGTCAGAGCGGGCAAGAGATCCGCGAAGGCCGCCATTGAGGAAGCGCTGCGGGAAGTGGAGGCAGCCAACCAAGAGGAGGAGCAGGGAGAGTCCGACCGGTAGAAGCCGGTCGGACTATTTTTCCATGCGGTCGAACACCATCTCATAGCCGTCGTTCCCGTAGTTCAGGGATCTGTTCACACGGCTGATGGTGGCAGTGGAGGCGCCGGTCTTCTCGGCGATCTCCAGATAAGTCTTCTGCTTCTTCAGCATGGACGCCACTTCAAAGCGCTGCGAGAGAGAGAGCAGCTCGTTGACGGTACAGAGATCCTCGAAAAAGCTATAGCACTCCTCTCTGGTCTTTAGGCAGAGCACTGCGTCAAACAGAAAATCCACGGCTTCGGTCTTAATCTTTTTATTCATATCGCAACACCTCGTTGAACACTTTTACACTGTAAAATTTTACAGTCCTGCTATGAGCATAGTAACACATTAAAGTCCTAAAGTCAACAGACCTGTGGGGGCAATACCGCGAAAAATAACAAATAAATTGTTGTCATGCGGTTTTAAATACTATATAATATTGTCAGGCATATGCAAAAGGAGGAAACGCAAGTGACGATTGACCACAGCGATCTGCTGAACAGCATACTGGCAAGCCTCGACAGGATCAAGTACATCAGCCCCGACGACATTCCGGGCATAGATCTCTACATGGATCAGGTGACTACCTTTATGGACAGCAAGCTGCAGTCCACCCTGAGATATCCCGGCGAGGACAAGATCCTGACAAAGACAATGATCAACAACTACGCGAAGAACGATCTGCTTCCTCCGCCGGTGAAGAAGAAGTACTCCAAGGAGCATGTGCTGCTGCTGATCTTTATCTATTACTACAAGGGCATTCTGTCCATAGGAGACATTCAGACCCTGCTGCACCCCATTACGGAGCGCTTTTTCAAGAACGGCGAGGACTATAATCTGGAGGACATCTATCGGGAGGCGTTCAGCCTGGAGGCGTCCCAGATCGAGGCGCTGAAGGCGGACGTGACGCAGAAATACGAGGCGGCCCAGGAGACCTTTCAGGACGCGCCGGAGGACAGCAGGGAATTCTTGCGGAAATTCGCGTTCATCTGCGCGCTGGGCTTTGACGTGTACATGAAGAAGCTTCTGATCGAAAAGCTTGTGGACAATCTGGCGGAGCAGTCCGGCGCCTTGGACAAGAGCGAGAAAAAGAAGGGGGCCAAGACAGAAAAGGCTGCAAAGGCAGAAATGGAAAAGGCAGACAAGGCCGCCAAGGCAGAAAAGACGGCCAAGGCGGATATGACCGCAAAAGAAGAAATAGACAAGACAGAAAGCGACAAGGCAGACGGGACCCACCGGAACGAGTGACCGGAGATTTCGGGAAAAAGGAACTTTTGCGCCCTCCCTCTCATATGATAGAACATCATTTGAAAGGGAGGGCTTTTATGAAGAGAGCAAAATTAAAACGGGCAGCCGCGGCGTGCTTCGGCGTGATGTTCGCATTGTGCGCGCTGATGGGCTGCTCGGACCGGAGCGGGTCGCAGAAGGGCAGTGAGAAGGTGGTGCTGAACGAGGTGGCTCACTCCATTTTCTATGCACCTATGTATGTGGCCATAGAAAACGGCTATTTTGAGGAGGAGGGCATTGAGCTGACGCTGGTGACCGGATTCGGTGCAGACAAGACCATGACGGCGGTGCTGACGGACGAGGCCAACATCGGATTCATGGGAAGCGAGAGTACGATCTACACCTATGCGGGCGGCACGGACGATTATGTGGTGAACTTTGCACAGCTGACCCAGCGGGCAGGCAACTTTCTTGTGGCAAGGGAGCCTGTGGAGAATTTCTCCTGGGATATGCTGATCGGGAAGGACGTACTGGGAGGAAGGGCCGGCGGAATGCCGGAGATGGTCTTTGAATATATTCTGGAGAAGAACAACATCGATCCCGCAGACGTCAACATCGATCAGAGCATTGACTTCGGCTCCACGGCAGCGGCGTTTTCCGGCGGACAGGGAGATTTCACGGTAGAATTTGAGCCCCACGCCACCTCCCTTGAGCAGCAGGGAGAGGGCTATGTGGTGGCGTCTTTGGGCGAGGACTCCGGATTCGTGCCGTACACGGCGTTCTCCGCAAAAAAGAGCTATCTGGAAAAGCACAAGGACACCGTGCAGGCGTTCACGAACGCCCTGCAGAAGGGCATGGATTACGTGCAGACCCACACTCCGGAGGAGATCGCGGAGGTGATCGCGCCCCAGTTCGCGGAGACGGACAAAGAGACGCTGACCGCCATCGTGAAGCGCTATTACGAGCAGGACACCTGGAAGGCGGATCTGGTGTTCGAGAAGGACGCCTTCGACCTGCTGCAGAATATTCTGGAGGACGCGAAGGTCCTGGAGCAGAGGGTGCCCTATGAGGATCTGGTAAATACCGATTTTGCAAAGGAAGCGCTGAAATAAATACCGGCGGGCGTATGCGGGAGCGCCGTTTTGCGGAAGAATCGCAGGCGGCGCTTCTTTTTTTATAAAGTTGTTGAGAAAAAGTACAAAACTTGCTAAAATGAATGTAGTTGTGAAGCTACATAGTTGCGGGGTCACTAAAATCACACATAAAATGGAGGAAGAAAAATGGGATTAATCAAAGCAGCTAAAGATGCGCTGGGTAGTCTGGTAGCGGACCAGTGGCGCGAGTATTTCTACTGCACGTCGATGAACAGCGACACGCTGATGGTCAAGGGCGAGAAGCGGGTGACGCAGGGCCGGAACAGCAATCAGGGAACCGACAACATTATCTCCAACGGTTCCATTATTTCCGTCAATGCGGGACAGTGCATGATCATCGTGGATCAGGGTAAGATCACGGATTTCTGCGCAGAGCCCGGCGAGTTCGTGTACGACAACTCCACGGAGCCCTCACTGCTGTACGGAAATCTGGGAGAGAATCTGAAGAAATCCTTCACCCAGCTGGGAAGAAGGTTCACCTTCGGCGGCAATACGGCCAAGGATCAGAGAGTCTATTTCATCAACACAAAGGAGATCCTGGACAATCTCTACGGCACGCCGACAGCCATCTCGTTCCATGTGGTATCGCCCAAGACGGGTCTTGAGCTGGAGACGACGGTGAAGTGCAACGGTAAGTATTCCTTCAAGATCGTGGATCCCATTGTCTTCTACACCAATATCGCGGGCAATGTGGAGGACAAATACTCCAAGAATGAAGAGCTGACAGGCATCATGAAGTCGGAGCTTCTGACCAAGCTTCCCATTGCGCTGTCCCAGATCGCGGCGCAGGGCGTGCTCCCTTCTCAGGTGCCCGCGCATATGGATGAGCTGACCGAATACCTGAAGACCGAGCTGAACACGCTCTGGACGGAGAAGCGCGGTATCGAAGTGGCGTCCATGACCATGAACGCGCCCATCGTTCCTCAGGAGGACCTGGACAAGATCAACAAGTGGAACGAGACTGCGGTGCTCACCAACGCCAACATGGCTGCGGCAAGACAGACGGAGGCTTATACCAGGGCCCTGGAGAATATGGGAAACGGCGGCGGAGACGGCGAGGGCGGCAACGCCTCTGCCATGAACGGCGCTATGGGTATGATGGCCATGGGCATGATGCAGGGCATGATGAACAACGGTATGGGAAATATGTTCGGAGTATCCCAGCCTCAGATGAAGCCTGCAAGCACTGTGGAAGAGGGCGCGGTCCTCGGCTGGACCTGCAGCTGCGGCAGGGCGGACAACAGAGGCAAATTCTGTCAGGAGTGCGGACTTCCCAAGCCCGCTCTGGACGGCTGGACCTGCTCCTGCGGACATGTGAACCAGGGCAAGTTCTGTCAGGAGTGCGGCAAGAAGAAGCCGGAGGGCGCACCGCTGTATCGATGCGACAAGTGCGGCTGGGAGCCGGAAGATCCTGCGAACCCTCCGAAATTCTGCCCTGAGTGCGGAGACATTTTCGACGACAACGATAAGATCTGATCGTTCGGTTTCGGATAAAGAGGAGATTCGCAATGTTTTCCTTGCTCATTATGATTGCCATTGTGTCGGTACTTATCTTAACGACTATGGGAATCGCATTTTACGCATACAACAAAATAAAACGCAAGGTACAGGCTTTTTCCAACGTTGCCTTCGGAACGGAAGATATTGTGAAGGGGCTGCAGCAGGTGGAGCATGAGAGCGAGATTACGCCCAAGTCCGTCGCTGCGGCCACCGGCCTCTATCTGCCGAATATCACAAGGGATTTCCCCGATTTTCATTATGAGGAGATGAAGCGGCGGGCGGAGAACGTGCTGACGTCTTATCTTCGGGGAATCGACGAGGAGAATGTGTCCGAGCTTTCCGAGGGGACGAGCGAGCTTCAGAGCAAGCTGCAGCTTAAGATCGACATGCTGCGAGATGCGGGCAGGAGCGAGCATTATCAGAGTATTAAGATCCACAGGACGGAGATCACCTCCTACTCCAAGGCAAAGGGAAAATGCACCGTGGTCTTCCAGTCTTCCGTTCAGTACAATTACTGGGCGGAGCAGAACGGACAGGTCGTGGAAGGCGCCTCCGAGAAGCTGCATCAGAGCCGGTATAATGTGGAACTGATCTATATTCAGGACAGAGAGCTGGTGGAGAAGACGGAGGAGATCGGGCTTGCCCTGAACTGTCCCAACTGCGGCGGCCCGCTTCCCAAGATGGGGGCTGTGAAATGTCCTTACTGCGATTCCCCGATTGTGGAGTTCAACATTAAGACATGGAATTTCAGCAATGTGCAGGAAGTAAAATAGACCGGCTTGTATCACTATGGTTTGCAAGAGGAAAGAAATGAGTATTTACGATACCCTGAACAGAGAACAGAAACAGGCAGTCACTACGGTGGACGGGCCTGTTCTGCTTTTAGCGGGAGCGGGAAGCGGCAAGACGAGAGCGCTGACGCACAGGATCGCCTACCTGATCGGCGAGATGGGAGTGCAGCCGTGGAATGTTCTGGCGATTACATTTACCAATAAGGCTGCCGGCGAGATGCGGGAGCGGGTGGACGAGCTGGTGGGCTTCGGCGCCGACCAGATATGGGTGTCCACCTTCCACGCCGCCTGTATGCGGATCCTGCGGCGGTATATTGACAGACTGGGGTTCGACAACGGCTTCACGATCTACGACACCGACGATCAGAAGACCGTTATGAAGGGAATCTGCAAGCGGCTGGACATCGATACAAAGACGTATAAGGAGAGGATGCTTCTGGCAAGCATCTCCTCCGCAAAGGATAAGCTGATCGGGGTCAGAGAGTACGAGCTGGGCGCGGCGGGAGATTATCAAAAGGCGGTCTGCGCGAAGGTCTATCGGGAGTATCAGGAGACGCTGCAGAAGAACAATGCGCTGGATTTTGACGACATCATCATGAAGACCGTGGAGCTGTTCAAGAGCTGTCCGGAGGTGCTGGATTCCTATCAGGAGAGATTCCGCTATATCATGGTGGACGAGTATCAGGATACCAACACCGCCCAGTTTGAATTGATACGGCTTCTGGCGGACAAATACCGCAACCTGTGCGTGGTGGGCGACGACGATCAGTCCATCTACCGTTTCCGGGGAGCAAATATCCGAAATATTCTGGACTTCGAGAAATATTTTCCGGAGGCCACAGTGATCAAGCTGGAACAGAATTACCGTTCCACACAGTATATTCTGGACGCCGCCAACGCCGTGATCGGCAACAACGAGGGCCGAAAGGACAAGGCGCTGTGGACGGACAGAGGCGCGGGAAACAGAGTGCATTTCAGGCAGTTCGACAACGCCTATGAGGAGGCCGAATTCATCGCCGGAGACATTGCGCGCAAGGTCAAAAAGGAGGGGGCGCACTATAAGGACTGCGCGGTGCTGTACCGGACGAACGCGCAGGCCCGTCTGCTGGAGGAGCGTATGATTCTGGAGGGAATGCCCTACAATGTGGTGGGCGGCACGAACTTTTACTCCAGAATGGAGATCAAGGACATACTGGCCTACTTAAAGACCATCGACAACGGACGGGACGAGGTGGCGGTGCGCCGCATCGTGAACGTCCCCAAGCGGGGCATCGGACCGGCGACGCTGGACAAGCTGGAGGACTACGCACAGCTTCACGACATCAGCCTCTATGAGGCGATGCGGCAGGCAGACGATATCATGGGAGTCGGCAGGACGGCGGCGAAGCTGCGCCCTTTCGTCCAATTGATAGAAGACTTCCGCAGGCGCCTTGCGGAGCCGGAGGACACGGAAAAGCCCGCCATAGCGGAGCTGATCGGGGAGATCACAAAGCGGATAGGCTACGAGGAGTACCTCAGGGACTATGACGACAACGACGAAGACAGAATGGAGAACGTGGCCGAGCTGATCAATAAGGCCGTAAGCTACCGCGAGAGCCATGAGACGGAGAGCCTCACGGAATTCTTAGAGGAGGTGGCGCTGGTAGCGGATATCGACAATGTGGACGGCAATGACGACAGAGTGCTTCTGATGACGCTCCACTCCGCCAAGGGGCTGGAATTTCCAAATGTGTATATGGCGGGCATGGAGGACGGCCTGTTCCCCGGCTTTATGGCGATCGCCTCCGACGACCCTCAGGAGGTGGAGGAGGAGCGCCGCCTGGCCTATGTGGGAATCACCAGGGCCATGAACGATTTGACGCTGACCTACGCCCAGATGCGCATGGTCAGGGGAGAGACACAGTACAACGCCGTGAGCCGCTTTGTCAGGGAGATTCCCGCGCAGCTTATGGACAACGCCGTGCCGAAAAAGTACAGATCGGAGGAGTCCGTCCTTGCCGGGCTGTCCCGTCTGACGGGAGCCTTTTCGAAGTCGGAACCGCTCTCAAAGGGAGGAACGCTTCCGAAAGCGTCGGCGAGACCCAGGGTGAGCCTTCGGCCGGAAAAGACGTTTGGGGCCGGCGGGGTTGACAGCCTGAACAGACTGGCGGGAGTATCCAAGGGCGCGCCGGTGCAGGCGCCGGAAGCCCTCGACTACGGGACGGGCGAGAGAGTGTCCCACGTCAAATTCGGCGAGGGAACGGTCTTAAAGATCGAGCGGGAGCCCAGGGATTACAAGGTGACGGTGAATTTTGACAAAGCGGGACAAAAAATTATGTACGCATCTTTTGCAAAATTGAAAAGAGTGTAGTAATTTTACAACAAATGTGGTATTCTATAATGGAAAAGCGACAGCGCTGCTGTCTGTGACGGAGGTATGCTATGAATAAGTTTGAGAACCTGATCGACTTGGTAAAGGCAAACGAGTTTCTGAACAAGAAAGAGGAAGAGTCCAAGAAAAAGTGCAACGTGGTGCTGATCGTGCTGGCAGTGATCGGCGCAGTCGCTGCGGTTGCGGCCATCGCATACGCTGTATACCGTTATCTGAACCCCGATTATCTGGACGAATTCGATGACGAGTTCGAAGATGAGTTCGAGGACGAGGATGCGGAGGACGACTTCTTCGTAGACGAGGGAGAAAACTGAGCAGATGAAAAAAGGACAGGTACTTGAAGCCGAAGTCGACAGGGTAGACTTCCCCAACAAGGGCATTGCCCGGACGGAGGAAGGTACCGTGGTCGTGAAGAACAGCCTGCCCGGTCAGTTGATTCAGTTCAGTGTAAATAAAGTGAGAAAAGGGAAGGCGGAAGGCCGTCTGCTGGAGGTGCTGAAAAAATCCCCTCTGGAGAAAGGCCGACCGTGTTCTCATTTTGGCGTGTGCGGGGGCTGCAATTATCTGTCCCTGCTCTATGAGGATCAGCTGCGCATCAAGGAGGAACAGGTAAAACGCCTGCTGGACGGCGCGCTGTCCGCACAGGCGGAGGACTGGCGCTGGGAAGGGATCAAGGCAAGCCCTGTGGTATATGAGTACAGGAACAAGATGGAGTTCTCTTTTGGCGACGAGGTGAAGGACGGCCCGCTGGCGCTGGGGATGCATAAGCGCGGCAGCTTTTACGATGTGGTGACGGTGGACGACTGCCGTATTGTGGACGGGGACTACCGGCTGATCTTAACGGCCGCGAGAGATTATTTTGCCGCAAGGGGCGTGCAATTCTTTCACAAGCTGACCCATCGGGGGTATCTGCGGCATCTGCTGGTGCGAAAGGCGTCCCGAACAGGAGAGATCCTGACGGCGCTGGTGACCACGTCGCAGGGATTGTGCGGCGAAGGGACGGCGGCGGAGCAGACGGCAGAAGAGTGGACGGCGGAGCGGGAGCTGTTGGACGGCTTTCGGGAGACGCTGCTTTCCCTGGAGAGAGAGGGGAAGCTTTCCGGACGCTTCGCCGGTATCTTACATATCGTCAACGACTCTTTGGCAGATGTGGTCAAGAGCGACCGGACCGAGGTGCTGTACGGCCGGGAGTATTTCTATGAGGAACTGCTGGGTCTGCGGTTCAAAATTTCCACCTTTTCTTTTTTTCAGACAAATTCCCACGGAGCGGAGGTACTGTACGAGACAGTGCGGGAGTATGTAGGGAATCCCCAGGGCACGAAGGCCGCGGATTCGGCGGGCAAGGTGCAGCCGGCGGGGGACGTGCGGCCCGACAAGGTGGTGTACGATCTTTACAGCGGCACGGGGACCATCGCACAGCTCATGGCGCCTGCGGCGAAGAAGGTCATCGGCGTGGAGATCGTGGAGGAGGCTGTGGAGGCCGCCCGCAGGAACGCCACCGAGAACGGTCTGGATAACTGCGAGTTCATCGCCGGGGACGTGCTGAAGGTGCTGGACGGCATTGCGGACAAGCCGGATCTGATCATTCTTGATCCGCCCCGGGACGGGATCCATCCGAAAGCGCTGCCAAAGATCATCGGCTACGGGGTAGAGCGGATTGTGTACATCTCCTGCAAGCCCACCAGCCTGGCGCGGGATCTGGAGGCGTTCCTGGCAGGAGGCTACCGAGTGGAGAAGGCCGTGGCCGTGGATCAGTTCCCGTGGACGGGGAATGTGGAGTGTATAGTGTGTATACAAAAAATAAGAGACAAAAAAGACTGAGCATTTCACAGATGAATACAAGATTTTAATGGTAAAATATATTTAAAAAATTTTTTGAATGGGAGAAATTGGCTTATGAAAGAAGAAATATTTGAAATACATAAATATCCTGTTGGGTATAAGATTGATAAACAACTATTGTTAAGTTTAAAAGATATATTTGAACAATATAGTGAAAAAACTGTTTTAGAAGTTCGTGTAGGGTGTAATAATAATGCGAGTTATGTTTTCGATAATATTGATGAGTGCTTTGAGTATTTTGAAAAGAAACCTTATCGGATAATAAAAATGGAAATTACAGTGATGCTTGGAACAGAATATAATAGCAACCAGATAAAATTATCTTTTGATAATGGAGACCTGCCTTTAACAGAGATTAGATTCCAGTTTGACAATGCAGATGATTATTTATTACTTAAAAACAAGATAGAATTATGCTTAAATAATTTTAAATTGAGTTATCGAATTTTATCTAGATTACCAATCATGCCTATGCTACTAACAATTGCGTTTATATATATTTGTGTGTACACAAATATAAAAGCCATAATTTTTCCTACAGCGATACAATGGGCGATAATTGGTATATGGATATGGGGAAGTTTTAGCATTGGAGTATTTCCGGTTTTTAAAAGAATTAAAAGAAATTTGTTTCCATGTATAGAATTTAAAATAGGGCAGAATGCACTTATTGAAGAGAAGAACGCAGCTAAAAGAAATTTTATAGTAGGAACAATTATTATTGGAATGATTTTAGGTATTGTTGTAAATTACATAAGCGATTTCTTTTTTTAAGTACGTTGGTAGTAAACTTTTTTTACTACCAATTTTACTACTAATAGGTAGTAGCAGCTTGCTCAATTCAGCTCTGATAATTTTAAGTATATAATATTTCGAGGTGGGAGGTTTGCGGGTTTGTTCTTTTGTCTGCTGCTTGCGTTTAAATATCTTGATCGGGGAGCCGACCACGGAAATACCGAAGAGCAGTATCTCGAAATTAACAGATTCAATGTCGGATTACAAAAAAATTTTACCATGTAAAAACCATAGCGCGTCATATACCAAAGGAGGGAGGCAGATCAATGGCTAAAGCTACCAATCGCTATTCGGAGTATATAGAAGCATTAAATGAAGAGAATCATGGTATGGAAAGTGTAGAGCAATAACATACTGTGGCGATACATTTTATGACTAGGTGAAAATAGGTTTGACTAATGCATTCATAGTATAAGCGGGAAAATATTTGTGGAAAAAGCCACAAAGAATTGTTATAATATAATTAGAGTGAACTTTGTGGGAAGATGCGTATGACTAAATTGAATTTATTTTCCATATAGATTAACAATGAAATGAGAATGGAACTATGGAGAAACAAGATTCGTTTGCAAATATAGCGAGGGCGTGTTACAGGCAGGCAATGCATTTTTCATATTTGTGTATGCGGAATGTAGATATGATTGTCTCCGAACATTGCATGGCCTGGTATACGAACGTAGCATTCTCCTGTGAACTGTTTTTTAAATACTACCTATTTTGCATACATGCCGATTCCAAATCGTTTATAAAAAAGCATGATTTATTCGAGCTGTTCAAACTACTTCCGGAAGATTTGCAGCAGGACATTGTAAAGTGTCATCCGGAGAAAGGAATTACGAGGGATGCGTTCGAATTGAATTTGAAAGAGTTAGGGAAGGCTTTCACAGAGTTTCGCTACTCTTATGAGAAGGACTCTATGGCCTTTAGCGCACAATTCCTGGCAGAACTTTTTGCAGAGCTTTGTGAAAGAACTGAACCGTTGAAAGAGTGAGATTTTAGAAATGGCATAAATTACCTCTTGATAATCGAACATATGTTTGCTAGAATGAAATTCCAACCAAAGGAAGTGAATATATGTGAAGAGGATTATCTTTCATATCGATGTGAACTCAGCCTTCCTTTCCTGGGAGGCTGTTTATCGTTTGGCGCATAAGGGTGATACAAAAGACCTGAGAGAGTTCCCCTCCGCTGTGGGAGGCGATATGGCGACGAGACACGGCATCATATTGGCCAAGTCCATACCGGCAAAGAAATATGGGATCAAGACCGGCGAGACGATATTGGAAGCGCAGCGGAAATGCCCCGGCTTGGTGCTGGTGCCGCCTGATTACGGACTGTATGAGAAGTGCTCTGCCGCATTTATGGAGATTCTGCGGGAATATTCCGATATTGTGGAGCAGTACAGCATAGACGAGGCGTTCCTGGATATGACGGCAAGCTGCGGATTGTTCGGCGGGCCGGTGGAGACTGCAGAACGAATCAGGGATCATATCAGGGATAAACTGGGATTTACGGTAAATATCGGAGTATCCACCAATAAGCTGCTGGCAAAGATGGCCGGCGACTTTGAAAAGCCGGACAGAGTACACACATTGTATCCGGAGGAGATACAGGCAAAGATGTGGCCGCTGCCGGTCTCCGATTTATTTTTTGTAGGCCGTGCGACTACAGCGAAACTGCTGAGCTTGGGGATCGGAACGATTGGGGAACTTGCCGCAGCCGATCCGGAGTGGCTGAAAAGACTTCTGAAAAAGCAAGGGGAGGTGGTATGGGAGTTTGCCAATGGCGTTGACCTTTCTCCCGTACCGGAACAGCCGCCTGCCAATAAAGGATATGGCAATTCTACCACGACGCCCTGCGATGTGACAGATGCCGAGACGGCAGACCGGGTACTGTTGGGACTGGCAGAGACTGTGGGAAATCGGCTGCGGTGTGACGGAGTGCAGATTGAAGCGGTGTCTGTGGGCATCCGGTACTCGGATCTGTCCTATGTGTCCCATCAGAGAGTATTGGAAACGGCTACCAATATCACATGGGAGATCTATCAGGCGGCAAGTGAACTGTTCCGGGAACTGTGGAGCGGCAATCCGGTCAGGCATCTTGGCATCCATACCGGGAGAGTGCAGCATGACGGCTTCTTCCGACAGGCGTCCCTGTTTGAAAAGGCAGATTATGAGAAGCTTGAAAAAGCTGACCGAATGGTAGATGCACTGCGGAAGCGGTATGGTATGGACAGCGTTATGCGAGCGGCATTTTTACAGCAGCCGATTGACCGCATGAGCGAAGGCATCTCAAGCCCAAAGCATTTGCGCTTGGAAAAAAGGAGCGTTGACCGCAGTAAAATTCGGATAGATTGAGGGAAGGTGGAATTATGGCATTTGGCATAGGGGTCAATTCACAGCAGGCTGACGCCGGGCAGATCAAAGGCAGACAGCGGGAGGTCGCCTGCCAGTGTTGGTTCACAAGTACGGGAAAGATTACGCCGATGATGCTGAAGATACGCGATGAGGACGGCGAGATCAGAACGGTACGACGGATACGGGTGTTGGCTCGGGAGGAAAAGATGTATGCCGGCATACCGTCTCTGGAGTTTGACTGCGTGATAACGATTCTGGAGCAGGAAATCAGTGTGAAACTGGTCTACTATAAAGAAGAAAACCGCTGGGTGCTTGTCTATCGTTGACAGGCATCATCAAAGTCAGCATGTTTAATGTCCGAATTAATGTCCGAATTGGAGAGGACAAGGATGCGGATGATTTTGAGTTATTTGGACGTAAATAAGGAAATTAGCAGTTCTCTTGCAGCGAAATTATTGGAAGTCGAGATGAAGACGGCAAGCAGATTGTTGTTAAAGGCAGAAAAACTGGATATTCTAAAAAGTGTTGGAAAACAAAGAATAAAGTATATTTCAAAAAATAAGATGCCTGGCGGGAAATTCTTCCCGCCTGCGGTGGTCCAAAGAGCTTTCGCCCAGAGTAATCCAGAAAAAAAGTTTTGCGGTTTTTAATCGCAAAACAAATTGACTTTTACATATTTTGCGGTATAATATTTTGCGGATGGAGGTGGTCATTGTGATTTACAGACCTATGTATGTGGATAAGATAATGGCGTATGTGGACACTCCTTTTGTAAAGGTACTGACCGGAGTTCGTCGCTGTGGGAAGTCTACAATACTAAAAATGATTATGGAAAAGCTGCAAAAGGAACGAAATATTCCCGCAGACTGTATTGTAAGCTGCCGTTACGATTCGATGGAATATGAGGATATGACAGCAAAGCAGATGTACGTTCACCTGAAAGAGCGGCTTTCGCCTGATAGGAAAACTTATCTGTTTCTTGACGAGGTTCAGGAAATCAAGGGTTGGGAAAAGGTTGTAAACTCATTGGTAACGGATTTTGATGTGGACTTGTATGTCACAGGTTCTAACTCCCGTATGATGTCCTCGGAGATTTCCACCTACCTGACCGGAAGATATATTGCTTTCCGTATATTTACCCTATCCTTTTCGGAATACCTGATGTTTAAGGAAAAATATGATACGGTCGGAGATACGAGAACGGAGCTTGCGGAGTATGTTCGCTTAGGTGGATTTCCTGCAACGCATTTGCAGAAGTATTCGCAGGACGAGATTTACACGATTGTTCGTGATATTTATAACTCGACCATTTTCTCCGATATTGTGAAACGCAGTCAGGTCAGGAAAATCGATCAGTTGGAGCGTGTTGTTAAGTACACCTTTCAAAATGTCGGCAACACGTTTTCAGCAAAGTCGATTTCCGATTATCTGAAATCAGAACTCAGGGCGCTTGACAACGAAACGGTTTACAGCTATCTTGAAAAGCTGGAAAAAGCGTATCTGCTTCACCGTTGTTCCAGGTATGATTTACAGGGCAGGGAAATCCTGAAAACACAGGAGAAATTTTATCTTGCGGATAATGCCCTGCGATACAGCGTTCTCGGTTATAATGCCGACAGTGTTGCCTCAAGTCTTGAAAACATTGTATATTTGGAACTTTGCCGCAGAGGGTACACTGTTTATATTGGAAAAACAAAGGATGGAGAAATCGACTTTGTAGCAACGAGGCAGAATGAAAAGATTTATATTCAGGTTGCGCAGGAGATAAACTCCGAAAAGACCGAAAAACGGGAATACCACCGCCTGCTTGAAATACACGACAATTATCCCAAATATGTACTCAGAGCAGATGAATTTGCAGGCGGGAACTATGAGGGCATTAAGACAATGCACATAGCGGATTTTCTGCTCAGCTCTGAATATTGAAACTGAATAGCAAAGACGCTGAAACATGCTTCATGCTCCGACAGAATGGCTGCACTTCACGCTCCCCGCAGAGCGTTGCAGGCGGTTGACAAATAACGCATTATATGATGTAATTTAAGCAAAGATGTCAAAAACAAAACTATATGATTTAAAAAACAAACGCATACACGAAATATACTACCGGAGAGCTGTGAACTTATGAAACGATTAAAAAGCAAACGTTTCTATGCATTATTTATTTTATTTATCATAATAGTATTTTTGGGGGCGATATATGTATATTCGATCGTGACGGGAAATATCCTTGAAGATGCGGCAGTTGACAACATCAGGGAAGTTGCTGTGCATGACCGTAATACAATTACTATGTTCCTTGAATATAATTGGAAGAACCAGCAGCGCATAGGCGAAAGACTGAGGCGGAACAGTCAGAATCTTAAAACGGTAAGCCAAATAAACGAATATCTGGGACTGGAAGCGTATGAATCAACATTCGATAAGGTCTATCTGTTGATGGAAGACGGTTCCTATTATACCGATATTACTTATAGGAGAGGCAGCGAAGATCCGGATTATTATCCGTATATGGATCTGTTCGCGGATACTGACAGCTACAAAGTCATCGGTTATGATTCGCTTCCTGTAATGGGCTCCGATAAAGTCGTAATTTACGGTTATAGATTGCCGGACAATCCGCAGGATGAAGTATTGTCCGGTATAAAAATAGGCGAAGATCAAAAAGAGGTCTATGCCGTGATAGGAGTCTGCAAGAGGTCGTCTATTGTGGACGGTCTTGTCATTGAAAATTATGTTGATGAATCAGGCAATACGCAGGGCTACAGCTCGGTAGTCGATAATAAGGGCGAATATGTTGTGGACAGAAAAGATGCGGCAAGCTCTGTTTCTGATAATTTGTTCGACATAGTGAAACGCTGCGACAGATCCAATCTCACGCCCGCTGAGGTACGGGAAAAAATGCTTGCAGGCGAAGAATTTTGGTTCTATATGGAAAAGAACGGTGTTCGTGAACTGAACTACTGTGCCCCGTTGAACAGCAGCAGTGTTGACTGGTATTTTATCATGTCGGTAAGCGATCAGGTGGTGAAAGACCAGACAAAATTATTTGTTCTGCTTATCATTGCGGCAATGAGCGCTGCGATCATTGTCATTATCAGTGCATTCGTATTGACCGTTATCATGCAGAGAAAAACTCAGATAGCCTACGCTCAGGAAAAGGCACAAAGCGAATTTTTGTCCAATATGAGCCACGAGATCCGCACGCCGTTGAATGGTATTGTCGGATTGAATTACCTGATGATGAATGCAATTGATACTCCGGAGAAACATCTTCAGATAAAAGAGTGGCTGAAGAAATCGCAGAATACGGCAGAATATCTGCTTGCGCTCATAAACGATGTGCTGGATATATCCAAACTTCAGGCGGGGAAAGTGGAAATTACCCGTGCTCCGATGCTTGTGGAAACAATGTCAGAGTCTGTTTGTTCCATGCAGTACGATAATATTACAGGACGCGGAGTGGAATTTATAAAAGATATCCATGTAACAGTCCCGTGCATACAGTGTGATGAGGTACATATCAAACAGGTGCTTATGAACATTGTCGGCAACGCGGCAAAATTTACGCCGGCAGGAGGAACTATAAGATTTTCGGTAAACCAGAGCATGATCGACGAAAATCACGTTATGACTACATTTGTCTGTGCGGATACAGGCTGCGGAATGAGTAAGGAATTTCTGAATGAAATATTTAATCAATTTACCCAGGACCGCAGCAGTATCTCCAACTCCACCAAAGGTACAGGCCTAGGAATGGCGATCAGCAAGCTGCTTGTCAATGCAATGGGAGGAGAAATAAGTGTAGAGAGCGAGTTGAACAAGGGCAGTACGTTCACTGTTGAAATTCCTGCCGAAATTTGTGAAATTCCTGACTATCTGAGGATAGATTCGGAGGACGCCGAAAAAACAGCGGATCATTCCGGCAGCGGTGCCGAGGCAACGAAAATTCTTGTTGCCGAAGATAACGAACTGAATGCGGAAATACTGATGGAGATACTGAACCAGTTCGGGTTTGTTCCGGTGCACGCGCAGAACGGTCTGGAGGCTGTGGATATCTTTGAGAAATCAAAGCTAAACGAGTTCAAAATAATCCTTATGGATGTGCGTATGCCTGTCTTGGACGGCTGTGAGGCGTCGGCAAGGATCAGGGAGCTTGACCGTGAAGATGCCAAAACCGTTACCATATTCGCCTGTACCGCAAACAGCTTTCAGGAGGACAGGATCAAGGCTTTAGACAGCGGAATGGACGACTTTTTGACAAAGCCTATAGATGTCAATACCCTGCTTCGTAAAATGGAGAAAATCGATCGTGAAAAACACAACAGTTAATAAGAAAAAAATGAGGAAAAGAATCACGGCGTTTTTATTGCAGATCGTCATAGCGGTGCCGTTTTTATTCAGCCTTGCCGGTTGTTCCGAATCAACTAAAACGGTAAAGGAAATTATTATAAAAGTGCCGCATACCAGCACTATGAATTGCATTTCCAATGAAGATATAAAAAATGTCTATACGCTCCTCGAACTGGCAAGCCGGGATTTTATGGCGCAGTATGACAAAGAGGTTAGAATAAAAGTCGTAGAATTTGACGGCGGCGAGGAAACGAAAGCAATCACAAATTCTTTTGGACAAAGTGATGCGGCCGATATCTTATATGACGGATTTTTCAATATGAGCTCGTTTATCCATACAGGAAAGGTTGTTCCGATAGACGATGTCCTTACACCGGAAATGAAAGAGGATATAGCTCCTGCCTATTTGGAGCAGGGACGGTTTGAGGATAAGCTCTATATGCTGCCCTATATGAGTTCCGAGAACATTCTCATATATAACAGGGAAATGCTTGAACAATACGGCTTGAGCGAATATATTGACGAGGGCGAAGTAATTTCCAACTGGAGCATGGAGGACTGGACAAAGATACTGAATACACTTGCGGACGGATTTGCAAAAGAAGGCAAAGGGAAAGTCCCTATGATGATGTACGCAAAAGATAATCAGGGCGATACTCATATCATGACGATGCTTCGCGCATTTGGCGGCGATCTGTTTGACAGCAGCAATAATTTTGATCTTGCTGAGGATCCCGATGTTATTTCTGCTCTCAGGTGGCTTCAGAACGGTGTGGATTCAGGTTGGTATCTGCCTGTTCCGTATTACAAAACAATGTCCGATAACAGCAGTAAATTCAAAATGGACGAGCTTACTTTTTATAACTTTAATCTGGGAAGCTCAACGTACAGCAGAGTAATAGAAGATTACAATGCGCAGACAAATACTTTTACGAAATACGGCTTTGTCAATTACCCCGGCAATCACTGTACGATCTTCAACGAGGGATTTGAGATCTTCGACAACGGCGACAGCGAAAAAATAGAAATAGCGAAGGATTTCTTAAGATATTTCTATGAGACCGATAAATGGCTCGAATGTTCCGCCGGAAGTATCCCTGTAAGCAAAAAAGTCATGGAAAAATATAAAGATGATATTTTGCTTTTGGAGGCGTTCTCGCAGAATTCCGTAAATTCAGTTGATTATACACATAATCTCCCGAACTGGCAGGGAAGTGAGAATTCTGTCAGGAGCGTATTTTACAAAGAAATAGCGCGGCTTATGATCAAAGATGCAGACGGTAATTTTGCCGTTACTCCGGAAGAATGCGCAAGGAATCTGCAGGAGAAATTAAATACGGCTATCTCTGAAGGGCGCGAAAACAGTACGCTTCATGAGTGAGAGGCGGCTGTCAAGAGTACAGCTGTGGAAAAATACGAAGCCCGCAGGAATAGGAAATAGCGAAGGACAAGGCGTCTTCTCTCCCAAAAGGAAAGAAGGCGCTGTTGTTTTAGCCTTTTGGGGGATATCATGGAAATATCAACCTGATTTTTTATATTTCGATAAAAACAAACAACCAAATGAGAAATATTCGCATTTGACTGTTGATTTTGTGGAAAAACTGTATATAATAGGAGGTAGAAAAGAAGGCGAGGCAGTAATCATGTTAATTCAATTTAGTTTTAAAAATTTCAAATCGTTCAGAGAAGAGGCTACTTTGGATTTGTCTGCGGCGAAAATGACTGAGTTCTCAGACAGAGTAGTAACTGTCTGCGGCGAGAAAATCTTGCCGGTTGCCGCTATTTACGGTGCAAACGCAAGTGGAAAGTCTAATATATATAATGCCTTTGAATATATGTCCGCTTATGTCATAGATTCGTTTAAGTACGGCGATGAAGAAGAAAGGTTTGAGCATTTCAGGCCGACTCCGTTTTTGTTCGATGCAATATCGGCAAATGCCGAGTCAAGTTTTGAGATATATTTTACATTGCAGGGAGACAAGGCGGAAAAGATATATAATTATGGATTCTGTATCGACAAAGAAGGAGTAGCGGAAGAATGGTTGAATTCCAAGGCAAAGACTGCAAGAAAGTATAGTACTGTTTTTTACCGTAATGCAGATGAATTAAATCTGTCCGGCTTTCCAAAAAGCAACAGGGATAATATACAGGTGGCTTTGGAAAAGCAGGTGCTTATTATTTCTTTGGGAGCAAAGCTGAAGATTGGTAAGTGCAAGGATATCAGAGATTGGTTTCTTGCAAATGCGTTTGCTGACTTTGCAGATTCTGCTACAAATTATTTTATGTATCATAGATTGCCGAAAGGGTTTGTGAGTGACAAGAATGTGCAACAAAAGGTTGTAGAATATCTTGCATCTTTTGATGAGCATATTAAGGATTTCAAAGTAGAAAAGATGTCCCAGGAGGGAGATTCCAAAGAAGAAAAGTATAAAATCGATGCACGGCACAAGATGATTGGCTCGGATGAATTGGTGGCGATTCCGCTGGAACTGGAATCTGCAGGCACATTGAAGATGTTTGCGTTGTATCCGGAATTGCAGGAAGTATTGGAAAGGGGCAGTGTGTTCTTTATTGACGAATTAAATGCGCGTCTGCATCCGCTGCTCGTAAGAAACTTCGTGCTTACATTCTTAAATCCGAAGATCAATACGAATCACGCGCAGCTTGTGTTTACAACTCATGATACATGGCAGTTGTCTAACAGGCTTTTGCGCCGTGATGAAATCTGGTTCGTGGAGAAGGATGAAGAGGGTGTTTCTACCCTGTATTCATTGGCGGATTTTGTGGACGAGGACGGTACTCGCATCCGTAAGGATGAAAGTTATGAGAAGAATTATCTGATTGGAAAGTATGGTGCGATTCCTGCCTTAAAGAGTATTGATATTTTTAAGGAGGATTAGAATGGAGAAAAAAGACAGAACAGGTAACAGAAAAACAAGAGAACAGCGAAAACAATTTAAGGTGCCTGAAATGGGCTATTACTTGATTATTACAGATACGAAAGCCACAGAGCGTTGTTTCTTCACAGGACTCCATCAGGCATTGCCGGAGGAGGTGCGAGATAAGCTTGTGATAAGGGTAGTAGAGACAAAGACTCGGACGATGATCGATAAATGTCTGGAACTCATTGCTTATGACGCGCAATATCGTATGCCTTGGATTGTATTCGACAGAGATCAAGTACAGGGATTTGACGAGATTATTGCAGAGGCGGTAGGTAAAGGAATACAGGTGGGATGGTCCAATCCGTGTTTTGAAATATGGATGTATGCTTACTTTGGTTCTATGCCGGCGCTCCAAGATTCCAGGGCGTGTTGTTCGGATTTTGGGCGAGTATATGAGGCCAAGATCGGACAGAAGTATTCCAAGGCAGATGAGCAGATGTATGACAAACTTTGCAGAGCCGGTGACGAGGAAAAGGCAATTCGGATAGCGCAGCAGAAACTAGAGCAGTGTAAAAGGGAAGGTAGGATAAAGCCGTCAGAGATGTGCCCGTGTACGACGGTGCATGAGCTGGTGGGAGAGATTAAGGGAAAGGTTAAATAAGGTAAATTTTAATTGTTTACAGCCATGACAGAAAACATTGAAGTATTGACACAGAGCAGCATTCGCATTCAGGACGGGGACAGGACAATTTATATCGATCCCATTCAAATGAAGACGGAGCCCCACGACGCGGATTTCATTCTGATCACGCATGACCATTTCGACCATTTCTCGCCGGAGGACATCGGGAAAGCGGCAAACGGCGGAACGATTCTTGTGGTGCCGGAGAAGATGGCGGGCAAGGCGAAAGAGGCTTCCGATTCGGTAAAGCAGATCGTGACGGTAAAGCCGGGCGTTTCTAAGGAAGTGGAGGGGCTGGAGCTTGAGACGGTTCCGGCATATAATGTTTTAAAGCCCTTCCATCCAAAGAGCGCCGGGTGGGTAGGTTATATTCTGAAGGCAGGCGGGAAGCGCATCTATATTTCCGGCGATACGGACGCCACAGGGGAAGCAAAGGCGGTCAAGTGTGACGTCGCGCTGATACCGGTCGGCGGCACTTATACAATGGATGCGAAAAAGGCTGCGGAGCTGGTGAACGCCATCTGCCCTGAGGTGGCGATTCCCACGCATTACGGCAGTATTGTGGGAAAACCGTCCGATGGAGAGGCGTTTGCCGGATATGTGAAGGCCCCGGTCAGGGTGGAGCTGAAGCTGAAGTTCTGACAAAAGCGGATAAAGAAAGCGGAGCCGGCTTTAATAAAAGCGGCGGTCTATGAGTGAGAGAAAGCGGTCTATTGGTAAAAATGCGGTCATATGACCGCATTTTTCTTGACTATTTAAAATTCTTGAGTATAATATTAAGTACACGGAGGTGACTGAGTGAGTAATCGTGCAAGCAATGCGGACATTGCAGCGTATCTTGATGATGTCAAGCGCCTGCTTTCCGCAGGGAAATATGATTTCGTTCCAAGAAGAAAAAATATGCAAGCATTGGCGCAACATGGTCTTACTATCACCGATGCAAAGAATGAGATTTTAGGGCTTGTTGTCGGTGATTACTACAAAGGCCCTAAGCATGACCTTGATCCCAAGCGCCCGGGAGACATATGGGAATTCAAAAAGAGTATTGACGGGATACAATTTTATGTAAAGGTAAAAATTGTACAGGAGAACGGGGAAGACATTCTGAAATGTATTGGATTCCACGAGGACGATTTTGCTTAGGAAAGGAGATGGCATTGATGAAGAAATATTGCGAGGAATGTGGAAGAGAAGTAGAGACCAAGGTAGTAATTAAGAAAGAAACTTATAATGTCTGTGGCGAATCGATCGAGGTTGATGCCCGGGTGTTGGTCTGCGCTGAGTGTGGGGAAGAGTTCTATTGTGAGGAATTTGATAATGTCACTCTGATCAATGCTTATAACGAATATCGCAGACGGCATAGGCTCTTGCTGCCGGAGGAGATCAGGGAAATAAGGGAGCAGTATGGGCTGAGTCAGAGGAGTTTTGCCAGGCTCTTGAACTGGGGAGATAAGACTATTTGCAGATATGAGAATGGCTCTATTCAAGATAAGGCGCACAATAGCCTTCTTTTGTTTTTGCGTGAGCCTGAAAATATGAGGACATATCTAACGGAGAACGAGATTGTCCTTGATGAGAGGCAAAAAGCAAAACTGCTCGATACGGTTGACAAACTTGAACAAAATACAGAATATCGAGTTGGCAGCCGTTTCTTTGATTTGTTTTTCTCAAGAATTCCGTGTGAGGAAAACGGCTTCAAGGGATTTGATTATGAGAAGCTCTGTGCCATGGTTCTGTTTTTTGCGAATAAGAGCACTGAGTTACTGAAAACTAAGCTTATGAAGCTGCTTAACTACTCGGATATGATTTTCTATAAAGAAAACGGAATATCAATATCCGGTTTAAAATATGCGCATTTGCCTTACGGACCGGTGCCTGATCATTTTGATATGATTCTCGGGAAAATGGCAGCAGACCATATTGCCCACATCGATGTGTTTTTTGACGGGGGGTATGAAAAGCATCAGGTAGTACCGGAGCGCGATATCCCTGAAGGTGTGCTTTCAGATGCAGAGATGAAAGTGTTGAACCGCATATACGAAAAGTTTAAAAACTTTGGTTCCGCGGAGATTTCCGACTATTCGCATAAGGAGAAAGGCTACAAGGCTACAAAGACAGGAGAGGCTATTTCCTACGCATATGCAATGGATATTCAATTGGATTGATGATTTGATGGTTTGTGTTATAATTTTTATATTACAGAGCAAAGATGGATATACAATACCGGTGACTTTTAGCCCAAAGATAGATAAAGACCTTATTCATCAAACATAAGCGGTTTTAGTAAAAGCGGCGCTTCGTAATTGACAATGGCATTCGGGGGGGTATTATGTTATTGATCTTACGCGGAAGTTCTGACAAAAGCGGAGATCGTTCCCAATTGACAATAACATTTTTGAGGGCTATTATGTTATTGAATCTTGCGTGGAAATCCTCGAAAGGCAGGCGGACATAATGGGATCGTATCGCGGGAATATTTGGAAAAGAAGAGCGTGGGCGCTGTTTTTGGCCTCGGTATTGCTTATGAGCGACAGAGGCATAGTGAATGCGGTGGCGTCGGAGACGGAGGAGCAGACAGAGGACGTGATTCAGAGCGCGGAATCGACCGGTCTGCCCGCGGAGGGACAGCAGCAGACGCCGGAAGCGTCCGAACCGACGCAGGGGGAGTTGCAGGGGGAGACGGTCTCCGGCAACGCGGCATCAACGCTGCCCCAGACCACCGCTCAGGCACAGGAGCAGGCAGAGGTTTCGGAGGGAGACATGATTCCGGAGCCTGGAGAGCCTCAGACGGAAGGGATAAACGGAGATGGGACAGCCCGAATCTCCATGCCGGAATATCACCCCTTACAGGACGAGAACGGTGTCTATACCATCGATTTTGGGCAGATTCCCATTGATCTTCGCGCGATAGCGGAAGAAGCCGGCTATACGGAAGGGACGGATCAGGATCTGCAAAATACGGAAATGATTGTTTTCGGAGAGTGTTTCTCTGTAATGGCAGTTTACCATTACCTTGCAGAACACGCCAGTCATAACTTGATACTGGATTTTCGGATACTTTCCGACTGTAAGGTGAAGCTTATCGGTATGCCGCAGAGCGTTACTTTTGGCGGAGATCGCGTCGAGTGCCATTACTATATCGATAATAAAGGAGAGATTGTTGACTATGCCATAGAAGAAAATCCGTCGTTCTATATAGTAGGCATAGGTAATCACGGTGCAATCAGGGGGGGCACCTTTGATGTGTCTGTGAATAATGCGTCGGATGGTGTGATTACAGGCGGCACATTTAACGATAGTTTGCTTGAGAATTTCGGAACCATCTGCGGCGGAACCTTTCAAAACGGTTATGTATATAACTATACCGGAACGATTCAGGGGGGCACCTTTCAGTGTGAGTACGACGTATACAATGGCGGAACGATTCAGGGCGGCGACTTCAGGCAGACCGAGCTGCTAAACGATGACGGAGCGGTTCAAGGCGGTATTTTCAGAACAGGAGCGGCCGGTATCCCGGAGGAAGCTTCCTGCATCTTCTATGACGAGGCGGCTCATACCTATACGGTACAGGGAAATGTGACAATCTATGACGAATTTACGCTTCAGGAGGGCGAGACGCTGACCATTCCGGAGGACGCTTCTTTGGCCGTGTCTGAGGGCGCGGAACTTACCGTGTCTGAGGGCGCAGACCTTACCGTGGCGGAAGGCGCGGAGCTTACCAATAACGGTGTCATAGAAAATAAAGGCTCGATCCATAACAGCGGTGACATTCAGAACAGCGGAAGCGGTCGGCTTGACGGAACCCCCGTATCAGGAAATCAGGCGCGGACGAATCGGACCTCGTCCTATTATGATCCCGTGAATCAGTGCGTCCAATCGGCGGAAGCAACAGTCATAGAGGCATCGACGCGAGAGCTTACAAGCGGCTGGTATATCGTAAGTGGGGATGTCTCAATTCCTGACCGTATCGAGATAAGCGGGGACGTTCATCTGATTCTGGCAGACGGTGCACAGCTTAATGCAGGATTAGGTATTCATGTAAAAGAGGGAAACAGTCTTACGATCTGGGGGCAAAGCGCTGAGTATGAGAGCAACGGCCTGTTGAGTGCGTATAGCGACAACGATCAGGCAGGTATCGGCGGCAACAGAGACGAGAGCAGCGGTCAGATTACCATTAACGGCGGACGGATTTATGCATATGGCGGAAATAACGACGGCGCCGGGATCGGCGGCGGTAACGCCGGGAACGGCTATGTGACGGTAAATGGCGGAGAGATAAATGCATATGGCGCGATGCTGGCGGCCGGAATCGGCGGCGGCCTGGGCGGTGACGGAGTGGTCACTGTCACAGGAGGACACGTTTGCGCCTATGGCGGTGACGGAAGCGGCTCTGGTCTTGGCGGAGGCTGCGACGGTGCGGGAAAGGTCACAATCACCGGCGGAGTGATACAGGCGGTCGGTCACGATCACGCGGCCGGAATCGGCGGCGGGCAGGGTCATAAAGGAGAGGTTACCATCACAGGAGGATACGTCTGCGCCGAGGGCGGCAAAGGATGCGACATAGGCGACGGCATCAGCGAAACCGACTCGCCGATACCGGATAAAGGCAGCTTTTCCACGGGCGAAAATGGCAATGCCATTATTCAGGGCACCGTATCGGATCAATCCAACCGCGAAAACTGGCGGGGCGTTGTGGAAAATACGGTCTATGGCGACGTTGTGCTCGAACGGGAATTGACCTTGGACGGCGACTTGACGATACCGGAAGGATCGTCCCTTACGGTGACGGAAAACGGCAGCATTCAGGGCAAGGGTACTGTTGTCAATCAAGGAAATCTGGAGAATAAAGGCGAGATAAAGAGTGACGTCTCGAACGACGGTACGCTGAAGAACAGCGGAAGAATGGAGGGAACGGTCGTTAATGATAGTACGCTGGAAAACCACGGTGAATGCTCATGTGCGGTAAAGTAACACAATGATTTGATAGGCAACCGCCCCTATTCCGTAATTTGAAAGACCAGCT
>CANQJL010000008.1 GCA_947624245.1 uncultured Acetatifactor sp. | reverse complement strand
GTCTCCCGCTCGGCCGTGCCTTCTTGGAATCTTCAGGGTTGCATTACTGTTTATTTGTCAAGGTGCTGACTGCTGCCACTCGGGACAGCTTCATAAGAATACCACAATCATTCCCGCTTTGTCAACAACTTTTTCCATATTATACGCACAATTTTTTTGTCTGTGCCTGCGCCCTTTTGCACGGCGCAAAAAACGCCCGTTTTCAGGGCGTTTTGGAAGCACTTCCATATGGCGGCGTTCCTGCAGAGCGCCTCGGCCGCACATTATAAAAGCGGAATGGTACATGTCTTTGCATCATTTTTGATGTCGAGCGTCATCGCCGAGATATTTCCCGCTTCGGCGTCATCCACCTCGATGGCTAAAACAACGGAAGCGGCAGCCGCATTGGGAATGGTGCCCACAAAGGAAGTCATATCGTTCTCCAGCATTGTCACCAAGGCCCTGCGCGTGTAATCTCCGTTCACCGTGATCCTGAATTGCGGTCCCAAGGTCAAAAAGTCAACTTCCTGATCCTGCCCTGTCGCATTTATAATAGAAAAACCGATGACCAGAAGCTTTTTCCCCTGCGTTGCGGACAGGGCAAATCCCCCTTCCTCTCCCTCGGGATAGCGGTCATACAGGCCATGTTCCATATAGACGATTTCCATTCCTTCCGGCAACTCCAGAACGTCCGTCACCGTATAGGCGCTTTCGGTTTCGCTCCCCGGCGCCGCCGTGATCGGCGTATCGTCGACCGGCTTCATTCCCTCCGGCTCCTGCTCTTCAGGCTCCTTGGGTGTGGACTGCGGAGTGGGTTCCGGTTCCGGAGTGGAAAGCATGTCCGTATAATCCACCAGACGGCTCCTGTTGTTTGCGTCATACTTCATAAGATTAATTGCGGCAAATTCCCCCATCTGCTGAATCTGATCGTCCGTCATCTCGGGAATCTGGTTTTTTCCGCAGCCGGACAGACCGATGACCAACAGCCCCGCTGTCAATACCGCCGTTACTTTTTTAAGCATTTCTTGCCTCCTGTAGACTGACAAGCACATCGAATCAAACAATTCCTCTTAAATAATACAACACAATCTCCAAACAGACAAGAGCTGAAATAAACGCCGCAGCTATTCTCCGCGTTCTTCCACCGTTTCCAATTCAAACCAGAACAGCACGCCGTCCTGATGATTCTCCACGCCGAATTTCTGGTTCATGGATTCCATGATCGCTTTGACAATGGACAGACCGATGCCGCTTCCGCCGTATTCCCTTGTCCTTGCCTTGTCCACCTTGTAGAACTTATCCCAGACATGCCCGACAGCGTCTTTGGGAATAGGCTTTCCCGTGTTGAATACTCCCACCCGCACCTTATTTTCCCGCCGCTCCAGAGACACGACGATCCTTTTTTCTCCCTCGCAATGGTTGACCGCGTTGGAAAAATAGTTGGCAAGGACCTCCTCCGTCTTGTACTCGTCCGCCCACACATAGATCGGGCCGTCTTCTTCTATGCGGACCTCTATCTCATTCTGCCTGGTGAGAATCCCCGCCGATTGAACATAGGTCTTGACCAGCGCCGTGACGTCAAAACGCTCCATCGTCACCACATCGTTTCCGAATTCCAACTGATTCAGGGTCAACAGCTTTTTCACCATATTGTTCATCTTGGCCGCTTCGTCCATTATGACTTCGCAATAAAAGCTCCGGCTCTCCGGATCGTCGTTGACCCCTTCATTCAAGCCCTCCGCATATCCCTGTATCAGCGCGATGGGGGTCTTCAGCTCATGAGATACATTGTTAAGGAACTCCTTGCGCATCTCATCTATCGCCTCTTTGTGTTCGATATCCTTCTGCAGCTCGTTATTGGCGGTCTTCAGCTCGGAGATGGCTTGCTCCAGAGACCAGGAGAGCTTGTTGATATTTTCGCCCAGAAGATCAATCTCGTTTCCCTTTTCGCCCCGCCCCTCATATTTTGCCTCGAAATTCAGATGCACCATCTGCTCGGAAATACGGTTCAGCTTCAAGATCGGTCTCGTGATCCCCAGGGAGACCACCCAGATGATCACGCCTCCGGCCACCGTTCCCAGCACGCCCACATAGGCAAGGAACCGATTGGCGATCGCCGCGCTCGCTCTGATGCTCTCCAAGGGCGTGCGCATAATAAAAGAGATACCCGTACTCAGCTGCCCGTACATTTCCAGGTATTCTCCCTCCCGTGTCTTATGACGCTGCATCAGGTAGTCGTTCCCCTGCTCCAGCACTTCCACCGCGTCCGGACGAATGCCGAGGAGATAACCGATGAGCTGATTCTCCAGCTCCCGCCCTCCGTTGAAGGACTCGTATTTCGTCTGTGAGTTGGCGTCCATGACGCAGACCGTGATATTATACTTGCTGCAGACATCGTCCAGTTCGCTTCGGAATTCCTCCGTGCTGTACATATCGCTGTTGGCCGCCTGGCGAATGGTGTCATAGGCGTTAAAGATGATCTTCGTCTTCTTGCTGATATAATAGCGCTCCAGAAAAATATAATTGATCAGCCAGCACAGAAAAAGCGTCCCTGCCATCAAACTGATAAATATCAATGCAAATTGTCGTCTGATAGAATGCTTCACTATTCTGCCTCCAGCTTGTACCCCATGCCCCAGATCGTCTTGATCATTTCTCCCTTTGCGCCCAGCTTGCTGCGCAGCTTCTTCACATGCGTATCAATGGTACGGGCGTCGCCGAAATAATCATAATTCCAAACATTATTTAAAATCTTCTCTCTGGACAGAGCGATTCCCTTGTTTTCCATAAAATAGACCAGCAGCTCAAACTCCTTAAAGCTTAAATCGACGGTCCTGCCCTCAATGATGACCTGATGGGCCGCCTTGTCGAGCTGAATGCCCCCGCAGCTTATCACCTCATTTGCGCTCAGCTGATTGGTACGTCTCAAAATGGCCCCGATGCGCGCCACAAGGATCTTGGGACTGAACGGCTTAGAGATATACTCATCCACGCCCAGCTGAAATCCCTGAAGCTCGTCCCTCTCGTCGGACCTTGCCGTCAGCATGATAATCGGGACCTTGGAGTACTCGCGTATCTCCCTGCACACCTGCCAGCCGTCCATTTTCGGCATCATGATATCCAGTACCACCAGTGCGATGTCATTCTGATTGAAAAAAATGTCCAGGGCCGCTTCCCCGTCGCCCGCCTCAAGGACATCGTAATTGCTCTTGACCAGAAAGTCCTTGACCAGCTTGCGCATCCGGCTCTCGTCGTCCACCACTAAAATCTTCAATCTGTCCATACCTCTACGTCCTTTCCTTCCTGTGTCACGCTCAGTCCACAAAGGTATGATACCCCGTTTTTATGTCTTTTCTGTGAAAAAAGAGGACCTACTGCATATTTTCCAGAGAATCCAAGTCCAGCTCCCTCTCCTTATCCCGAACGGCCTGTTCCCTCTCCGTCAGCTCCTGTTCCCAGTCCGCATACCGGTTCAAGAGCGCCTGCTCGTAGTTGAATATATTGGGCTGGTCGCTGTTCAGCGAGATCAGGAACATGGCGCAGACAGCCAGCACCAACAGTATGTTCAGGATCACGGATATCCGAAAACGAACGGCAGCCGCCTCCCTGCGCTCCGCCTCTCTCTTTCGGTTCCTCTCCCCCGTCTCCTGCCGTCTCTGTTCCCGTTCCTCCGCGTAGGTGTCGTACAACGGAATGGGCGCGATACGCTCTCTGTCTATCTGGGGCTGTCTCAAGAGAAAATCCTGCAGCTTTTTAAGATACAAAAGCCCTACCGGCGTCTTAAAGATCTGCTCCTTGATGGATTTGTTATAGACGTTCAGAATACTCTCCGGCCTTGTGTAATCGACGCGGGCCTCCAGATAATCGATCTTGCGCTGTTCCGCCTCCGCCAGTTTTTTGTCTTTTTCCGTATAAAACGCGAATCCGCCTGTCTCCATGGGAAGACCTCCTTTTCCTCCGTTGCAACGTTTTCTGTATTATACCATTTTCATCCTCCGGCATCAATGAGAAATGACAGCGCAAAAATAAGGAATCCTCTTTCAAAGAAAGGATTCCTTTGCGAGTGGAGTAGAGGGGAGTCTGAACCCAAGGGGTTCGACTCCCTTAAATTTTGCCTATGGAGTAGAGGGGAGTCGAACCCCTGTCCAAAAGCCCATTCCCTGTCCTTCTACTATCATAGTCCGTTTTTTCGGCCGGTCTTGCTCCGGCCCGTTCCCTTGCCGGTCAGAAAAGGGACAATCTGTCCGGTTCGGTAGCTTCATGGTACGCCCGCGCGGGCAAAGCTTACCGCGCGTCGTTTCTCACAGAGTCGATGCCCGGATTCCGGAGTGTGAGTGCTCCGGAGCGGACAAGCCGCCTTGGGCGGCGTCACTCACAGCGGGTTAGGCTGCAAGTGCGTACTGAGTATTATTATCAGCGTTTAGTTTAGGTTTGCCATTTAACGCATAGCTGCGGATAGCTTCTCCAGCTGCAAGACCCCTGTCGAGACCTTTACTACCCCGAAGTATATTCAGTATATCGACCGAGAGAGCGGCTGTCAAGAGATGCCGGCCCATAAATTTTTTATAAATTTTTTACTTTGAATTCCCGCTCCGTCTCTCTTCTCATATCCTTCTTGGCGATATCCTGTCGCTTGTCGTAAAGCTTCTTGCCCCGCGCCAGACCGATCTCCACTTTCACTTTGCCGTTCTTCAGATAGACCTGCAGAGGCACCAGCGTATAGCCCTTCTCCGCCGCTTTTCCCGCCAGCTTGTTGATCTCATACTTATGCAGCAGGAGCTTTTTGACCCGCAGCGGATCCTTGTTGAAAATATTGCCCTTTTCATACGGGCTCACGTGCATACCGTAGACAAAGACCTCGCCGTCCTCGATTCGGATAAAGCTCTCCTTGATACTGCATTTCCCCATGCGCATGGACTTCACTTCCGTCCCGTGAAGCGCGACGCCCGCTTCGTAGGTCTCGTCTATAAAGTAATCGTGATATGCCTTTTTGTTGTTGGCGATCAGCTTCTGTGCTTCTTTCTTTTCCGCCATGCCATCACCTCCCGCAATTATCTGACATCTTTGTCAATGCTTACGCGCCGATCTTTTTCCCCGTGCCGGCTACTTTTTTCGTGTCACCTGCTCCTCCTGCGCCGGTTGCTTTTTCCGTGTCACTTGCTCCTCCCGCGCCGGCTGCCTTTTCCGTGTCACCTGTTCCTTCCGTGCTGCTTGCTTCTCCCGCGTCTCTTCCTCTTCCTGCGTCTCTGCTTCCTCCAGGGAAAAATCTATGGTCCGGCGGAACCGGTCGCAGCCGTCCACCCGTATCCTTACGGGCATTCCCAGCCGGAAGCTCCTTCCTGTGGTCCCTCCCACCATCTCATAGGTATTCTCGTTATAGTAAAAATAATCACCCGGCAGCTTAGACACATGGATCATTCCCTCCACCGTATTGGGAAGCTCCACATATATGCCCCATGCCGTAACGCCGGATATGATGCCGTCGAAGCATTCTCCTATTCTCTCCTCCATGTATTCCGTCTTCTTCAGCTTATCCGCCTCACGTTCGGCCTCGTCGGCCCGCCGCTCCGTTTCGGAGGAGTGCTTTGCCACTTCCGGCAGAATGCTGCGGTAATGCTCCGCCCTTTCCCCATTCAGGCGCCCCCGCAGCCAGTCCTTGATGATTCTGTGGATCTGGAGATCCGGATATCTGCGAATGGGCGAAGTAAAATGACAGTAATACCCGCACGCCAGACCGAAATGTCCGGTACATTCCGTGCTGTACTTTGCCTGCTTCATGCTGCGGAGCGCCAGACGGCTGATCACGGCCTCCTCCGGCGTGCCCGCCGTTTTGGCCAAAAGCTTCTGAATTTCCTTGGGGTGGACCTCTTCGCTGTTCACCTTGGAACCCCTGCGTCCCACCGCCTTCATAGAATAACCGAAATTACCGATAAAGGCGGCCAGCTTCCCAATACGCTCTCCGTCCGGCACATCGTGTACCCGATACACGAACGGCTGATCCAGCCAATAAAAATGCTGTGCTACCGTCTCGTTGGCCGCAAGCATGAAATCCTCAATGATGTCGGTGGCGGCGTTTCGCTCAAATGCCTTGATCTCTGTGGGACGGCCGTCCTCGTCCAGAAATATCTTGCACTCCGGAAAATCAAAGTCAACGGAGCCCCGCTTCTTCCTCTTTTTTCTCAGGATAGCCGACAGCCGCTCCATCTCCTGAAAAACGGGAAGCAGCTCGCGGTACTGCATATACATTTTGTCACGGTCTATTAGAGAAGGGTCGTTCAGCATTGCCTGTACCGCGGTGTAGGTCATGCGCCTGTCCACTCGAATCACAGACTCGCAGATCTCATAGTCCGTTATTTCTCCCCTAAGGTCCACCGTCATCAGACAGCTGAGCGCCAGTCTGTCAACGCCTTCATTCAGGGAGCAGATCCCGTTGGACAAGGCGTGGGGAAGCATCGGTATAACTCTGTCCGCCAGATAGACGGAGGTGCCTCTCTTTAGAGCCTCCCTGTCCAGAGCGGAATTCTCCTGAACATAGTTTGTCACGTCGGCAATATGCACGCCCAATCGGTACGCTTCCCCGTCAAAGGACACGCTGACCGCGTCGTCCAGATCCTTGGAATCCTCGCCGTCGATCGTGACCATGACCACGTCCCGCAGATCCCGTCGGCCCGCCATATCCGCTTCGGACACCTCCTGCGCCGTCCTCTGCGCCTGCTGCATCACTTTTTCGGGAAATTCCACAGGCAGCTCACAGCCGCGGACAATGGACAGAATGTCCACGCCGGGATCGTTCGTATGTCCCAGGATCTCCACCACTTTCCCCTCGGGGCTTCTCCTGTCGGTGCCGTAATCCGTGATCTGCGCCACGACCTTGTGGCCGTTCACCGCTCCGCCGGCCTTTTCTCTGGGAATATATATGTCCTGAGAAAGCTTTGGGTCGTCTGGAATCACAAAGCCGTAACGATTTCCCACCCGCTCAAATGTGCCCACCACTCTGGTCATGCCTCTGGAAACGATGCGCACCACCTGCGCCTCTCTGCGCTTTCCCTGCCGTCCCTGCAGGATCGACACCTGCACCGTGTCCCTGTGAAATGCCCCGTTGGTACAGTTCTCCGGAATGAAGAAATCCTCTTTCTCCCCCTCTATCTCCACAAAGCCAAAACCCTTTGCGTTGCTGATAAAGGTGCCGGTCAAAAAACTATTTTCCTTTTCTTCGGTATCCATATACGCTCTCCAAAAATAAACACCCTTGTGCAGGCACAAGAGTGTTTTTTGACGCATCAAAAATTGAACCGTTTAAAATACGTTCAGGTTGAGTACCGCCGCAAGGACCATGAACAGCACCGCAAGCACCGTAGTGCCCTTTACCAAGCGCCCCTCCATGGAACGTCCCTTGTTCTTGCCCCAGTAGGTCTCGGCAACGCCGCCGATAGAACCGAGCCCTGCGGATTTTCCCTCCTGCATCAGTACGATCACAACAAGTGCCAGACAAACCAATATGAAAATAACCGTGAGAATCGTTCTTACCATTACAGTCCTACCTCCTAATGTGAAACAAGAACAATATTATCACAAGTATCGTAAAAACGCAAGATTAAATTTTTCGGAAGGGCTCCATATACTGTGCGGCGGTGCCGAGCTCCTCCTCGATGCGCAGAAGCCTGTTGTACTTTGCCACGCGGTCGCTTCGGCAGGGCGCGCCGGTCTTGATCTGTCCCGTGTTCCACGCCACCGCAAGATCGGCGATTGTTGTGTCCTCCGTCTCTCCGGAGCGATGGGAGATTACGGCCTTATAGCCGTTCTTGTGTGCCATCTCCACCGCCTCAAAGGCCTCGGTCAGCGTGCCGATCTGGTTGACCTTTACCAAGATTGCATTTGCGGTTCCCAGCTTGATTCCCGCATCGAGCCGCTTCGTGTTGGTGACGAACAGATCGTCGCCCACCAGCTGAATCTGCTCTCCCAGCCTTTTTGTCAGCTTCTGCCAGCCGTCCCAGTCCTCCTCTGCCAGTCCGTCCTCAATGGAAAGAACGGGGAATTTTTCCGTCAGAGACGCAAGGTAATCAATCATCTCATCAGTGCTGCGGACGATGTCCTGACCCTTCTGGCTGCTCTCGCCCGGGAAGTGATACATGCCCGTCTTCTCATTGTAGAGTTCGCTGCCTGCAATATCCATTGCGATCTTGATATCCTGTCCGGGAACGTAGCCGGAAGCCTCCGTGGCCTGCACCAGAAACTGAAGCACGCTCTCCGCGTCGGGCAGATCCGGCGCAAAGCCGCCCTCGTCTCCCACGCCCGTGGACAGGCCCTTGTCCTGAAGGAGCTTTTTGAGATTGTGGTAGATCTCCGCACAGATCCGCAGCCCGTCCGCAAAGGTCTCCGCCTGCACCGGCATGATCATGAACTCCTGAAAATCGACGGTGTTTGCGGCGTGCTTTCCGCCGTTCAAAATATTCATCATGGGGACCGGAAGCAGCCGGGGCCCCACGCCGCCCAGATAGCGGTACAGCGGCAGGGACAGGGCCTTTGCCGACGCCTTTGCACACGCCAGCGACACGGACAGCATGGCGTTGGCGCCCAGGTTTTCTTTGTTCTCGGTGCCGTCCAGCTCTAGCAGCATTCTGTCGATCAGTATCTGCTCCAGCGCATTCTTTCCGAGAAGGGCCGAGGCAATCTTCTCATTTACGTTCTTTACGGCATGCTGCACGCCCAATCCGAAATAGCGCGTCTCCCCGTCCCGCAGCTCCACCGCTTCAAAGCTTCCCGTACTGGCGCCGGACGGCACCGCCGCGCGCCCCTGATAACTGCGGCCGTCTATGGGGTTATGGACCTCAACCTCCGCTTCCACGGTGGGATTGCCCCGCGAGTCCAGAATCTCCCGCGCATGTACCGCCATGATTTCCAGCTTAACAGACATAAAAATTCCTCCTTCAAAGACATATTCCAATACAAGATCGTATCTTCGCAGATATAATCACATCATAGATGCAAATATATCATAGATATCAGCATGTCCTTGAAGGAGGAATTTATGCACTTTGACTGCTCGTTTTCGCGGGCTCTGACTTCCCTTAAATGGCTTTGCCCGCCAGAATCTCGCAGTAGTCCTTGTAATTTTTTTCAAGAAGCGTGGGCGTGTCCAGACCGTAAGGACATTTTGCCTTGCAGCTTCCGCAGTGGAGACATTTTTCAATCAGCTTCATCTTCTGCTGAACCTCCGGCGTAAGCTGCGCTTCGGAAGGGGAGCGTCGTATCATCAGACTCATTCTGGCACAGTTGTTGATCTCGATACCCACAGGGCACGGCATACAGTAGCCGCAGCCTCTGCAAAAGTCTCCCAACAGCTCTTCCCTGTCATGCCTGATGACCTGCTTCAGCTCCTCCGTCATCACGGGCGGAGTATCGATATAGGAGAGAAATTCGTCCAACTCGCTCTCCCGCTGCACGCCCCAGATGGGAAGAACATTGTCATACTGCGACAGGAACGCATAGGCTGCCGCGGAATTTGTGATCAGGCCGCCGGACATGGCCTTCATGGCAATAAATCCCACGCCCGCCTCTTTGCACTTTTCCACCAGCCCGATCTCCTCGTCTGTGGCAAGATAACAGAAGGGAAACTGCAGGGTCTCATACAGACCGCTCTCCACCGCCTCATGCGCCACCTTCAGCCTGTGGTTGGTGATGCCGATATGGCGGATCATGCCCTTGTCCTTCGCCTCCAGCATAGCCTCGTAAAGACCCGTGCCGTCGTCCGGCCTGGGACAGAACGACGGGTTGTGGAACTGATAGACATCAATGTAATCCGTGCGCAGATTGTGAAGGGACGTCTGCAGGTCCTTCCAAAATCCCTCCGCAGTGGTCGCTCCGGTCTTGGTGGCTATGTAGACCTTCTCCCTGATGCCGTCGAAGGCTTCGCCCAGCTTTTCCTCGCTGTCCGTATACCAGCGGGCCGTGTCGTAATATGTGACACCGCTGTCATATGCTTTCCGCAGCAGTTTTACGGCCTCCTCTTTGGAGATGCGCTGTATCGGCAGCGCGCCGAAGGAATTCTTTTCGACAGTGATTCCCGTCCTGCCAAGTGTTACTTTTGCCATACTCATACTCCCTGCATAAAAACTATTGCATTTAATGCAAAAATAGTATATACTTTCTCATATAAGAGGTACTACCCGTGAAGCAAGCGGTTAGTCCCAAGTCAATTGATTATAATACAAGATTATGACCGCTTAAGTTGGGGAACTGGGGCGGTCATTTTTTTGACAATTTTTATTTCCGCACCAGCAGCGACTTTCCCGTCATCTCCGCAGGCTGTTCCTTCCCCATGATCTCGATCAGGGTGGGAACGATATCCGCCAGACAGCCGCCCTCTCTCAGGGTATAGCCCTCGTCATAGTTTACCAGAATAAAAGGCACAGGATTGGTGGTATGCGCGGTGAAGGGTTCGCCGGTCTCATAGTCCAGAAGCTGCTCCGCATTTCCGTGGTCCGCGCAGATGAACAGCGCACCGCCCGTCTCCTTCACGAGCTCCACGATCTCGCCCACACATTTGTCGATGACCTCCACAGCCTCCACGGCAGCCTCCAGCACGCCGGTATGGCCTACCATGTCGGGGTTCGCAAAGTTGCAGATGATCACATCGTACACGGGATCGCCGTTTTCGTCCTTTGCGGTAATGGCTTCGCTCAGCTTATCGCACACGGTGTACGCGCTCATTCGCGGCTTTTTGTCGTAGGTGGGTACATACTTGGGGGAGTTGACCAGAATGCGGTCCTCGCCCTCGTTGGGCTCCTCTACGCCGCCGTTGAAGAAAAATGTCACGTGCGCGTATTTCTCGGTCTCCGCGATGCGGGCCTGTCTCATGCCGTTTGCCGCCAGCCACTCGCCGAAGGTGTTGGTGACGGAAATCTTGTGGAACGCCACCAGCTTGTTGGGAATGGTGGGATCGTAGTCGGAAAAGCAGACATAGGTAATGTTCTTTCTGTGCCCTCTGTCAAACCCTTTGAAATCATCGTCGCAGAAGGCTCTGGAAATCTCCCTCGCGCGGTCGGGCCGGAAATTAAAGAAGATCACGGAGTCGCCGTCCTGTACCGTGGCAACGGGCTTGCCGTCCTCCAGCGCCAGGGTGGGCTTTACGAACTCATCGGTCTCTCCTCTGTCATAGGACTGCTGAATACCGCAGATGCCGCACTCCGCAGTCAGACCCTCGCCCTTTGTCATGGCGTCGTATGCCAGCTTTACCCTGTCGTAATTGTTGTCTCTGTCCATGGCGTAATAGCGGCCCATCACGGAAGCGATCTTTCCCACGCCGATCTTCTTCATCTCCTCGGTCAGCGCCTCCGCGAACTCCTTGCCGCTTGCGGGAGGCGTGTCGCGGCCGTCCAGGAAGCAGTGAACGTACACCTTGTCCAGACCGTTCCTCTTGGCCAGCTCCAAGAGACCGTACAGATGCGTGTTGTGGCTGTGCACGCCGCCGTCGGACAAAAGTCCCATCAGATGCAGGGAGCTGTTGTTCTTCTTGCAGTTCTCCACTGCCGCCAGCAGCGCGGGATTTTCAAAAAAGGTGCCGTCCTGGATCTCCTTTGTGATCCTTGTCAGCTCCTGATACACGATGCGCCCCGCGCCCATGTTCAGATGCCCCACCTCGGAATTGCCCATCTGACCGTCGGGCAGTCCCACCGCCATACCGCTGGCGTTGCCCTTTACAAAAGGATACTCCGCCATCAGGGCGTCCATCACGGGCGTCTTTGCCAGCGCCACCGCATTGCCCTCCGTCTTCTCATTCAGGCCGTAGCCGTCCAAAATCATAAGTACAACAGGTTTCTTGCTCATCTTCGTAACCATACCTTTCCTCGGCCTGCGGCTTCTCTGTCGGTCTGCTGCACCGCACAGGCCTATATTCATTCTCACCTTTCAAAATTATACACTGAAAAATTCCCCTGTGCAATATCTTTTCTCCACATTGCCATATCGCTGCCATCGGCGCTGCCGTCTTATTGCCATGGCGGGCAAAAGGCATTATAATAGTTACAAAAACTATTTTCACGCAGGAGTATTCCATGATAACATTACTGGCAAAGATCTTCATCAAGCATTCCGACGAGACGGGCGACCCCGCCGTGCGCCGGGCCTACGGCATGTTGTGCGGCGCCGTGGGGATTGCGCTGAATCTGTGTCTGGCCGCAGGAAAATTTCTGGCCGGCGTGATCAGCGGGTCCATCTCCGTCACCGCCGATGCGTTCAACAACCTTCTGGACGCGGCGTCCTCGGTCATCACCCTGATCGGCTTTAAGCTGGCCGGACAGAAGCCCGATCCCGACCACCCCTTCGGGCACGGGCGCATCGAGTACGTCACGGGATTTCTGGTGTCCGTCCTGACGCTGCTCACCATGCTGGAGCTGGGAAAAAGCTCCGTACAAAAGATTCTGTCGCCGCAACGGCTTTCCCTGACGCCCTTCGTCTTCTGCTTTCTGATCGCCTCCGTCCTGGTCAAATGCTACATGTGTCTGTACAACAGACGGCTGGCCAAAAAATTGGATTCCGCAGCGCTGCGGGCCGCCGGAACGGACTCCCTGAGCGATGCGCTGGCGACTACCGTAGTGCTGGCGGCCGCTCTTCTCTCCCGCTATACCGACCTGACCGTGGACGGCTGGTGCGGCCTTGTGGTATGTCTTTTCATCGGCTATGCCGGTCTGGACGCCGCGCGAGATGCAGTCAGCCCGTTATTGGGGCAGGCGCCGGATCGGGAGTTCGTGCAAAAGGTCCACGAGATCGTCCTGTCCTACGAGGGCATTCTGGGACTGCACGATTTGATCGTCCACAATTACGGTCCCGGCAACGTTCTGATCTCCCTCCACGCGGAGGTGCCTGCCGACGGAGACCTTATGACCCTTCATGATCTGATCGACACCGTGGAGCACCGTCTGCACAACGAGCTGCAGTGCAATGCCGTGATCCATATGGATCCCGTCCGCATCGGCGACACACAGACCGACCGTCTGAAACGGCTTGCGCAGCGCTGCGTGGCAGAGATCGGCGACACGCTCTCCATACACGATTTTCGTGTGGCGGAGGATTCCGAAAATACCCGCCTGATCTTTGACGTATCCGCCCCCTACGATTTTCCCATGTCGGACACGGAGCTTGCGGAGGTCATCGACTTTAAGATCAGACAGGCGGAATCCAAGCTTCTCACAGTGATCGACGTAGACAGAAATTGAGGTGCCGTTATGCCGCAGAACACCTATCTGACGCCCGCCGAGGCAAGGCGGCTGAAAGCTTTCACAATAAGATACCGAGAGGAAGCGCGCAGAAAAATCGAAGAGCGGGTGGCCTTCTACCACCCGCTCACCGGAGGACGTTATACTTCCGTCACCATTCGCGACCAGAAGAGCCGCTGGGGAAGCTGCTCCTCAAGAGGTACGCTTTCTTTTAATTATCGCCTGATCTTCGCACCGCTTCCGGTACTGGATTACGTGGTGGTCCATGAGCTGTGCCACCTGACCCATATGAATCATTCCAGGGAATTCTGGGACAAGGTGGCCTCCGTCATGCCCGAGTACAAGGTACACAGACAGTGGCTGAAGGATCACGGCCAGGAGCTCTCGCCCGAGCGCCACATGGAAAAGCTGGGCATCGGGCTCAAGCTGGAATAAACACTCTTTTACCTGTTCTCATCTACATATATCTGCACTCTGCTCTGGATAATCTTCGCCGTTTCCTGAGCCGTCTTCTGACCGGCGTAAAATCCGCCCATCTCCTCATTGATGATAGCAAGGAGCGCCTGATTGTTGTATGCGGACTTCTCAACGGAACAGATCATATTCACCGCTTCCTCCACCTGCTCCTCGCTCATGGGCGCAAGTGCGATCTCCTCGCCGTTGATGTAGATGGTCTCGTCATACTCCACCTTTTCTCCCGTATTATAGTCGATATAGTAGGGACGCTCCGTCGCCTGAGCTGCCTCCGCATCGAAGTTGTCCTTCTGGATCGACAGGCCGTAGGTATTGGTGTCCTCCTGATATTCGTCCGTCAGATAGTAGCGCAGGAACTCCCATGCCGCGTCCTGATTGGCGGATTTTGCGGAGATACAGTAGGTGTCGCCCACGTCGATCACCGATCCCTGACCGCTTCCCGTAGGAAATCCGATATAGGAGATGTCTTCGCCGAAGAGACCGTTTATGGTGTAATTCAGGCTGCCGACCCTGCTGATATAGGTCTCGCACAGCAGAGCCCTGTTCTCCCTGTACTGGGATTCATAATCATAACTCTCCCAATAGCTGTCATCGTACACGATCTCCTCCGGCAGCGTCTTGGCAAACTCCATCAGGGAGACAAATTCCGGCGAATCAAAATTACATTTTCCCGTGTTGATATCCACCAGCTCCGCCCCGTTATAGGTCATGACCAGATTGAAGAAATTTTCTCTGGTCAGGTCGCCGAACATCTTGGTGTCTTCCGGCTGTGAATCCCTGAGCTGATACAGATCGTCCATGGTCCAGGAGGTCCTGTCGCCCACCAGAGCTTCTTTGGCCACCATGGTACGCACGAAGAACTTGGGAATCACCTGATAGAGCTTTCCGTCCACGGAGTACGCCTTGAATACATTGTCCATAAATTCCACAGAGGACAGCTCCTCATCATTTTCAATGAACTTACCGATATCCGCAAGCAGTCCCTTGGACACATATTTATCCACGGACTGTCCCGACATGATCAGAATGTCCGGCATGTCGCCCGTGATGATATCGCCGTCCAGCTTTTCAAACCCTGCATAGAAATTTTCATAGGTATTGAAGTCGCTGTAGGATTTTATCGTGATCCTGTATTCATCGCTGTTCCTGTTATATTCCACCACTCTCCTGCGTATCGCGAGATCCGGATCGTTGCCTGCCAGCACCAGGACCTTTTTGTCCGGAATGTCCTCCGGCTTCACATAGGTGAAGATGCCCGCCGACAAATTGTTCCAGCCCATGGACTCACTGTCCGCGTCCAACGAATCAAACACCCCGATGAAGGAATCGTCGTCAAGCTGGCAAATGCTGTAAAAAGAATCGATCTCCAGATCGGAGTTGATGAAATTCATCATGGGCGTGCCCTGTTCGTCTCCTATATTGTAGGAGAAAACGCCCTCGCGGTTACAGTAGATCAGATCGCTGCTTAAGCCGGCAGCAGGCGCCGAAATTCCGTTCACCACAAAGCTGTTCGGAACCTGTACAGGATCGTCGAGCTCCTTCGCAGCGGCATCATAATGAGCAATATACTGCTTGCTCCAGTCGTCCGTGTCGTTATACAGGATCAGCTGGCCGCCGTCTCTTGTGGGAATCATCTGATTGTACTGATACATCAGCTCGCCCAGCTCTTCGGGGAACTCCTTTCTCTCTCCGAGATTGCCGTCGGCGTCCACGGTCATGTAATAGGCGCTGTTCCCCATCAGCACCAGATCCACGTCTGCGCCTGAGCCCTTTATCAGATTGCTCACCCAAAAGCTCTCGCTCTCCGTGTTCATGGCCTCAAGATCCAGATAGGTCTCCCAGAGCAGAGCTCCGGACATATCCCAGCAGCACACATAATTATTGTTCTTGTAGACATAGTTCTCCGGATCGGAGTAATCCTCAAAGTTATGATATTTGATGCCGTAGAGGCGTCCGTCCGCGAACAGATAGTTGTTGAAGCCTATATATTCATAGGTCTCTGCGACAACGTCATCCGTATCCGGAACAGCCTCCTCCGTATCCTGCGCGTCCGGCTCTTCGGACTCTGCGTCCGTATCCGTCTGCGCGTCCGGCTCTTCGGACTCCGTATCCGCGTTCTCCTGCACATCGCTTTCCGCGGGATCCTCACCGCCGGTATCTTCCGCCGCATCGCCCTCCTGCGGCCCGGGCCGGAACGGGTCGTTTGATTCTTCTGTGTCCGGTTCCTGATTCGAAGATATCTGAAGCTTTACCTCCTGCATCGTGCTGCTGCCGTCCTGCAGGGACAAAAGCCGCATATCCGTCTCATTGCCTCCGTTTTCGGGATACACCTCCACCAACAGATAAAACGTGCCGTCCTCATAGGCGCTCTGCCGTACCGTCATGCCGCTGCCGCCCACATCCGGCATTTCGACCTCCTGCATACGGTAAACATTCTCCTTTGCCAGCGCGGCATTCTCCATGGGATCCTTGGTCTGCCTGCCGCACCCCGAGAACCCTGTCGCTGTCAGGGCAGCTATCAGCACCGCCCCCGTCAGTTTTTTCCACCAGATTTTTTTCATAAAGCCTCCCTTCGCGCTGATTTTTCAGCGCTGAATTTATATGATTTTGGTGTCTTCTTTTGCTTTCTTTTCCTTCCGCTTCTGTCGCTGCTTTTCCGCAAGCCGTTCCAGCTTATCCTTTAAGATCAGCAGCTTTCCCTTGACCGTCCAGCCCTTGTGCCGCCACCAGATTACGAACAGCACAAGCGCCACGCCCAGCGCATAGAGCAAAAACAGCAGCTCCAACAAGGTGAGCAGGGCCAGAATATCCTCATATCCCCTTGCGATATTTTCCCAGTAGGGATAGATAATCGCCTTCCCGTTCATGGAGCGGGTCCCGAACTGCGGGATCAGCCGAAGCCTTTTCAAAAAGGAGAAACGGGAGGTATTTTCCACGATCTCCGTCTCCTGCGGGTCGCTTCCCAGATTCTCCCTGACAAAATTCTCCGCAAAATGCGATATGGGATTCGGCATAACGATCTCGTAGTGATTGATGCCGTTGCTCTGCCCCAGCTCCTCCAGCGTCTGGCAGGAGACGTACACGAGCGTGCCGTCCAGACCGGCGGCCTTCTCCAGACGCCCGTCGGGCCTTTCCACCACGCCTGTGACAATATGGGGGATATTGCCGATATAGACGATCATGCCCGCCACATTGTCGGAGCCGAACAGCTGCCACGCCGCGTCCTCATCTATGACACAATAGTCCTGCATCAGATCGTTGCCCGAAAAATAGGAGCCTGCCACGAGCTTCAGCGGGTGAAACAGGAAAAAGTCTCCCCCGATCCCGATGGCGTCGGTCTCCAGAGAAACGCCGTTTCTGGTGATCGTCACAGTGCCGTCCGCGCTGTAGGCATCTGCCCAAAGTCTGGCTGTGGGATTTTCGGAATCCTGTATCACGGACGCCTCCGCCAGCGCGTTGTCTATGGAATGTTCAAACTCCTCAATGCCGTCACGGGTAATGTCGGAATCTACGGAGAAAAAGCAGCTTACCTGAGCCACGCCTCCGTCTTCGCTCCACCGCGCGGCCATCTGTTGGTCCTGTCTGCCGCTCCCTATGCGTCCTATGACCCAAAGCAGTATGAGAAAGATCACAAAGGATATGGCTGCGCTGATCCCAAATCTTCGTTTCTTCATCGCCCGCCTCCTAGTTGTTGGCCAGTCTCACCAATTGTCCGGCCTCTACAGGCTGAGTGGAGGTCGTGATCACGAACTCGTATCCGTACAGGGCGCCGCTTACCGCCGACTGCGTGTCATCGCTGGCCAATACCTCCACGTCTACGCGGCTGGCCACATAGCGGTTTCCCAGAGGGGACGGCCGGGACTCCACGATCAGTATGAACTTGCCGTTGTTGTCCTCTCGGACGGCGCTGTTGGGTACAATATAGTCAAAGTTCGCGCTCTTCTGCCCCACCGACAGATTCAGCGTCTGACCGGCGGTGACCTCCCCCGTCACATCGAAGGTGATCTGCTTCCTCTGCCCGGGATCCGTGGGATCGGGCTTAATGCCGGACACCGTCGCGCTCACGTCCTCGTATCTCCATGCGTTCACGAGCTCTGCCCTGTCTCCCACGCTCAGCCGTCTGGCCTGTTCGTTGGTGACGGAAAAGCTCAGCGTATAGCCCTTCCCCTCCGGCTGCAGCACGGCAACGGGGGTCTCCGGACTGGTGGTGTTGCCCGCCACGATATTGACGGAGGTGACCGTTCCGGAAATTCCTGCGGTGACGGTGGCGCCTGCGGACTTCGCCGTGAGCTCGTCTACCTCTGCCTGCGCATCATTCACGACATCCTGCGCATCGGATATGGCGTCCAGAAATCCCTCCAGCCCCACTTTATTTCCCAGCAGAGAGGTCAGCGCCTCCAGATTAGCCTTCGCCTCGTCAAGCGCCTTGGTGGCGTTGTAGAGCTCCACCTCCCTCTGGGCCCTCTGGCTGTTCAGGTTGGTGATGGTCTGGCTGCGGGAAGTGACCTCGGACGCGGCGCTGTTATAGTTGGAAAGATTTGCCTTGGCCGTATCCAGTTTCTTCTTCGCCGCTGCTGTAGCGGCCTGCAGGCCCGCATCGCCCGGGGTAACGGTTTCCGCCTGTTTTGCCGCATCATACTCCGTCTGCGCCGCCTGCACCGCCGCCTCAAGGCCGGAGGAATCGCCGCCGCTCACCGACGACGGCGCCGCTGCCATCGCCGCGTCCGCCCTGTCCTGCGCGGACTGCAGCAGGGACTGCTCCAGCTTCAGCTGCGCGTCGATATCCCCGATCTGCTGTGTCAGCTGGTCCACGGTAGTCTGCAGCGGCACGACGGCATTCTGCGCGGCCGTCAGCTGCTGACGGTATGCGCTGACGGAAGTATTCCCGATTGCCGCCGAAATATCCTGATCGGTATAGTTCCCCGTGAGCAGCGCGTCATTGTAGGCGCCCTTGGCGTCGTCCAGCGCCTTCTTCGCCTCATCAAGCGCCGCCAGCGCGGCCTTCAGCTCCTCGCTCTCCTTCTCCTCCAGATAGAGGATCACATCGCCCTTCTGGACCTGGTCGCCGGCGCGGACGGCCACGCTCTGCACCGTTCTGGACTCGGTGACCTTGACCTCATAGGGGTCCCCGCTCTCCACCACACCGGTCCCGCGTATCTTTGCCGTTATGGTGCCGGGCTCCACATATACCGTAGCCACTTCCGGCAGCGAGTAGTTCATAACGGTGTTGGAAAAGAAAGTCAGCACCAGCATCACCGCCAAAAAGATAATGGCCGCCGTCTTAATCCATTCACGCTTCTTCTTTCCGTTCTCGTCCATTGTTCCTCTCTCCTCGATAAAAATTCATCATGACTTATCCCTTTATGCCTCCCTGATAAGTGATTCCGTCTATCAGATACTCCTCCCCGTACAGAAAGATAAGGAGGCTGGGGACCATATAGATTGTGGCCACCGCGAAGGCAAGGCCGATCTCGCCGGCGTTGATCTTGCTCAAAAACACCGACAGCGGATACTTCTGCTCATCGCTGAGCAGAATCAGAGGCTGCTCCACCATATTCCAGTAGTCGATAAATACCAGAATCGCCGCGGAGCAGATCGCGCCCTTGCACAACGGCATACAGATCCTCCGATAGATCTGCCACTCGCCGGCTCCGTCAATCTGAGCCGCCTCGATCACGGAGGTGGGAATCCTCCGGATATATTTTGTCAACAGATAGACCGCGAACGGCGAAAAGATACCCGGCAGCCAAATGGCCCAGTTCGTGTCGAGTATGTTCAGCCAATCGCTGACCAGATAGTTCGGAACCAGCGTCACCTGATAGGGCATCAGCATCAAAATGATATAAGAGAAAAAGATGATTCCCCTTATCTTGCCCCGATATCTTGCGAACCCGAAGGACGCAAGGGTAGCCACCAGCAGCTGGAACAGCACGATGGGGCCCGCCAGTATCACCGAGTTCCAGAACTTCAGCAGATAATCCGGACTTTTCAGCAGCACGGTGATGTACTGGCTGAACGACACCATATCCGGTATGAACTTCAGGTTCACCTTCTCGGAGATAAAGACTTTTCCGCCGTTCGCATTGGTGGCGAACACCGTTCCGTAGTTGGCGGATATCTCCGAAGACGACATGAAAGAATTGGTGATTGTCAGTACGATCGGCATCAGGAACAGTATGGCAAAGGACGCCGCTATGATTGTCGCCATGGCGATCTTCGCCGTCTTCCACAGCTTTTTCCTGCTCATCCCTCCACATCCTTTCCGAACCGGTTCTCCGTGATGAACAGTATCCCGATAATGACGATCATCACTAGGCTCATCAATATCGCTGCCGCCGACAGCATCTGATAATCCAGAGACTTGAACTTGTTGTTCATAAAGTGCTGCAGCATATATATCGTATCGTAAGGATAATCTCCCGTCAACAGATACACCTCGCGGAACACCTTAAAGGAATTGATCAGCGACATGATCGTGACGAACAGCAGCGTCGAGGACAGATACCTGATCTTAATGTAAAAGAAGGTCTGCAGGGGCGTGGCGCTCTCCAGTCTGGCCACCTCGAGTATGTCCTTTGGAATGCTGGCCAGCGCCGCCATGAAGAGGATCATATTGTATCCGAGATTCTTCCACAAGAACAGGACGATGACCACCACCTGGGCGTATTCGGACTTCAGCCAGTCGATCTTGTCGACCCCGAACAGCCCGAGGAAATCGTTCACCGCGCCGTTGTAGTGGAAAAGCACCTGCCAGATCAGCACAATGGAGGCCACCGGCACCATCATGGGGCTTAAGAAAAACGTCCGAAACTGGCTCCGAAACGGCAGCTTTGCCTCCAGAACGATGGCTAAAAGCAGGGAGAGCACCACCGCCAGAGGCACAGCCACGGCCGAAAAGGTCAGCGTATTGCGGACTGCCTTTTGAAACGCATTATTCCGGATAATATTCCTGAAATTGTCCAAAAATACAAATTGCCCGCTGATGGGATTATCCACCACCGAGTAAAAAATAACCACAAAAAAGGGCAGAATAAAGAACAAAAGTACCCCCAGCAGACTGGGCGCAATAAAGATTCCCGAGCTCAATCTGCGCTTTCTGGTGCTGCGGCTTGCCTTTGTGCGCCGCACTCTGTTCTTTTTCCCAATGGGGGGCTGCCCCTCCGGCAGCCCCTCGCCGTGCCTTCTGCTCAATGCCGTTCTCCTGCCTGATTTCTAGCTGTTCTCACTCACATAGATCTGTATGCGGCTCTGTATGATCTTCGTCACCTCGTCCACCGATTTCTGTCCCTGGAAGAAGGGCGCCGCCTCCTCGTTGATGATCTTTAACAGCTGCTCGCTGCCGCCGGACGCCGGCATGGCGGAGTCGATCATGTCAAAGACCATATCGATTTCCTCCTGGGTCGGTTTCCGATAATTATAGTTGAAGTTCCCCCAGCCGTAGCTTTTACCGCCGTCTTCCACACCACGGAGCAGCTCCTCCGCCGTCTCCTCCAGACTGCTCCTGCTGTTGGGGAAGCCGTATCGCATCCAGGTATCCTCTCTGGTAAGGTACTGCTCGATAAACCTCCATGCGCCGTCCTTTACCTCGGAGCTTGCCGCAATGGCGTAGCACCCGTCGGCCGTAACGGTGCACCCGCTGCCGCCGAGGCCCGGGAATCCGATGGGCGTCACGTCGCCCTGAAACATCTCCTCATACAGCTGTATACTGTCCAACTCATATATTGAGTCGGGAATCAGCAATACCTCACCGTCTTGTATTCTTTCGGGAGTGGACGGCCTGTCGCCCCAATTGACATCATCTACATCGGGATAACGCGACACGAACTCCAGCAGACTCTTGAACTCCTCCGTGTCGAACCGGCAGGTGCCGGTCTTCCAGTCCACAAAGTTATCCATATTATATCTCATAAGATATTGCATCATCATGTCCTTTGGCATGAGGTCGAACAGCTCCTGATCCTGATGAGCATCTGCGAACGCCGTCATCTCCTCCAGCGTCCAGCCCATCCGATCTCCCAGCTGCTGTCTGCTGCCGAAGACCGTCTCCAGTCCGAAGCTGTCGGGAACGGCCACCAGAACGCCGTCATAGGTATACGCATTCATGACGCTGTCTATCATATCCTCCCTGTCCAGCACGGTGCTCTGCTCCAGATAAGGCGTCAGATCCTGGAACACGCCCTTGGCCGCATACTGTGCGGTATTTACCGAGTCCAGATTGATGATATCCGGACAGTTGCCGGAGGTGATATCGTTATTCATTCTGGCCACTGCGTCCTCGTAGGAATTCTCCGACCAGTTGTCCGAATCCATATAGGCCCTTATCTCGATTCTGTAATCGTCGTTGGATTTGTTGAAGTTCACGGCTGCCGCCTGCAGCTGCTGATCCGTGCTCATCGTGCCGATGACGATCTGCTTTTTCTGTACGATCTGGGAGGCATCGGTCTTTGTCAGCAGCGCCACGCCGCTCTCATGGCTCTCCCAATCCGCATACACCAGCATGATCCGTCCGTCCGGAAGAATGCCAAATCCGTTGATGTAATCGCCGTTGATGTCACTCTCGAGCCAGGAAAAGACCTTCTCCTTCTCCTGCGCCTTGGGATCGTATCTGTACACGGCATTCTGATCGTATACCCAGAAATTCCCGTCTGCGTCCTGCGCAAGACAATTGCTGTAAATGCTGGGGAAGCCCTCGAGGCCCGTTCCCAGCTTCTTCGCCTCAAAATCTATCTCATACAGCGTACCCTTGCTCTCATTTTCACCGTAACTGAGCTGCATCGCATAGACCTTGCCGTCCGCCCCGTGTCCCCAGCAGTCGATCTGACTGCTTCCGGCATTCTTCGGCAGTTCCACGGTGCCCGCCGGCTGCAGCTCCCCGTCAAAGAGACATATCCCGTCATTTGTGAGGAGATACACCCTGCCCTGACCGTCCGTCTCGATCCTTGCCTGATAGTAGTCCCCCGCCTCATCGGTCACCAGCTCCGTCACATTCTGTGACGAGAGCAGCTTTCCCTGCCCGTCGAATTTCGCAAGGTCCACCTCGGAGTCCGCATAATCGCCGTTCTCGTCATAGAACGCCTTATCCAGCACCGCGTACACACAGTCGTCCGGTCCCACGGCAAAACCGTTTATGCCTGCATTCTCGGGCAGCTCCAGCGCACGGTCCTGAGCGGTCCGCGACACGGCGGACCATTTGTGCAGGGTATAGGATTGCGTCTCCGACTCCGACTCAAAGTGAATGGAGGTGTAATAGAGATCCTCTCCCAGCATGTAGGTGTCATAGAGAGAGGCGTCCTCCGAATCTATCCCGACGAACTCCGGCACATATACGAACTGCTGTGCATCGCTGTCCGAAGAATTGCCGGAGGCGCTTTCCGCGTTCCCCGCCGCCCTGCCGCCGCAGGAGGAGAGCGCAAGCGCCATGGCTGCACACACTGTCAGGGAAATGATTCTGCCAAAAATACGATTTCCTTTCCGCTTCATGTTCCGATCTCCTCTCTGTGCCGCCTGCTCTGATTCGGTTCTTGTTCCGGCCAAAGTAATTATAACACACTGTGCGCAAAATGCACCTTAAGATTTTATGAACTGCTCTTTATCGGAACGAAAAAACTGCAACAAATTTGTAATAAAATCGGCTGCAGCTTCCCCATGGCATATATTGATTTATTTTAATCGGATATACAGCTTTTTCAGCTCCAGCTTGCGCTTCCTGTGTCTCCAGAGACTGGCAAAGCGATTGTAGAACCAAAAGGACCAGACCAGAATGTCATTGGCCTTCCCGATGCGCTCCTTGGTCGTCCCCCTATAGTATTCCCCGCCGCAGGCACAGGCGCTCCGTCCCTCCTTCCGGATCAGCTCGATCAGTCCGGACTCACAGGTGACCTCCCCCCGAAACTCCGTAAAGCCCAGACCTACGCAGTCCGGCTTGTGCGCATCGCTTCCTCCGAACGCCGGAAGATCGAACTGCTCGGCAATCTCGGCCGCCCTGCCGTTGCTCTCTCTCTCCTCGCACGCATTGAAGCCCTCGACAAAGTCGAATTTGTCCATCACGGCAAGTTGGTTCCTGTGCTTTTTCGTGTTCAGAATGCTCAGATGCTTTTCGCCGCAGGGGTGAGCCGGACCCAGGATCCCGCCGTTCTTGTGGACGATCTCTATGAGGAACTGGACCGGCAGCCCGCGCAGCTCCAATATTTTCAGCTTTACGTCCTCGGGCATGATCACCAGAATATGCCCCGCGTCGATGGTATCGTACTCGATTCCCTTCAGCACCACAAAATCCCGAAATTTTCTGTCCTTCAGATGATTCTTCCAGTAGCGGTACCCGTTGTAGGAATTGTGGTCGGTGACCAGCATTCCATCGAACCCCTTCTTCTGCAGTCCGAGAATGTATTCCTCCATGGGTATCTTCCCGTCCAGTGACCCCTCCTTAGTGTGACAGTGCATGTCAAATCTCATAAACTTATCCTTTTCTTTCTCAACCGTTTCCGCCAAAATACCTATAAGACAGTATAACATAAAATCTTTTCTTTAACCAATATTTTTGTTATAATGTCCGCAGAGAACAACCGCTCTGAAAATCGGACCGGAGGTCACGTTTCATGTTATATATCCATTTGACCGCGCTTGCGGGATTTCTCCTCTTTGCGCTGGTGTATTTTCCGGCCGTGGCGCCGGCACATAACCAAGCGGCCCGCCGCGCCGTTTTCGCACGTGCGGCAGTCCTGCTTTTGTTCGGGGCCGCGCTGGCGGTGCGTCTGATCGCCGCCCGTCTCTCTCCCGGGAACAGCACGGATATGTCCTGCTTTGCGGCCTGGGCGGACCGCATTTTTCAGACGGGGCCTTCCGGCTTTTACTCTTCCGAGGTCTTTACGGACTATCCGCCGGGCTATATGTACCTTCTCTACCCGATCGGCGCTCTGCGCAGCTTTCTGGGGCTTGACTATCATTCTCCCCTCTACCGCATACTGCTTCGCCTCCCTGCCATTCTCTGCGATCTGGGGCTGGGGGCCGTCCTGTATTCGGAAGCCCGCAGAAGAAACGGACACGAGAAGGCCGTTGTCTTTGCGGCCGCATATCTTCTGAATCCTGCCGTGATCCTGAATTCCTCCGTCTGGGGACAGGTGGACGCCGTACTCACCCTGCCCCTTGTGTGCATGTGTCTCAGCATCATGCGGGAAAAGCTTGTCCCCGCCTATCTGTTCTTCTGCGCCGCGCTTTTGCTGAAGCCTCAGGCTCTGTTCCTTGCGCCCATACTTTTTCTGGGTATGCTGAACCAACTGGTGCTGAAGGACTTCTCCGTGCGAAGGCTCCTTCGCAGTCTGGCCTTCGGAATCGCTTCGCTGTGCGGCACGGTCCTGCTCTGCGCGCCCTTCGGCCTGAACAAGGTGTGGAACCAGCTCTTTTCAACGGTGTCCTCTTACCCCTACGCATCGGTGAACGCGTATAATTTCTGGAGTTTTGCCGGATTGGACTGGGTCAGCCAGGACAATACGTTCCTTGGGATACCCTATCATGCTTTCGGCTTCGCGGCCCTGCTCGCGGCCGTGGCCGTCACTTTGTACCTCGGTATCCGGCGGCGGAAGGACAGCGAGCAGTATGCGCTCTTAAGCGCGGTGCTTCTGGTGAACATCTTTATGTTCTCGGTCCGTATGCACGAAAGGTATCTCTTCCCCGCATTGAGCCTGCTGCTCCTTGCCTGTATCTATAGGCCCACCCGCCGGCTGTTCTTCTGCTATGGCGGCTTTTCCCTGCTGCATCTGTACAATACCGCCCATGTGCTGTACTTTTACGACGCCTTCGATTTTGACAGGCACGATCCCGTTATCCTGCTGACCTCGCTGGGAATGCTGATCATGACCTGCTGCTTGTATCAGACATTGCAGGGCGCCGATTCCGTCGCTCCCCGAGCCCTTCCCGCGCCGCGCTCATCTGTCAGACCCGGGCGGCTGACTGCGGCTGACTTTGCCTGCATGATCGTGATTACAGTCCTGTACGGCTGCTTTGCCCTGCACGATCTGGGCGACAGACAGGCTCCCGTGAGCGCCTGCGACATGACCGGCGGACAGAGCTTGGAATTTGACTTCGGCGACAGGGTTCCGGCGCGGTTCTCTTACTATATCGCGCCCTGGCACGACAGAGTCTTCGCTCTGGAGGGCCGCCGAAGCGCCGACGAGGGGTGGACCGCTCTCGGCGAGATCACTCTGGAGAATGTCTTTACCTGGAAGGAAATCACGGTGGAAGCGGGCGTTCCCCATCTTCGGCTGACATTGCAGGACGATCAGGCGTCCCTGCTGGAGCTTGTGTTTGAAGATGCGGACGGGAACGTGATTCTCCCCGTGAACGCACAGGAGTACCCCGCGCTCTTTGACGAGCAGGAGCTCTTCCCCGAATACGTCTCCTTCCGGAACAGTATGTATTTCGACGAGATCTACCACGGCCGCACGGCCTATGAATTTCTCAGGGGAATTCCCGCTTACGAGAACACGCACCCGCCTCTGGGAAAAATATTCATCGCCGCCGGCGTGGCGCTGTTCGGCATGAATCCCTTCGGCTGGCGCATTATGGGTACGCTGTTCGGCATCGCCATGGTGCCCGTGGTCTATCTGTTCGCAAAGCGCATGACCTCCCGCACTGCCTGCGCTGCCTTGGCCTGCGTGCTGTTCGCCTTCGACTTTATGCACTTTGCGCAGACCAGAATCGCCACGATCGATGTCTACATCACGTTCTTTGTCATTTTAATGTACTACTTTATGTACCGCTACAGCACTGTCAGCTTTTACGATACCCCTCTGAAAAAGACGCTGCTTCCTCTGGGCGCCTGCGGTGTCTGCATGGGGCTCGGAATTGCCTCTAAATGGACCGGTATCTATGCCGCCGTCGGTCTCGCGGTGATCTTTTTCTCGGTGCTGCTTCGCAGATATCGGGAATATCTCTACGCAAAGAGCGACCCCGAGGGCGCCACCGACGGCATTTCACACGCAAAGATCACAGGCTGTTTTCGGCGCTGCACGATCACTACCCTCCTTTTCTGCGTAGGTTTCTTTGTGCTGGTTCCCGCAGTCATCTATCTGCTGTCCTACCTGCCTTTCAGGGATTACACCGAAGACGGGCTTTTCCTGCGTATGCTGCACAACCAGACCTCCATGTTCCGATACCACAGCACGCTCGATGCCACCCACCCCTACTCCTCTCCCTGGTACGAGTGGCCGATTATGGTGCGTCCCATCTGGTATTATGCGGGCTATCCGGGCGGCGACCTGCGGGAAGGCATCAGTGCGTTCGGCAATCCTCTGGTGTGGTGGGCGGGGATTCCCGCTTTTCTCTACATGCTCCGGCTCTGGGCGGCAAAAAAGGACAGAACCGCCGCTTTCCTGACCGTTGGGTATCTGGCGCAGCTTCTGCCCTGGGTGTTCGTCTCTCGGATTACCTTTATCTATCACTATTTCCCCTGCGTGATCTTCATCGTCCTGATGATCGTTCACGCTCTGGAGACACAGAAAAAGCGGCTGACGAACCGCCGCTTTCTGATCCTTCTTGCGCTGTACGGGACAGCCGCCTTTGTCCTCTTTCTGATGTTCTATCCTGTCCTTTCCGGCCGGCCCGTGAATGCCTCCTATGTGAACCGCTGGCTGCGCTGGTTCGACAGCTGGGTGCTGGCGGGAAAGTAAATCCGTCCGGCAGACGAACCGCGGACCGGCAACGAGCAGCGCCGGCACAGTCCGCCGAAAAGCATTGCAATCTTAAATGAGAAGGTTCTTCATCTCGGCCAGGGCCTGCTGGACCAGTTCCTCCGCTGCGCCGTCGTCAAACTCGTCAAGGCGCTCCTGCGCGGCAATACAGGACTCTGCCACCACAGGGGGAATGTCGAATTTCATCAGCTCCTCCAGCTTCTGAGAGGCGTCCTTGACCTTGAAGTTCTCCAGATCGTTCAACACATACAAAAGCCTTGCGTTCATCTCTCCGGCGCTGATAGGATACTTTGCAGATTCCTCGCTTCCCACGGTCCTCTCCAGTATCTTGAGCACTCTGTTCACCAGCCTGTCTGCGGTCTCGATGTCATTGGCCCGCAGTCTTGCCTTGGCGTTCTGCATACGCCCGAATATCTCTTCATCGATCTTATAGCTCAATATCTCCTCGATCTTCATGATGGAGCCGCGGATATTGTTGGCGCGGATCTCATTCTGGACCTGCTTCACACCGTCGTATAATTCCTTGTCCTCCACGGGAAGCACTCCCACCCTTTTCAGAGCACGCTCGATTCTCTCGTGCAGATCCTGGGTGTCGAAGGGCTTCACCACATAATCAAGAATCCCCAGCTTAGAGCCCTCAATCACAGTCTCTCTGTCCTTCTTGGCGGTCAGCATGATGACGGGTATGGCGGTGCCGTTCTCCATGGTCCGAATCTCCTTCAGCGTTTCGATGCCGTCCATCAGGGCCATCTGCACATCAAGCAGGATCAGATCCGGCTTCTCCTTATTCAGGTAGCGGATCGCACGGACTCCGGAGTTCACCGTGATCACCTCGTATTTGTCCTTCAATTCCTGCTCAATCGTGGCCAGATTGATAATGTTGTCATCTACCGCCAGAATCTTCATCTTGTCCATTTACTGTGACTCCTCCTTCTCAAGCCGGTCGATCATTTTATGCAGAAGCCGTTCCGCATTGTCGTCTTCATACATCTTTAACTGGTCATGTATTTCATTCAGTTCGGCCTCGTCGCCGGCGTCAAGCCGATATCTCAACAGGCCGTCGATAATATTGGCGCATTCCTTTGACTTAAAGTCCTCCAGCCTGCTCAAGGCCTCTCCCAGCCGTACCAGCAGCGCCTCTCTGTCCAGACTTAAGATCTCGCCGTCCTCCTCCGGAACATGGGCCGCGGCCTTCCTCTGATCCAGGAACTGATTAATGGCCTTCACCTGTCTCTCATATCCCGCAAGCAGCTCGGGCGAATGCATCTTGATGAAATTGACATCGCCCCGGACTGCGGCGTCTTCATGCTCCTTCGCCTGTGCGGACAATTCCATGGCTCCCACATTTGCGGAAGCGCTCTTTAGGCCGTGCACTTCGATCCCATAGTCCGTATAGTCCTCTTTCTCCAAAAGCTCCTTCAGATAGCCGTATTTGCGCTTCTCGTCCAGACAGTACAGCTGCAGCAGCTCCAAAAAGTCATCTGCGTCGCCAGAATGATGTTCTCTGACTTGTTCCACATCAATTCCGTCGATATGTATGTCGTCAAAGGATATCTTCGGCTCTCGGCTCACCGCAGCATTATCGTGAAATTTCACGGTTCTCTTGCTGGAATTCGGTATCCATCTGGAGAGCACTTCGTTCAAAGGCCGCCTGTCAAGAGGCTTCGGAATAAAATCCTGGAAGCCGTTGTTCAGGAATTTCTCCCTGACGCCCGCCATGGCGTTGGCGGTCAGCGCTATGATCACAGGTGTCCTGCCGTTGATGCCGCACTCCTCGCGAATGATCCTGACGGCCTCCACGCCGTCCATCTCCGGCATCATATGATCCATAAAGATAATATTGAACCTGGTCTTTTGCACCATCTTGATGGCTTCCGGCCCGCTGTCCGCCTCATACAGTTCAAAGCCGTAGGTCTTCAGAAATCCTATGGCGACCTTGCGGTTGATCAGATTGTCGTCCACCACCAGCACCTTGTAATTATCCACCACAAAGGTCTCTATCTGCTCGGCCTTATCGGGCGGAAGATCCGGCACCTCTGCCAGTGTGCGGCTGTCTATGATCTTCTGGGGTATCGTGACGGTAAAGGTGCTGCCCTCCCCGTATTCGCTCTCCACCTCAATGTGTCCGTTCATCAGCTGCACAAAACGCTTTGTGATGGACAGTCCCAGGCCGGTTCCCTCCACGCCCCTGTTTCTTCCGGAGTCGATCTGCTGGAAATCTTCAAAGATCTTCTCCATATCTTCCTGCTTGATACCGCAGCCCGTGTCCTGAATACGGAATACCAGATCCTCCGTCCCCTCCTGACTGCCGGGGCTGCCGCTGACGGATATCTTTACAAAGCCCGCCTTTGTGAACTTCACGGCGTTGTTCAGGATATTGATGAGGATCTGCTTGATCCTGACATCGTCCCCGTAATATCTGCACGGAATGCTGTCGTCATATTCCCGCTGCAGCTCCAGTCCCTTCTGAGTCGCCGCCACATTGATCATGTTGGCCACTTCTTCCATCACGCCCTTGATATAGTACTCCGTAGGCACAAGCTCCATCTTGCCCGCCTCGACCTTGGAGAGGTCCAGGACATCGTTGATGATGGCGAGCAGATTCTGGGAGGCCGCCTTGATGTCGCAGGCATAGCCGTACACCTTTCGGCCGCGGCTCTCCTCCATGATGATATCGCTCAGTCCGATCACCGCATTCATAGGCGTTCTGATCTCATGGGACATATTGGCCAGGAATTCGCTCTTGGCCGTGCTGGCCTGCTCTGCCTCCTTGCGGACCTGCTTGATCTCCTCTATGTATGTATTGGTCTCCGTCATATCAAAGATAATGACCGCATAACCCTGATTCTTGCCCTTCTCATCGGTGATCTGCCGCACATGGCTCTCATAGTAACGGCCGTTCAGGCTGAAATTCTTCTTTACATCAGGGTCCAGTATCTCCTGCGGAAAATCCTCCAGCGTGTCGATGCTGTCCCCCGCAGTCTGGAAGCTCAGCTCCGTAAAGATATCCGCCGCCGCAGGATTGTAGCTGACAATGCACTTTTTCTGGTCCAGCATGATGACGCCGTCTTCCATGTTCCTGAGCACCATGCCTGCGGCCAGCCGGTCAAACTCGTAATTGCGCCTGCTCCACACCAGTATGACCACCAGCGCAAGCGCACCGCCCAAAGCGGCGGGCGTGAAATCGTAGCTTAAGTAGATATGCCACACATAGGTGAACAGCGCCGCCATGGGAAACACGGAGATCAGAATAAATCTTTTGTATTTTTTCCCCAGTATCTTACCGGCATGAGTGACGGTGGAGTGTATCAGTGCACAGATCGCCATACTGTAGGGAATCATATATGCCACGGTAAAGAAAATGGTATAGCCGGGTCCGTAGGTCAGGCGCAGGTAGGAACGGTCGCCTCCCTCTCTGGCCACCCATTCCACGCTCTTAAAGAAGAACTTATGGTACTCACAGGTATAGACCATGCCAAGCATCGGAATGATCAGTATCAGCAGCAGGATCAGCGTCCTGATGGGAATCTTCTCGTTACAGTACCCGAACATGAACCAACAGAAAAAAGTGGGAATAAAAGCGACTCCCAGATACTGCATCTTCACCGCCACCAGGGCCGCTTCCTGTGTCACGGAAGTCACTTCCAGAAGGTAGCCCACATTGAGAACGGTAGCTCCGGCCATGAACAGACTCATCAATTTTTGTTCTCTGGAACCGTCTCCCACAAGCAAAAGTCCCTGAGCTATCAGCGTAAGGCAGATCACTACTATCTGCAGGCTTATGATCACACTATACATGCAGCACCTCCGGGCCGTGCGGTGAGAATCCCCGCTGCGGACCCGCACCCTTCAGACGGGCGGTCATTCTTGTATTATAGTACCAGTTTTCCGCACTTTTGTCTACCACAAGTTCAGAGGAATCCCATAAATATAAAACCCCGCGGCCGTCTTGAGAACAGCTGCGGGGCAATCCTTGTCTTTTGCTGTATTAAGCGTTCATCTGCGCAGCCACTTCTGCGGCAAAATCCTCCTGCTTCTTCTCCAGGCCCTCGCCGGTCTCGAAACGCACGAACTTCGCGATGCTCAAGTCCGCGCCGTTCTCCTTCGCCACCTGTGCCAGATACTGTGCGACGGTCTGCTTGCCGTCCTCTGCCTTTACATATACCTGCTCAAGAAGGCATACCTCCTTCAGCTCCTTGTTCAGGCGGCCCATAACGGCACCCTCGATCACCTTGTCGGGCTTGCCCGCCATCTTGGGATCCTGTGCGATCTGTGCGGCGATGATCTCTCTCTCGTGTGCCTTGAACTCCTCGGACACGTCTCCCGTAGCCACATACTTCGGGCTGAGAGCGGCCACCTGCATGGCAACGTTGGTGAGCGCCTCCTTTACGGCGTCGTTCACCACGTTCGTCTTCGCCTCGACGATAACGCCGATACGTCCGCCGCCGTGCACATAAGAAACGACACAGCCGTCGGAAGCTACAAGCTTCGCAAATCTTCTGATGCTCAGCTTCTCGCCAATCACGGCGATCTTATCCACCAGCGCTTCCTTTACGGTCTTGGAACCGTCCTCGATCCACTTCTCCTCCAGGAAGGTCTCTATATCAGACGCATCGGACTTCACTGCCTGCTCTGCCACGGCCTCCACGAACTGCTGGAACGTCTCGTTCTTCGCCACAAAGTCCGTCTCGGAATTTACCTCCACCACTGCGGCGGCCTTGTCGCCCTCTGTGGCGATACGGCAGATGCCCTCCGCGGCGATCCTGCCTTCCTTCTTGACGGCCTTGGCCTGACCGTTCTTTCTCAGGACCTCAATGGCCTCCTCCATATTTCCGCCCGTCTCGTTCAGGGCCTTCTTACAATCCATCATGCCGGCGCCGGTCTGCTCGCGCAGCTCCTTCACCATACTTGCCGTAATCTCTGCCATATTTCTTCTCCTTCTGCTGCATACTGGCAGCTTATATTATGCTTCCTCCGACTCTGCAACTTCCTCAATGTCCTGAGGGGCTTCCGCCTCTGCGCCGTCTTCCGCTGCGGCTTCCGCCTCAGTATAAACGGCCTCGCCCTGATTTGCCTCGATGACTGCGTCTGCCATCTTGGACACGATCAGCTTTACCGCTCTGATAGCGTCGTCGTTTCCGGGGATAATGTAATCCAGCTCCTCGGGATCGCAGTTCGTGTCGCCGATACCGATCAGCGTAATACCCAGCGCATGAGCCTCCTGCACGCAGATATGCTCCTTCTTGGGGTCTACCACGAAGATCGCGTCGGGGATTCTGGTCATGTTCTTGATACCGCCCAGATTCTTCTCAAGCTTCTCCCACTCCTTGCGCAGCTCCAGCACTTCCTTCTTAGGCAGGACATCAAAGGTTCCGTCCTCCGACATCTTCTCAATGGCGTGAAGTCTTGCGATTCTGGAACGGATCGTCTTGAAGTTGGTCAGCATTCCGCCCAGCCATCTCTCGTTCACATAGTACATACCGCAGCGCTCCGCCTCTGTCTTGACCGCATCCTGCGCCTGCTTCTTGGTTCCCACAAAGAGAATGGTGCCGCCCTGTGCGGCGATCTCGGAAACGGCTCTGTAAGCCTCGTCTACCTTTCCTACAGACTTCTGCAGGTCGATAATGTGGATACCGTTCCTCTCGGTGAAGATATAGGGAGCCATCTTAGGGTTCCATCTTCTCGTCTGGTGCCCGAAATGCACGCCGGCCTCAAGCAGCTGCTTCATTGAAATAACGCTCATTTTTCTACCTCCGTTTGGTTGAATTCTTCCGCACTGCCTCGCGGGTCAGCTTTCGCCCGCCCCGAACCTGCGTCAAGGTCCGGCTGTCTCCTTCGGCTACCCCTGTCCGACAGAGGCACCACCGTCGAATGGCAGTACGTGTTTTTTTGCAACGTTTGCATTATAACATAACAACCCCCCTGTTGCAAGGGGGTCTTCGCTTTTTTCATACCTTTTTCATACAAATTGGGAGCTTTTTTGCAATGCCGCCTCAGCCCGCGATCATATCGGCGATCTCCTTCCACGTGGCGTCCGCCGGTATCTCGTACGTTCCCGTTCTGACGCTCTTGTCATATCCTTGCTCTGCCAAATAGGCGTCAAATTCCCGGGCGCTGTCCACCAGACCCGCCTCCTCCAGCCTGCGGCTCACGGTGTAGGAACCGTCTCCCCGCACGATCCGAATCGTCACGGTCCCCTTCTGGGGCGCTTTCGACGGGCTTGCGGAAGGCACAGGATTCTCCGAGGATACCGGACTTTCAGAGGGCACAGGGCTCTCCGAGGACACCGGACTTTCAGAGGGCACAGGGCTCTCCGAGGACACCGGACTTTCGGAAGGCGCGGGGCTCTCCGAGGACGACGGACTTTCGGAGGGTGCGGGGCTTTCGCTTCCTTCCGGCGTCTTGGACGGCTGCGCTTGGTTCTGCGCGGAAGCAGGTTCGCTTCCGGAGTTGGACAGCGTTCTGGATTCGCCGTCCACCATGCCTAACGTCAGAGCCTTTGCACGTATCTCCGCATCTGTCAGCGGTTTCGCCGGCTCCGAAGTGATGCTCAAGATCAGGGCCGTGACAAAGATTCCGATTCCCAGCCCTCTCAGATAATACCGCAGTTTCACAAGACTCCTCCGATCCTCTTCTACTCTCCGCTCTTATCGCCCTGCTCAAACAGATCGAGCACAAGTTTTACCTCTCCCACGCCGAGACCAAGCTGTCTGGCAATGGCCACCTTATCCTTTCCCTGACTGTAGAGCTCCAGGATACGGTCGTTGGAATTGCCCGCAGGCTCCTTTGCCCCGTCGTCCGCCTCAGAAGGCTTGGACGGCTCCTTTCGGTCCGCCTGCGCGGTGCTTAACGCCATCTGCTCCTCGGCCGCTCTGACGAAGGCCGCTTTGGGAATCTCCACCGGCTCCGGCGTAAGCTTCTGGAAGGTATTGACTGTCTCCTCGGCCTCCTTTACGGTGCGGTTCACCTCGGAGACCGTATTTTTCAGATTGACATGCTTATTGTTCAGCATATCATAGAGAAACATCGCTTCCTCGTGATTTCTGTGTATCTCGGACAGCACCGTGTCGGAATACTCGTTGATCGCCATGATCTTTTCGTTGGACAGGCGCTCCAGAGACCGCTCCGTCTTCTCCATCGCATAGGTCACGGTTTCGTCCACCACATCGTCCACGTGTCCCTTTACCGATTCCATTTCCCGTTCCACCATGGCCTTGATTGCCTCTCTGGACATGGGTGCCTCCAGAATCCGGCCCTCCTCGGCCTTCGCCGGAATCAGAAAACTCAATATAAAAATGACCCCTCCCGCCAGAAGCAGGAAGATCTCCGTAACTCCCATCTTTCCTCTTTCCTCTGCCCGTCTCTTTCCTCTGTCTCCGGGCAGCCGTGCTGTGGCTAAATCTTAATATCGAAGCCGCCGCGCCCCTTTATGACCATCTTCTCCTGAGGGGCCTTTTTCCTCTGACGGCCGCCGTCTCCGTGGTATTCATTGTTCCCCTTTTCCTTGGCGTCGGGATTGTTCTGGTGCCACTCGGCATCGTCGCTCTGGTGTACCTCCCGAATCCGCTGCTCCGTCGTTTTCGCCGCCTGCTGACCGATATTCGTCTGATCCACAAAGGCCTTGTTATCCTCATTGTGCTTGACCGCAGAATAATCCTGCGCCCTGGATATTGTCGTCAGTTCTATCGAACCAAATGCCATATGCCGGCCCTCCCTTGACCGTAGACGTTAAAGGGGCTTCATCGTGATCTCGCCTTTTTCCCGCACAAATTTACAGTACTGGAAGCTGGACTGCAGCGTCCGCGAGGCGTCTCCGATGATAATGGTAGTCCCCGGGTGGATCTCATTGTTCGCCACCACCTCTGCCATCTTCTGAACCTCCATCAGCGTGCGGAAGCGCTCCATTCTCTCATTCATGGACTTTAACTCCGCTCCCTTTTCCTCCACAAGCTTCGCCACGCTTTTGATATACTTGATCTGTCCCTCGTTGAACTGCACGCCCTTTGCAAGCTTTTCCTTGAAGCTGCCGAGGATCGTCTCCGCATTCCTCACCGTCTTATTCAGTTCCTCCTGGGCCTTCACCATACTAGTATACTGTGTCTTCACCAGCGGATTCACTCCCACCTCGATGATCGTTCCGGAGCCCATGCCCGCGCCTATCGTCTTGGCGACCACCTTGACACCGCCCTGAACATAGCCGCCCACGATCACGCCCTTTCGGCCTTCCACGCGGACCTCCGTTCCGGCGGACACCTTGCTGTGCATGATGGCTTCCGCCTCCACATAGCCGCCGGCCGCGACCCGCACATTCTCAAGGAACTTGACGATCACATTGCCGCCGGCCTTCAGGAAGCCCTTCTGCATACCGTTCATTCCCTTTGCAATGACGATATCGCCGCCGGCAACGATCCTGGCGCCTTCCACCAGTCCGTTCACGATCACATTGCCGCCGGCCTTGACCTCAAAATTCTCCGCCACATTGCCGTCGACCTGTATGCTCCCCTCATAGTCCAGATTGCCGGTGGAGAAATCCACATCTTTGACCGCGTACACATCGGCCACGAATACCTTGTCGTCCACCAGCGATACATGTCCGTCCACCTTGGTCGTGATGACCGTCTTGTCCTCAGACAGCTCGATATTTCTGCCGAACTTCAGAAGCGCCTTGCGCACCTCTCTTGGCTTGATGGGCTCATTGAAAATATTATGCCCCTCCTGCCCCGGAATCTCGGGAATGATCCTCGCAAGCACGTCGCCCTTTCTGCACTGGTTGATGGTAGTCAGATGAAAATAATCGACACTGCCGTCCTCCCGCTGTGTCGGTCTTCTGCGCGAATCCGTATTAAAATAGTACTCGATCCTGGCATCTTCTCCCTGAACGGGCTCCTGCCCCCGCGCCAGCAGGATATCCGTGCCGTATATGCCCTCGCCGGAGAAATGCCGCTCCAGCACTTCCGTCCGGATTCCAAAGCTGATGCCGCGGAAACGCATGTCCTTCAGAAAATCGTCCATCGTCAGCCGGTTCCCCTCGCCGGCCGGAGGAATAAAGCGCACATAGGCTGTCATTTTATCCTCCGAGACATTCAGATTATAGGACTCCGGACAGGACGGACATGTGCCGTTCCCAAGATGGCACACGCTGTCTCCCTCATCTAAAAGACGCATCTCTATTAACTTTCTGTCATAGCTGATCCCCAGACCGTCAAGGTAAGCGATCAATTCCGTCAGCAGAATATCATCGCCGCCGTCCTTCGGTCGATACAGGGCCACACTGTAGCCTTTGGGGTCGCTTATCAGTCGAAAGTATCCATTCTGCATAATATTATCCCCATGGAAGCGCAAATTAATTATCCGCCAGGATTCCCATATAACTTCCCATTTTTGTCTTCATTTTCTGAAGCGCCCTTGTATGTAACTGCGATACTCTGGACTCCGATACCTCCAGAATATTGCTGATCTCTTTCAACGTAAGCTCCTCATAATAATAGAGCGTGATTACCTTCTGCTCCTTCTCGGTGAGCAGCTCCAGCGCCTCCCCCAGCACCTTCGTCAGCTCCGCCTTCTCCACTCTCTCCTCCGGCGTCTCAAAGCCGGAAGCCGTCTGTCTGCTGTAATCCCGCGGCACATCGCTTCCCTGTTCCATATATTCGTTCAGCGAAACGAGTCCCGTGATCTTCATCTGGGACTGCCAGTCCAGATATTCGTCATCCGAGATCCCCAGCCCTCTGGCAATCTCTTCGTCCGTGGCGCTCCTTCCGGTGGTCTGCTCCACCTCTCGGATCACCGCCTCTATCTTCTTTTGTTTCTGCCTGATGGTTCGGGGAATCCAGTCCATTCTGCGGATCTGGTCCAATATGGCGCCGCGGATCCGGAGACTGGCATATGTCTCGAATTTTACCTCCTTCAGACAGTCAAACTTATCGATCGCATCTATCAGTCCGAAGATGCCGTAGCTGACCATGTCCTCATATTCCACATTGTAGCCCAGATACATACTCAGCCTTCCGGCAACGACTTTAACAAGAGGAGCATACTCCAAGATGATCTTCTCTCTGGATTCCGGTGATTTCGTCTTCGCATATTCTTCCAGCAGTTTTTTTCTGCCCGCTTCATCCATGAAATCCTCGCTCCTTTCCCGTCGTTTTTATCCCTTTACCGTTCGGCGTCCGGCTCCGCTTCCTCCGTCCCGTCTTCCTGCCCGGAAGCGGCAGGCTCCGGCTCCTCGGGACCTTTTTCGATGACCTCTCCCTCTTCCTTCAGCCGCTTTGCGTTCTGTGCGTAAAAATAATCCAGCGTCTCCTTCAACAGAGTGCCCAGCACAAAGAAGACGAGCATCACCACGAACAGTGCGACCAGCTTCTCCAGCAGAGTATAGTCCTTGAAAAAGGTGATGATGCAGGTGACAGACCCTGCTGTCAGCATCAGGATCAGAGGCAAATATTTTCTGTTCATAGCACTCCTTTTGTCAGATGACCGACTCGTCCTTACCCACGGCGCGAATATGAAACTCGCCCGTCTCGGGATAGAAAATCACTGTCCTTCCGTAGTTCTTGCCGGTGTCCTCCGCCAAGAGCGGAATCTTCAGCTCCTGCAGCTTTGCCTTGGTGGCCTCCACGTTGCGCTGGCCCACCTGCCCCATGAGAGAGCTGTTTCCCTGAAAGGAGAACATTGTCGCGCCGCCGGCGATCTTCGCCACCATACGGCTCCGCTGCGCCCCCAGCCTCTCCAGCTGTGAGACCAGCTCCGCGATGCCGGTATCCGCAAACTTTGCAACATTCATATTTCCGTTTTTGATCGCCGTACTGTCGGGAAGCATAATATGCGCCAGACCGCCCACCTTGGTCATCGGATCTCTGATGGCGACTCCGACACAGGAACCGAGTCCCAGCGTCGTCACGCCGTCAGGGGCCTTGCAGGTCTTTAGGTCCGCCATTCCCACTTTTATTATTTCACTCATGAGTCACTACCATATCTTCCATTCCGTTATCCTGTACACGAACAAATCCTTTCCCTCTCCCGCGCGGTCAGACCACAGGCAGTCCGAGCGCCTGCAGAATCTTAGCATACGACTCCAGGTCGGGAATCAGAACAAAATAGCCGTCCAGCTCCACTTCGTCGTAGAACTGTGACTGGATCAAAAGAATCTTATCTCCGAAAATGCCGAACTGGATCGCCGGCACACTGAGGATCGCTCCCGCCATGTCAACGGTCAGCGCCGGCGGGGTAGGAAATATCTTCAGATTCGTGAGGGTGGACAGGGAATTCAAATACGCGCCGGTAATGATATTCCCCACTTCCTTCATGGCAGACAGGCCCATCTCCTCAAATTCCGAGCCTTCCGGCAGCATACCCATGGTGATCTTCCGAATCAGATGACGGGCGCTCTCCTCCTCCACCAAAAACATCATGCTTCCGGTGATATCTCCTTCTACGCCCAGAAAGACGCCTACCATGATCTGCTCTTCGCCGCCCATCATGTCGCCTACCGCCGAAAATTCAAGAAGCCTTACCTGCGGCACCTTCATATCCACCTTGCACTGAAGCATCTGAGCAAGGGCGGTCATGGCATTGCCTGCGCCGATATTTCCCAGCTCCTTCAGGACATCATAATAGTTTTCCGTAACCTGCTCTAATGACATATTTCCCATGAGGTTCGTCTCCTTCCGAAATTACAGGATAATTCCCGCGCTCAGTCGTCCAGACTGACAGCGTTCAGATCGAACAGAGAAATCAATTCCCCATTGTGCTTGCCGACGCCGTTGATCAGACTCGCCTTGCCGTCCTTGCTGCCGTCCGGAATCTTTTCGATGTCGTCCACATTGAGCGTCACTACTTCCTTCACCTCGTCCACAAGAAAGCCCACATTGTCGTCCTGATCCAGCTTGACCACAATGATTCTGGTAGACTTTGTGACCTCGTCCTCCGCCAGATCCATTCTGAGACGCATACTCATCACGGGAATCACCACGCCGCGAAGATTGATAACGCCCTTCAGATAAGCGGGCATCTTGGGTACGCGGGTAATATGCTGCATTCTGATGATGGTGTCGATATTTCTGATATCGATACCGTACTGCTCCTGACCCAGACGAATCACAATGTACTGGATCGTCTCGCTGGAGCGCTTGACTCCCTCCTCGGGAAGATTGCCTGCGGTATTTAAGCTCAGTTCCATATCCGTCTACTCCTTCCTAAATCAATGCGTTGGCGTCCAGGATCAGAGCAATCTCTCCGTCGCCCAGAATGGTCGCACCGCTGATGAATTTACAACGTTTAATGTATCTGCCAAGAGACTTGATCACGATCTCCTGCTGACCGATCAGCTCGTCGATCACAAGTCCTGCCATCTTGTCGCCCTTCTTCACGATCACAACGATCAGGCTCTCATTCTCGGTCTCTCTGGGCGGCACGTCCAGCACCTCGTTCAGCCGGATCAGAGGAATCACCGTTCCCCGCAGATTGATCACTTCCTTGTTCTGCACCAGCTTGATCTCACTGAGCGGAATATCCTCCAGCGTCTGTATGGAGCCGAGGGAAATCGCATACTTTTCATCGCCCACGACCACCATCAGCGCCTGAATAATGGCAAGCGTCAGCGGCAGCCTTATGGTCCACACGCTTCCCTCTCCCAGCTTGGATTTTACTTCCACCTCGCCGCTGAGGGACTCTATCTTTGATTTTACCACGTCCAGCCCTACGCCGCGTCCGGATACGTCCGTGACCTCCTTTGCGGTAGAAAAGCTGGGCAGGAACAGAAGATCTATGACCTCCTTGTCTGACAGATTCGCAGCCTGCTCCGGCGTAACGGTGCCTCTCTCGATCGCCTTGTTCCTGACTGCCTCCACATCGATGCCGTTGCCGTCATCTCTCACCTCGATCACGACATTGTTGCCGTCCTGATATGCGTCCAGGAAGATGGAGCCCACCTCCGGCTTGCCGCGCTGTGCGCGCACCTCGGCGGATTCCAGCCCGTGATCGGCGGAATTTCGAAGCAGATGCATCAGAGGATCGCCGATCTCGTCCACCACGGTACGGTCCAGCTCGGTCTCCTCACCCGTCATATACAGTTCCATCTTCTTATTCAGCTTCTTGGAGAGGTCGCGGATCATTCTGGGGAACTTGTTCACAACGCTCTCGATGGGAACCATTCGCACTTTCATAACGGACTCGTGCAGATTGGTGGTAACGCTCGCCAGATATTCGATATGCTCGTTGAAGCTGCTGTTGTCCGCGGTATTGCCCTGCCCCTGACTGGAGGCGGACACCAGCGAGTTCTTGGCAATGATCAGCTCGCTGACCAGATTCATCAGCGCGTCCAGTTTTTCGATGTCCACACGCACGGTCCGGTTCACCACAGGCTTGTTCGCCGCAGGCTTCCTGTTCTCCGCAGGCTTTGCTGCAGCCGCGGTCTTCGCCGCAGAAGCCGCTGCCGGAGCCGCGGTCTGGGAAGGAGTCCTCTCCGCGCCGGACACAGGCTTTTTGCTCTCCGCGCCCTCGTCGGAACCGCCCTCCTGCGCATCCAGCTTTAAGGGCGCTCCGGTGACCTTTTCGATCTCGGACACGTTTTCCGCCGCCTTGATGACCTTTTCAAGGGGACCGTCCGCAATCACGATCAGCGTAAAGTCTCTGTCAAATTTCTCGTCTTCCACATCCTGGGCGCTGGGGTCGGACACGATGATCTCACCGACCTCCTCCACCGCCTTGAATACCAGAAATGCTCTGGCCGCCTTCAGGATACAGCTCTCGTGCACCAGCACATTGATGCCGTACACGTTCTTTCCCTGATTTGCAGCCTCCTGAATGACCACGCGCTGGGAGCTGTCAAGCTTGATGGCGTCCCATTTATTCGGCTCGGAGGATGTCTGCTGCTCTTCCTTCGCAGGCGCCTCCTCCTTCTTTTCGCTCTTTTCGGGCTGTGCCTGGCCGGCATCGGTTCCGGTGCCGTTTAAAATATCGGTCAGCCTCTTGATCAGAGGTTCATTGTCGTTGGTACCCTCGTCCGCGGAAGACTGAATGTTGTTCGTATACTCCTCCAGCGCATCGAGGCACTGGAACAGGACATCGATCATGTCCGGCAGCACCTTGATGGTTCCGTTTCGCACCTCAGAGAAGACATTCTCCATGTTGTGTGTCAGAGACTGCATCCTCTTGTAACCCATGGTGCCCGCCATACCCTTGAGAGAGTGCGCGGCACGGAATATCTCATTGATGGTATCCGCATTTTCCGGATCGGACTCCAGCTCCAGAATTCTGGTGTTCAGATTTTGTAAATGCTCCTTGGTCTCGTCAAGGAAGATTTCAAGATATTGACTTACATCCATACTGCTACCCGTCCCTTTCTTCGTTTCCTGCCGTTTCTTTATCCTTTGATTCCGGCATTCAGAATGATCTCCTGTGCAATCTGCTCCAGCGGTACGACCAAATCCGTAACTCCCGCGCTGACAACGCTTTTCGGCATACCGTAGACGACGCAGGAATCCTTATCCTGAGCGATCACGTACACCTCTTTGTCCGCCGCCAGATTCCTGATTCCCTCGGTGCCGTCCATACCCATTCCCGTCATCACGACACAGATGATTCGGTCGAAATTACTCCCTGCGAGAGATTCATACAGATAGTTGGCACATGGCTTGACGCCCTCCCTGTTGGGCTCGTCCGAATAGTGTATCGCACATTTGCCGTCATAGGAGGTCTTAACATTCATATGCTTTCCTCCCATGGCCACATAGACCGTGCCGTTTTGCAGCACGTCGCCCTCCTGTGCCTCTCTGACGGTCAACTCGCTCATGCCGTCCAGCCGCTCCGCCAGCGAGGCGGTAAAGCCCGGCGGCATATGCTGCACCAGAAGCACCGGCGCGTCCAGATCGGCCGGCAGTCTGGGGATCACTGACTGCAGAGCCTTCGGTCCTCCCGTAGAGCTTGCAATGGCCACGACCTTTCTGCCCTTTCTGCCGGAGGAGACCTTTTGGGAAGCCTCTATCGCCACACGGATATCCGCGTGCTTTTTGGAAATGCTTTCCTCCTCAGATATGACAGGCGGCCGGCTGCTCGCCACGACCTCCAGCAGACGCAGCAGATCGTGCCTGAACAGATCCGTTCTGCAGTTCGCTGCATTGCTCGGCTTATGTACGAAATCCAGCGCTCCCAGCTCCAGTGCGTCCAGAGTGATCTTCGCTCCCTCTCTGGAATCCGTGCTGGCGATCAGGACCTTGGCCCTGATCTTTTCCCTGCGGAGCTCCTTCAAAAGCTCAAGCCCGTTCATCACCGGCATATTGATATCCAGAACGACCGCATCATAGGAATTCCTGCGGAGCAGATCCAAAGCCTCCAGACCGTTCTTCGCCATGTCCGAAACTCGGAACCTCTCGTCGCTCTCTATTATATCACGCAAGACTCTTCTCATAAGTGCAGAGTCATCAACCAGCAGAATATTTTTGGAAATCATTGCTCAAGGCGCTCCTTTCTGCGGCTTTTTCTTTCTTCTTCAAAGATATATTTGATGATCTCTTCCTGTGTGCGGCTGTCCACTCCGTAATACTGCAGCCGATGTTCAAACGTCCCCCTGCGGTTCTCCAGTTCTCTCACGCTGATCACCTTTCCGAGCATTTCATACATTTTATCGCCCGTACTGCCAAAGAGCTGATAGGTGACGTACAGAAGGCTGTCCTGCTCATAAGCTCTGTCCGCAAGAAATCTCAGGCCCCCGCCGCTGATGTCCACAATGGTCCCCTGCTCCATGGGCAGTCCCGGCGTCAGCGTGTAGGGCTGATCGCTTTCTATCGCCTGGCTCTCCTCCTCCGAAAGATTCCTCATAAAGATGGTCAGGGCGCAGCTGTACCGATAGTACTCCCGTCTCTGGTACTTGCGCAGGCTGCTGGTCAGCTCCACGACGAGCAGATAGACATTGTTGCTCTTATAGCGGTCGATGATCCTGCAGTCGCACTGGTACAGCCCGCTTCCCTCATAGATCACGAGATCGACCTCTCCGTCGATGGGCAGCAGAACAAGCTTTCCCTTCTCCATAGGCATCAGGATCTCCATGGTATCCTCGGAAAGTATCTCATACACCTGACTGTAATAATACTTCGGGGACACAGAGTCTGTCGGTTCGTCTATTTTCCGTTCCACCGGCTGCAATTCTATCCTTGCGCCTACAGATACAAATTTTGAAAGCATGTCTGGCACTCCGTTCCTGTCACTTTTCTATAATGTATTACTTCTTCCTGCCCGATATGATATGGGAAAAGAACGCTGCCATTCCGCGCTTGGGCTGGCGCTCCGCCTCCTCTTTCCCCAAAAGCTTTTCTGCGATCCGCTCATACGCCGCCGTGGACTTGGCGCCTGGATTCTGCAGCGACACGGGCACCTGCTGCATCACGGCCCGTGAGAGCTGAATATCCTCCGGCACGCTCCCCAGGTACACCATGGGAATCTTCAGATACCGCTCCACCACCGCGTTGAGCTTCCTGAACAGCACCTGTCCCTCCGACTCCTTCGATACGCGGTTGGCGATCATTTTCACCTTCGTCATGTTCTCATCGAATCTTGGGTGTCTGTAAAGCGCCTTTAACAGCGAGTACGAATCCGTGATGGACGTGGGCTCCGGCGTAGTCACCAGCAGGATCTCCCCGCTGGCCACCAGAAACTCCAGCACCGCGTCGGAGATTCCCGCTCCGGTATCCACAATAATGATATCCGCTATCGCGTCAAGCTGCACCAGATTCTGAACGATGTATTTGAGATATTCCCTGCTCAGATTGGACATGCCGGCAATGCCGCTTCCGCCCGAGATGAATCCCACCTCCATGGGCCCCCAGGTGATGATTTCCTTGATGTTCTTCTTCTGGTAGATCAGATCGCAGAGATTATGCTTGGGAACCGCGCCGAACATGATCTCTATATTCGCCAGACCGAAATCCGCGTCCAGAATAATGACCTTTTTTCCCATCTTCCGGAACTGTATCGCAAGATTGATCGATGTATTGGACTTGCCCACACCGCCCTTTCCACTGGTGACGGTGATGACACGGGCCAACGGTCTCGACTGCTGGCTTGCTTTTAAAATCCGTAATTGTTCCGCCTGATCCATGTCTCTCCTCCTCGTCAGTGTTTCATGCTCAGAAGCTGCTTCACCGTCTTCTGCGGATTGAACAGCTCGATATCGTCCGGTACATTCTGTCCACAGGTCACGAAAGCGATGGGCGTTCCCGTGAACAGCTTGAGATTCAGCAGATTTCCCAGCGCCTGAGTCTCGTCCAGCTTCGTGAAGATCAGCTGATAGTCCGCCACCGCCTGATAGCTGGACGCAATCTTCAGAAGATCCTTGTACTTCGTTGTGGCGGACAGCACCAGAAATGCCTGCCACTGCGCAGTCTGCTCTATGGCCTCCATCATTTTTTTCATGTTTTCCATCTGTTCTTCATTCTGGGGGGAGTGGCCGGCCGTATCCACCAGAATATAATCGAGATCCCGATACTCCCCGATCGCCTCGACCGCCTCCTCCGGCGTATAGATCACGCGAAACGGCACCTCCAGAATATTCGCATAGGTGCGCAGCTGCTCCGCCGCGGCGATACGGTAGGTATCCGCAGTCAAAAGCGCGATCTTCTGTTTCCGGTCCACGGCATATACGCTTGCGATTTTTGCGATCGTCGTCGTCTTCCCGACCCCCGTAGGTCCCATGAAGAACAACACTCTGGGCTTCTTCTCGGCGGGCGTGATCCCCTTGGCCTTGCTGAATTTCAGGATCATTTTCTGGTACACGTCGGCAAGAATATAGTCTATCGGCAGGTCCGGTTTGCCGGAGGTGTCCACATCGTTAATGATCTGATTGGCATATTTCTCGTCCACCTCGTTTTCCAGCATGGTGTTGTAAAGGAGACGCAGGAACTTTTCCTGCTCGGAGGGACTTTGCTTCTCTGCGGACTTCTCCCCGTCCTCCTCATGCTCCGGCGCCGTCTCCTCCTTTGCGGGAGCAGGCTGCTGCGCTTTGGCGCTCTCCTCCTGCTGCAGGCGGCTGACCAACAACGTCTGCAGACTGTCCAGCTTCTTCTCAAGGTTCTGAGAGCTTTCGCTCATAAAGGTGACCGCCGAACCGGTATCTCCCCGTCCGCCTGTCGCACGGTTCGTGACAGGCGCAGCCGTCTTCGGCGGCGCAGGCGCCTCCCTGCGGACGCTTTTCAGGCTCTCCTTATCCTCCTCCAGCGCGACCGTCACCTCTACCTGCCGGCCGCCGAAAAAGCCGGCGATTCCCTTCTTTTTCACGCTCCTGACGTTCATTGTCACGACGCCGTTTCCCAGCTCTTTTCTGGCAGCCTCCAGGGCCTCCGCTTCTGTTTTGCCCGTAAATTTCTTAATGATCATTATGCCGTCACCATCCCAACTGACTGTAACTCAACGTTTGATTCCACTTCATTATAGGACACCACCACCAGATCCTTGTAATAATCCTCGGTCAGACGTTTGAAGTACATCCGCACGATGGGAGAGGTGATGATGATAGGATTTTTTCCGAGGTTGACCAGCTTCTGGATCTCTGCTCCCACCGCGTCGATGATCGCCTTGGAACGGCTGGGATCCAGATTCAGGAACGCTCCGCCCTCCGTCTGCTTGATGCTTCCCATGATCTCCTGCTCCACCTTGGGATCCAGCGTCACCACGCTGGTGGTCTCATGGGGCGGAAAATACTTTGTGGAGATGGCGCGCTTTAAGCTCTGCCGCACATACTCCGTGAGAATATCCGAATCCCTCGTGGTCTGCGCATAATCCGCCAAAGTCTCCAGTATCGTCAGCAGATCCCTGATGGAGATGCCCTCCTTCAAAAGGTTCTGCAGTACCTTCTGGATCTCGCCGATTCCCAGCAGCTTGGGAACCAGCTCCTCCACCAGAGACGGATTGGTCTCCTTGATATTGTTCACCAGATTCTGAACGTCCTGACGGGTAAGCAGCTCGGAGATGTACTGTCTGATGATCTCCGTCAGGTGCGTGGCAATGATCGAGGGCGGGTCCACCACGGTGTAGCCCAGGCTCTCCGCCCGCTCTCTCTGCCCCTCCGTGATCCATATGGCCGGCAGGTGAAAGGAGGGCTCGAAGGTGGGAATACCCGTGATCTCCTCCTCCACATATCCGGGGTTCATCGCCATATAATGGTCGAAGAGGATCTCGCCCTCGCTGACCTGAATCCCCTTGATCTTGATGATATACTGGTTCGGGTTCAGCTGGATATTGTCCCGCAGACGAATGATCGGCACCACAGTACCTAATTCCAGCGCGATCTGCCTTCGTATCATGACCACGCGGTCCAAAAGGTCGCCGCCCTGATTCACGTCTGCCAGCGGGATAATGCCGTAGCCGAACTCCAGCTCGATGGGGTCCACCTGCAGCAGACTGTTCACATTCTCCGGCTGCCTGATCTCCTCGGCCGCCGCCTCCTCGGTGTCCACCTCCGCCTCGATCTTGGCGGTCTCCAGATTTCCGGCGATCATTCTTCCGCCGATCACGAACAAAAGGCCCATTCCCAGAAAGAGAATGGTGTTCAGTTCGGTCGTTATGCCGAGAAAGCACAGAGTCCCGCCCACCAGGTACATCACCTTAGGCACCCCGAACATCTGCTTAATGATAGCCGGTCCGAAATCGGCCTCCTTGCTTCCCTTGGTCACCAGAATACCTGTGGACAGGGAGATCAGCAGGGAGGGAATCTGGCTCACCAGTCCGTCACCGATGGTGAGAATACCGTAATTGTCCAGCGCTTCCGTTATGTTCATGCCGCTGCGCAGCACGCCCATGGCAATACCGCCCACCAGGTTGATCACCGTCAGCAGAAGGCCCGCGATGGCGTCTCCCTTTACATACTTCACGGCACCGTCCATGGAGCCGAAAAAGCTGGATTCCAGCTGTATCTTCTCCCGTCTGGCCTTCGCTTCCTTGTCGTCGATGGCACCCGTATTTAAGTCCGCGTCGATGGCCATCTGCTTACCGGGCATCGCGTCCAGAGTAAATCTTGCGGTCACCTCAGCCACACGCTCGGAACCCTTGTTGATCACAAGGAACTGAATCAATATCAGAATGATGAAAATGATGGCGCCCACAATGAGGTCGCCGCCTCCCACGAACTCACCGAAGGTACGCACCACGTTGCCGCTGGTGCCCGTGGTCAGGATCAGCCTTGTGGAGGACACGTTCATGGCAATACGGAAAATCGTGGTAAAGAGCAGTATGGTAGGGAAATAGGAAAGGTCCAGCACCTCCTTGGAGAACATGCAGACAAACAGGATCGTAAATCCGATGGCAATGTTGAATGCCATGAATACGTCCAGCACTGCTCCGGGCAGGGGGACGATAAACATGATAAAAGCTATCAGAATATAGATCGCTACTATGGCATCGGTCTTCTGAAGCCTTGCAATATTCATATTTCCCTGCCCTCCTTTCCCGTGTTTTTATGGTCCCGCACGCCCTCTATATCTTGCCCTGCAGGTGATATACGAACGCCAGCACCTCCGCCACCGCCTGATACAGCTCCGGCGGCACGGCCTGTCCCACGTCCACATTGGCGTAGAGCATTCTGGCCAGCGGCTTGTTCTCCACGATCTCCACGTTGTTCTCCCTGGCGACCTCCTTGATCCTCTGCGCCAGGTAATCCTCACCCTTCGCGATCACCAGGGGCGCGTCGGCCACCTGCTGATCGTATTTGATCGCCACCGCATAATGGGTGGGGTTGGTGATGACCACGTCCGCCTGGGGGAGATCCTGCATCATTCTCCGTCTGGAGGCTTCCCGCATACGCTGTCTGATCTGCCCCTTGATCTGAGGATCGCCTTCCTGTTGCTTGTACTCCTCTTTGATCTCCTGCTTGGTCATCTTCATGTCATTGCTGAACTTGACGCGCTGATAGATCAGATCCGCCAGCGCTATGATCATGTACACGGCCGACACCCGAATCCCCAGATCCGTCACCGTGCGGGCCGCCAGCTGCAGTCCCTGCATCAGCGACATATCATAGAGATTGAACAGCAGTACCCATTTGTCCTTCAGATAATTGTAACAGATGTATATGATCAGCCCGATCTTCGCCAGAGATTTGATCAGCTCCACGATCGAGTTCAGGGATATGACCTTCTTCATACCGCTGATGGGATTGAGCTTGTTGAACTTCGGCATCAGCGGCTTTAGGGTGGGCTGCCACTTGACCTGCGCCACGTCGCACACGAACGCCACCAAAAGTCCCACCAGCAGCACGGGCGCAATGATGATTACAAGCTGCAGCATCATCTGACGGTACACCAGCACAATGTCGATCTCGGGCATCATGCCCCGCCAGAACGTGGTCGCTTCCGGAATCATATTGTAGACTTCGGGAAAGAGCGCCATCATCTGGCTTCCCATGTTGCCTACCCAGAAGCGCAGGACAAGGAACAGCGCCAAAAGCCCCAGACCGTTGGCGATCTCACGGCTCTTGGCGACCTGACCTTCCTTGCGGGCATCTTCCAGTTTTTTCTGGGTGGCGGGCTCTGTCTTCTCGCCGCCCTGACCTTCCTTTGCAAAAAATTGCAGATTATACTCTATCATGACATGCCCTCCACAAAGGACAGCATCATCTGCTTCATCTCCCGGAAAATAAAGTCCGCCGTGGAGGAAAGCATGATGGCGGTGAGAAACAGCACGGAAAGCCCCACCAGTATCTTGAGCTGGATACCCACCGCGAACATGTTCATCTGCGGCGAGACCTTCGCCAGAATGCCTAAAACGGCATTCAACAGCAGCATCACACAGAAGATCGGCAGGACAATGCGGAAGCCGATTACCACATAATCCGTCAAAAACTCTATCATGGAATTCATGAGCGAGGTGCCGTCGAACACTGCCCCGTTCACGGGGATCAGAGTAAAGCTGTCCGCCAGCGCCCCGAACAGATAGCGGTACATTCCCGTCGCCACCAGCATCATCATCATGGCATACTGATACAGAACGCCTGTGATGCTGGAACTGTCCCTCGTAGCGGGGTCCATGAGCGTCATCATGGAAAGGCCCGTCTCCATGTCCGCTATGGAGCCTGCAAAGCTCACGATGGAGGTACAGATCGTGGCTCCGAAGCCGAGCAGAAGTCCGGCACAGGCTTCCTTGATGATAATTATGGCGTACTCCAGCACCGTGTCAAATTCCACCGCAGGAGCCGGGGTAAGCGTCCCGTAGAGCAGGACCGAGGTAAAAAAGCTGAGAGCTATCCTCACCATGCGCGGAGTGTTCTGCATACTGAAAAAGGGCGCGACAAAGACGAAGCAGGAAACTCTTGTCAGGATCAGCAGAAAATATTCCAGATCATAAATCGAAAAAGAATAATTTATCATACGCGCTCCGCTTTCGCCTTCTCTATCTGTGTATGTAGAGACTGAACTGGGACCACAGGTTGATTGTATACTCCACCATGGAATCCATCATCCACGGCCCCAGAAGCACCAGCGCCAAAAACACGCCGACGATCTTCGGAACGAAGGTCAGCGTCTGCTCCTGAATGGACGTGACCGTCTGGAAAATACTGATGATCAGACCGATGACCAGCGATACGAGCAGTACGGGCAGCGACACCATGATGATCAAAAACAGCGCGTCGCGCGTCATCTCGGATACGGCATCTATTGTCATTTGTTATCCTCCCTTTCTCTCCTGCATCAGTAGAACGTCTGCACCAGATTGCCGATCACCAGCGCCCAGCCGTCCGCAAGCACGAACAGCAGTATCTTGAAGGGCATGGAGATCGTAGTGGGCGGCAGCATCATCATACCCATGCTCATCAGGGTAGACGCCACTACCATGTCTATGACAATGAACGGTATGTATATCATGAAACCGATCCAGAAAGCGATCCGCAGCTCGCTGACCATGAAGCTCGGCAGAAGAACGGACAGCGGGATATCGTCGTTCTCCCCGCTCCACTCTCTGTCCGCAATGTCCATGAACAGCTGCACGTCCTTCGTCTGCGTCTGAGGATACATAAATTCTCTGAGGGGCTGAATCCCCCGCTCAAAGGCTTCCTCCTGATCTATCTCTCCGGCCTCAAAGGGCTGTATCGCCTCCGTGTTGATTCTCTCCAGCGTGGGCTGCATGATAAAGAAGGTCAGGATCAATGCCAGCCCGATCAGGATCTGGTTGGGCGGCGCCGTCTGCGTGTTGAGCGCCGCTCTCGTGAAGTGCAGCACAATGATGACTCTGGTGAACGAGGTCATCATGATAAGGAGTATCGGCAGAATCGCCAGCAGCGTCAGCGTCAGCAGTATCCGCAGGGCGCCGTTCAGATTCCCGTTGTCACCCTCCACGGTGACGGTAAACATATTGTTGATGTTGGGATCCTCCAGATCCTCCTGGGTCTGAGCCGTGCCCGGCGCATCTTCAAAGGTGGAATCCTCGGTGTCGCCGGTCTGAAGCTCTGTGGCAAATACTGGTATTGAGTTTTGAATACACAATATGCCTACCGTGACCAGCAGGCATATTATCATTATTATTCGCTTATGCTTAAGCTCATTGTTCATCATGTTCCCGACTTTCCTCTGCGGCGCCGGTACGCTTTCCGACCGCCTTGTCAAGAAGCTCCTTAAAGCTGGGATTTCGACCCGCAGGATCCAGATGCAGCTGCTCCGACGGCACCTCTCCCAGCAGAGTGACCGAGTCCTTGCACACCGCGATCACCTTGTAGGTCTCGCCCACCCGCACGATCTGAACATATTTGTTCCCTGAGATGCGAGCGGTCTCGATCACCTGTATATTTCCGCCTGCGCCCTGCTGCTTCTGGTAATTTGCGATCCACCTGGTAGTGGCCGCAGTAATGCCCAGCACCGCAACGAACACAAGCAGGACCGTTATTAGCTGAGCATAGCCTCCCATGCCCACAGCCCCCAGAAAAATCATCAGCCTACGACCTTCTTTACAGCCTCCAGAACACGCTCTGCCTGAAAGGGTTTTACGATAAAGTCCTTGGCGCCTGCCTGAATGGATTCGATCACCATGGCCTGCTGTCCCATTGCGGAACACATAATTACCTTGGCGCCGGCATCAGCCTTTTTGATCTCCTTCAGAGCCTGGATTCCGTCCATCTCCGGCATGGTGATGTCCATGAGGACAAGATCGGGAGTGACCTCCTTGTACTTTTCCAGAGCCTTCACGCCGTTCTCCGCCTCGCCTGCAACATTGTAGCCGTTCTTGGTCAAGATGTCCTTAATCATCATACGCATGAACGCCGCGTCATCGCAAATCAAGATATTCTTTGCCATTTAACCTTCCTCCTACTTAATGATTTCTGTTACTCTTATGCCGAAGCTTTCTTCTATCACTACTACTTCGCCCTTGGCGACGAACTTTCCGTTCACCAGAACATCTATCGGTTCACCGGCGATACGATCCAGTTCGATGATCGTGCCGGGGGCAAAATTAAGAATTTCCGAAATTGACTTGGTGGCTCTTCCAAGCTCCACGGTGACCTCCAAGGGCACATCCATGATCAGGCCTATATTTTCCTGACCCTGTATGTTCCGTCCGTCTCCCGAAAAATTCTGGAACTGTGCCGGCTGAACGTTTACGTTCTGGGGCTGCTGGCCCATGGCCATTCCCATCTGCGGCATCATTCCCATCGCCATGGGATTCATACCCATCTGCGGCATTCCCATCTGGGGCGCCATACCTGCCTGGGGCATTCCCATCTGGGGCGCCATGCCCGCCTGAGGCATTCCCATCTGCGGCGCCATGCCTGCCTGGGGCATTGCCGCCTGAGGAGGTATTCCTCCCTGCATACCGCTCATGTCTGCCTGAGGCGCTGCCGCCTGTTCCGCCGGTGCGGGTGCCGGTGCAGGCGCGGGAGCCGGTGCAGGTGCAGGTGCCGGTGCTTCTGCCGCCTGCGGTGCGGCCGCGGTATCGGCCATCTGGTTGTTCAGGAACGTATTCACAAGATGACGCGCAAATTCCACCGGATACAGCTGCATGATCGTGCTGTCCACCAGATCGCCTATCTGCATTCTGAACGCCACTCTGACGAAAACACCGCCAAGGAACGGCGCTATCTCGCTTCCGCTCTTGAACTTTGTCAGATCGAGGAGCGAAGAATCCGGCGGGCTGATATCTATTGTCTCCTTCAGCATGGTGGAGAGCGATGTGGCCGCAGAACCCATCATCTGGTTCATGGCCTCGGAGATCGCACTCAGGTGCAGCTCCCCCAATTCATCTCCGGTATTGGTGCCGTCGCCGCCCATCATCAGGTCGGTGATGACCTTCACGTCGTTTTCTCTCAGCACCAGAATATTCGTGCCGTCCAGTCCGTGAGTATATTTGATCTGTATGAACACACAGGGCCTCTGATAATCCGTGAGCAGGTTCTGCCAGGTCACCAGATCCACCTTCGGTGTGGTGATGTTCACCTTTCTGTTTACAAGAGAATACAGCGTTGTGGCCGATGAGCCCATGCTGATATTAGCGACTTCACCGATGGCGTCCTTCTCCACATCCGAGAGAATCCCTTCGGTATCTATATTTTCCGGGGGGTCGCTTTCCGTCTGACTGCCGGATGCACCGGAGGCATTTTCTTCTCCGTCCGAACCGGAATCCAAGTCTTCGGAGAGGTCCATGCCGCTAAGCAGCGCATTGATCTCGTCCTGGGACAGCATTCCTCCATCCATTGTCTACTCCTCCTCTCTGATGACCGAAGTGATCCGAACAGCGTAAGAATCTTTTTCGGCGCCGGGCAATGCGGTAAATTTTTTAATATTGCCAACGAAAACATTCATATCGTCATCTACTTTGGAATCCAGCCGAATACAATCGCCCACCTGAAGATTCACAAAATCGCTGACTGAGATGGTGCTCTTTCCCAGCACGGCCCTGATAGGGATATCCACTTTCCTGATCAGCGTTTCGATGTACATCTCGTAATTTTCGTCATGGCTCTCCTGCATGGTGGAGAACCAGTAGCGGGTATTCAGCTTATCCATCACGTCCTCCAGAGTAAAGAAAGGAAGACATATATTCATGAAGCCCTCTACGTCGCCGATCTTCATATTCAGCGTCACAATGGCTATCATATCGTTGGGAGCAATGACCTGCGCGAACTGCGGGTTCGTCTCAAGCCGCTGCAGAACGGGTGAAATATCGATCACGTTCCTCCAGGGATCCCGAAGGAGCTGCGTGAACATGATGAGGATCTTCTGAATGATCGTCATCTCGATATCGGAGAACTCCCTGCTCTTTTCCAGAGGGAGCCCGCTTCCGCCCAGCATACGGTCCAGCATGGCATACCCGAGATTGGTCGCCAGGTCCAGAATAATGGTGCCGTTCAGCGGAGCGAAATTTATGATTCCCAGAATAACAGGGTTGGACAGCGCGTTGGTAAACTCGCTGAAGGTGACCGTCTCGGAGCTCGCCACCGTGACCTGTACATTCTTGCGCAGATACACGGGCAGGTTCGTGGAAATCAGTCTGCCGTAGTGCTCGAAGATCATTTCCAGGGTACGCAGGTGCTCCTTGGAGAACTTTGTAGGGCGGCTGAAATCATAGTCCTTGACCTGCTTTTCCTCGCTCTCCTGCATCTGGTCGACATCCAGCTCACCCGTGGACAACGCCTGCAGCAAACTGTCTATTTCGTTTTGGGATAGAACCTCGCCCACAGACGTCCACCTCCTTCGACCCGATTCTGTCCGTCAGCCGTACTTCACGTTGCTGATGGCCACCTTGTAAATAAAATCAGACTGGAACAGATCCTGTATCTCCTTCAGGATCTCCTCCTTTATCTCGTCTAAATTGCTGCGGCATTCCTCTCTGGTATAGGACGCGATCACATTTTCGGCGGTGCTTCTGATCATCATATCGTACTCCGCCATTGTCTCGCTGTTGCCCAGCTTCTTGTAATCCTTATGCTTTGTGTCCATGGCAAGGGTCATATCGAATACGATATAATGCTCGCCGCCGGTCTCGCCTTCCGCCTCCCCGTCCGCGCTTGGCGCAAGAAGCACGGTCAGCTCCGGCATGTCATAGGTGTCCGTCTGGGACAGGGGCACGTCCGCCACGGCCTCTTCGCCGGGCTCATTGTACTCCAGATTCAGCACCGTGGCAATGCTGGTGACCAGCTTCGCCGTCTTGGAATTGGTGCTCACCACGCTCACCATCATGACGGTGGACAGTATGATATTCACGATCAACAGTGCCAGGATCAGCACGCTCAACAGATTCTTTTTCATGTTATTTCCTCTTATCCCCCAAATCTTCCGTCACTGTGCCGGATTGTATATTCTGATCTCCACCCGACGGTTGCTCCTTCTGCCCTCCGCAGTGTCGTTGCCGGCTATGGGGCACCTCTCCCCCATGCCCGCATGCTGCAGATTGGACGGGTCCAGAAACGTATTATCCTTTAAGTAATAGAACACGGAGAGCGCTCTGGCGCTGCTCAGCTCCTCGTTGCTGGGGTACTGGGCGCTGTTTATGGGTACGTTGTCCGTGTGTCCCTCGATCTCCACGGTCCCCTTGCTGTACCGCTCCAGAATCACCCCGACCCTGTCCAGCACCCTCTTGGCGTCGTCCTTGAGCTGTGCGCTTCCGGAGTCGAAAAGCAGTGCGCCGTTCATGGTGAGCTGAACATACTGTGCCGTAAAGGACACCTCCACCTGATCGGCAATGCTGCTCTCCGCCAGAGCCGCCTCCACCGTTTCGGCAAGCTCCTCGTTTTCCTGCGTCTGCATGGCTTCCAGCGCCTCCTGCAGCTGCTCGGCGGTGACATTCTCGGGAAGCTTTTCGTATTCCTTCATGTCCTCGCTCTCCTGGCTGCTGTCGGCGGGCTTTCCGGTGCTGTTGATATATTGATCCAGCTCATTGAGCTGGCTCATACCGTTGCTGATGAGAATGCCGTCCCCGATGGCCGTGGCGCCCTTCTCAAAAATACTGATGGTACTGTTGTTCATTGCGGCAACGAGTTCCTGCCACTTGCTCTCTTCCATGGTGGACATGGCGAAAAGCATCACGAAGAAGCAAAGCAGCAGATTCATCAGGTCACTGAATGTTGTCTGCCATTCCGGTGCGCCCTTTTTCGGTTCATCCGGCTTGCGCTTTGCCATTACTCTTCACCCCCTGCTTCGTCCGCCCGATTCTCTCTGTCGCTGGGCGCCAGGAATGATTTCAGCTTTTCTTCGATGACTCTGGGGTTCTCCCCCGCCTGAATGGACAGAAGGCCCTCTATCATGACTTCCTTCATCATCATCTCGCCCTCGTTGTCCGCCTTCAGCTTCGCGGCAACGGGACCGCATATCCAGTTCGCCAATACGGAACCGTACAGCGTGGTGATCAGAGCCACGGCCATAGCCGGGCCCAGAGCGGCCACATCCTGCATCTGATAGAGCATATGTACCAGACCGATCAGGGTACCGATCATACCCCAGGCAGGTCCCATGGAACCGAGTGTCTCCCAGAAGCCGATGCGGGTCTTATGTCTGCCCTCTATGCTCACCAGCTCCGTTTCCATAATAGCACGCACTAAATCAGGATCCGTACCGTCTACGATCAGCAGAATCCCTTTTTTCAGAAAAGGCTCTTCCATATCGGCAGCCGCCTCCTCCAGAGACAGCAGACCTTCTTTTCGAGCTATATTTGAGAGATCTATGATCTTCTGAATCATCTCGGCCGTATTCAGCGCAGGCGCCTTGAAGATCAGCATAAAGCTCTTGAGCCCGCCGATAAAATCCGCAAGGCTGACAGATGCCAGAGTAGAAAAAAAGGCACCGCCGAACGTAATGATGGCGGAGGCATAATCGAGATACTCATGCACTCCGGAAAGGCTGGCACTGCTGATGATTCCAAATACAAGCATGACAAAACACAGTATCACGCCGGCTAAAGATGCTATATCCACAAAAATCACCCAACATTCTGCATTAGTGAACTATTCCGCAAAACTATCCTTTCTAAACAATTTTACAAGATTTTTTATCTCTTGTCTACTTTCTTTTACAATTATTTTTTTCCCCGTGGTCAGCGTGATCACCGTGTCCGGCGTTTCCTCCACGACCTCGAACAATAAGGGATTGACAAGGATTTTGACTCCGCTCAGCTTTGTCACTTCGATCATACCGCACCTCTGACTCCTGACACGAATTAGGGGACGGAAAAACAGATCCGTCCCCTATGTTATACCATAGATACAACCTTATTACAAGATAAAACTGTATTTTGGAGCTGTCAAATCCTGCCTCTCTGTCCGTCCTATGCGGGAGAACCGCACATTTAACGTTTCAGATTGGTCAGCTCCTCCAGCAGCGTGTCGGAGACCGTGATGATACGGCTGTTGGCCTGGAAGCCTCGCTGCGTGGTGATCATATCGGTGAACTCCGCCGACAGGTCCACATTACTCATCTCCAGCTGTCCGGTGGACATGTAGCCGCCGTTTGCGGTGATGTCCACGCCGATTCCGTCGAACTCGCCGGAGTTCATCGTCGCGGAGTACAGGTTGTCGCCGGATTTCTCAAGACCGGAAGCGTTCGCGAACGCCGCGGTGGCGATCTGCCCCAGAAGTCTTGTCATGCCGTTGTCGTAGCTTGCGTAGATCATGCCGTCACGCTGAATGGACACGCCGATCATATCGCCCAGACGGCGGCCGGTTCCCAGTCCGTCCAGATCGCCGCTGATCGCGCCGATGGTGGAGGTACCCTTGTTGTCGAACATGGACGTCTCGGAGAAGTCGATGTCGATGTCCTGGAAATTGCCGCCCAGTGCGGACAGATTCAGCTTTGCGTTGGTCACGGTGGGCTGGCCGTTGATTCCTGCGAACTTACCGCTGTCGCCGTCGAACATTACCTTGATGCCGTGATAATTGCGGCCCACGGTGTCAAAGCTGCCCGTGGTGGGAAGCGTCATCTTTTCGCCCTCCGTCACGGCGGCTGCAGGTGACTGTGCCAGATTTGCCAACATCTGAGAGACAGGAAGCTCTTTTGCCGGCGTAGCGACCGCATCTGCACCTGCCGGGGCCTGTACCAGCTGGTTCAGGAATTCCTCCGTAGAGCCCTCGTACCCGTAGGCCTTTGCAATGGCGTCCAGCTGCTCCTGAACCGTGGCGGTCTTTTGCACCGCTTTCCCGTCTGCATCCGTGTAGTTCAGTGAGCTCTCTGTGCCTCTGTTCTTGAGCGCAGCGCCATCGTACATCTCTTTCAGATCCGCCATCACTTCCTTTGTGGCGGAATTGATCAGCTTTCCGTTGTCCCATGCGTAGGTCTTGTCGTCAAATGCGATCTTGCCGTTCTTGTACTGTTTGGTGGCGTCGCCCAGCAGGGAATCCAGCGTCGCCTGATCCATCTCCACTTCCTTGCCGGTGGAGTCAAGGATCTTATCCAGCTCCAAGCTGTACTCGTTCACATCGCCGGACTGCTTGAACACGAACTTTGCGGTGTACTGATATCCCAGGGCATCGAAGAAGTTCAGGTTCACGGCCTTTCCGTTGGGGTTGGTCACATCGGTGTCATTCTTGTCTATGATGCCCGACATGTTGGCCATCGTGGTGGCCTCGGGAGGATACGTCATGTTGGCGGTGCTCATGATGCGCAGCGCGGTCACGTTATCCTGCTTGATGAAGCCCGTCTCGGGATCCACCTGCCAGCCCATGACGTTGTAACCGGTGCTGGTCATCGCCAGGTTGCCTGCGCCGTCAACGTAGAATGAACCGTCTCTGGTAAAGAAATTCTCCAGACCGTTGCTCACCACAAAGAAATTGTCGCCGGTGATCATGATATCAAAGGGATTGCCCGTAGACTGTGCGGAGCCCTGTCCCGAGATATTGATATTGATGGCGCCGGATTTTACGCCCAGACCGATCTGTCTCGCGTTGACGCCGCCGAGGCCCGTAGCGGCGTTGGGGCCGCTGGCCCTCTGTGTGGTCTGGCTCATCAGCTCGTTGAACACGATGGAGCTTGCCTTGTAGGCCGTGGTGTTCACGTTCGCGATGTTATTACCGATGACGTCCATCTTGGTCTGGTGGGTTTTCAGTCCGGCAACGCCGGAGTAAAGTGATCTCATCATAGTGCTTGTTCCTCCTTCAGGGAACGGAGCGGGCCTCTCTCTGTCATTCGAGAGGCCATGACCTCCTTGTAAGGTCCGGTCATACGATAACCGCTCCGTTGATATTGGTGAATATGTTTTCCGTTGTCTGCGTGCTGTCCATTGCAGTGACTACCGTCCGGCTCGGCACGTTGACGATAAATGCCAGTTGATCTACGATCACAAGAGATTCTCTGATGCCCTTCTGGTCCGCCTTTCTCGCTCCCTCGCTCAACCGTTTCAGCTGTCCCTCGTCCAGCTCGATGTCGCGGTCGCTCAGACGCCCCAGCGCATGTTTGGAAAACTTAAGTTCCTTTCCTGTCTCCTGTGCGCTCTTCTGCTCCAGTATCTCCCGAAAGGAGATGCCGTCCGCAGGCTTTTTGGCTTCCGTCCTGCCGGTTCCGCTCAGATATCGGTCCGTCAGCTGCTCTATGGAAAGGTATGCGTTTTTTTGAACATCCATTTTCCTCAAGCCTCCGTTAAGATTCTCCGGCACCCTCCGTGCTGCCGCCGCTTCCGTCTCCGTCCTCGCCGCTTCCGGTATTGCCGCTTTCCTCTACGCCGCCGGTCTCTTCCGTACCTTCGCCATCTTCATCGGGTTCCTCCACATTGCCGGTGTCCTGATTCTTCTCGCTCTCCTCTGCGGCCAGACGTACCTCCTTCAGCCTCTCGATGTACTTCTTCAGCCTATCCACGGTATCCTGCGTAAGAAAGCTCTTCTCGTAATCGTTCATGCCGTTGTAGGTCTCCTCCAGCTCATCGATGACGGACGCATCTGTCAGGTCCACACCGCCCAGAGCAGGCAGCTTGGTGTTCATCTTCACCGTGAGATCGTACGCCTTGTCGTAAGCGTCCTTGTACGTCTTGTCGACTACGGTGTCAAGGTCGTCCAGAGAGTAGAGCTGCTCGTCGATGGAGAGATAAGCTTTGCCGTTCTCATATACCACATAGTCCACACGACCCTGTACATATTTGGTATCGCCGGTAGAGGTGGTCGTCTTGATGTAGACCTCCTGACCTACCAGAGACGTAGCTCTTGCCAGATCCGAGCTTGCCGCCATATTCTGCATCTGTTCTACCTGTGAGAACTGTGCGTACTGTGAGATATACTCGGTGTTGGAGGTGGGCTCCAGCGGATCCTGATACTTCATCTGCGCCACCAGAAGCTGCAGGAACGTATCTCTGTCCATGTCATTGCTGGCGCCGGATTTGTTCTTCAAAGAATTCTGAGACTCTGTCTCTACGATTTTCCCGTTCTCAACGGGCTGCATTAATGCCATTCACATTCTCCTTTCTCTCTCCCTGCTTTGCCGGTCTATGCCATGTAATCCACCTGACCGCCGTTTGCTGCCATCATTTCGGCTGCCAGCGTGTCTTCCTCCTCCATGCTCTCCGGCTCAAGGGGCTCGTTCAGATTGATTCTTCTGGTCCTGGTTCTTCTCGCAGGTCCTTCCTGTCCGCCGCTCTGTCCTCTGCCCTGATCGAGATTTCTCTCAAAGGCATGTGCCTGAACGGTGACCTCAATCGCCTCCACCTTCACGCCCTGCTGTTCAAAATTCTCTCTCAGCTGGACCATCTGGCTCTCAAGCGCCGCCTTGACCGCATCGTTCTGTGCGATAAAATTCGCCGTCACCACGCCGCCCTTGGAAGCTATGTGGATCTGCAGCGTTCCCAAGCTCTCGGGGTGAAGCTGCATCTCAAGGTTGGACATTTCGGGCTTTACCTGGATCCTCATGTAGTCCATGATCTGTCTCATGATATCCTGAGTATCCGTGCTCCAGACCTCCGGCTCCGGCGCCTGCTGTATCTCGGGGGTGAACCTTCCCTGGAACTGATCCAGCCGGATATCCTGCGCCGTAAGATGAGAATGCTCTCCTCTGTCCGCGCCGTCCTGCTTCTGTCCGCTCTCCGCTCCGCCTTCGGTATTCCCGTCGAAAGCCTTGGTCTCGGCGGTCTGTACCGCGGGCCCATCCGCCGCGTTCGCCGCTGCGGGCTCCTCGGGGGCGTCCGTCTGCATCTGCATGTGATCCGCGGTCTCGTCCGAAATCTCCTCCGGTATTTCCCGAACGGATATCTCCGGCATCTTTTGTACCGCTTCCGCAAGCTGCTCCGGTGCCATCTCCAGCTCCTCGCCGGCCTCGTTCAGCACCTCCTCAAGCTGTGTCATCAGCTCCCGATACTGTCCGTAGAGCTCTCCGTCAGTGACCAGTGCGTAAGAATTCTCGGCGCCTCCCAGCTGCAGAAGAAGCTCTCCCAGCTTGCTCTGGTCCAGCACATCCGAGGGATTCATACCCAGCTCCTGCATGGTGCTCTGAACTTCCTCCACGCTCACTCCGAAGACGTCCGCGATCTGCTGCATCATCTCCGCCGCTGCCGTGCCGAGCACCTCCATGACCTGCTCCAGCTTTTCCTCCGGTATCTCCTCCGGCCGATCCGCATCGGTCTTTCCCGCATCTGCGGCGCTCTGTCTTTCCATCCTTGCCAGATGGTCGTCCTTCGCCTTCAGCGATTCGCCGGGCGCCTTCTTCACGGCCGTCTTGGAACCCTCTGTGGCGCTGCCCGCCGTCTCTTTTCCCGACTGGCCGTTCAGGACCTTCTGAAAGCCTTCGCCGGCCTGGGTTCTCGAACCGCTTCCCGCCGCCAGACTGTTCAGGACAGAACCTACATCCTTTACAGGTGTACTTGTCATGTCTGACCTCCTTTCTTAATTTATCAAGGTACATGTTTTATTTCGGCCGATTCCGTTCAATACTTAAGACTCGGGATCCATAATTTTTGAAAGTCGTGCCGCAAAGGCGTCGTCCATCTGGTCCATGATCTTTGCGCGGTCCTCCGGATTCAGCGTGTTCATGATCCTCGCCGCCAGATCCATGTTATCCCCCATCTGTTCCAGCACTCCGGCAGCCTCCTTGGGCTTCATCTCCGCGAAGGTCTGCGCGTACGTCTGAAACTCCGCGCTCTCCTCCAGCTGGACCACCACCTGCCTGTAGATGGACTCCGCGGTGGCGGGGTTCATCTCCTCGTACCACTTCCTGTACTCCTCCGCGCCGGGGCCCTTTTCGGCGTACACGACCTCCTCGTAGAACTCCTGCTGAATCCGCTGGAACTCCACCTGGGCGCTCTCGAATTCCTTCAGCCGGTTCACCTCCGCCCGAAGGCTTTCCAGCTCCGTGTCCTTTGAGCCGGATTCGATCTGCAGGCTCTCCACCTCTCTCTCCAGCTCCTTGATATAATCCACGGCCTCCTGCAGGCTGGAATATCCGCCGTAGCCGGCGGGATCGTTCGTCTCCGTCAGCGAGACGCCGGGAAGTATCTTGTTCAGGACAGGAACGTCCTTCAGTATGGGCGTCAGCACGGAGCTTCCGAACCCGCCGATGTCCAGCTTGACGATCACGCAGATCACCGCAAGCCACAGGATCACGATAAAGACGGTGGCGATAAAGGTCACAAAACCGTTCCCCTCCTCGTCCGTATCCAGCTCCGCCTCCTGCTTCGCGATCTCCTTGGCGCGGCGCTTCGCCTCCTTGCGCTGGTCCTTCTGCTCCTTTTTCAGCTGCTTTTTCTCATTTTCTATTCTGGCCTTTTCGGCCTTTGCCGCCTGCTCCTGTGCAGTCAATTCTTTCGCCATAACATTCCTCTCCCGCCGCTTTGCACCTCACGGGCCTTTACGCCTTCCGTTCTCCGCCGTCTACACAGGCATACCGTCCCTGCGCTCCCTGCTCCTGCGCTGTCCGTACACATAGCTGGTCAGCTCGTCGACCTCCTTGCTCTCCCGCCGGTTCTCCTCCTGCAGGAACTGACCGAAGGCCTTCTCCTTCAGATTCTCGTGGGTCTTGCGCTCCTTCATCACCTCTGTGAGCTTCTCCCGCGCGCGCTCCAGCTTCTGTGCGGCCGCGGCCACCTGCCGGCGCTGTTCCTCGATAAAGCCGTCCATACTCATGATGGCCGTCTCGTTCTCCTCTATTTCCCGCACGTTCAGGACGCCGGACAAGAGCTCGGCGGCTTTCCTCTCATAGCTTTTTTTCCGTTCGATCAAAAGCGCAAGCTTCTCCTCCTCGCGGTCCAAAGCCGCTCTGGCGGCGGAGAACTCCTCCTTCGCCTGCGTTTCCATCTTGTATTTTATATCCAGAATACTCTGCATGGAATAGCGGAATCGCGCCATAAAGCCTACCTCCTGCCCGTAAGATCACTCTGCGCCCGAATATGCCTCTCAGCCGGCCCGCTCAGACCGCGTCGCCGGCAAAAAGCGCCTGCAGCATCTCCACGCTGGTCTCAAAATCGAATTTTTCATCGGTCTCCTGACACAGGAAAGCGTTCACGGCGTCGATCTTGGTAATGGCGTAGTCGATGGCCGGATTGCTCCCGCTCTTGTACGCGCCGATATTGATCAGATCCTCCGCCTCGTTGTATGTAGCCAGCACGGTCTTTAGCCTGCTCGCGGCCTGCTTGTGCTCCTTTGCGGCGATCTGGCTCATGCACCTGGAAATGCTCTGCAGGATATCGATGGCCGGATAATGGTTCTTATGCCCCAGCTTTCTGTCCAGCATGATGTGACCGTCCAGTATGCTTCGGGCCGTGTCGGTGATGGGCTCATTGAAATCGTCGCCGTCCACCAGCACCGTGTACAGTCCCGTGATGGATCCCTTCTGTGCACAGCCCGCCCGCTCCAGAAGCTTCGGCATCTCGGAGTATACGCTGGGCGGATAGCCCCTGCTCACGGGAGGTTCTCCGCTTGCCAGGCCGATCTCTCTCTGTGCCATGGAAAATCTCGTCAGGGAATCCATCATCAGCAGCACGTCCTTGCCCTGATCCCTGAAATATTCCGCGATGGCCGTGGCGGTCTTCGCCGCCTTGTTGCGCTCCAGAGCCGGCCGGTCCGAGGTGGCCACCACCACCACGGAGCGCTTCATGCCCTCCTCGCCCAGATCTCTCTCTATAAATTCCCGAACCTCACGTCCCCGCTCTCCAATCAGAGCGATCACGTTGATGTCCGCCTTGGTATTCCTTGCAAACATACCCATCAGGGTCGATTTTCCGACGCCGGAGCCCGCAAAGATGCCGATACGCTGCCCCTTTCCCACGGTGATCATGCCGTCCACCGCCTTTACGCCCAGCGGCAGCACGGTGTCGATGATGGCCCTGCTCATGGGGTCCGGCGGCGACGCCTCCACGGGATAGGGAACTCCCACAGGCTCCGTCCCGTCCACGGGCCGTCCCAATCCGTCCAGGGTCTTTCCCAGCAGACCGTCGCAGACCGTCACGCGCAGGGGAACGCCGGTGTTCTCCACAATGCTCCCCAGACCGATGCCGTCCACGGAATCATAGGGCATCAGCAGGGTCTTCTTATCCTTGAAGCCCACCACCTCCGCCATGACCGGCCGTCTGTCGTCGCCCTCCGGAAAAATCCTGCAGACGTCGCCCAGCTTCGCGTCCGGCCCCGCCGACTCGATGGTGAGGCCCACCACGTTCACGACCTTTCCCATTCTGCGGATAAAGCTCTGCTCCAGCACTGTCTTATACTTTTCAAAATCTATCACGGCTCTGCGCAAGTCCTTATTCCTCCCCGGACCATGCCAACAGCATCAGTTTTTTCTTCAATTCCGCGAGCTGCGTCCCGAGGCCGCAGTCGAAGATACCGTTTTCCGTCTCTATCATGCACTCGTTCTTTCCCAGCGTGATATCCTCCAGCACGTCCACCGTGTCGGAGCCGGAGACCACGCCGCTTGTGAGCTGCTGCTTCTGCTCCTCCACATATGCGTAGTCCTCCTTTGAGACATGGATCAGATAGGTGTGTCCTCCCTCCACCCTGCGCATGGTGTTATAGATCAGATGCATCAGTACATCGCGGTCGGAGCTTAAGTCCACCTGAAAGATGTGCTCGTATGCGGCGGTGATGGCATCTACGAAACGGGGCTCCAGCTCGTCGATCTGATTCTGGTACTCCTCCTCCATCTTGCGGAGCTGTCCCTGAAATTCCTGCCTTGCGGTCTCCACCTCGGCCATCGCCCCGGCGCGCCCCTCCTCATATCCCTGCTTTTTGGCATACTCCATGACGGCGGCCTTCTCACTCTCGGCCTGCTTCTTCGCCTCCGCCACAATGCGTTCCGCCTCCGCCCTGGCCTTCTCGAGAACGGCCTCGGCCTCCTCCTGCGCATGCTCCAGGAGAGCGCCGGCGTCCTCGCCCGCCTTTATCACATTGCCGGCGGGCTCCTCCCCGTCCTGAGGGACCTCTATCTCCTCCGCATTCAGACCCGAGGAAAAACCGTCGTTCTGCGTCGCTGCCACGTTCTCCGGAGCGCTTTCCATACGGCGGCGGACCAGCTCGTTGGTGTCTATGACCCGGGCCTCGTCTGCCTCCACCGCAAATATTTGCTTTACCAGATTCCTAGACAACGATCTCGTCACCTCCGCCTCTGGAGATCACAATCTCACCGGAATCCTCCAGCTTTCTGATAATATTTACGATCTTCTGCTGTGCCTCCTCCACATCTTTCATGCGGACAGGGCCCATAAATTCCATATCCTCCTTGATCATAACGGCAAGACGCTTGGACAGGTTTCCGAAGATCGCGTTCTGTACCTGCTCGTTTGCGCCCTTCAGAGCGATTGCCAGATCGTTGTTGTCCACGTCACGCAGCACACGCTGAATGGCTCTGTCGTCCAGAAGGAGCACATCTTCGAACACGAACATCTTCTTTCTGATCTCGTCTGCCAGCTCGGGCTCCTCGATCTCCAGCGTCTCCATAATGTGCCGCTCCGTTCCGCGGTCCACGGTGTTCAAGATCTCCACTACCGCGTCCACGCCGCCGATAATGGTGTAGTCCTGATTGACCAGACTTGCCAGCTTGGACTCCAGCGCCTTCTCCACCTCTTTGATCACGTCGGGGCTGGTGCGGTCCATCACGGCGATTCTTCTGGCCACATCCGCCTGTCTGTCGGGCGTCAGGGCCGAAAGGATAACGGCAGACTGCGACGGAGCCAGATAGGAGAGGATCAGAGCGATCGTCTGCGGGTGTTCGTCCTGGATAAAGTTGATCAGCTGCGTTGCATCGGTCTTTCGCACAAACTCGAAGGGCTTTACCTGCAGGGAGGCCGTCAGCTTGCTGATGACATCCAGCGCCTTGTCGCTGCCCAGCGCCTTCTCCAGCAGATCCTTCGCGTAACCGATACCGCCCTCCGCAATGTATTGCTGCGCAAGACATACCTCATAGAACTCGTTGATCACCTCGTCCTTTACCTGCGGCGTCACGCTTCGGGTATTGGCAATCTCCAGCGTCAGCTCCTCGATCTCCTCCTCCTTCAGATGTTTGAATATTCCGGCGGATCTCTCCGGTCCCAGAGCGATCAGAAGAATGGCCGCCTTCTGCGCTCCCTTGATAGGTTCGTCTTTCATGGACCCTCTAGGCATATCTGCACCTCATTTCCTGCGGGACCTAGTCCCAATCCTCGTTCAGCCAGTTGCGGAGCAGATTCGCCGCCGCCTCCGGATTTTCGTCTACAAATCTCTCGATCAACAGGCGCGTCTCGGACTTGCTCTCCAGATCGATGTCCTCCAGAGTGCTCTCCGCGGTGGACTGGAGCATATTTTCCACGGACAGCTCCTCTTCCTCCTCGCTGCTCTTCTTTGCGCGCATACTGCGAAGCACCACGAACGCCAGAAGTCCCAGAATCAAAAGGAGCATCAGCACGCTGACGAGCATGTTGGTATCGCCCGCGGACCACCCCTCCCTGTCGTAGAAGACGGGCGTCTCGTAGGCGACGATACTGATCCTGTCCCGGCTGATGCCCGTGGCGTTGGCCACCATATCGTACAGGCCGTCGTCCACCTCCAGCAGGATATCCGCCCCGTTATTGTCCTTGAATTCCTCCCATGTGAGGCCGCCGTCCAAAAGTCCCTGCCGCCGGACGCTCTCCTCATGGTATTCCCTGTGGGAGATCAGGGCCACGGCGATGGAGGAATCGTCATAGACGATGCTGCCCGCAAGGATATTGCGGGTCTCGATGCTTTCGTTGGGTAGAAACAGCTCTTCCCGCTCCGTGGTGCTGGACTCCGTATTATTGTAGTCCTGCCATACATATGTATTGTTATTGTTGTCGTCGTCGTTGGAATCGGTTCCGGGAGGTCCTCCGGTGCCGCCGGTGCTCTCGCTCTCGTAATCTCTAATCTCGGCGTGCAGGCCCTCGGTGTAGCCCTCATTGGCATAATACTCGTGTATCGTCTTCTCGTATTCTGCGTAGTCCATCTGCAGATGGCTCACCACGGTGACCTGACGGAACTGGTTGGTGCCGAGGAGCGCCTTCTTCACCTGGTTCGCCACCATGGACTCGGCCTGGTTCTGCAGCTCCAGAATGGAGTGCGCCGCGCCTGCGGTGGTATAATCGTCGCCGCCCGCAAAAAGGATATTGCCGTCCTGATCCAAGATGGTGATATTGGCCGTGGTGGGGTTGCCAAGACAGGTGGCCGCAGCCTTCGCCATGGCGGCCGAGTTGGAATCGGAAATGGGCCCGTTCAGGGTCAGCTGGATATAAGCCGAGCTTTCCTCCTGCTCGGCGGCCAGCGTACCGTTCTGGGGCGGGATATCAAGAATGACCTGGGCGGAATCCACAACGCCGATCACGGACAGGGTGTCCTCCAGCTGAGCCTCCATGAACTCCTTGTACTGTCTCTCCCTGTCGGAAGCCGTGGTAGACATGCTGGTATCCATGAAGTCCGAGAGCTGCGGGTTGTTGGACGTATAGCCCGACGATGCCAGCGCATACCTTGCCAGAGTCTGCTGGCTCTGCTCCACCTGAATGATCAGAAGATCGTCAGACTCCTTGTGCCTGATGCCGGCGCCGTCCAGAATGCTTATCACCTTGGCCGCCTCGGTGGAATTCTCACATGTCCTCAATTCTATGTACTTGGGTCGCGAAAAGACGTATATGATAATCGCAAAAGTGAAGATCACCACAGCGGTGATCGAGACGATGATCGTTTTCTGCTTGGCGGTAAATTTGTTCCACCATGCCAAAATTTTTGCCGCTAATTCTTTCAGCCTGTCAATCATGGTACTTCTCCCTTAGTAGTTTAGTCTCCGCAGAGCGCGGCGCTAAATCTGCATCTGCATGATTTCCCTGTAGGCCTCCAGAAGCCTGTCGCGGACCGCCACCGTGTATTGAAGAGCCGTAGATGCCTTCTGCAGGGAGATCATCAGGTCATGGGTATTCTCCGTCTCCCCCAGAGCGAACTTGATCTCCTCGTCCTCCGCATCCGACAGATAGCTGTTGGTAGTCTTAATATTGTCAATGGCAGTGTTCAGAATGGAGTCGAACAGCGTGCCGCTCGTCTTCTCGTCCTTCTCTGCCAGTGTGCCCGTCAGAGAGACCGCGTCCGAAGAAGCGGCTCTGCCTACCCCCATCAATCCTGTAATTGCCGATAACTCCATAGTTTCCTCCGTTCCGCCGCCCCAGCGGACTTTATATTATTCAGGCCGCCTGAGATCTCTCACGCTTACGGTCAGCTTCTTCCCAGCTCCAGCCCCTGCAGCGCCATGGACTTGCTGGCGTTGAACGCCGTGGCGTTCGCCTCGTAGGCGCGGCTGGCATCGATCATATTCGTCATCTCGGTGATGATATTTACATTGGGATATAAAACATAGCCGTTCTCATCGGCATCAGGGTGGGACGGGTCGTACACCATGTTCATCTCCGCCTCGTAGTCCTCATAAACTCCCGTCACCTTCACGCCGTGGCCGGTGTATCCGTGGCTGTAGGCGGCCTGCCCCAGCACTCTGCTGAAGGAGGTCTGTCCTCCCTTTTCCGCAAAGGTGACCATCTTTCTGCGGTAAGGCGTTCCGTCCGCCGTGCGGGTGGTATTGGCGTTCGCCACATTCTCAGATATGATATCCATACGGTATCTCTGGGCCGTCAGCCCTGATGCGTTGATATTGAAAGCAGAAAACATACTCATGTCAAATTCCTCCGTTTCTCCGTGTCGGCCGCTGCCGCGCAGTCCGCCCTGCGGGAAATCTCTTCCCGCTTAAGCCGCTACTGCATCGCTGTCTGCAGATTCTGGAATTCCTGATTGATGCTGGAGATCAATCCCTGATATTTCAACTGGTTCTCCGCCAGCATGACCTGCTCGTTCTCGGGGTCCACATTGTTGCCGTCCAGTCGGTAAGAAAAGGTGGCATAATCCGTGTAGGGTCTGCCGTTCAGTCTGGTGACGTCTACCTCGGCGACCTTCTGGTCCATCTGCTTATAGCGGCTCCTTCCCAGCTCCTGCTTCAGAACGGATTCAAATGCCACGTCCTGCCTCTTGTAGCCCGGCGTATCCTGATTGGAAATGTTGTTTGCCAGCGCCTCGTTCCGCAGCCAGCCGGCGTCCGCCGCCTTGTCCAATACCCTGATGTAATCGAATACATTCGTCTGAATCATATCCTTCTCCTTTCCCACTCTATTTCATTATAAAGAATTTCCGCAAAAATACAATACATTTTGATTTATTTTTCGGCGCATACAACATTTGGTACATTTTTGGCAGTTTATGCCGCTTTGCTGCCCGAAAAGCACAGAAGGGACTTATTGAGCAGTCAATAAATCCCTTTACCAATGCCTAAGTGTGCTTAAATACAGTACCTTTCGGCGTTCAAATCCGTTTTCTATTCAGTTGGTCTTTGCCGTCTTGCCGTTCTCACCGGCCGTTCTGGCGCTTCAGCTCCTCGATCTCGTCAAACACCACATCGTTGAGCACCTTTATGTAGGTCCCCTTCATGCCCGAAGATCTGGACTCGATGACTCCGGCGCTCTCAAATTTGCGCAGGGCATTGACGATCACGCTCCTTGTGATCCCTACCCTGTCGGCGATCTTGCTGGCCACCAGAATTCCTTCCATGCCGCCCAGCTCGTCGAAAATGTGCGTGATCGCCTCCATCTCGGAAAACGAGAGAGTGCTGATCGCCGATTTCACCACGGCAATCTTGCGGCTTTCCTCCGCGCTCTCCTCGTTCACCGCCCGCAGCATCTCCAGACCCACCACCGTGGTCCCATACTCGCACAGAATAATATCGTCGATGTCGTATTGCTTCTCGCACTTATAAATGAACAGCGTTCCCAATCTCTCGCCCGCTATCTCGATGGGCGTGATGATCGCCTGGAACTTTTTGATGTCGGGGCTTTCAAAGCCGAGCGTCTCGAGATTTACGTTCTCCTTGGTGGACAGTACGCCGAGGAGACGCTCATTCAGCATGGGGTCGATAAATCCTCCCACGTTCTCGTCTATCAGCTCCGTGATGGGCTGTATCCTGTCGGATTTCCCTACGCCGAGTACCTTCCCCTTGCGGCTGATCACCAGAACATTGGAGTCCATGATCTCCAGCATCACCTTGCAGATATCGTTGAACACTACCTTGCTGGAGTTGTTATTGTGCAATAGCTTACTGATCTTTCTGGTCTTGTCCAACAGCGCTACACTGCTCATCCCCATATTCCTCCGTCTCTCGTCGCCGCGTAAAATTTTCCCGCGGCGCGTCCTCCGCCGGATATTGCATTATGTCGATTCGCATACGTCGTGTACATTCACATGTGTGAATATATTTTATCACAATTAAAACTAAATGACAATGTATAAACTGCAATTTTTCATTTTTTATTGTATTTTATTGTAAATTGTTCGTCAATTCACGCGCGGCATGATACCCGCACTGCTCGTCTGCGCAGACCAGCTTATTTCCCTTGATCAAAAGCAGATTCCCGCATTTCGGGCATTTCTCCCCTGAGGGTCTCTGCCATACCATGAAATCACATTCGGGATTGTCGATGCAGCCGTAGTATTTGCGGCCCTTCCTGGTCTTTTTCAGCACGATATCCTTGCCGCACTTGGGGCAGGAGACGCCGATCTTCTCGAAATACGGCTTGGTGTTGCGGCACTCCGGAAAGCCGGGGCAGGCCAGAAATCTTCCGTGGGGGCCGTATTTTATCACCATTTGACGGCCGCAGAGCTCGCACACCTCGTCGCTGACCTCGTCCGCTATCGTCACATGCTCCAGATCCTTCTCCGCCTGTCTGACGGCCTCGTCCAGATCCGGATAGAAATTGGACACTACCGTCTTCCATTTGACGGTCCCCTCCTCGACGCCGTCCAGAAGCGCCTCCATATTTGCCGTGAAATTCACGTCCACAATGGAGGGGAACGCTGATTTCATCATGTTGTTCACCACCTCGCCCAGCTCGGTCACATAGAGATTGCGGTTCTCCTTCACCACATAGTGCCTTGCAAGAATCGTGGTGATGGTGGGGGCATAGGTGCTGGGGCGTCCGATGCCAAGCTCCTCCAGCGCGCGCACTAAAGAAGCCTCCGTGTAGCGGGCAGGCGCCTGTGTGAAATGCTGCATGGGAGAAAACGACACAAAGGAGAGTTTGGTGTTCTTTTCCAACTCCCCCGTCAAAGCGGTCTCCTCCTCTTTGTCCTCCTCGGACACATATACGCTCATAAATCCGTCGAAGCTGCGCTTGGACGCGGAGAGCGCAAACACCCTGTCATTGGCCTGAAGCTTCACGGAGGTCGTCTCATACTTTGCCGCGCTCATACGGCTCGCCACAAAGCGCTTCCAGATGAGCTGATAGAGCCGGAACAGGTCTCTGGGAAGCTGTTCCTTTACCGCCGCGGGAATCTTGTCAAGGTCCGTGGGACGGATCGCCTCATGGGCGTCCTGAATCTTCTGTCCGCTCTTTTTCACGGAAGCATTTTCCGACAGATACTCCTCGCCGTAATGGGAGCGGATAAAATCCGCCGCCATCTTCTCCGCCTCGTCGGAGACACGTGTGGAATCGGTACGCAGGTAGGTGATCAGGCCCACCGTTCCCTCCCCCTTGATATCGACGCCCTCGTAGAGCTGCTGTGCCAGACGCATGGTCTTCTGCGTGGAATAGTTCAGCGCCTTGCTTGCCTCCTGCTGCAGCGTGGAGGTGGTAAAGGGCAGCGGCGGTTTCTTGGTCCGTTCCCCCTTCTTTACCTCGGTCACGGAATATTCCGCGCCCTTCAGCGAATCCATGATCTCCTTTGCCTGCACTTCGCTGTCGATGGATTGTTTCCCCTTAACGGTGCCGTAATATTTGGCGGTGATGGGATTCTTGGCGCCCTTGGCCTTTAAATTGACGTCCAGCGTCCAGTATTCCTCCGGTACAAAGGCGTTGATCTCCTCCTCCCTGTCGCATATGATGCGCAGCGCCACGGACTGTACTCTGCCGGCGCTTAGGCCCCTCTTGATCTTGGCCCACAGAAGCGGAGAGATGCGATACCCCACCATGCGGTCCAGCGCCCTTCTGGCCTGCTGTGCGTCCACAAGGTTCATATTGATCTCTCTGGCGTGCTTGAGCGATTCCTTCACCGCATTTTTTGTGATCTCATTGAAGGTGATGCGGTATACCTGTTTCTCCTCCAGCTTCAGCGCGTGATACAGGTGCCAGGAAATCGCCTCCCCCTCGCGGTCAGGGTCGGTGGCCAGATAGATCTTCTCGGCCTTCTTGACTTCCTTGCGCAGATTTGCGAGAATGTCCCCCTTGCCTCTGATCGTAATGTATTTGGGATCATAGTCATGTTCCACGTCTATTCCCAGAGAACTCTTAGGCAGATCCCGCACATGTCCGTTACTGGCAGCCACCTCGTAGTTGGATCCTAAGAATTTTTTGATGGTCTTCACTTTTGCAGGCGACTCCACGATCACCAGATATTTAGCCATAGTGCGCTTCCTTTCCCGTTATTTCAAGAATGTCTTATTTCTACACTTCCAAATCGTGAACCACTATACACCAAAATTATGGCCGACGCAAGTTTTTTATCAAATTTCTTATCATTTCTGAAAACAGGGGCGATTTTTTGCCGAATAAGAAAATTGCCGCAAACCGAAGACCGGTTTCCGGCAATACCAAAACAGCTGATAGGGGAATCGAACCCCTGTTTCCGCCGTGAGAGGGCGGCGTCTTAACCGCTTGACCAATCAGCCATACGCGGCGCATTCGTCCGTGCGCGCACCGCATAAGCAGTACTTGCTTATAATAATACATGTCCGAGGAAAAAGCAAGTACTTTTTTAAAAAATTACCGCACTAAAAATTACCGCTGCCGTCACAGATCAAAGAGGCTTAACTGGTTGGATTCGGGCAGGTCCCCCAGAAGATTCAGGGAAGCCATCATCTCCACCACGGTCTTGGACACCTTCGTCCGCTCTCGGAAATCGTCTCTGGACAGAAACGGGCCGTCCTTGGCGGCTTCCACGATCGCGTCGGCGGCTTTCTCGCCCAGACCCTCTATACTGTTCAGCGACGGCATCAGCTTCCCGTCCACGATCTGGAAGGTACGGGATTTTGCTTTGAAAATGTCGATGGGCGTGAACTCATAGCCTCTTGCGTACATCTCCTGCACCACCCTCATATCGCCGTATGCCGCTTCTTCTCTCTTTGTGAGCGGCTCCGCCTGGGAGCCCCTGTCCGCCGCGTCCATGCGCCGCTTATAGCCCGCCATGATGTCCTCCAGATGCTTTTGCCCCTGACACATCATCTCATAGGAAAACGCCTTTGCACGTATGCCGAAAAAGGCTCCGTAATAAGCCAGCGGATAGTGAATCTTAAAGTAGGCTATGCGCCAGGCCATCATCACGTAAGCGGCGGCATGCGCCTTGGGGAACATATACTTGATCTTCTCGCAGGAGCCTATGTACCACTCCGGCACATTGTGATCCAGCATGTCCTGCTTCCAGCCCTGCCACTTGTCGCCGCATTCCCCGTTCGCCACCTTGCCCTTTCGCACGGCCTCCATAATGTTAAAGGCTTCCGCCGAGTCCAGTCCCATCTGGATCAGGTAGGTCATGATATCGTCCCTGGTGCAGACCGCCGTGGCCAGAGTAGCCGTCCCCTCCTGTATGAGCGTCTTCGCATTACCCAGCCACACGTCGGTTCCGTGGGACAGGCCGGAAATGCGCACCAGATCGGAGAAGGATTCCGGCTTTGCGTCAATGACCATCTGCATGGCAAAATCGGTGCCGAACTCGGGAAGTCCCAGAGCGCCCAGCTTCGTCCCGCCGATCTGCTCCGGCGTAATACCCAGCGCCTCCGTGCTGCAAAACAGGGACATGACCTCCGGACCGTCCAGCGGAATCGTCAGCGGATCCACCCCCGTCATATCCTGAAGCGCCCGAATCATGGTGGGGTCATCGTGTCCCAGAATATCCAGCTTCAGCAGGTTGTGGTCGATGGAGTGATAATCAAAATGCGTGGTGACAATGTCCGTCTCCATATCGTTGGCCGGATGCTGGACCGGCGTAAAGGTGTTGATCTCCTGCCCCAGAGGAAGCACCACAATGCCGCCAGGGTGCTGGCCGGTGCTTCTGCGCACCCCGTTGCAGCCCTTCGCCAGACGGTCGATCTCGCCGCTTCTCTTGTGCTTTCCCCTCTGCTCAAAGTAACTGCGCACATAGCCGTAAGCGGTCTTTTCCGCCAGCGTGCCGATGGTGCCCGCGCGGTAGGTCTGCCCCGCCCCGAAGATCACCTCCGTGTACTTGTGGGCCTTGGACTGGTATTCGCCGGAGAAATTCAGGTCGATATCCGGCTCCTTGTCTCCCTTGAAGCCCAGAAACGTCTCAAAGGGAATGTCAAAGCCGTCCTTGCAGAGAGGTTCTCCGCAGACGGGACAATCCTTGTTCGGCATATCTATACCCGCCTTGCCGGCATAAGCCTTCACCTCATCGCTGTCAAAGTCGACATAGTGGCATTTCTTGCAGTAATAATGAGGGCTTAGGGGGTTGACCTCCGTGATGCCCGACATGGTCGCCACAAAGGAGCTTCCCACCGAACCTCTGGAGCCCACAAGGTAGCCGTCCTCCACGGACTTCCACACCAGCTTCTGGGCGATGATGTACATCACGGCAAAGCCGTTGGAGATAATGGAATGCAGTTCTCTCTCCAACCGCTCTTCCACCACGGGCGGAAGCGTCGGCCCATATACCTCGTGCGCCCGCGCATAACAGATATCGGTCAGGGTCTTGTCGCTGTCTTCTATGACCGGCGGACACTTATCAGGCCGCACCGGCGAGACGGACTCCACCATATCCGCGATCACGTTCGTATTTTTTACCACCACCTCGTAGGCCTTTTCGCTGCCTAGATACGAAAATTCTTCCAGCATCTCATCGGTAGTGCGCAGATACAGAGGCGCCTGATCGTCGGAATCGTTATAGCCGTAGCCCGCCATGATAATCCGGCGGTAGATCTCGTCCTCGGGATCCAGGAAATGCACGTCGCAGGTGGCCACCACCGGCTTGTTGAACTGCTCGCCCAGCCTGACGATACGACGGTTGATGTCCCTGATATCTTCCAGCGAATTGATATTCTTTATCTTCTCCGATGCAATCATGAACCGGTTGTTTCCCACCGGCTGTATCTCGAGATAATCGTAAAAATTGACCAGCCTTGCGATCTGCATGTCGCTCTGTCCGTCCAGCAGGGCCCTGTACAGTTCTCCCGCTTCACAGGCGCTGCCTAAGATCAGGCCGTCCCTGTACTTCATCACCAGACTTTTCGGTATTCTGGGATGACGGTTTGCGTAGTAGGTCAGATGGGACTCCGATATCAGCCGGTACAGATTGATGCGGCCCAGGTCGTTCTTTGCCAGAATAATGGCATGGTAGGTTGGCATCTTCCGGATCAGCTCCACGCTGGAGCTTCCCATCTCGTTGATCTGATCCAGTGTGTGCACTCCCCGTTCGCGGAGCATCTCCATAAAACGGACGAAGATAAGCGCGGTACATTCCGCGTCGTCCACCGCCCTGTGATGGTTCTCCAGAGAGATCTTCAGCGTTTTCGCCACGGCGTCCAGCGTATGCTTGGCCTGATTCGGAAGCAGCATTCTCGCGATTCCCACGGTATCCACATACGTATACTCACACGGCAGTCCCTGCCGTCCGGCGTTCTCCCGAATGAAGCTCATATCAAAATTCGCATTGTGCGCCACCAGCACACAGCCCTCCGCGAAATTGAAAAACGCAGGGAGCGCTTCCTCTATGTCGGGCGCGTCCGCCACAAGCTCGTCCCGAATACCAGTCAGCTTCTCGGTCTCGAAGGATATGGGAATATGGGGATTCACAAAGGTGGAAAAGTGGTCCGCAACGGCTCCGCCGCTTATTTTTACCGCGCCGATCTCTATGATCCTGTCCTTTACCGGCGAAAGCCCCGTGGTCTCCAGATCGAATACCACAAAGTCTCCCGCAAGCTCCTGCCCCCTGCTGTCGGTGACGATTTCCTTTAGGTCATCTACCAGATAGGCCTCCACGCCGTAGATGATCTTGAAGAAATCCTGCTTGTCCGGATTCTCCTCCCCGGCGTCTTTTCTTCTCTTTTGCTCCGCCTTCCAGAGCTTTTCCCAGGTGTGGTATGCATCGGTAAATGCCTGTACCACGCCGTGATCCGTTATGGCTACCGCCTTGTGCCCCCACTTATATGCCCGCGTCACGATATCCGCGGTATCGGATATGCCGTCCATTTCGCTCATCTTGGTGTGACAGTGGAGCTCCACCCTCTTGTGTGCGGCATTGTCCGATCTGGACTCGGTAAAATCATTTATGCTGATTATTCCGTAGGGGGATCTCACCGTCAGCTCCGAATCGAACTTGTCCAGCGAGACGACGCCCTTGATCTTGAGAAAACAGTCAGGCTTTATCTTGTCTTCCAGCTCCTGCACCTGTTCCGGAGAGGCAAAAAGCTTGACGCTTATGGTGTCCGTAAAGTCCGTCACTTCAAAGAGGAACAGATTCCTCTCCACCTTGCGCAGCTCCCTGGCTTCCGCCTTTAAGACCTTGCCGCGGATCGTCACATCGCCGATTTCTCCTATGATATCCTCGATGGCAATGGGCTCGTCCTCAAAATCCTTTCCGTAGATTACATTTTTATTGGCGGACTGCACCATAGGACGTCCTCTCTCCGCACCGCTCCTGCGCCGGTCTCCCGTGCCGCGCTTTCCCTTGGAGGAGTCCGCCTTCTCAGGAACCGTGCCCTCCGCCTTCTCAGCTCTGTTCTTTTCGTCTTCCGCAGAAGAGAGGGAGGAATCCGCCCCCGCTTCCCCGACAGACGCTTCCCCGACAGGCGCTTCCGCGGCCGCTCTCCCGCCGATCCGACGGCTTATCTCATCTACCTTCAGCCGAATCCTCAGGTCCTCGTCCTCCGCGAATTTCCCGGGCCGCGCCTCCTTATAGACGATCTCCGGACTCACCTTCAGCCCGCACCGCTCCACAAAGATGCGGTCCAGCACATACAGCAGCTCCTCCTCCTTGCTCCGGTTCAGCATGGTGTCCTCCACGGTAATCACCATTCGATCTGGCTCCGGATAGGAAATCTCCGCCGTCTTGAACGCATTGTACTCTATGTGGCTGCATTCCATCAGCTCCGCAAGGATACTCTCCCAATAGGCCTCCACCAGATTCTGCGGCGTGTACTGGGAAGAAAGCTCAAATCTCTCGCGGATCCGCACGGTCAGATCTGCCTGCGGAAAAAGCTGCTTCTTAATGGCCTTTTCCGTCTCCCAGATCTCCTCCTTGCCGATCAGATGCGTGCTGAGCAGGTAGACGCGCAGCATATCTCTGCGGCGGGAAGCGGCCACACGTTCCACGGAAGTCTCCTCCAGCCTGTCGTGAAGCGGATTCTCTATTTTCAATGTCGGAAAAACTTCAAAAAAAGGTTTTGCCATAACGATTCCCTCAATCCGTCTCCCAGTTGTCCAGCTCCTCTTTCAACGCATTCAACAACTGATCTTCCGGTATTTTCCGGATAATTTCGCCCTTCCTGATCAGAAGGCCCTCTCCGCGGCCGCCCGCAATTCCGATATCCGCCTCTCTTGCTTCCCCGGGACCGTTCACCGCGCAGCCCATTACCGCCACCTTGATGTCCAGCGGATAATCCTTCACCAGCTCCTCCACCTTGCCTGCCAGACCGATCAGATCGATCTGGGTCCTGCCGCAGGTAGGGCAGGATACCACCTCGATACCGCCCTTTCTCAGGCCCAGCGTTCGCAGGATCAGCTTCGCCGCCCCGATCTCCTCCACAGGGTCTCCCGTGAGAGACACGCGTACAGTGTCGCCTATGCCCTGATGCAGGATCAGTCCCAGACCCACAGCGGATTTAATGCTGCCGCTCAGGACGGTGCCGGACTCGGTGATTCCCACGTGAAGCGGATAATGCGTTCGCTCCGCAAGAATCTCATGGGCCTGCACGCACATAAGCACATCCGAGGATTTGATGCTGATGACCAGATTATCGTAGCCCTGCTCCTCGATCATATGCACCTTGTCCAGCGCGCTCTCAACGATTCCCTGGGCGGTCACTCCGCCGTATTTCTCCAATATCTCTCGCTCAAGAGAACCGCCGTTTACTCCCACCCGAATCGGTATCTTCCTCTCCTTTGCCGCTTCCACCACCGCGCGGACCTTTTCCGGACCGCCGATGTTCCCGGGGTTGATCCGGATCTTGTCCGCCCCGTTCTCGATGGCCGCCACGGCCATCTTATAGTCAAAATGAATGTCCGCCACAAGGGGAATATGTATCCGTTTTTTGATCTGCGCCAGCGCCTTGGCCGCCTCCATGTCGGGAACCGTACACCGGATTATCTCGCAGCCCGCCCGCTCCAGCCAAAGTATCTGGGAAACCGTCGCGTCCACGTCCTGTGTCCTCGTATTTGTCATAGACTGTATCAGAACGGGATTCCCTCCCCCGATCCTTTTGTCGCCGATCTGTACGACTCGCGTAGTCTCTCTGTGCATGGCTCATCCTTCCTTCCCTGCCGCGGCAGTCTTCTTTTTCTTCCAAGATATATGATAATGGATAGGAGAAAAATGTGCAAGCCGAAAACTCCGGCGCCGGCATCCGGCAGACTGCGAAGCCGGCATCCGGCAGACTGCGGCGCCGTCCGCCTACCGTACCGCGCAAAAGCAGCCGGGGCCCGCCTGTACCGCAAGACCTTCCATGCACAGCCCGATCAGGCACGCATTCAGATTGATATGGCGATATTCCTCCGGCAGTCTGCGGCGGATCTCCTCGGCAGTCTGCGGCGTAAGATCCAGCGCCCTGCAGACCGCCGCCGCTTCCGGAGAGAGCGCTCCTGCCGTATTCTGTTCTTCGACCTCCGGTGTATCGTCCTGCGGACGCTCTTTCAGCTTTCCCATGGCCGCAAGCCCCTCCGACAGTTCTTCCGGATTTAAGAGGGGCGCCGCCCCCTGTCTAAGCAGACGGTTGCAGCCGTCGCTCAGTCTGTCCGTGATCCGCCCCGGAACCGCATACACCTCCCTGCCCTGCTCCAAAGCCATATCCACCGTGATCAGCGTCCCGCTCTTTTCTCTCGCCTCCACTACCACCACCGCATCCGCCAGCCCGCTGACGATCCGGTTCCTGGGCGGAAAGTTCCTGGCCAGCGCCGGCGTGCCCGGGGGATAGGACGAGATCAGCCCGCCCTGCGCCGCAAGCCTGTCATAGAGCGCTCTGTTCTGAGACGGATAACAGATATCCACCCCGCAGCCCAGCACCCCGTAGGATATGCCGCCGTTTTTAAGCGCCGCCATCTGACTGATGCCGTCGATTCCTCTGGCCATGCCGCTGACCACGGCGATTCCGTTCTTCCCCAGCATCTCCCCGATCTTCTCCGCCACAAAGGCCCCGTAGCGGGAACAGTCTCTGGCGCCGACCACAGCCACCGCAGGTTCGTTCCCCGGCAGACGTCCCTTTACAAAAAGGCCATAAGGAGCGTCCGGAATTTCCTTTAACCGCTCGGGATAATCCTTATCCGAGAGCGTCACCAGTCTGATGCCCTGCTCCCGCAGTTTTTCGTATTCCTCCTGGGGCCTAAACGTCTCCGTAAACTGCTGCAGGCGCAGGGCCTGCTTTTCTCCCAGCACCTGACGCCACTGCGCCGGATCCGCAAAGTACGCCTCCCTTGCGCCGCCAAACCGCTCTGCCATTCTGCACAGCTTTTTGTTTCCCGTTCCCCCAAAGCTGCAAAGCCAAAGCTGGTACGGTTTTATCTCTTCCATTTTCCTCACCTCCGGTACTCCTGAGACGGCCGATAGTAGACGGCCTCCATCAGATGCTCCTCCTCTATCTTCTCCGCGCCCGCCAGATCCGCTATGGTCCGCGCCACCCGCAGTATCCTGTGATACGCTCTGGCGCTTAGCTGCATGGAGTGATACAGCTTGTCCATACAGCGCTTCTCCTTTGGTCCCAGAGCGCAGTACCTGTTCATGTCCGCCGCCTGTACATCGGCGTTTGCCCGGCAGGACGAGCCTGCATAGCGCTCCCGCTGCCGCTCTCTGGCCGCAAGGACCCTGCCGAGGATTGCCGCGCTGCTCTCCGCCCGATTTCCGTCCTGCAGGCTCGCCACGTCCACGGCTTCCATCTGGGCGCAAAGATCGATCCGGTCGAGGATCGGGCCGGACACCTTTCCCGTATATTTTCTTACCTGCACCTCCGTACATCTGCAGCGGTTCCTGTCGGGGTAATATCCGCAGGGACAAGGGTTCATGGCGCAGACCAGCATGAAATCGCTGGGATAGGAAACGTTCACGCCGGCTCGCGAAATATTGACATGTCTCTCCTCCAGAGGCTGACGCAGGCTGTTTAAGACCTCCCGCCCAAACTCCGGAAGCTCGTCCAGGAACAGGACGCCCCTGTGCGCAAGAGAGATGACCCCGGGCCTGGGAGAATTGCCGCCCCCTATCATCGCCGCCTGGGATATGGTATGATGCGGATCCTGAAACGGGCGCATTTTCACCAGCGCCGTACCGCCTCCGGTCAGTCCCGCCACGCTCGCCACAGCGGTCACCTGAAGACTCTCCTCCGGTGTCAGCGCCGGAAGGATTCCCGGAATCCGCTTGGCGATCATGGATTTCCCCGCGCCCGGCGGCCCCACCATCAACAGATTGTGGAATCCCGCTGCCGCAATTTCCGCAGCGCGCTTCGCAGACTCCTGACCGCTGACCTGAGCGAAATCAAGCATTTCCCCTGCGCCTCTTTCGGAAGGATTCACACCGCACTCCGGCGCACAGGCGGGGAGCACTTCCTCACGGCCCTCCAGAGGCGCTCTGAGGAAGTCCAGCACCTGCCGTATGTGAGCGGCTCCCCGCACCGAGATGCCCGCAATCGCCGCGCCCTCCTTTGCATTGTCCGCAGGCACCACGCACTGTCTGATGCCCCTTTTCGCCGCCTCCTGTACGATGGGGAGCACACCGGGCACCTGCTTGATCTCACCGTCAAGCCCCAGCTCTCCCAAAAACAAAATGTCTGCCGCCGCGGCCTGCGGAAAATATTCCGCCGCGGCCAGAATCCCCACCGCGATCGGCAGGTCAAAGGCCGTCCCCTCCTTTCTGCGGTCCGCCGGCGACAGATTCACGGTCACATGGCTGGGCGGCAGATCGAACCCTGCATTTTTCAGCGCAACGCAGACACGCTCCCGCGATTCCCGCACCTCCCCGCTCAGGGAACCTACCATATAAAATGCCGGAAGTCCTCTTGCGATATTGACCTCCACAGATACCGGATAGGCAGAAATGCCCTGCAGAGCTCCGGAACAGATCGTACTGAACATAAGACACCTCCTAGGATAGAATAATAGAATAATAGAAATATAAAAGGACAGAATGAAAAAACATGACAAATAAAACTTTATCAATACGGGACAGGTATTGTATTACCGAACATAGGAAATCGAAACATATGAAAAAAATGAATCAAAAAGGAATGCAAAAGATTGCGGCAAGATTTTGCGGAAGTTTGAGGTGCGGCCCCGGGAGCGCGCCCTCTCGGCGCTGCCCCCGGAAAAGCCGGACAGAAATCTTAAAGCTTAAAGCTTTAATTCCATTGCGTCAGGATCCTGAGCGAACTGTATCGCCATCTCTCTTGAAATCCTGCCGGTGTAGTAGAGCTGACTGATGGCCTCGTCCATGGTCATCATACCCATCTTTCTGTTGGTCTGGATCACGCTGGTGAGCTGGTGTGATTTTCCTTCACGGATCAGGTTGCGCACCGCATGATTTGCATGCATGACCTCAAAAGCCGCCACTCGCTTCTTGCCGTCGGCAGTGGGAATCAGCTGCTGGGAAATAACGGCCTCCAGCACGTTCGCAAGCTGTACGCGGATCTGCTGCTGCTGGTGGGGCGGGAACACGTCGATGATACGGTCCACGGTACTTGCGGCACCGATGGTATGCAGGGTAGACAGCACCAGGTGGCCTGTCTCCGCCGCGGTGATGGCGACGCTGATGGTCTCAAAGTCACGCATCTCACCTACGAGAATTACGTCAGGGTCTTCACGGAGCGCCGCACGAAGGGCATTCGCATAAGACTCGGTGTCCATTCCGATCTCTCTCTGGTTGACCATACACATCTTGTGCTGATGGAGATACTCGATAGGATCCTCTAGGGTGATCACGTGAGCGTCACGGCTGTTGTTGACCTTGTCGATAATGGCGGCCAGCGTAGTGGACTTACCGCTTCCGGTAGGTCCCGTCACCAGTACCAGACCACGCTTGCGCTGATACAGATCCACCACGGATTTAGGCACGCCCAGCTCGTCTGGAGAAGGCACCGTCGTACCTACCAGACGAAAGGCCAGCGCCACGCTGCCTCGCTGCAGGTACGCATTCACACGGTAACGCCCGATAGAAGGAATGGAAAAGGAAAAGTCGTACTCTCCCTTTTTCTCGAACTTCTCTCTCTGCGTCTCGTTGGTAACGGCGTTGAGCACCTCTCTGGTGTCGTCTGACAGCATCTTGGGATAATTCATGGTAATCAGATCGCCGTTCACACGCATCTTAGGCGGTATTCCTACCGTGAAATGTACGTCGCTGGCGCCCGCCGCCTTGGCCTCGGTCAGTACTTCTTCTACTTTTGCCATATCTCCCTCTTTTCCCTGTGTATCACAGATTTATTGGTTGTCCTTCCGCCGCATTCTGCGGAAGAATATCGTTGTTCATGATATAACGGTTGTCCAAAGTCTTCATAACATCCACGATCTGAATGTCGTGATTATCCCAAAGCGCCAGATCCAACAGGGTGTTGTCCCCGAATGTCAGCACAATGGGCTTCAGAATATTGTTGAAATTCTCCGTCACCACAAGCGCCTTCTGTCCCGTGCTCAGCTCCACGCTGACGCCGGGGAACAGTATGTTGACGGATTTGATCAGCGCACTCACGACCTCCGGATCATATATTTCGGGATGATCGAGGAATTCCTGAATCGCCTTTACCTCAGACTCCGATTTCCCCTGAAGACTCATCGCCGTGATCTCGTCATACCGGTTCGCCACTATCAGTATCTTGGCGCCCAGGGTCAGCTTCGCATTGGGGTTCACACTCCCCTGCGCCTCAAATTCCTGCCATGTCCGCAGCGCCTGCGCACATATTCTCTTGATGGCATAGCCGTCGTGAATCGCCGTATCCAGCACGTCAAGCCCCGTCATCTGGCTCTGGTAGATCCGCTCCTTCTGCTTTCCCTCAGGGTCCTCCTGAGCGAACAGAATATCCGCGGGAATCCGCAGCTTGCCGATATCGTGGGTCAATGCCGCGTAGATTATCTGATACTGCTCGTCCACTCTGACGTTCATCACATGGGTAATCATGGCGCAGAAAATCGCGGTATTCAGGCTGTGCCGGCACACATAGTCATCTCTGCCCCTGAGGTTCTGATAAAAGGTGACTCTGCCGTCCAGATATCCGTATTTTTTCAGGATCATGGAAGCAATGCTGTTGATCCTGCCCTGATTCTTCGTGGATAATATCTTTTCCAGTTCGTCCTGAATGGAAAAACCGGTGGCGATCTGAAACCGCTCAAATTCCAGATCCTCCTCCGACATGGGAGGAAGGGGCTCTGCCGGCTCCAGAATATAAACGCCCAACAGTCCGAAGTTCTTCACACTGTCAATCGTCTGTGCCGTCAGCTTGGAATCTCTCTCAAAGAGAAGCACTCCCTGTTTATTGTAAATGGGCCGCGCCAAGCGCATTCCCACCTTAAGCTCCGTCGTACCGATGAACTGCATAGCTCTCTCCCGTTTTTCCTGAGTAAAACTCTGCTTCCATTATACCACTTTAACGGTAAAAAACAATCTAAAATTGCTTCATTGCCGCTCAAATTTACATCGAAGCTTCTGCAGCGCTCTTTTTTCGATCCTGGAAACATAGCTGCGCGAGATTCCGAGCCTTGCGCCGATCTGGCTCTGCGTGGCTTCCGGCGCCCCGTTCAGACCGTAGCGCATGATCAGGATATCCCGCTCTCTCTCCGTCAGCACTTCCTCCATCAGGACGAACAGCTTTCGGATATTTCCGGTCAGCTCCATGCTTTCCACAATATCCGGCTGCTGCTGTTCGATTACGTCCACCAGATGGATCTCATTGCCCTCCTTATCCTGTCCGATGGGCTCGAACAGCGATACCTCTCGGGCGGTCTTCTTCTTTCCCCGAAGCAGCATCAGCAGTTCGTTGTCAATGCACCGGCAGGCATAGGTGGCCAGCCGTCCCTTCTTATCGTCAAAAGTATCTATCGCCTTGATCAGCCCGATGCAGCCGATAGAGATCAGATCCTCCATGTCCTCATCGGTGTTCTGATATTTTTTTGCAATATGAGCTACCAGCCGCAGGTTCCGCTCGATCAGAATCTCCTTTGCCCGTCTGGCCTCTGCAGGGGTCCCCTCCCGCAGCAGACGGCATTGTTCGGCTTCTTCTCCTGAGGTCAACGGTTTTTGAAAGGTCTTCAAAAGTCCCTCCGCGGATTACTCTTCACAATAGTCTATGTGTCAATTTCACCCGCAGTGCCTGTCATGACAGCAAAAACTGTGCCATCACATGATTGCTCAGGTCCATTCCCAGCTCGGTAAGGGCCAGCCTTTCCTCCCCGTCCTCCCTGCCGTCCCGCCCTGTAATGCGCTGCAGCAGTCCCTCTCTTATATTCTTTTCAATCACCTTTCCGTACACTTCTTCCAAACCGCGTCCGAACAGGCGCACAAATTCCGCCTCGCTTACCCCCTCTGTCATGCGCAGCCCGAGGAACATAAATTCCTCCATCTGCTCCTGGGGGCTCAGTACCTGAACTTCCTCCCTGCATCCGGACGGATTCTCCAGATAGCGTTCCAGATCGCTTCCGTTCCTGAAGCGGACATTGTCCAGAAGAGAGGCTGCCCCTATCCCCAGACCCAGATAATCCCGACGGGTCCAGTAGCCGCAGTTGTGCCTGCACGCATACCCTTCCTTCGCATAATTCGAGATCTCATAGCGCGTATATCCCGCGCTCTGCAAAAGGCGCTTCGTCTCCCTGTACATCAGCCGGTCCGTATCCTCGTTCGGAAGCTTTAGCTTCCCCTCCTGCGCCATCTGCCAGAGGGGCGTCCCTTCCTCAAGGATCAGACTGTAGGCGGAAATATGCTCCGGCGCAGGCTTCAGGGCAAGCACCCTGTGCAGGGTGTCAAGATACTCGGAAAGGCTCTGGCCGGGGAGCGCACTCATCACGTCCACGTTGATATTCGTAAAACCCGCCTGTCTGGCTTCATAGTAAGCATCGAGAAACTGCTGCCAGGTATGTATCCGTCCCAGAGCCGCAAGCGTCCTGTCATCGGCGGACTGCAGCCCGATGCTCAGCCGGTTCACCCCTGCCCTACGCAGCCGCGCAAGCTTGGCGCCGTCCACGGTCCCGGGATTTACCTCGACGGTCAGTTCCGCATCCGGCGAGAGAGCATACCTCTCCCCGATCGTCTCCAGCAGCTTCTCCAGTCCGTCGGTATCGACCACGGAGGGCGTACCCCCGCCCAGGAACACGGAAGTGACCCGCCGGCCGCGGCAGTCCTCCGCCCTCTGTGCCGTCTCCCGAATCAGGGCGTCCATATACCTTCGCCTTACCTCGGGGGACGCCGGTGCAGACAGAAAGTCACAGTACAGACATTTTCTGACACAAAAGGGGATATGAAGATACAGTTCCAGTTCTCTATTTTCGGTCATCCAGCTTTAACACGCTCATAAATGCTTTCTGAGGAATCTCCACGCTTCCGATCTGCCGCATACGCTTCTTTCCCTCCTTCTGCTTCTCCAACAGCTTCTTCTTTCGGGTGATATCTCCGCCGTAGCACTTTGCCAGCACATCCTTGCGCATGGCCTTCACCGTCTCGCGGGCGATGATCTTGCCCCCCACGGCCGCCTGTATGGGAATCTCAAAAAGGTGTCTCGGTATCTCGTCCTTGAGCTTTTCACACATCTTCCTGCCTCTCTCGTAGGCGGAATCCGCGTGTACGATAAAGGAAAGGGCGTCTACCTCCTCCCGGTTGATCAGAATGTCCAGTTTCACCAGCTTCGCCTCTTCATACCCCTTTATGTCGTAGTCAAAGGAAGCATATCCTCTGGAGCGCGACTTCAGCGCATCAAAGAAATCGTAGATGATCTCATTCAGCGGCAGCTCATACCGAAGCAGCGCTCTGGTTCCCTCAATGTATTCCATGCCCAGATAGCGTCCTCTCCGCTCCTGACAGAGCTCCATAATGGAGCCGATGTACTCGCTGGTCACCATGATCTCCGCGCTGACGATGGGCTCCTCCATGCGCTCGATGGTGGAGGGGTCCGGAAGATTGGAGGGGTTGGTGAGCTCCACCACCGTTCCGTCCGTCTTGTAGACCTTGTACACCACCCCGGGCGCGGTCGTCACCAGATCCAGATTGTACTCCCTCTCCAGCCGTTCCTGAATGATCTCCAGATGCAGAAGCCCCAGAAATCCGCAGCGGAAGCCGAAGCCCAGCGCCACCGACGTCTCCGGCTCGTAATTCAGCGAAGCGTCATTCAGCTGCAGCTTTTCCAGGGCGTCGCGCAGATCCGGATATTTGGCCCCGTCGGCGGGATACATGCCGCAGTATACCATGGACAGCACCTTCTTATAGCCCGGAAGCGGCTCCGCGCAGGGGTTCTCCGCATCGGTCACCGTATCTCCCACGGCGGTGTCCTTCACATTCTTGATGGAGGCGGTGATATAGCCCACCATACCGGCGGAAAGCTCGTCACAGGGAATGAACTGGCCTGCCCCGAAATAGCCGACCTCCACCACTTCCTCTCTGGCTCCCGTGGCCATCATGCGGATCACGGTGCCCTTCCTTACAGTTCCCTCCATCACCCGACAGAAGATGATCACGCCCTTGTAGGAATCGTAAATACAGTCAAAGATCAAAGCCTGCAGCGGATTCCGGGGATTGCCCTTCGGCGCCGGAATCTTCGTCACGATCTGTTCCAGCACCTCCTCGATGCCGATTCCGTTCTTGGCGGAGATCAGAGGCGCGTCCTGGGCTTCGATCCCGATCACATCTTCGATCTCCTCTATGACGCGCTGGGGATCGGCGCTTGGCAGATCGATCTTATTGATCACGGGAAACACGTCAAGATCGTGGTCCAGCGCAAGATACACGTTCGCCAGCGTCTGGGCCTCTATTCCCTGCGCCGCGTCCACCACCAGGATCGCCCCGTCACATGCCGCCAGCGACCGGCTGACCTCATAATTGAAATCTACATGGCCCGGCGTATCGATCAGATTAAAAATGTATTCTTCCCCGTTCTTCGCCTTATACACGGTGCGCACGGCCTGCGCCTTGATGGTGATGCCGCGCTCCCGCTCCAGCTCCATATTGTCCAGGACCTGCGCCTGCATTTCCCGGCTGGTCAAAAGGCCGGTCTGCTCTATGATACGGTCTGCCAGCGTGGATTTACCGTGATCTATATGTGCAACGATACAAAAGTTTCGGATCTTACTCTGATCTACATCTGCCATTGACAATTCCTCATTTCCCATGTGACATACCCGCACGGCACATGTGATGTCTTCCTGTAACATGAGTAATTGTAGCAGAATTTCCTATGATTGTCCAGACAAGGCCCCGATTCCCCGACAGGCTCTATTTCCACGACAGGCTTTATTCCCCCGACAGGCTTTATTCTCCCGACAGCACCATGTCAAGGATATGCGCCAGCGGGTCGCAGGCATTCATGGCCTCCTCCAGGGTATTCGTCTGGGCTCCCAATTCGATCAGCAGATATTTTGACGCCAGATGCATGTTGTAGCGGTAACCCTTCAGATAGATCTTGCGGGAAAGTCCCGGATAATACTCCGCCGCCTTCCTCTGCATCTGAAAGGAGAACGCCAGATTGTCGTCCAGATTGGCATTGTACAGATAGGCGATGTTTCCCGTCCTTTTGGTGCGGCTCAGGCCGTTGAAGAACATGAACCTCGCCGTCGGTCTGCCGTCCAGATCCATGACCAGTCTGGTCGTCTCCGGCACGGCGTCACGGTGCAGATCGATCACCACCTGAACGGAAGGGTTCTCCTTCAGCACTCTGCTGATATCCGGCAGCGCATTTGCGTAGGCGTTGTCCCTGCTCTCCACATCGTACTCCGCCGTGTAGTGCAGCACCTCATAGCCGTATGTATCCCGCAGTATCTGCGCCAGATTTTCCCCCACCGCCTGAATATTGGTGGAATCGTCGCCGGGCACGGAATCCGCGAACCCCTCTTGGGAATGTGTGTGATAGATCAGTATCTGAGGGCCGTCGCTCTGCTTTTGAATCGTCATATCCTTTGCGGCCAGCTTCTTCACATCCAATTGATCGCTGCCGATCATGGTATTGGTGTCCACGGTGTAGAAGGTCTTGATCAGTGTCTCATAATCGGCCAGCGAATCCATATCCACCTGCGTCTGACGGGTATGAGGCACGAACTCCTGCGCCGTTTGCCGCATCTGCTGTGCCGCCTCGTTCTCCTCCCGCAGCATATCCGCAAGGGTATCGCCGGACTGCGGATCGCCGCCCGTCTCATCCTCTATGTAGAGATCCTCCTCCGGATCCGTATTTCCCTCCTGCGCCTCTGCAAACTGTATCTTGCGCAGCACCGTTCCCACATGCGTTCCCTCCGCCCCCAAGCCCTCCGTCAGATACCCGTAGAACGGCCAGGCGGCGTCTGCCTGCTCCCGCAGGATCCAATTTGTCTTACGCCCGCTCTCCTCGGACAGCGACAGATTCGGCATGTAGAGATCATATAATGCTTTGCGCACCACGTCTGCCGCTTCCTGCTGCATGGCGCTTTTTAAGGCATTCTGCTCCGCAGCCCCGCCTTCCGCCCGTGCGTCCGTACCGCCGGCAAGCAGCCCGAACGCTGCGATCAGGACTGCCGCAGCCGCCAGCTTTCCCGAAAGCTGCTTCCAAAAAATTCTGCTCTTAACGGCCAAGCACTCCTTTCCCGCCTCCCGCGGTTTCAGACTCCATTTATTATATGCCCCGAAAAGTCAGTCCATGCGCATTTCCATAGCGATATTAATGCCCTCCGACACGGTGAAGCTGACACGCTTGATGACCGCATCGATATCCTTTCCGGTCATATACATATTGTTCAGCTCGGCAAAGCCTGTCTCCTGTCGGCTCACATACTTTACCACGTCCAATTCCTTTTCCTCCTCCAGAAGCTTTTCCAGCGCGTCCGAGACGATTGTGGCCGCGTCTACCACGGTGGGAATGCCGATGGCGATCACGGGGACTCCGAGACTTTCCAGAGTGAGCGCGTTCCTGTGGTTGCCCACGCCGGACCCGGGCTGAATGCCCGTGTTGGTGATCTGGATCGTGCGGTTCAGACGCCTGATGCTGCGGGCGGCCAGCGCATCTATGACAATGAGCACGTCAGGAGCCGTCTCCTCCACCACGCCCTTTACGATCTCCGCCGTCTCCATGCCCGTTCTGGCCATGACACCGGGCTCCAGCGAGCTGACCTGATTTACCTTTTCACAGTTATAGGCGGCCTTGCCGAACTCCCGCACAATGTGTCTTGTGATGAACAGATTGTCTATGGCCTGAGGTCCCAGCGAATCCGCAGTCACCTCTCGGTTGCCAAGCCCCACCACCAACACCGACTGCTCCTTATCCGCACCCGGGATCAGCTTCAGCAGTTCCTCCGCAATACACTGGGAGATCTCCCGATGATAATCCTCATCAGGCTCCACCATGGCAGGCGCCTCCATGGTGACATAGATCCCCACCGGCTTTCCCATGGCCTTGGCCGCATTCTTGGTATCGATCATCACTTTTGTAACTTTTACGTCCTCTTTCTCCCGATAATACTCTTCCACCCGAACACCGCGAAGCTCACTGTCCGCTTCGCTGATGCTCTCCCTGGCCTCCAGAGCCAGATCCGTTCGTACCTGAAAATTACCCATTTCGTTTCTCCAAACCTCATAAAGAAAAAATCGTATAACATAGTTTTCTCAAAAATTCCTGTATTATGTATTGACAAACTTTGAATTATTTACTAAACTACATAGTATGTTTGCCTTAGTTCTCCGTGTCTGACTGAGGTAAAGCAGGCATAAAGATACCTAGTACCATAGGCTGTAAAAGTATATACAAGATGGAGGTGTAGAACTTGGCTAACATTAAATCCGCAAAAAAGAGAATTCTGGTGAACCGCACAAGGGCTGACAGAAATAAAGCGATCAGAACCGGCGTAAAGACTGCGATCAAGAAGGTATACGCTGCTATCGAGTCCGGCGATAAGGCCGCTGCGGCGCAGGAGCTGAAGGCTGCCACCAAGACGATCGAGATGGCATGCAGCAAGGGCGTTTATCACAAGAACAATGCGTCCCGCAAGGTTTCCCGTATCAGCAAGGCCGTAAATCAGATGTCTTAATTTTCACAATAGAAGCATAACAAAGGCATATAGAAAGAGCGCTCATACCGTCATGTGAGCGCTCTTTTTGTGTTCCGATATCCGGTTTTTAATGTCTTCGTCCGCCGCCTCCGTGGCTGGCGCCGCTGCTGCTGTGGTGATGTCCGCCGCCTCCGCTGTGCCCGCTGCTGTGTCCGCCGCTTCCGCTGCTTGTGGATATGCGCCTCTGCGTCACGTTCTTGCGGATAAAGTCATCCCGCTGTCCTCTCATCACAGGCCGTCCTCCCGACACATAGGTGGAAGCCGACGTGGTATCCTTTGCTTTCTTCTGTGACATATTTACAAAGGCATAGACAAGCGCCGTGACAATGGGGACCAGTACGATCAGCCACCACGGAAGCGAAAGCTTTTCGGGCGTAAGCTCTCTTTCTACCGCGCTCACGAATCGGGAATAGGCCGGATAAGGATTGTCGTCCTCATATCTGCTTTCAAGCGCATCCAAGAGATCGTTGATGTCCCAATCGCTCAACTCATCTTCCGCCTGACCGCTGGTGGAAATCTGCCAATAGCCCTGATCCTCGTAGACATTGTCCACCAGAATCAGACCGTCTCCCTCGAAATTCTTGTTGTAGCCGTATCCGTTTTCATCCCAGAAATTATCCGCATAGGCTTCCATGACGTCCTCCAGATACGGAGAGACCGCATCGAACTCCTGCATTGCCGCCTCCCCCTCCATGGGCTGCCGCAGGGTCACTATCACAATGTCCATATGTATGGCCCGCTCGGTCCGCGCGATCTGACTGCGGAGCTGTTCCTCCTGATCCGCGTCGAGCAGCTCCGCGTAATCGTAGACCCTTTCCGCCGGCGCGCTTTGATTGCTTCTGGGCCTGTTGTTTACCATAGCGTGGACTCCCGTCACGACAATCGCTATCACCGCCAGAGCGCCTATTATGATGAACCAGACAAGGAAGTATTTCAGATACTGTTTTACTGCCTCTTTTTTATAATCCATTTTCTCTCCTTTTTACCGCCGCATCGGCGCGGCCCTCCTCTTATCCTCCGGTATCGCCGCAGGTCAGCCTTACGGCAGATGTGTGACAATGACCTGAAGCAATGCGATGATCGCAGTCAGACATGCCCACAGGGTTCCCGAATAGGCCCACACTTTTTTGGTAGATAAAGGCGCTTCCCCCACGATCTTGCCTGTCTGTCCGTTTACGTAAAAGGGATAATCCTTGCCGCCGTACCGATACAGATACTTCCACACCGGCAGAAGACCGTACCCTGCGCTGCTGTCCCGAAGGGACAGATCCCGCCGTATCGTTTTCAGGGTGCTGTAGCCGCTGCAGCTATTGTTCAGAAGTATGCCTGCGTCTTCTTCCATCTTCTTCTTGGCGCGCTCCTCCAGAGAAGCGGAATCTATATTGTACTTTTCCGCGTAGAAGCCGGACATATATTCCGGAGCAAAATCCACCATCTGACCGTAATCATAGGGCTCCATCAGATCCATCACATCGTCGGGCATCTGAACGGAGGCGTCCACCGGTATGTTCTGAAAACGGATATCCATATCCCGCTGCACATCGTAATAGGACGTCTCTGTATACTGGATATCGCCGCTGGTCCAGCTCCTGAGCTTGACTCCTTCCGCCTGATAATCCCAATGGGCGTCATAGTCATACAGCCAGAAGGGCACGTACACGCCCTGCATTTCATTCAGCCGCACTTCCGACAAAAAGTCGGTGGGGGCAAAGCGATAGGTCTTGAACTTCTCCCTGATGGCCTGTTTGCAGGTCTCTTTTCCCATTCGGAAAGGAATGATGGACTTTGGCGCATACTCGCCTTCCACCCGCTCATTCAATATCAGGTAACAGTCACAGCTGGGACATTTGGTGGCGGAGGTAAATTCCTGCAGCTTGATCTCGCCGCCACAGTTGGGACATACGGTGATATCCCCCAGGCTTTCATCCGTGCGCTGATGGCTCCCCTCGCTGTCACAGAACGGACAGTACATCACTTGTCTTTCGGGATTGTATACCATGTTCCCGCCGCAGTTCTTACATTTAAAGATCATATGCGCCCCATTCCCCTTTCTCGGTCAGCTTATCCTGCAGTCTCAAAATATTTTCTTTTTGAGTAAAAATGTTTATATCAGCATAACACATTTGAGCCTTTTGTGCAATGAAAAACAGCCCTCTCGGCAGCGAGCTGCCGAAAGAGCTGTCATGAATTTCTACATTCCGAGCCCTTTACTTGTTGTAATTTACGATCTGTCCGAAATCGGGCTTCAGAGATGCGCCGCCTACCAGGCCGCCGTCGATATCGGGCTGTGCGAACAGCTCGGGGGCGCTGGAAGCGGACACGCTGCCGCCGTACTGGATACGGATCGCCGCTGCCGTAGCATCGTCATAGATTTCCGCGATGCAGTCGCGGATTGCCTTGCAGACTTCCTGTGCCTGCTCGGTGGTTGCCACCTTGCCGGTGCCGATGGCCCAGATGGGCTCATAGGCGATGACCGCCGATGCCGCCTGCGCTGCGGTCACATTCAGGAATGCGACCTTGATCTGCTGGCGGATAAAGTCGATGGTAACGCCCTGCTCTCTCTGCGTCAGGGTCTCGCCGCAGCAGATGATGGGCGTAATGCCGTGCTCAAATGCCTTCAGCACCTTCTTGTTCACGGTCTCGTTCGTCTCCGCAAAGTACTCTCTGCGCTCGGAATGGCCGATGATAACGTATTTCACGCCTGCGTCGGTGAGCATGTCGGGAGCGATCTCGCCTGTGTAGGCACCCTTCTCCTCAAAGTACATGTTCTCCGCGCCGATCTGAATGTTGGTCCCCTTTGCGGCTTCCACGGCGGGAATGATGTCGATTGCGGGTACACAGAAGACCACATCCACATCCTCATTCTTTACAAGGGGCTTTAAGGTCTCAATTAAGCTTACTGCCTGGCTGGGAGTCATATTCATCTTCCAGTTTCCGGCTATGATCTTTTTTCTTGCCATTTCTATTCTCCTTTTACTTCGATCCAAATTCCGATCCTCCGACCGGCACAACGCCTGCACGGTTTACTTATCGTCTGCTGCCGCAACTCACGGCGTTGCTGATTGGACTGCACGGTTTACTTATCGTCTGC
>CANQJL010000007.1 GCA_947624245.1 uncultured Acetatifactor sp. | reverse complement strand
AAGAGACTTGAACTCTCATGGTATTGCTACCACACGGACCTGAACCGTGCGCGTCTGCCAATTCCGCCATTCCTGCAAACAAGTCATATTCTATATGATACCGGACCAAATGTCAATAGAATTTTTAAAATTAACCGCGACTCCGCGTCCGGCTGCGGAACGCCAAGTGGAAGCAAGGGGGCTCGAACCCCTGACCTTTCGCGTGTGAGGCGAACGCTCATCCCGGCTGAGCTATGCTTCCGTATCACCGTCAAAAGCAGTAATCTGAATCTGATTATAGCACTTCGGCGGAAAAAAGCAAGCCCTGCCGCCTTAAAATCTTATCTTGCGAACTCTGAAAGCTTTGGGAATATCCTCCTTAGGAGAAAATACAGACCCGCTCCAAGGCAGCTTCCGGAAAAATTCAAGATCACATCATCTACATCAACGCTCCTGCCGATAAAAAGCTGCACCGCCTCAATAGACAACGTCAACGCCAGTGAGCAGCATATCAAGGACAATGTCCCCTGTCTTCGCTTCCACAAAAGCGGCAGGCCGAATCCCCATGGCATGAACATCAATATATTTCCCAAAAAGTTGACCATGGGAAAGGTATAACCGAACCAGCTTCTGATACTGCGAAAAGGCACAAGATTGATCCTGTCCCCCGTCTTAAGGCGAGTGACGGCCCGCTCCAGCAGAACGCCCGGCGCCGCATAATCCCCCTCCATCGTCAGCAGCACCGTTCCTGTCACGAACAGCACAAATACAGCCAGCGCGGCCTCCCTTTTCGACCAGGTCCTCCACGGTCTTCTGACCAGAAGATAAAAGGGCAGCACGATCAGCATGGCCACAAAGAATTTCCGAACGTAACCGGCCATCCCTTCACCTCCCCCAATCGAACCCGGCAATCGTTTTCAAGTTGATTCAATGCCTTTTTGTATCGACATTGTACCACAGACTATTATCCCTTGCATTATTTATTTTGACATGCTAGAATAAATCTGTTCACGATCAATGCACATTAATACACAATCGGGCCGGATATTCGGCTCTGTTGGAGAAAGGGGGAGCACCATGGCAAATATACCTGAGAACATTCCGGAGGAGTATCGTCCCATCAGCATGTGGGGATATTTCGGTTACGAGATTCTGTTTTCCATTCCCATTGTGGGCTTTATTCTTTTGATCGTTTTCTCGGTGGGCGGCACCAAGAATATGAATCTGCGCAATTTTGCACGTTCCTATTTCTGCTTTTTGATCATTGCGCTCATACTCGTCGTTCTGGGCGTAGTCGTATTCAGCGCGGCGGCCGGAACCGCAATGTACTACAATTAATATCCTGTCACGGATCATGTATGACAGGTACACAGAAGAACCGCCTGAATTTTGAGAGAGATTCAGGCGGTTTTTTAAGCGCGAATTTTTTCGCACATGGAATCCCACTGGCAGTTCGCGCAGATCTCCTTTCTCTTTGACGGCAGTATGATCCTCTGACGCACCAGCTCGTCAAAATCTCTGTAGGACATCTCGTCCCCAACCGCCAAGCCGCACCTTTGCATCACCTGCCTGTCGTATTCCGCGACCTTTGCCTGCGCCGTACAGGTTCCGCCTGCGTTGTTGGGACAGATGGCGCAGATATCATCTGCTTTATCCGTAATCTGAATCAGGGGACCTCTTTCCAGCTTATCCTTTATGTCCCACATGTTCCTGACAAATTCTATACTGTAACCTTTGCCCCGAAAAAAGCAAAGACACATGCCGTGATGAGCCCTTATTTTGTATATGCGCTCTTTCATCGGCTCACCCCCGATCCGCCCGAATGACCCTAGCCAGCTTTCTGCAGACAGACATTGCCAGTACGATCTTTACGGCATCCGGAATCACATAAGGGAACACGCACCAGCTCAACGCCGTCCACACTCCGATAGCTCCTGTGTTATGCGAATATAAGATCAGATACCAGATCGTTCCGAAAGCATAGCATACCACAAGACCGACGACCATGGACAGCGCCAGCACCCACGGCTTTCTCCCCAGGAAATGCTCCAGCCCCCACATGGCAAGGGCCGAAAAGAGAAATCCCACGAGATAACCGCCCGTATTGCCCACGAAATAGCCGATGCCTCCCACAAAGCCCGCAAGTACCGGCACGCCCGCCATTCCCAGCAGCAGGTAGATCAGAACTGCCAGCGTGCCTCTTTTCCCGCCCAATACGCCCACGGCCAGAAAGATGCCGAAGGTCTGGAGCGTAAAAGGAATCTGGGCAGGAATGGATATCCAGGAGCATATGGCAATGACAACGGCAAACATTGCAATATACGCCATATCCAAGGTCTTCAATCTTGCACTGCTGTACCTGTCCGTCTTTACACAATCTTCCATGCTTATTTCCCTCACTTGTTCTCTTGGTTTTACTGCCTCACTCGTTCTCTTTCTTTAATCTCACGCTGATCTCTCCGGAAGAGAGCGTCTCCGTTCTCCCGTCTTCATATCGGACGATCAGATGACATTCCTCATCGACGTCCAGCGCGGTCGCTCTCTGAGCGCCATTCGGGGACTCCACCGATATTTCCCTGCCGAGCACCAGACTGCGGCTCCGATAATTTTTCACATAATCCTCTGCGGGACGCTCCTTATAATAGGACATAAAGCAGTTCAGGAACTCTGCCGCAAGACGGTTCTTTCCGTCGCCCCCGGCTTCCTCAAAGACCGTTCCCGCAATGTCTGCCAGCTCGTCGGGAAAACCGTCCTTGGGCGGCGATACGTTGATGCCGATTCCAAGTACCGCATATTCCACAAAGCCGCTCTCTAACCCCATGGAAGCCTCCGTGAGGATTCCGCATACCTTCTTCCCGTCCATAAAGATGTCGTTCACCCACTTGATCTGCGCACGCTTTCCGGAAACGCTCTCGATCGCCTCACAGACGGCCACCGCCGCCATGGTGGTAAACGACGCCGCCTGTGCGGCGGTATACTCCTGCGGACGAAGCAGCAGGCTCAGATAGATTCCGGAATCCACCGGAGAATAAAAGCTGCGTCCGCGTCTTCCCCTGCCGGCGGTCTGGCTGCCTGCGATCATTACACACCCCTCCGGCGCTCCCGACGCCGCCATCCGGCGCACTTCGCTGTTGGTGGAGTCTACCTGTGCTTTCACGTTCAGCAAAAGATCGCTGCAGGACGGCCGCAGATATTTCCTGATCCCCTGCTCGGAAAGAATATCCGTTTCCACGGAAAGGCTGTAACCCTTATTTTGCACGGCGTCGATATGATACCCTTCGCTGCGCAGACTTTTCACGGCTTTCCAGACCGCGGCTCTGGACACGGAAAGCATTTCTGCGATATCCTCACCGGAAAAATATATGCCCTTATTGTTCTCAAAAAGCGCCAGCAGCTGTTCCTTCGTTCCCACAGACTCACCTCCGACACAGTCAATACAGCCACCACAGTCAACACTGCCAACACTGCCAACACTGCCAACACTGCCAACACTGCCAACACTGCCAACACTGCCAACACTGCCAACACAGGAAGTATAACACACTCAGTCCCAAATGTAAACCTTATTATTTTATAAAGTTTACAATTCGCCGCGCTCTGTTTTCAGACCTGATATTTTGTCTTACATGAAGATTCTGCTTGAGATTCCTAAGATTCTTCGTGAGATTCCATTTGACAGAGGTACTTTACCGTGGTAACATACAAAAGTACGCGAAGCAGTTCAAGCAACAGTTCAAAAATTTATTGAGAACAAAGGAGATTATTATGAAAAAGAGACTGAGTTTATTACTGGCCCTGTGCATGACCGCTCTTCTGGCGGCCTGCGGTCAGGGAGAAAAGAAGACATTTACAGTAGGATTTGACGCAGAATTTCCCCCCTACGGCTATATGGACGACAACGGGGATTATGTGGGCTTCGATCTGGATCTGGCCCAGGAGGTGTGCAACAGGAACGGCTGGGAGTTGGTAAAGCGCCCCATCGACTGGGACTCCAAAGACATGGAGCTGTCCAGCGGTTCCATCGACTGCATCTGGAACGGCTTTACCATGAACGGCCGTGAGAATGACTACACCTGGACCTCCCCCTACGTGGACAACAGTCAGGTGTTCGTGGTGGCTGAGGATTCCGGCATCACCGCCTTTGCAGATCTTGCAGGCAAGGCAGTGGGCGTGCAGAGAGACTCCTCCGCGCTGAACGCTTTGAACGATGAGGAAACGCCCGAGAACATTGCGCTGAGAGACAGCTTCGGCAAGCTCACCGAGTATGCGGACTACAACACCGCTTTCATGGATCTGGAGGCAGGCGCGTTAGATGCGGTAGCCATGGATATCGGCGTGGCAAACTATCAGATTGAGTCCAGAGGCGGCGGATATGTGATCCTGGAGCAGCGTCTGGCTACCGAGCAGTACGGTGTAGGCTTCCTGCTGGGGAACGAGGAGCTGCGGGATACCGTGGAATCCACTCTGCAGGACATGGCTGCTGACGGCACCTTCACAGAGATTGCGGAGAAATGGGGTCTGACCGACAGTGTCTGCCTCGGAAAATAAGCAAGAGAACGGACAATCAGTATAAAATAGGATAGGCGGGGTCTTGACATGAGTATTCAGGTGATGTTACTGCAACTGGGCAAGGGAATGATCGTATCAGTGGAAATATTCATGCTGACCCTGCTTTTTTCATTGCCCTTGGGACTGATCGTGGCCTTCGGCAGAATGTCAAAAAATGCCGTTCTGCGCTGGATCACGAAGGTGTACATATCCGTTATGAGAGGCACTCCTCTCATGCTTCAGCTTCTGGTGGTCTATTTCGGGCCCTACTATGTTTTTAAGATCAGGATCGGCAGCGGTTACCGCTTCGTTGCGGTGATCATCGCCTTTGCCATCAACTATGCGGCCTACTTTGCGGAAATCTACCGCTCCGGCATCGAATCCATGCCCGTGGGCCAGTACGAGGCGGCCAAGGTCTTGGGATACGGAAGGGCGCAGACTTTTTTCAAGATCATTCTGCCTCAGGTAATCAAACGAATCCTGCCCTCTGTCACCAACGAGATCATCACGCTGGTAAAAGACACCTCACTGGCTTTTGCCATCGCCCAGGCGGAGATGTTCACCATCGCAAAGCAGATCGCGGCGGCGCAGACGACGATCATGCCGCTGATGGCTGCGGGAGTCTTCTACTACATCTTTAACCTGATCGTTGCCACAGTGATGGAACGTGTGGAAAAGGCATGTTCCTATTACCGCTAGGGAAGAACACAGATTTATGCGGGCGTTAAGACCTGTTGTCAGATGCTTTGAGCTGCGAGAGCAAAGGGGAAATCTATGAAACTGTTAGAGATGAATCACGTGAAAAAAAATTTTGACGGTCTGGAGGTATTAAAAGATATTTCCCTCTCTGTGGAGGAAGGGGAGGTGGTCTCCATCATCGGCCCGTCCGGCTCCGGCAAATCCACGCTGCTGCGCTGTGCCACGCTCCTGGAACAGATGGACAGCGGGCAGCTGCTCTATCTCGGCGAGTATGCCGCCAAAGACGAGGGCGGCAGGTGCGTCTACGCCTCCAAGGCCGACCTGAAAAGACTGCAGCACTGCTTCGGACTGGTGTTCCAGAATTTTAATCTCTTTCCGCATTACAGCGTACTGAAGAACATCACGGATTCTCTGCTCTGCGTGGATAAACTGCCCAGACAAGAGGCTGTGGAACGGGCGGAAAAACTGCTGGCGCAGCTGGGACTTGCAGACAAAAGGGACGCCTATCCCTATCAGCTCTCCGGCGGTCAGCAGCAGAGAGTCTCCATCGCCAGAGCGCTGGCTAAACAGCCGAAGCTTCTGTTTTTCGATGAGCCCACGTCCGCGCTGGATCCGGAGCTTACCGTAGAAGTGTTGAAGGTGATCAAGCAGCTGGCAAAAGAACATATGACCATGGTCATCGTCACCCATGAGATGCAATTCGCACGGGAGGTCTCCGACCGCATCATTTTCATGGAAGAAGGCGTCATCAAAGAGCAGGGCACGCCCGACGAGCTTTTCGGCACCGACAATGAGCGTGTCAGGGAGTTTATCGGCCATCTTTCCGGCAAGTGAGCCGCCTTATTTTTCAGCCGACGCAATGAACAGCACACCCAGCGTACCGGGCCCGCAGTGGCTGGAGATCACTCCCCCCGCTCGGGTCTCCCATATCTCGGAAAAAACGTCCAGACTCTTCAGATATTCCCGCACCTGTTCCACTACTTCTCTGTCACATCCGGAGTGGGTGATAAAAACGCGGGTTCTGTCCGCCGCCTTCAGTTCCTCTTCCATATCCCTGACATAAGACATGATGACTTTATCGATACTGCCGCGGTATTTTTTTCCGGACTGCATTGCGCCGTCCGACACCTGAATCCTCGGGTGAAGCTTTAAAGCTCCTCCCGCCATGGCCGCAAGACCGCTGCAGCGGCCGCCGCGATGAAGATAGACCAGCGTATCGACCACAAAGCTCGCCCGCACTCGGGGAATCAGCTCCTCCATTCGCTGTACGATCTCCTCGGAGGTTCTGCCCTCCTTCGCCATGACGGCGGCTTCCACCACCAGCAGGCCGATCCCTGTGGAAAGGTTCTGGGAATCGATTACATGGATACGGCTCTCCGCCTCCAACTGCTCCGCCGCCATGCGCATAATATTGCCGGACGCAGACATGGAGCCGGAAATGGAGAAGCAGACAATCTCGTCGCCCCGCTCTATATACGGCGCAAACAGTGTCACTGCACTTTCTATGGACGGCGCCGACGTCTTGGGCGTCTCCTTATGGGCCTCAGACCAGGCGTAAATCTCCTCAATGGTAATATTGCGGCCGTCCTCATACTCCTCTTCCCCCAGCAAAATATGCAGGGGAAGAATGGCAATCTCATACTTTTCCAACAATTCCGGGCACAAATCACAAGTGCTGTCTGAAATGATCCTGACCATGCTTTTCTCCTCCGCTGTCTTTTGATCCTCCCGTCCTTACTCCGGCTCCCGGCGCTGCAGATCGGATTTCACAATTTTATCACCGACATCTTACCGCAAGCGCCAAAAAGGAAGCGCTGCGATAGCAGAATTATTTTATCATAGCAAACAGCATTCCGCAAGTATCGCCGGTTACATAGAAAAGCTATTCTCTTTCGCCGCGCTTTGTAGTATAATGTCCTTATTCAAGGCAGGAAACGGCCGAATGGCTATCTGACCGTAAATGCGAAGCATTTATGGTCTGCTGTCTGTAACGGGTTCCACAGCAAATACGAGCGGCCGCAGGCGGCCGGGACAGGAGGCGCAGTATGTTTGAGTTTACCGATGACTGTTTGATCGGAGTCAATCAAATCGACGAAGAACACAAAGGCTTATTCCGGCTGATCGGAGAAATGTATGAGCTGGCGGAAAGTGAATGGATCAACGACAAATACGACCGGCTCTGCGCCATGCTCGCGCGCCTGAAGAATTACGCTGACGAGCACTTCCGTCACGAGGAGGAATATATGGAGCAGATCGGCCATCCCGAGCTGGAGCTTCAGAAAAAGCAGCATTTGGAGTTCGACCGGAAGATAACCGAGGCGGACGCCATCATCGACGGGCAGAATCCGGACGAGCTTCTTCGCGATCTGCTCATCTACCTTGTCAGATGGCTTTACAGACACATCATCGGCTCCGACCTGATGATCGGCAAGATGATATCCGTAGAGGAATGGAAAAAGAAATCCTACGCATTTACCGAAAAATATCTGACCGGCATTGAGCTGATCGACGAAGAACACCGTGAACTGTTCCGCATTATCAACAATGTACACGATGTGCTCGCCAACGAATTTCTGGCGGATAAATACGATGAGATCGTCCGACTGCTGGAGGAGCTGAGAACCTATACGAAGGTTCACTTCAAAGATGAGGAGGAATATATGGAACGCATTGGGTATGCCGGAATCGAGGCACAGAAAACGGCCCACGACATCTTTACCACCCGTCTTGATAAGATGGACCTTAGCGAGATCGACGAAAACCAGCAGGAGACGCTGGAGGAGCTGATGGTCTTCCTGACGGAATGGCTCATCAATCACATTCTGCAAATGGACAAAAGAATCGGCGCGCAGGCGCAATGAACCCGCTCCGAAGCATGTATTTCAACGCCGGCCGGCCCCGGGCTGTCACGACCGGGCAAACGGCCGGCGTCCGCGTTCCGCCCGCTTCTGCCGGCGGATTTCCTGTTTTGACATTTTCTCGTCTTGCTTTACCTGATCCTTATATTCTGCGAAATCGGTAAACGTGGTAATCTCTTTGATTCTTTCATATCGATGGAAATACTCTTTGCTGAAGACCAGGTGCAGATTCTTATGCCCTTTACGCAGGGCGGAATCTGCCTTTTCGTTCTCCGAAAGATCGAACACCTCAAAAAAGCGCAGAGACTTTCTGAGGAACACCTTCCTTTCGGCCGTGTTGTCAAGCTCGATACAGTAGCAGCCGCGCTGACCGAAACGGGGCTTGTAGATACCGTTCTTGTTCTGAGAGGATACCAGCCACCAGCGGTCATGCTTGTGTACATATCCCAACGCCTTCACCCTTTTGACAAAATATACGGGAATCGCCATTTCCACGTCCGCGTGATTCAGATATGCTTTCAGCTTTTCGGGCAGCTTGGGACTGACCAAAGGAATTTCGCTGTCATAACCGCGAAACTTCCTGAAAAACGGCTTCACATAGATATTCTTAAAATAGCGGACAGAAATATAGGCCTTTCGAAACAGCACAACGGAGACCGCAAGAATCAGTACGGCAATTACCGCAAACACCGCCGGATGCAGCGCCGCCGTCAGCAGCAGCACTCCCACTCCCGCAAATTTTCCCATCGTTCCCGCCAGAGAGGAAAAGGGAACAAACAAATAGATCGGGTGAAGCACAATGGAAATAAAGCGGAACAGCATCCGCACGAACAGATAGATAACGGCAAGGAGCATCAGCGATACGAAACAGATCAGCGCGCCGAAATAATTCAAATAGCCGGCAGGACGTACCGTATCCGAAGCGGCATATACGGTATTCGCCGCAGGCATATTGGCCAAAAACTGCGATACCACCGTTATGGCATTGATGGCGCCGCCTATTTGGGCCGCCTTGTTTTCAAGAATCAGGCCGGTGGTACAGGTAAACCGATTGCTTTTTGCCGATTTTGCCAGCACGAACCAGAGAAGACAGATTATCTTGAACACGTCGTTCTCAAAGAGACCAAAAGAATAACTGTCGAGATTCTTCTCAAGATCCTCGATTCCCATTTGGTCTCCCAGAAATGCTACCTGCCCCGGAAAATGATCCAGCGCAAAAGGGATCGCACTGACGAGCAGCATCACCGTAGGCTGATCGATATCGCTCAGAAAGCTCTGAACGCACGGAAATAGGACCGCCATTTTCCCAAAGCTTCCGCCCACCGAAGAAAGCATCTCCTCGGAGGAAAGCATCTCTTGGGCGGCAGGCGTATCACCCGCCTGCACACGACTCACCCCGCCGAACGCCAGCATGGAAATCACAAGGCACAGGATTACATATGTGCGAATGAACCTTCGATTGTCATGGTATATCTCCCGAAATATCTCCCTGTAAGTCATCTCGATTCCTCTTGTCATCTGTTTTCTTTGTAAAGCGTCTTGGTTTCTCTTGCCATCAGTCATCTTGTAAATCGTCTCGATTTTTCTTGCCCAGCGATTGCCCTTTAAAAGTGTACGATGAGATACTCTCCCCTATCCACTATGGAACCGTCCGCCGGAAAATGCGGCAGCTCCACGGAATACTCCTCCGCCGTCTGATACAGAGATGCGTCCGTCAGCGCCTGCAGCTCATACCCGTGCATGGCAAAGAACCGAATCAGTTCAGAGTCATCGCCGAAGGCGTAGCGCCCCCAGTCAATAACACTGAGCTCCGGAGTCTGGGCCACCCACACTCCATATTCCCGATAAAATTTTTCCAGAAGATGCTCGTCCACCACACGGGTAATGCGGTTCATCCGATAAAATGTCTTCGAGCCATACGGTACGTAAGCGTCTCCGATAATACTGCGCGGCACCTGATAAGTTCCGGTAAAGACCACCGGCTTTGTGGTATCGAACTCTTTTTCCAGCCGTCCGGCAATCTCCCCCGCCAAAGACTTGGCAGACTCATATTTCATCCAGTCGATATAGAACCACTTATTCAGGTCAAAGCATTGGTTCCACAAGATGACGCAAAGCACAAAAATCGTCAGTGCGCCGGCGGCTTTTCTGAATTTTTGCAGTCCTTTTTTCTCCCCTGCCCCCTTCAGCTCCCTCAGAAGATACGCAATGGGAAATACGCCGAACCCGCACAGCACCGGCAGGAACTGAGCGGAGCGATACAGCGTGGCGCTTCCCTCTACACAGACCAGAAGAAATGCAGCCACATAGCTGCCCAGAGTAAGAAGCAGGCACCAAATATCCCGCCTGCGGAATGCCTGATACAACCCCACAAGCCAAATCACGACCGACGCGAACACAAAAATGCGAATGGGATAATAGGCATACGCGAACACACCGTACATCACAAAAATGCGTTTTAACACCATGGCGAATTCCGCCGATGCCCCGGGAGCGACCATCCAGGCCGCCATCTCCGTCACAGAGCGATGCACAGCTTCTCCCTGCATCGAATCAAGTCCAAAGAGTCCCGTTATTGCCACAAGCACCAGACTGCGCAGCACCATTGATGCTACCGCAACGCCGGCGCCGCAAAAAAGCGCCGGCAAAACCTTCCTTTCGTCCCCGCAGTAACGCTCCGAGAGCAGCACCAGGCACAGGCCAGACAACCACACTACCATAAAGGACTCATAACAGCCCAGCGCCGCACAGAGCAATGCCGCCGAACCCAGTCCGAGCAAAAGTGCCTGCTTTCTTTGATGCAGACGCTCCCGCATCTCCTTGTAAAAGCACAGGCTGACACCGGTACAGAGATATCCCAGCGAAACGCCGTTATGCAGATAATAGGGGTATACCTCGCCAAGCAGCGGGCAGGACAAGAAAATACAGGCAAAGAACACATAGCCCCAAAGGGGAATTTTCTCTTCGAAAACAGAATAGAACAGCACACACCAGACGGTCACGGCCGCCATCAATAACAGCACGCCCGCCAGATCCGTAATAAAGGGACTGAAATCCGACACTCTGAAAAATTTGTTCAGCAGGAAAATCACCCAGCGCCCCACAACGGCAGCCAGGCCCTCCTCAAAATACTTCGCATAGGGGGTATCGTCGATTCCCACCGTCTGGTGGGTCACGAAGAATCCGTACGAAAGTACTGCGGTCAGACTGAGCATTCCCATATATTTCTTATTTTGCCAGAACTTCCGCCCTCTCTCTATCCAAAGCCGCATTGCCTCTCCCTCAGTATCTTTCTTGCATAAGGTCACTCTATAGTATAACTTTTTTGCACGACAAAATCAACTGTAACAGATTTTCGTTTGTGTTCGAACCGGGCAAAAATATCAAAGAAAAGGCCTGCATACTTGATATCAAGGTCAGCCTGAACGGACTTCACACTGTTTCTGGACAGCCCTGAGTTCTTTGCCAATTACTATATGACAAATACTAAAAATCACAAAATATATAAATTGAAAATGCTTGCAAAGAACGATTCCACTTTACAGGAAGCCGCTGTCGCCGTATGTCATCTTTCTCTGGACGAGAAGATCCGCCAGATATGCGATGCTCGGGAGGACTATTACCGCCGCACTGCGGGACGGGAGGCGCTGCTTCGGAAGACTACTTCGGAGCGAGACCAGGCCGTTGAAGAACTGAATCAGACCGCCGCAGAACTAAATCAGGCCGTCGCAGAGCGGGATCATTTCCGGCGCCTTCTTGAAAAACATAAGATCAATATCAACGAGGAAGATACCTAAGGTTTTGGAAGCAGCCTGTTACCAACTACCGGAGTTTGGCTGTTGATATTTTGTTTGAAATTCGACATCTTTCACAGTCATCAGCCTTCTTTGAATTTTACTACTCTCGCCGGTGCTCCAACAGCAACAGCATTTTCCGGAATGTCACACAGCACTACAGCGTTAGCCCCAATTACTGCATTGTCGCCGATATGAACATTTCCTAAAATAACTGCACCTGCACCAACCCGTACATTATCTCCCAAAATCGGCAAGCCACCATCCGGTCCGCCTCCGCCGCCCAACGTGACATTTTGTGATATATGGCAATTCTCTCCAATCACACACTTTTTGTGAATGACTACGCCTATCCCTTGGTATCCTATAACCGTTCCTTTCCCAATATCAGCCTGATAAGGTATTACCCCCCTACCCTCCGAACAGACTTCTCCGGTCCGTCAGGGCATGCCAAGCACTAGATATTCTCGTGCGGTAAAACCGCATAAGAATATCCAGACGACCGCTTACCTTCCTGTACGATCATGAAATCTCATTTTATTTAAATCCGAAATACCAAGCAACTTCCGCATTGCAGGATATTCTCTGAATATAATAACACCAGAAAGAGGAACACCCATTTCAAAAAGGATATAGAACCGAGCCGTAGCCAATTTGCGTCTGAAAAGCATTTATCAGTACATGCATGAACATGATGTCCAATCACGACAAATAAAATCAACAATCCTTTTAACATATCAGCATTGATACTTCTTTTCATTCGCACAAGAGCTCCTTCTTGCCATTATAAATACCTCTTTAGTAATATTTATTAAATTTTCATATAGCACCAAAAACTTCATAGTGGTTGTCACAATTTTGAATCTTAAACCATTTTTATTCATTCAAAAAATCCTTAATGTTTTTTTAGAATGGTCCTAGAAATTATTAATATTGCAATCACAATTAACACTATCAGCGAATATTTCAGCCAAAAAATCCTGTTTATGAACATTGCCGCAAACCCGCCCACAATAACACTTAATGAAATCGTTAGTATCCCCTTTATATCATAAATACTGACGCCACCCAATTCTTGTCTGCTCACTCTCCGATAAAATAAATAATGAACTACACAAAAAATCAGATAACAGATAAACGTCGTATACGCTGCCGCCTGATATCCGTATTCTATTATAAAAAAATAATTTAAAATTAAATTTAGGAGTGCACATAATATTGAAGGAATCACAATTGTCAATTTACGTTCAAAATATTCCTGTACCCTCGCAAATATCTGAAACAAATAATTAAAATAAATCCCGATACAAATAGGTACAATGACACTTATACTTTCCTCATACTTTACCCCGCCGAAAATAAAGACTATTTCGGGGCCAAATAGCATCAATAGCTCAAGCATTACAGCAACAAATCCTAAAACTCTATTTGAAGTTTTAGCGAGTTGATCATAATTTCTCATTTGTAGCTGTTGATATTGATATGGGGCAAAAGACGAATTGATGGAGCTTGTTACTAACCCGATTATACTTCCCACAGAATATGCAACGCTATATATCGCTACATCCTCAGCACCGCACATATAATTAATCATTAGCTTATCAGAACTTTGCAACACAAATTCCGATAGATAGTGTGGCAACAGTCCCATGCAAAAACTCAAGGAGAATAACCATATTCCTTTATTATAAAAGGTCTTATCCTGTTTAAAAATTGAAGTATATATAACAATTCCGATAATAGCCGTAACTACCGTCTGGGGGATCAATCGTCCTTCAGCAGTCTTTGAAACAAACACCACGCCGAAAGCTCCCAAAATTGAAGAAACCGCGGTCAACATAACACTTACAACAATTAAACTTTTATATTCATAGATGTATCTCTTATATGTCATCCAACAGTTAATACCCGCTTGCGCTATAAAAGTAACAAAGAGACAAGTAGCTAAAACCTTTGATATCTGCATAATTGAGGAAATTTCATCTGCAAAAAATAAATATACTACCAACCACCCAATAGTAAGTAACAAGCTCAATCCCGATACGGCAGATAAAACTTCTTTTTTGTTATCATACTTTGTATAAAGATTCATTATGGCCTTACATAACGACAAAGTAGTAATCAAAGTTAAAATATTATGCCATGCAGCAAAAGTGCTAGTCAACCCATACTCAACTTCAGGAAGGACCCTGGTAAAGACCGGAGTTGTAATCATAGTGATACCACGTTGTAGGAAATTACATACAGTAAACCAGAAACCAGCCTTTATCGGCAAAGACATACTATCATATTTAGTTTTAAATAACGACCAAAATCCTCTCATTCTTTATGCCTCTTAAATCAATTGTTCAAGAAAGCCTGCAATCATCTGGTGTACCAAGGACATGAACTTTATCTGCATCTATCACACTGATCGTAATCAGCGTATTTTTCTTAATCATAAGATCATAAAGAGGTTCAATTACCAAAAATGCGTGATTTTTCCCATACCTCAAGGAGCTTTCCACTAGCATCTTGCTTTACAAAACTCCAGTGATTTCCATCGGCATGAAAACAGGGAATGTGGCCATCCCCCGCTATATCTTTATAACTCTTTTTAAACGGCTCTACATAGTGTCCGCGCATTAAATCTCGATGCAAAAGCATGACTCTGACATCGTGCTTTCCAGCAGTTTTTCTGCCATCTGCACCTTGAAAAGATCAATATAAATAGTATCAAAAAGACACTGTATTCATCTAAGGGGTTAGTCGTTTCCCGCCTTACTCTCACTTTTAGCGTTATCCAACTCAAATTGATTCATCATTTTCTCTATAACAATATCCCACGCATACTTGCTCTTGACAAATTCTTGTCCTCGTAATCCCATTCTTTCAAGCTGATGTGGGGCAGATATTGCTTTCAAAATAGTGTCTGCCAAAAGATTTTTATCATAGTCTGGGACAACAAACCCGAACTCTCCGTATCCCGAAAACTCCGGAAAAGCAAATCGATCCAACCCCACAATTGGCGTCCTGTTTGCTAACGCTTCTAAATATGTAATGCCATTTGGTTCCCTTACGGCAGGCATTACGTAAAGCGAGGCACTTCTGAAAAGTTCGATTGTTTTTTCTCTTGGTTGATTATAGTAATATGATACCCCCCCAATATTTTTGTATTCTGTACCGACAACCGAAAGCTTGATATCCGGTCTTTTTTTCCGAACAATGCGAAAAGCCTCAAGTAAAAGATCTAACCCCTTATAATACTCAGTTCCTTTTCGAAGCACTGTAAGCAGATGGGGATCTGAATAATCCTTCTTTCCCTCATAATAGGCAACATTAACACCAAATCCGATATTATACATATTCTTCTTTGGGTATCCATACAACTGATGGATCGATTCTCTAGACCATTCGTTCATCGTAAAGACACCATCCATAAGGCTATAACACGCCTTTTCATTGACCTCATACCCTCTCAAGAAAAATTCCATTCCAATCTTTTTTCTAGGATCAGCTTCCAACAGAGGCCGCATTGTGGCATCAACATAACTATAGTATTTGGCGTCTGTCCTTTGAGGTGATAGGCAGTACTCCGCACAAAACAGATAAAAGTCTGCTCCAATTGCATTCATTTTGTCCTGCAAAACCGCAGAATCATGACCATATAACAAGGGGTCTCTGGGTGACCCCTTAATCAAAAATATCTTTCCTAAAGTTTTTTGCAGTAGTTTATAGAAAGGATGTGGAAGTTCTTTTCGGGTGCTTAACGACACAACCTCGACATCTGGGTAACCTGCCAACCTAGACGCGATATTGTACGGCGTCCCAGACCAGTTCTTTTTGTCAAATGCATCTCCAGCGGATACTATGCAAATCTTCATGATTAAGTTTCTCCCTTTTCTGCCAAACTCTGAAATGCTTCCAATTCTTCAGGGGTGCCGAGAACATGAACCTTGTCAACATCGACAATGCTTATTTTCACTAGCAGCCCCCTACTGATCATAAGATTGTAAAGGGGCGCCACATATTTTTCAGATTTCTCCATGTTGCAATCATCCTTGTAATATTCCTCATACAAACTCTTGTATAATGCAGCGGAAGAAAAATAATAGGCTCCCAGCGTGCAATTGTCCGATATTCTTTTCTTCTCTCTCACTTCCACTGCATTGCCTGACTCATCTAAACGAACAAAGCTCCAGTGATCTCCTTCCGCGTGAAAGCACGGGAGATACCCGTCACCTGAGATATCCCCATAGCGCATCGCCCAAGGTTCAACATAAGTATCAATGTTATAGACCATAAGCGGGAGTGCAGGATCGCAGTGAGATAGCGCCAGCATACATGTAGTCGCCTGACCATCCGTTGGCCCATCGATCTCTACCACCTCAAAAGTAACTCCGTATTTCCTGCAATGCTCCTCTATAAATGAATAAGCCCGATCCTCCGTTTTCACAACGAACACATATTTTGAAACATAGGCATTATATCCAAGGAGACTATCCATCGACCAATCGAAGAGTGACTTTCCCCTAGCTTCTATCATGTATTTTGGACATTGGTATCCAGCTTTCTTAAACCTCGATCCCAGTCCTGCCATCGTGATGATGACTGTCATTTTTTTGTCCATTTATTTCACTCCTCCGTTTACTATTCCATCAACCCTAGAAACTTACTCTGAGCATTTTCTGGAATCTCGGCAGAGTTGGTTTAGCTCCTCCACTGTACAGTTCAAAAACTCATCTGGCCTGACGGTCCTATCATCTACGTAAAAGCCTTTATGCCCTGGCCACGGTTTTCCATAAATGAGCTCGTCATATGGGATGTTCCATTTTTCCAACCACTCAAGGAGGACCTTGGCTGTATGCTTGTTGATGAGTCCAAGATTCCCATCATATGAATTCATATTTCTGGAGGTAAACAGCACAATTCTTGCGCCATTTTCCTTGTAGTAGCGAAGTTTTTCCACCATGTTGTGATAGGGAACAAGGTCCTCATACCGTTCCTCGTTTTTCTTTATTGGGCACAATGTTCCATCAATATCAAAGACAAAAGAATACTCTTCAAATTCTGCCATCTAAGGTACCTCCTTTTCTTGGTTCTCCAGATTTTTGAGGGGTTCCCCTCATTTCCCATAGCCCTTCTCCATTTGGCAGGGGACACCCTAAAACTTCTCATTTCTGTGGGGATTTCCTTTCAGCCCCTCTGTTTTCTAAAGCCTTTCTGCTTCTGGAGTTTTTTGTTTATTCTGCATAAAACTGCTTCCAACGCTTTACCTTCCACTTATTCCCTTATCCATATTCTCTGTCCATTTCTGTTCTTCCCCTGCATTTCTTTTTTCAAACTCCGCTGTTCTATTGCAATACTAATCCGGTAACACACCAGAGTCCGCTTTATCTGCTGCGACATGCACGCTGGCTTTGCCAAACTCGCCTCTTCCTATTTCTCAAAGCTGTCGTCTGCTATGACAACTTTCATGTCATCCGCCTGCTGAACCAGCGCTATGGAACTGCGCATAGTCATATCCGGTTTTGTATGCAGAAGTCCAAGTCCATAGCAACGCTTCGCCAGACTAAATCCACTCTCAACTTCAATCTGGTCTTTTACATTGTGTACTTTGTTATCCTACATATACTGCAGCTGTCCCATCAGTTTCCTGTCCGAATACCCATACTGTTTCTGAATAATCATGAAACCAAGAACTATATGCAGCGGCCTTTTTCACCTATCGGTTTTCCGGATTCATCGTGAGACCCGTGAGCTAATTAAAATCTGAAAGTTTGATCTGATGATTTCTATCGAATTTATACATTTGCCGTCTCCAAAGTGCAAGGTTTTTGAAAAAAAGTGCTGTTTTTCATGCACATATATTATATCAGATAATGGCAATAAAGTCAGTATTTTTAAGGACCCATTCAAATAAAGTTTTGCGCTTCGCTTCAATCATATATTAGGGGCAATTATAACCTGCCTTCCGAAAACGTGATCCTAAACCTGCCATTGTAATAACAATGGTTATTTTCAATTATGCTTCTGTAGGGAACTAAATCTTCATACTTTTAATCGTTTTTCTTAACAGGGCACAATGTCCCATCTATATCAATAATGAAAGAATAATCACTGTACATGTCAATCCTCCTTAACGGTTATATTTATGACCCGGTTCAGTATTTCCAGTCCGGTACCTAGCATGACTATTTGATGCTCTGTACTTTCTCCGTGAAGAGCTATCATGCTTAAAAAAAGTAATGCCTCAATTAACTCAATTTTCTTCAAATCGTTTCCAATTTCTTCCTTGAATGATTCCAAAAACAATTTACATAAATCGAATTTTCTTTTTCGATCCTGTATTCTGTATCGAATATTATTTTCAGTGCTATTAAATTCAACTTCAAACATATCTTTGATAATAAAGTCATATTTTCCATCAATACTATGAAACAGTTTAGCAAGTTCATACCTTTTATCTCCATAAACGTCATATGAGCCAAATTTTCCTCTTGGATCAATCAGTTTGATAAATGATAAATTACTGTCAATCATGATATTCGTAAAACAGAGATCCCCATGAATTATATTAAATTCACTAACATCATACAGCATTTGGGGAATAATATCTTGCAACAAATCGCAAATTGTGTTGATAGGCAGGTATTTATTTCCATTTATTGTTATATATTCATCAAAAAAAGATATAAATTTTTCATTATTTTTAAGCATTCCTATTCTCTGAAGCGTCTTAGACAAATATACCTCTTCAAGGGATTTTGTTATATTTTGATCTTTTACAGTGTACCTTCTAAAATCATTATATACAAATTGAATCCTTCTAAAAATATCTTTCCATTGTTGATAACTCAGATCTCCATATACAAAAAACTCATGGAGGGTATGATAAGCATAGTATTCCATAGAAATATACGGATTCTCGTAAGATGTTGAAAATGTAAAAATGCGCGGCCTTACATATTCAAGATCTGAAGGGAGTTTCAAATACCATTTGATTTCACCTACAAACTTATCTGTTTCATCACTTGTCTTTTTTAAAATTCCTCTGTCCTTATCAATAGCAATATGATTAAATTCTCTTGCCTCAACTTCCAACTTCGATTCGTAATATTTGTCCGCATGCCCAATATCAAACCAATTATCTGTTTTTATTGCCGACATAGGATGGCTTTCACTATACAACTGAAGTGCAAAATAAAAAGTAGACATCCGTTTTGAATGCACTTTAAAAGCTTTTTCCAGACAATCTCTAAAACCCTTTGGATCAGTTATTTGAAATACTCCGACAAATAGCTTTTCTTTTTTTCTATAATCGCATAACTCAGACGTTTTATCAAAAATTTCGGTTATAATACCATTATCCATCCTGAAGTAAGTCCATGTTTCAGAAACGTAATCTTCGCTATAAAAAAAACTATCGCCTTCGTCAAAAAATATATTGTCATGCACTATAGTATCTGCAAAATTAATTATCACTGGCATATCCTCATTATTGTTAAGGCCATAATAAATTGTATGTCCCAAATCTCTTATAGAAGGCAAATCCAAAATATGTATTCCTGGATTTTTATAATTTCTAAGACCGCTGTGTACCATTTCAGCATTTTCGCAGCAAACTATGTTTATTGACGAGCATACATGACCATATTGTTTTAAAAGATAATCAAAAACAATCCCCTGATTAACCGGATATACGATCGCAGGCAGTTTCCCTATAGTCTGTAAATCCTCAGGCACTATTTTGGCAGATGGTATCAGTAAATACATAACTTATTTCCTCCCAAATCATATCATTTCAGCGGGCAAATTAGATATCCTCTCAAATTCCTCTGAATATTTTATCTCTCCAGTATATAAATTGAGCCATCTGCTAAATGTCCATGTATAACTAAGCAACAAATTCTCCGTATCTCCATCCGCATAAGAAAAATCTATCTTATTTTCATCATGGTTTTTTTTATATTTGGGCCACAAAAGCTGCACTTCGTTATGCGAAACTGTTATCAGATTTTCTTTTACAAATTCCCAATATGTATGAATATTCCGATCTATTTTCATCTTACCGCCATCTGATATATAATTCAGCATAATAGAAATTTCAGGCGCTCTATGCGCATAATATTCTGCGATTGTTCTACCTTTTTTATCTGTTTGACGTGTTTCAGACCTTTCCTCAGTAGTCTGATTTATTTTCTGAAGATTGAGCGAAAACATTCTTAAAATTGCCTCAGTCTCTCCAAAATAAAAGAAATCAGATATAAAAAATGGAACAAACATACTGCCATACCCACTACCCTGACCAACTATAATGCGTTGTTTCTGATTTAAATATGCGAATTTATCTCCTACAGGAAAAACTTTTAGAAGAGAAAAACAGTAATTCAAAAAATCAGGATTACATAGCCGCTGGTCCGTTCTTGTTTTCAAAACATATTGTTTCCCACATTTTTTTGCCTCTTCAATTCCAGCAAGAGAAGATACAACCTGATAATTCATATTTCCATTTCCTGTATATTCTGGCACTTTCGACAATATCACATGAGCACCATGTTTTTTCAAGCAATCAATAACATTACGATCGGATCCTTCCCATGTTGAAATAATTATCATCACTCTCGGCATAATTCTATGATAATATTTTACCGTTTCCACTGTGAAGCTATTTATAGACCTTATAGGTCCCTGTAAAATAATCGCTGTTTTTCTGATATCAGGGCTATATAAAGATGCTACTACCATTTTTGCATTTTGTAAAGGTCTCGCCCTATATGACCAATAATCACCTGTCTTTTTCTCCAATACATCACATATAATGTTCATAATAAAATGAGGAAAATTATCGTACAACTTACAAGCGATATTAACAATACATCCCAAAATGCCTTTTAAAAAACTTTCAACCACATTTTTTATTTTTTTATTCATATTTTCCCTCTTTTCAGATTTCTTCATTTTTTGGGTCATATAACATATGTTCCATCTGACACATAAGTAGGATAGTCACTGCTGTCCACGCCGGTCGTATCCACCAAAATACTATATTATATGATAAAACAATATTAAAAACGATGTACATTATATAGGTATATTCCCCCTGCTCCCTATACAGCCTCCATGCCATTCTAAGCATCTTAAAAAGGCAGGCGAGCACAACTATCAGACCTGCATATCCATAAACATAAATAAAGGCAAATATCCCGTTATCGGACAAAGGCATTCTGTCAGCTGTTTCTGCTAATCTTGCTGCTGGAGCATACAGGTCATTTGGATATCCGCAACCAAATATCATCGTTGACATCGACCGGTTCAGTTGCTCAGAATAATTTGTTCTTGCAATCATCCGGCCATACATCGTGTTGTTTTCTCTGACTCCCTGAGTCATTAACTCAATACCGCTCATTATTTCATCAAAATACTGCGTACTAATAAAAATGGTGAAAAATATTATTACTGTACATATTGCAATTAGTTTTTCTGCTTTATGTTTTTTCATTAATAAAATACCCAAAGTCAATGAAATAATTAATGCCGTAAGTTCCAATCGCCCTTTTGCAACAAATAACTCATATACAAATGCTAATCCAACACAAATAAGATATTTTTTTGTTCGGTATTTCAAATAATTATTTAATCCAATAAAACCAATTATCACGCAAAATATACTATCAACATACAATCTCATAGAACCGTATCTCTCATTATGCATAACATGTATAAATATAAAGTTCTCACCTATAAGCACTTGCATTAAAAATAACATAACTGAAGCAATCCCAATGAGCAAAATACCCTTTTGCATCAGATTATCCTCGATCATATGATTAGAATAAAAAAAGCGAAGAATATAGTACAGTGCCAAAATAAAAAAGTACCGTCGTTGAGGACGCAACCCGTACCATATGGGTTGGCCTGTTAAAACACTACATTGAACCGAAGAAACTATTACGAATATCATCAGCAGAAGGATGATCAGTTTAAAATGTGCATTTATCCTTTTGCCAATAATATTCCATTTTAGAGTACTGTATCCAAGAAAAAAAATCAGAAAAGCCAGCCATATAAAATCACAATTAAAAACGCCAGGTACATTCAACGCTGAAGAATCAATTAAATAAAAGAAATTTTCCATTGCCATTATTAAAACAATTATTCCGATAGTTAAAAAACTGCTCTTTTTAATTTTCATCAGGCCACCTCAACATTCAAAGTATCTTCGCATTCAATTTTCATCATCAATAAAGCAATCGAATCATTATACAATTTTTTTGCTATATGAAAGCCAATATTATTTCCTTTGGCAAAACCCTCGTTTGATTTTGCTGCATATACAACCACTTGATTTGTTTTATCCCAGTATAAGCCTTCATTTAAGTCTGTCACTTCTTCCCTGAAATTTCCTTCCAGCAGAATGTTTAAATTTTCAGGATTGCACGAGTTATCAACAATAACAAAATGCGGAAGTCTAAGACGAGAAAATTTCCTAAAATCTTTAATATACTTCAATGTCTTTCCTGCGGAGTTAAAATCTATTATAATAACAGATGCGCTGTCGGTTAAATTATGCTCCTGATCATGCTCGCTCACTGAAAGCCTCCATATAATTCAGCTGTTAATTTTGCAGAATTTTCCCAATTATATTTATTGGAAACCAGTAAATGAATATTTTTTTTATATTCTTCAATCTGATTGGGTTCCATATTATAAAAACGCTCTATTGCCTCTGCAAGCGCCTTTGGATTCAGTGCCTGAAAAAGTAAACCTGTTTTTCCGCCGTCTGTTTCTTCTACAAACGTAGGAATATCACTTGCTATCACTGGCGTACCAAACGAATATGCCATTAAAAGAGCACCGCTTCCCGATATAGCTCTATATGGGAAAATACATGCATCTGCTTTTTTAAACAATTCAGGTAATTCACTGTCTTCAATTCGCCTATTAAGAAATTGTACTTGGGACGATAAATTGAATTTCTTTATCATTCCTTCATAATCTGTATTATCTGATTGAAAATTCTGCTTACCTGCAATTATAAAAGTCATGTTTTCTTTGATATTTTCCGGAAGTAAGGCAATCGCCTTTATAAGCAAATCGATACCCTTATATTCTCTGATTGTACCAAAGATCAGAAAAGTCTTTTCCCTTACATATAAACTTTCGCTTTTCTCATTTAAAAATGAGCAATAGACTCCATGGGGTATGACATGAATTTTGTTTTCTTCAATACCCCATTTTTCGATAAGCATTCTTTTGCTGTTCTCATTGTGAACAATTAATTTATCACACTTTGCGTAAAATTCTGAAAATTCTTGCCCGTCGCCGCTCCATAACTCATTTTTTGTCTCTCTGGGCAATACATTGTGAACCGTACACAATAGTACACATTTGGGGGCTTTGCAGATGGAATAAATGGGTATTTCATATTTGTACGCTTTAAACGTTTGAATATGTATGGCATCGTAGTTTCCAAAAAGCAGTTCTCTAATTGTAACAAGAAGCGCATGCAGATAAAGAAGCATCGATATTGCTTTTCCAGCGCCCCCCGTATATAATTTCGGTTTGATTATAACCCCTTGAATCTTTGTCTTACAATCCCTGCTACATAATACCGTAAGATCCACGTACTTTTTTAATTTATCAACAAGCTCCATCGTATAGGTATTGCCTGGCAACATATGATCTATCATTAATACTCTCTTCTTTTCCAAAAAATCACATCCCTTCTACTAAAAATTCACTACATATTTTTCCGTTCATATAGAGCCTAGCATCAGTGTCCGCTCCAATACCCGCCAACGCGATTCATTTTTATCTGTTTTACCACCGATACAAAAAAGAAATTTTTTGCTAATAAAAACTTGACTTTTCATGGTTGGTCTCCTTTCGGTTTCATCATGTTCTATATCAGAACCAATCTACGGAAAACTCCTTGCATATTTTGTTATTCCGATTCAAGTAGATTTTAGGCATTAGTTTCTGCTCTAACACACGCCATCGGGACTCATTTTTTCCCATAAGAGAATGGTTGTCGCCAGTCTCCCGCACATAGATGCTTGCCGGAAAGGGCAACGGCTCCAACGGACGACCTAACTCTGCGCAAATTCGAGGTATATCGCCATGCTGTTTGCGCACAATATGCGGATTGGAATTCATACTTGGCACCATGGTTGGATAGTGGGCTTCCGGTAAATCCTCAACAGAATATTTAACTATGGTAGAACTCCCATTTGGAAACTTATGTCCCAGCTTAATAAATGAGTCTCCAACATGATAATAATATCCATTATGTGCAACAAAGCCATTTGCGTCAGAGTGTGCATTTACATACGCAGCAATCCGATTACTCTGAATATCGTCTGCATCTACCATCATTGTAAAACCACCGCCGTATTCACGTATCCGCATGGCAATAGTGTGCACCTTATACCCTTTGTCTATCATCATTTCTTCTTTCGTCGCAGGGATGGGTGCAGCCACCTGAATAAATTCGACCCGCTCATCATATTGATGTACAAGCTCCGGAATATCGTGACATGCCACAATAATCCGAAATTCCGGGGCGGTTTGATTGTAAACAGACCACAAGGTTCTATTAAAATAAAGACTGACTTTTTCCCAATCGTTGGATACAGCCTTGCTGCGGAGGGGGATGCCAAAATAAATCATTCCTTGCCCCCCTACCGTACAAAAGGCAGGGGATTACAGCCAGTCGATTGAGAACTCTTCCTGTACCCCCCCGCAATTTTTTTCTTCATCATAAACATTTGTACTATTTCTCTCTTACGTGTTTGATATTTACTGTTTTTCCCGTTCATAGAATGGTTTTCCCCGCCGCCCATAACATAGACGGCGCCCTTGAACGGCAGCGGCTTCAACGGTCTGCCGAGTGCCGCACATGCCGGGACGATACCGCCATGCCGCTTGCGGATGATCCATTCATTATCATCGCAATTATCCGTCATAACTGCCGGGTAATTTGACGGCAGATCCTGCGGAGAATATTTGACTATACAGCAGGTGCTGCTGGCGAACTTGGGCATCACCTTCATGTAATCGTCGCCGACAAAGTAAACATACCCGGTCTTTATGTAAAATCCATTCTCGTTGGGGTGCTGCTTGACGAACGCCGCTAGGCGATTGCTGACCAAGTCATCTGCATCCACTACCATCGCATAGCCACCGCCCAACTCCCGCAGCCGTATGGCCAATGTGTGAGTCTTATATCCTTTATCGACCATTTTCTCATGCTGCGTGGTGGGGATAGGAGCATTCTCCTCGCTGACCTGTAGAAACTCTACGCGTCTATCGTATTTTTTTATCAGCTCAGGGATCTCATGGCAAGCGACCAAAATTTTAAAATCCGGATCCGTTTGATTGTAACAGCTCCAAAGCGTACGATTGAATAACATTGAAACTGTATCCCAATCTTTTGCCACCTTCTTGCTCATTAAGGGGATCAAAAAGTAAATCATGTCACTTTATTCCTCTCGTTGTTGTGTTCCGTTTGTTAGAATAAATGCAGCGCGCACTTTTATTATTCAGCCGCATTTTTTCCATATCGGTTCAGGCTGCAATATTGCGTTACATCGATATTTTCTTTCAGGATATGAGCCGGTACCCCCCCGCACGAACAATTGGACGGTACATCGTGGATAACTACAGCGTTGGCACCAATAATAACATTATCAGCAATAGTAATATTACCCAAGATCTTAGCCCCTGTTGCGATATAAACATTGCTGCCAATAATAGGCATACCGGGCTTATTGGAGCGGCCACCTGTGAGTACATTGGTTCCGATAATCACATGATCTCCAATAACAGTCTCTTTGCCGATTACGCAGCCCAGTCCGCCATAAAGGAACTTGCAGTGCTCCCCAATCTGAGCCTCATACGGGATAGACGAACTATGCAAGAGATAAATCAGCCCCTTGATCAATTTTGGCAAAAGTGGAACATGGTGCATGTACAACCATCGTTCTGCCTTATACAGCTTATAAGCATCCATTTTATTCAACTCCCTGTGTATAGTAGTTCGTGTCAAAAGTGCATGGCTTATTCTCATGCTACTTGAGTCTTATCCTTGTGAGAAGTTTTCATTCCCCATCGTTTGTGTGATAATGTCCACGGCCCTGCTCCACAAAAAGTGTTCCATGATTCTTTGATGTGCCGCCTTACCGATTTGAAACTCATCCTTTGGCTGCAATATTTTGTCCGCCATAGCAGAAAGCGAATCAAACAGAAAACCGCTCACGCCGTCTTCGATAATATCATTCGGTCCGGGTGCATGCATAACATAAACCGGTTTTTCATAATACATTGCCTCTAAAATGGACATGCCAAAAATCTCTATACTTGAAAAGCTCACAAAAGCATCGACGGCACAATAAGCTTTCCACATATCCGTATTGGGGATACTCTCAACATAATCGGTATAAGCGTACAGACCTTTATCGGTCAACTGCGCAAAAAGCTCGTCTTTCAATTGTCCCTTGCCAACAACAAGCAATCGAAAATCTCCGCAAACTTTGTGTATACGCTCAAACAGTTCCACGCAATGCAGCGGTTCTCGGCCTGGAATTAGACGCCCTACCATAAGCAGATATCTGGCGCTTTGATTCAGCCCCAGTATTTCTCGTGCCTCAGCCTTTGAAATCGTTTTATAATCGTCTCGAAGCTTGGTAATATCTAAACCGACCGGAGCGACATATATGTTCCGGACACCTTTCTTCTCCATCTGCTCTTTTACGGCGTTTGTTTTCACAAAGACGGTCTTATCACTGTAAAAACGCATGATTCTTTTCGCCTTTAAATTGCTAATCCATCTAATAACCTTGTTATTGTTCAGGCTTTTAGTTATGCCTACGTATGGCGCAAACTGTACATCATGTTTCTTTGCCCATCTGTATACCGTTTTCAAAATGAGCTGTACATCAGAAAAACAGACCAACAAATCTATGTCTGTATTCAGCCAAGAAAAATTTGATATTGCGTTATTTCCGATAGTTTTTACAGGTTGGCAAATATATCTAACATTTGGATATATGATTTCATCTACTTTTTCCATGTCATGCGCAACGCATTTGTATATCGTCACATCGTCACCTTTATCTGAAAAAGCCTTTCCCATTCCTATTTCCTGGGCGTTATACATTTCCCTGATTCCAAATGTGCTAACAAACAGGACCAAGATTCCTACCTTCATTTTTTAGTCCACCCTTCTTGGATTATACCCGCAAAATCTACCGTATATCTTTAGGAATAAGCCATTCTAGGTAAATCTGAATGTTACAATCTCCACCAGCTTATCCCCGTACTTTTCAATTCATTTATATCTAATAATCCCTTAACATCAATCAATACTTTAGGAGAGCCTCCCTTTTTAAATAAGTGATCGATACCCTTAACACCCAAATTTCTAAACTCATCATGGGCGACTGCTACAATAATGCAATCCATTTCAGAGATGTCATCTAGTTTTGAAAGTTTAATTCCATATTCTTTCATTGCATCATATTCAGATACCCATGGGTCTACCACACAGGGAGTAATTCCGTACTCTTTTAATTCCGTAATGATGTCAAAAACTTTACTGTTTCGTATATCAGGACAATTCTCTTTAAAAGTAAGTCCTAAGACCAATACCCCTCCAGATTTTGCCGGTGCAAGACCCGCTTGAACCATTTTCTTAACAGCAACATCAGCGATATAAGCTCCCATACGATCATTGACCGTTCTGCCGTTTAAAACAATCTGACTATGATAACCAAGCTTTTCTGCTTTATAAGTAAAGTAATACGGATCGACACCAATACAATGCCCGCCGACAAGTCCCGGTCTGAAGCCAAGTGCATTCCACTTGGTATTCATTCCATCTACAACTTCATTGGTATCAATATCCATACGGTCAAATACCATTGCCAACTCATTCATAAAGGCAATGTTTATATCGCGTTGGCTATTTTCAACTACCTTGATTGCCTCAGCCGTTCGGAGATTTGAAACAGGGTAGGTCCCTGCTTCAATAACAATATCATATACTGCTTTTATTTCCTGCAATGACTCCTCGTCAATGCCAGATATAACTTTTTTAATATTATAAAGCCTATGTACCTTATCCCCCGGGTTAATGCGTTCCGGACTATATCCTACTTTAAAATCCTCCCCGCATTTTAAGCCTGATTTTTTTTCAAGAATCGGAATACATACTTCTTCTGTACAGCCCGGATAAACCGTAGACTCATAAACAACTATCGATCCGGAGACTAAATTTCTGCCTACAATTTCTGATGCGGATATAACCGATGTTAAATCTGGCGTATGATCTGTACTCACCGGCGTAGGAACAGCAATGATATGAAATTTTGCCTTCTTAAGCTCTGCTTCATCTGATGTAAAATAAATCTTTGTTTTAGCTATTTCTTCATTTCCGACCTCATTTGTCGGATCTATGCCGGACTTGTAAAGTTCTATTTTGGCTTTACTCAAATCAAACCCCATTACATTAATACCTTTCTTCGCAAAGGCATGTGCAATAGGCATCCCAACATAGCCAAGGCCAACAACAGACATTTTTTCTTCATTGTTCTTAAGTTTATGGTGAAGTGACATTTTAATTCTTTCCTTCGCTTTCAATTATTACCTTAACTTTAGTTGTTATTTTCTATATGTCCAACCCATCCATTGGCAGCTTTAAAGTACTTAATCACATTCTTAGGGAGATTCCCAATGCTGGTCCCCTGATTATGGTTTAAATAACAGATGATTGAATCATAAGTGAAATCTACAAGTTTATATTTTTTACAATCAAAGGCCTTGCAAACTGATGGAATCTTTTGATAATCAAACCCCATGGCCCATGCCGCAACGCAATCAACCGCTACAGGATTTGATCCTGCCAGCAGAAATCCAGCCTCAACTTTATCCGGCGCTAATGGACCATTTCCCTCGCCTGCCAAAATTCCATCCACGATTGCGATGTACTTTTTCCGCATGTCCATAGAATCTTCACGTAAACTGCCGTCTTGATTTGCATAATACATCACTTTATTCAAATCAACAATCGTTCTCCACAGTGTATCGTTGCCATACCATCCGCCGCTGCGGACCGATTTCCGGTTATCGCCCCATACTTTTATCGCTATATTTTTCAGTGGAACCAACAGAGGCGTCAAGAATTTACAGCAATGTACTATCTTTTTGGCATAAACAGTAACTGCACTTTCTAATTTTCGACTTGATTCACTATTATCAAATTGATCGCCGCCCTCGGCAGGTGTTCCCGTACTATGATGGGGCAATAAATTTTTATTCGTATTGATTCCAATAAGGTTCTTGAGACAACAAGTCATGCCTGCTTTCTTATGTGCTTTCAACTTTGGAACATTAATAAACACATCTGCAGATATTACTGTTTTTGAAACACTATACCAATTGTCCGAACCATTATGAGCATTATTTGTCTCTTTTATATCGTAATCGGCGCCATAGAATCCCTGAGAGCCTGTTTGTTTGCCCCAAAATTCGCTCGCTTCATCCTTAAGATTACACATTACCTTTCCCAATGGATCTCCGGGCAATTTTTGACTTTTAAGAATGATTCCATTTGATGCGTTAAACCATTCTTCATCCCGTAGATCAATAAGTTGAAAAGCAATGCCATTCTCATCACATAATAATCTCCAATCCTGTACCGGAAAATGTTGAATCAAAGTATCGAATCTGGTAGGTGTCATCGGTGCATCTGCAATAATAATTTCCCCATTATTTTCAAGCTTTTTACACACTGCCTTTATCACAGCGGTCATTACCACAGGATGAGTAATAACATAGTCCCAATCATCAGAGTTGTCATGCTTTTCCTGAACAAAATTAGGTTTAATCACAACCTTTTGCCCTGGCTCTATAATGTCAAGTAGATGTGTTTCTTCAATAACTCTTTGAATTTTAGCCTCATTATACTCCATGTCGGTAAAGAGATATACTTGATTTTCATCCATCTATTGATTCCTCTTTTTACTGATTTGTTTTATAAATTCTCAAAAAATCTTTCATACCCCTCGAGCAGCGCTTTACTCGTATGCTCCCAGCTAAGCTCATTGACAACGCGCTTGCGGCCGTATTCGCCCATTTGTTTGCGACGTTCGGGATCTTCCAACAGCTCCAGGATTTTCCTGGCCATATCTTCAGCATCGTTATTTCGTGCATACAGAGATGCCTCTCGCGCCGAATATCTTCCTTCGGTCAAATCGAACTGCACAATCGGTTTTGCCAGCGCCATATACTCCAAAATCTTATTCATAGTGCTCTTATCATTCATGCTGTTATATTTGTCGCAGTTTACACAAACGTCCGCCGTATTAAGATACTCAAGCATCGTCTCGTCCGGCACCCGCCCCGTAAACTCAACGCAATCATCAAGCTGCATTTCATGCGCCTGCTTCTTAAGGGCTTCAAGATGCGGTCCGCCGCCCACAACTCCCCAAAACACGCTATATCCGCGCTGTTTGATAATCTTTGCTGCTTCAAGAAGATACTCAATTCCCTCCTGCTGACCGATAACACCGAGGTACCCTACCATGTACTGATATCCTCGTTTTATGCTCTCAACGGGGGGTTGAATCTTCATGCGCTCCAGCTTTGGCCCACTGCGCAGAACAATTACCTTTTCCGGATTCATTTTGTCGCGTTCTATCGCAATTTTCTTATAGCTTTCGTTGGTAACAAACGCAAAAGCGCAGTGTTTATATGTCTGCCTTTCAAAAAAGAGTTGGCTCCAGTATAGCGGACCGCTTGAGTGCCCGAATTTTGCCTCAAACAACTCAGGACATATATCGTGATGATCAAATACATATTTGACTCCGTATTTTTTAAACTTTTTTGCGACCAGATAGATATCGTCAGGCGGATTGCACCCCTGAATCACATCAAAGCCTATCTCATTATAAATTTTTTGGGCGAGCCTTATTTCTTCGCGCAACGCAGTATAGTATTCTTTTAAATAACCAATAGCCCCATTCCCCTCGGCAGGAAGATTATGTCTGAAAATGTGTACCCCATCCAGAAGTTCCTCGTCCTCGGAATATCCCTTTCCTTTCGGACAGATAACAGATACCGTGTATCCGTTTTCCGCCAGAGTCGTAGCTTCCTGCCACACGCGGGTATCAAACGGAACCGAGAGATTTTCCACTACAATTAATATTTTACGCTGTTGCATAAGCATCACCTTCATAAAAATGCCAGTTCTAGTTGCTCATATTATTATAAGCTTGTCTCACTAAGTCCAAAATATAGAATCACTATCAAAAAGCGTTTATATACGGAACAGCGTAAAAAACTACAAAAAACATTCCCAACAATATTCCAAACACAAGATATATATACATTAAGCTAAATGTTTTTTTATCTTTCACAGAATCTTTTTCAGATTCCGGTCGAATATGTAATTTTTCATATTCAGCGACCTCAAGCACACTAGCCTTCTTTATTCTACTTCCGATTAAAATTCCGATAATACTCATTGCAATTCCTATAAAGAACGGATCGAGATAAATTGGAAGGGTTATGCCATTAAGAGAAGAGTATGTCTTCGGTATTACACATCCTAGGAATCCGAGTAACATTCCCCAAAAAGCGCCGTTCTCACTCATGTTTTTAGACCATACACTCACTATTGCAACCACGCCCCAAGCTGATGCAATGACCGTACCACCGAAATACATAATCCAAAAAATCTGCGGCGGATTAAAGAACGCGAGAATAAGAACAACAACACTCGCCATAGCCATCCCTATTCTGGAAATCATCAAATTCCGATTTGCATCATGCTTTTTCCTATCTATAAGGATATCATTTGTTAAGGATGAACCTATCAAGGAAAGAAACGTTGAGGCAGAGGATATTCCTGCAGATAAAATACCCGTCAGCATAATAACTCCTACAATCACGGGCATACAATTCATAGCTGCCCATATTATACTAGTGCTTCCATCTGTAATATCAGGATTAATCTTGTATACAAATGCAGCCGAAAAATACAGGACAGTTGTAACCGTTACTACACCCATGGATGCCCAAATTGAAGATCGAACAACCGTATGCTCATCTTTAGCCATCAAATATCTGCTGGTTTGCCAAGGACTTACCATAACAACCATTGCCCAGACAACACCATATACAATCGCCCAAATAAGATTCTGTATACCTGTAGGATACATATAATCGAGATTATTTGTCCAAGCTATAATGCCAGGACGACTTGTTGATTGCGCCAATGATGTAATAGCCTCATTCCATCCGCCGGCTTTAGCAACAATAAACGGAATGCCAATAATTGCAGCTACAAGGAAAACTAAAAACATAATTGTATCTGTAATCAATACACCTTTTGAACCGGAATAAACAGTAAAAACAGTGAATGATAGCCATGCAATCAACACACAAGTTTTATAGTCTAATCCAGTAATTGAAGTCATCAGTGTGGAAACACCCTGCATTGCCGAAAGCATATACGCCGCTACTGCAAACATTAGTGTAATTGATGCTAAAATTTGAAGCCGCCTTGATGAAAATCTCTTCGCAAAATACTCTGGAACAGTATTCACTTCTGCCCTACGAATGTATTTCCCAAACAAATTTGCTCCATATACATAACCCGATGCTTGCAGTATTCCAACAATTACAATTCCCATGAAGAAGCCACTATAAACTTCTCCTGTATCACCAAGAAATGCTCCTGTACTCAAAAAAGAGGCTATTAAGGATCCAACAACCAAAATAACTGGTGCTTTCCTACCTGCAACATAATAATCGTTTGTATCTTTTACAGACCGTCCTGCTATAAGACCAATTACAATAAACAAAACTAAAGCTATCGCCACGCCAATAGTGTACACAAACATACTTTATTTCCCCTCGTGTTTAACCATGTAACCATAAAACAGTGCTGAGAAAACGAACCATGCCCCAAAAGCTATCGATAAGAACAATTCCATTTTTATCTTCCTCTCTCTTTCGATAATAATGATTAATGCTGATATTCCGACTCTTCTTTTATATTCTGTATCAAGAGAGCATATTTTCCACGTGCACTTAATTGAATTTCATCAACTACATGGATTTCTACGGTCATATTTCCCATGAATTTTGAGTCAAGAGATTTTTGTATTCTCTTCATAATATTTTGATTCAAATCTTGTTTTGGAATAATATTTAAATCTACAACTCCAGGCTCATTCTGTACAAACTGAAATCTTTCCATACAATCAAATACTTCATCCATGTGAGCAAATGAAGCTGCCGATATATGTTCTCCGTTTTTTCCAACCATTGCAGCCGTCCTATGACCCTCTATATGGTACAATCCATTATCTAATCTTTCTGCATAATCATCTGTTTTATATCTGATAAGAGGCATTCTAGGATTGATAAATCCTGTACCTATTATCGTTCCATCGTTCGAATCAATCTCTGTATAACCATAAAGCTTGTTAAATTTATATTGCGGTCTTCCAACAGCATCAGTATTTTCTTCCGCGAAAACAACTCTTTCAGTATGACCATAATGAGCAAGTGACTTACAATGAAGTATATTTTCAATAAATCTACGTTGATTCTCATAAATATTTTCTGAAGCAAATATCACACCTTTTAATCGGAACTCAAGTTTATCGGAATTTTGATTCAGCAACTTACAAAAAAAATAAATTGCAGAAGGCAGCCCTTGTATAAAATCTGGTCTAAATTTATTCAAGCTTTTTATCACTTTGCCGACCGTGTCCCTATTAATTAGTTTTGAGTTATACCTCATCATGTTATAAAGAGGGCTTGCAGAAATCAAGCTCGACCCTAACCCACCAAAATAAGCAACTTTGCTCCTTTTGTAATTATAGTCTCCAAACTTTAAATAGTGATGGCACAAAAAAGCATTCTCACGATAAAAACAATCAGGTGCATTATTTATTACAACCCTTTTCCCTGTAGAACCTCCAGTACTGGCAGGATAGAAATCATGAATGCTTTGAGCATTGATATCATCGTAATTATCAAGTAAAGTATCTTTTGTCAAAATTGGCACTTTCTGTTTAAATTCAGAAAATGAACTAAATTTATAACAGTCAAAGCCATTATTATCAAACAAATCACGATAATATCTTGTATTTTCATATGCAAAAACACAGATTTCTTTTAGCTTTTCGAATTGAAGAGCGCTTAATTCACTATTTCCCAGATTGTCTGCTCTTATCAATTCAGCGTACTGATCTACGAAAACTTTATTCCTAATCATACTTCTTCGGATAATCGGTGCAAAAACGACTTTTACTGTTTCAGGAAGCTTCTCATAAATTATTTTCAATGCGACTGTTATGTTCAAGCTGCCACCTCCCTTTCACAGAATGTGCAGCCTGCGATTGTCTTGCCGCTATGTTTTACCCCCCCCGAAAAGATCTTAGGGCCTTCTTTACAGTTTTGTATCACCATCTTGTATTTTCCCCGCTCTGTCAAAACAATATCATTGCTCTGTTCTACCTTACACAGCAATGCATTCTGCAGTTTTCCCGATACTCTGTCTGTAATGCGTCTATAATCCTTATCTGATAATCTGCCTGCAGCCGGTACCACATATAAAATGCACTTCCCTGGAGTATCCTGAACGAACTGAAAGCTTTTAATTTCCGCAAAAGTATCATCATGAAAATTAATGGCAGCGGCAGATATCTGCTCACCATTTCTGCCGATTAAGATGTCTGTCCCCCTATGCCCGATAATGTTCATTTCTCTGCCGTTGACCGGTTCAATATAATCATCTACCAGATAACGAATTAACGGAATTTTTCCATTGACAAATCCCGTTACGACAGGATTGCCCGCATCGTTTATTTCCGTAACCCCGTACAGCGACTGAAAGACATACCCTTTATTGTACCTTTCGGCAAAAACGGCTCTTTCTGAGTGTCCGTAAAAAATTGCGATAGGGCACGCCAGAACACTGCGAATCTCCGCTTCCTGAAAATTATACAGATTTTCCGAAATCAGTAGCGCCGCCTTGAACCTATGCTCAAGCTTTATGCCAACTTCTTGAGCCAAGCGGCAAAGATTATAAACCGCCGAGGGATAGCCATAGACAAAATCCGCTCCATATCCGTCTATTCTCTGAATATATTCTTTTATGTTGTCCCTGTTAAGCTTGAAAACATTCAGCCTTATTTCCTGATACAAGGGATTGATTTCATAAAGCCTTCCATGCAGATCAACCCCACGTAAAGTGGCTAATTTGCTTGTCCGATAATCATACCCAAATTTGCTCCAATAGTGATATGTAAACGCCCACTCACGATATATTGCATCTCTTTCCATAAGAACGTGGATAGGTTCCCCCGTTGTTCCGCCGGTTCTCACATCATAAAAATTATCTATATCGTCCGCTAAAAGCTTCTCGTAATTTTCTTTAAGCAATTCTTTTGTCAGTACCGGCAGCTTTTTTAAATCTTCAGGAGCGGTTACCGATTCAGGGTTGAAGCCGATGCTGTCCATTATTTCCCTGTAATAAACCGTGTGTTGATACGCATGAACAAGAACATTCTTCAAATTATCCAGTTGCAATTTGATTTTTTCCTGCTCAGTCATGCCATCTGCCTGCTCAAGCAGCTCATACTGTTTTAGAAAAACCTTATTTTCAATCAGTCGATTGCGGATTATATGGGCAAACGGCCTTTTCATCCAATAAGGCATATTTTCATTTAGCTTTTTAATCGCAGCTATATTCATGAGGGTTCTCCCAAACAGTTATTTTCGATATCATTCCTATGCCCTGAGATCTGACGCTTACTGCAGTTGTGCTATTTTGCACTCCGTATTGCTCTGAAAAAGCGGCGTCTCGCGTGGATATTTCAAAATCTACTTTATTTTCAAATTCCATTTTGCAGGAGCACACTCCCGCTGAAATCAAAACCGTATTATTTTCAATCTGCGCTGTTGTGTTCGGCGAAAGCATAAACGTCAATGAATAATTACAGGCCGCCGATAATCTGTCTGTAATGCGCAGTTTTCTGTTTCCGTCAAACTCAAACATCCTTCTGTGGATAATAGGCCGATATCCGTCCTGCTTTGCCACAAGAATTGTTTTATTCGATGTATTTTTAAAATCTATAAGCTTGCACTCCGCACGCTTCCCCCACAAAAAAGCCCCCAGCATTTCAGATTGGTCTTTTCCTTCGACCGTGACCGTATTATGGTTCACAGTCTTTCGGAAAGCGTTTCTTGCATTAAGATCACAGTGGTATATGTAGGTCCCAGGGTCAACAAATATCGGCTCCCCATCGACAAACATCTGAAAGCTCAAAGCGTCAGCATGGCCGTGAGCAGCGATACTCCCAAACCCGAGCGCAGCATGATCGACTCCTATCAGAATTCTTCTGTCTTTGCTGCGAAGAATCGTATTCCCTCCCTCTTTATAGCAGGCAGAAAGCGGAGGTCGATACAATGGCTTCTTTCGTGCCGCACTCAACTCTTCTTCGCTAAAAAGCCAGGTAAGATTCTCGCAGTTCAACTTGCTTAAGTCGGTATACTGCCTGTCAAGCATAACGCTAAGCAATCCAAGTATATATTGATAGTGATTTTCTATTCCTCCCTGCAGATCCAGAATTTTTCCTTTATCGTCATCTCCGAAGACGACCGCCTCACCATGATCCCCCATGCAGTCTGCAACATATGTGCACATCTTTTCAAGCATTGGGGTCCACGTATCAGGAACGCTGTACCCGTTTTTGACAAGCAGCCGCATCATCAGCCCCATGGCTTCCATATAAAAAGACTGGTAATGTAAAGACAACTCCTTATTAACTCCGTCAGAATAGTTCTGCAACGGCAGTTCTCTTATCAGAATATCAACAGCCAGCTTAATCCACGGCTGATGATCACACAGGATTCCGGTTTGTCCGATTGCGTAAGCCTCAACAATCAGATGATTATTCGCGGATGAATACCGCGAATAATGCTTTGTGATGTAGTCGGTCATATTCAGAATGCCGGTTTGAAGTTTATCAAGCAACTCCTTTGGCGCATCTGTCGATTTTAAGAAGCAATAGGAATAACACCAATTGCTGCATCGAATGGCGATTTCCATTACGCTTGTCCACGATATTCCCCATAAAAATGGGTTCTTTTCATTCCAGTCTTCAAACAGCTCAGTAAACTCATTCAGATATTTTACATCTCGACTCGCCGCATAATTTTTTGCCAACAGTGCAAACTGAAAATGCCTGTTAAGCTCCCAGTTTGTCCGCGCGTCACCTATATCATCGCGCTGCTTATATTTAAGCGAGGGACTGAATACCAATGGCCATGTATTCTCTGTCTGAAAACCCAAATGCCACTGTTTCTTGTATGTTTTGTAATCATATTCACCCAAAAGAGGGACATCTGTTGTCAACCTGAATCCTTGATTTTTCAGGTTTAGCTGTAACTTCCGCGAATCTATCACAAGATAATTCAATTTTTTATTGAATAAAAATTCTGTCACAGATGTTTTGTGTAATTTAAACTGTCTTTTTTCTTTCCCGCGAATGACTCTCTGCGAAAGACGCCAGATAATTTCAGATATGTCCATCGCCCGTAAGCGATTTACGAGCCACTGAATATCAGCCATGACCGCTGCCCTCCGCGTAACTGCTTTATTTTACATGTCCCTAGAATTCTATTTTTTCCATATCTTTTACCGGCAGGTCGTTTTGTGCAGAGTTGATATTAATATTCGCCCAGCTTATGCCTTCATAGTTTCCGTCATAATCAAGCTCTGTGAATTGACGGACTAAGTCCACAATTATCTTGTGCGGATGCCTTTGGGGAAGTTCATCAAACTCTCTTTCCTTATTTGCAATGACCAATACATCACTTTCCCTGCAGACCGCATCCAAATCATCTGAAATCATCTCATGCAGATGCGGCAGCTTTGCAGCAATGAAATCCGCATTCGTCCCTGTGAGCTGAGATACTTTGACATTTCTGTCATAGATACTAATCTCGTAACCCTTGCCCAATAATACTTCCGCCACATCTACAATTGGACTGCATCGCAGATCGTCCGTCCCTGCTTTGAAGCTTAAGCCGAGAATTCCGATTTTTCGCTTTCCCTTGCTCTCAATAATCTCAACGGCATTCTTTTTCTGGATTTCGTTGGATGGGTGAATCGCATCTATCACCGGTACATCAATATACAAATCGTGTGCCAGCGTGCGCAGCGCTCTGGAATCCTTCGGCAGACAGGATCCGCCATATGCAAAGCCCGGCTTAAAATAGTATGGCGAGATATTTAACTGCCTGTCTTTGCAAAAAATCTCCATGACCTTATGACTGTCAATATTTAACGCCTTGCAAATATTTCCCACTTCATTTGCAAATACGATTTTCAGTCCGTGATATGTGTTATTGACATACTTCATAATTTCGGCGACTTCAATATCAGTAGATATGAACTCGCCCGGAATATCTTTATATAATTCCCTGAAGCTGCTTTCCGCCAATTCACTGTCAGTTCCGATTAGCGTAAAAGGCGGATTCATATAATCATGAACTGCCGTGCCCTCGCGAAGAAATTCCGGATTAGACACGACTGTAAAGTCCTGATTTCTCTTTTTTCCTGATGCTTCTTCAATCATTTTTCCCACTGTCTGGTTCGTGCCGGGCAAGACAGTACTTCTGATAGCGATAATGTGAAATTCTTTCTTCTCTCGGAGTGCCTCCCCTATCTGTCGCGCTACAGCATATACATAATCCAGATTAAGATGCCCTTCCTTACTGCTCGGCGTTCCGACGACGATAAATGAAATCTCCGAGTGCATCACCGCATAACGAAAGTCCATAGTGGCTTCCAGTCTGCCATTATCATGAGCTTCTTTTATCAGTTCCTCTATCTCGGCCTCGATAATAGTCGGGCGCCCTTGATTTATAAGACTCACTTTGTTCTTCGAAACATCCGTTCCTATTACATGATGCCCAAGTCTGGCACAACATGCCGCTCCAACACACCCCACATATCCGAGACCAAAAAAACTAATGTTCATATATTAGTTCCTTTCCATTCACGATACCGCTTCACTCCGTCACAGTACCACGGCGCCGATCACATTGACCTCATTGCGGCACAGTACGTCGGCCAGCTTGTCGATCTCCCTTTTATCGGAAATCTGCTTCATCTCCACCAGCAGCACCGTATACTGCCTGATTTCCGCAAGGAACCCTGCGTTGTAGACGGGATTGGAGGCCATGAGGACCTCATATTCCTCCGGCAGGAATTTACAGAGCCAGCCGCTCACCTCCCGCAGGACCTTCTCGTCCACGGTGCCCGTCACGGCCAGCCGCATGGGCAGCGGCTGCCCTGCCGCCTGAATCCCGGCGGCAATGAGATCGTACACATTGTTCTTGTCGGGGAGCGTCTGTACGTCGCCGGAGAGGCGATCCAGCATCTTATCAAATCTTCCGTGCTTCTGCGCCGCGGCGGAGCAGAATTCCCCCAAGACGGGCAGGTCGTACTTCTCCCGCAACTCCTCGGAGCAGCGCAGCTTCTTGCTGAAGAGAAACTGCAGCAGACCGATGCCGCAGACGAACAGGATTCCCAATATGCCGCCAAGCACGGCGTATTTAACGGTCTGTCCCGTGCCGCCGCTGCCTTGCAGCTCTGCCAGTTGGGCGTTCTGCGCTCCGATCTCTTCCTGAAGCCCCGCATTGGCCTCCTCCAGCGTGCTGTCAGTGGCTCTCAGCTTGTCGATCTCCGCCTGCAGATTGGCGGTATCCTTCTGGGCGTTGGTGATCTGGGTCACGATCGTATTGAGCTGATTCTCGGCATTCACGATATCGTTCGCCAAGGTAAGCAGCCGATTGTTGGCGTCCTCTGTCTGCTCCGGCGTTGCATTGGCGTCGTTCAGTACCGCCTGGTTCCTGTCACGATCGGCCCGCAGCGCTTCCAGCTTCTCCTGCTGTGCCGTGCGCAGCTCCTGCTGCGTCGCGATCAGCTCGTCGTTGGCTGCGATCTTTTCCTGATCCGCCGCAATCGTAAATCCATGAGCCGTAATGTCGCTCTCATTCTTGGCAAGCGTCTCATTGTTCTTGGAAATCTCCTCCTGAAGCTGCGAGATCTGTGCCGCATCTCCTGCGCTGCCCGGGTGCAGCACTCCCTTATACAGTCCCAGCAGCAGGGCGCCCGCCGCACAGGCAAGAATCAGCCTCCATCTCTTGCGCAGGATACCGGCTGCAAGCGCTGCAATATCGATGCTTTCCTCATATTGTGAGCTGTTATATCTCATCATTTTCCTCTTTCCGGACAATATCCGCTTTGATTTCCCCTCTCACCTCGACCCCCGTCTTTTCAACACCACGCCAACCGTCTTCCACAGGATCCTTAAGTCCAGTCCCATGCTCCATTTCGTGATGTATTGTGTATCCAGCTTCACCACTTCTTCAAAATCGGTGATGTTGCTTCTGCCGCTGATCTGCCACAAGCCGGTGATGCCCGGCCGAATCGCCAGTCTCGCCCTGTGATGGAGATCATAGCGCTCCCATTCGTCCACAGTGGGCGGCCTGGTCCCCACAAGGCTCATATCCCCCTTGAGCACATTGAAGAACTGGGGAAACTCGTCCAGGCTGTAATCCCGAATAAAATTCCCGAATCCTTTCTTGACCGTACCGTCCGGCAGCACCCTGCTGCCGATGATTCTGGGGTCCTCCTCCACCTTGAACATCAATCCGCTCCGCACGCGGTTCTTCTCCATCAGCTCTTTTTTGCGTTCCTCTGCATCCGGATACATGCTGCGGAACTTATACATCCGGAAACGCTTCCCGCCTTTCCCTACCCTCTCCTGTTTAAAAAAGATAGGTCCCGGCGAAAGGATATAGATTACGGGCGCCAGGAACAAAAACAGCACACAGGTGATCAGACTTCCCACAAGGCCCCCTGCAATATCCAGCCCCCGCTTGATCATCTGCTGGGTCTGGGTGGCGTAATTGATGCTGTTGGTCAGCACCGTATAATTAAAGATCCGTTCCACGAACTGCTTCTGACCCTTATTCTCCAATGCCTGATAAAGGACCGTATGGACCGCCACGCCCATCTCCATGAACTTTTCGGTCAGTTCCCGAATCCCCTCTATCTCATTCTCAGGAAGACAGATCAGGATCTCATCGATCCAGCTGCGGCAGACACATTCCACTACGTCCTCTCGTCCGGCGATGACCGGAATCCCTGCCGCCGTCCGGCCGCGCATATCGCTGTCTAAGACGGCGAGTCCGGCCAAGCGGAACTTTTCGTAATTTTTATCTATAATGTTCCTTGCGATCTCATTTACGCTGTCCTTTGAGGTCACGATCATGAGAGAATTCCTTCCCACCGCGCCCATGGTATTGCGCAGGCGCCTTTTCCACAGCATTCTCGAAAGGCAGCTGAACAGAAAATAGAAGACTCCCAGCAGACCCACAAAGATCCTGGAATAGGTGACGCTCCCCCTGATTGCGAACAGGTACACGATCACGATCGCTTCCAAAATGCAGACATGCTTCACCGTCACGGAAAATTCCCGGTAGAAGTCTCTTTTCAGCACATTTTTAAAAGTATTGGAGGCCGTTATGACCCCGATGTCACCCAGCAGGACCACCAGGCCAAGGCTGCGGTAGGCGGCGTTTTCCAGGAATCGGAAATCGCCCTGTCTGACGGCATACGCAAGACTGAACGCCGCGCACAGACATAAAAGATCCAGCATGATGAAATCAAGATGTTTTAACCACCCCTGCGGCCGTTTTTTGTACATAACAGCTCACCTGTTCCTACTTTTTCACTTCCTCATAAAAGACCTTCAGCATCATCTCATAAAGGGACGTCTCGTCCGGATAGAAGACTTCGCCGGAAGTATCCCTGACGGAATCCTCCGTCTGCAGCGTCTCTCCCTCCGGCAGATAGATCATCTGCTCGTTGAATGTGTAATCCGCCACCTGCGTGGCCAGATAGCTTACCTCGTCCACAGAGATGTCCGTGACCATATATTTTTCGAGAACCCGAAAAAGCTCGATGGGCAGTGCGGGATTCTCTTTCAGGGAGGCAAGAGCCGTCTCGCAATAGGCGGTCACGTACTGCAGCTGTCTCTGAAGCCGCAGGCGTGCGCTCCCCGGCATCTGTTCGTCACGGTCATGCAGATAGGCATAGGAGGATCTGTCGTCAAGAAGCACTTCCTCCCCTTTCCTGATTCCGCTTTCCGCAAGGTCCTCCAGCGCGGTGACCTTGACGCCGCCCACAGTGGCATTAATCATAGGAATCGCCCCCATATTGACGGCCGCATAGCCGTTGATGGGAAGCTCGTAGAAAAGTCCGGAGACCGCTGCCTCGGAACGCTCACAGCTTACATGCAGACCGTCGCCGTAGGTATACTGAAGGCATAACGGCAGCTTTTCCGTTGCCACGAACGTGCCGTCACGGTCATATACATCCACGTCCGCCACGGTGTTCCTGTCCACACCGATCACAGACATTTCCTTGGTATGGGGATCCAGGACCAGAAGAAAAACAGCGTCCGCACGACCGACGTCGGTCTTTGCGTCCCCTGCTTCCTCCCTGCGGTCGATTCCGAAGAAAAGGAAGGTCAGGATATCGCTGTTGTAGCGGTAGTGCACGCCCTGATACAGTACGTCTCCCTCCTGCCAGTCCTCCGACAGCACGCCGGCCTCCACAGGCTCCGTCCCGGAAAGACAGGGCACGGTCCCGCAGGTCTTCTGCTCCAGACGCCTTCTGCCGGATATCTGCAGCGCCAGAAAAGCCATTGCACCTACAAAGATAACGGCCGAAACAGTCAGTATGATCCATGTCAGGATTTTGCGGATCCTCAGGCTCCAACTCATTTCAAAACACCTTCTGCTAAAATTCTTGAAAAAAATGCCTCACGCCAGGAAAGAAATTCACTTCAAAGAACTATGCTCTTACTTTTCTGTAAGCAACCGCACCTGCCATTGCCGCAGCCATGGCCATCAGGGCGATCATAGCGCCTGCTGCCAGGCCGTCGTCTCCGGTCTTGGGCGACGCTGCAGTATCGATTACAATTGCAATCGGTGAATAAGACGTCATAGTAAAGGTTACGGAATTATTTGCCACATTGCTGGGAGTGATCATCTCATAGGTACCATCGGATTTCAGATGGAGAATGGTCACTTTCTGTCCCGCCCATACGTTAGGGCAGGTCAGTGTAAAGGTCGCCGTGCCTGTGCCGGCGGGAACCTTCAGATCCACTACTGCCGCAATGAAGGTATTTGCACCGACCTGATTGTTCGCTTCGGCGATCATTGCCTTTGCCGTATTGGTAGGAACGGCCTCGATCGTAGCGCCCTGCACGCCGGCAGCGATGCCGGTAGTCTCGGCAAAGCTTGCGATCGTTGCAGCGGACAGTGTCTGACCTGTGTTGTTCTCTATGCTGACGATCTCAGTGCTCTGCTGCGCCACAGCATTTTGTGCAGTCTTTCCTGCAGTGCCGCTTCCTTGTGCGCATACCGTAAGGCTCATGCCCATGACCATTGTAGCGGCACAAACCAACGCCAAAATTCTCTTTTTCACTTTTCGCATCCCTCCTTTCATATTGTGCGTGAGGCATATATCAACCGAGCTTGCGCCCGTGTGATACCAAAATAATATTTACTGCTGCGCCTCGGGCGCATACGGTTCCCGTGCTGCAAGCACCGCCTGTACCAGCCAGCGGCGGTTGGGCTTTTTGTTGATGCAGGTGGAGAGCGTAATGATGCGGTCCTCCGCCCCGGGTCTGGCGTCCTCGTCCAGATGATCGCTCAACCCGTCCTTTTCATAGACTCTGTCTATGTATTCCTCAAAGCTTTCCGGCGTACTGAAGTCGTTGTAGAGCAGCACATGGCGGTCGTCGTTCTCGTATGCGGCGAACACCCGATAGACCAAAAGCTCCTGCTCCGTGTAGATATAGACATAAGGATGCGATTCAAAAAATTCCGGATCCTCATAATAATGAAGGTTCTGGAACATTGTACCGTTTCCCATGTTATGACCGTAGATCACCGTGTTCCTGTCGCTCCAGTCCTTGCTGTTCATCATCTGGGTATAGATGCAGCCCGGATATCCCTTGGAGCCGTCCAGATTCGTCTGAAGGTAATAGTCCAACTCCTCCTCGCTCTGCAGAATGGGATAATCGATCTTTGTATCCGGAATGCAGATCCAGGCGTAAATATCCGAGTTGGTCTCCCTAAGCTCGGTAAAGTGCAGCTCCTTATCCGGAACCTCAATGCCCAAATCGGCAGGCGTCGGATACCCTTCCGGCTGTTCCTCCTCTTCTGCCTCCGGCTCCATGGTGGGCTGCGGCGTCGGGCTCGCGCTTTCCTGCGGTTCATACGTCTTCTCGGCAAGCTGTTCCATTTCCTGCTGGGCCTTGTTTTCCTGATGGATCTGCCACAGGGTAATGCCGCCGGCCGTCACGCCTATCAGAAGACAGACTGCCACGAACACCAATATAAATTTGCCTATGTTGTTTTCATGCCGTCCGTTCCCGTATTCCATAAACGCTCCTGATAATTTCTTGACGCATCGCCTTATTCTACCCCCCCGAACAGCTCCGTCAAGCTTTTTCTCCCGTCCGGGGAGTTTTTCACTATCTTATTCTACCCCCCCCGAGGAAATCTCGTCAATCACTTATTTACTGTTTCCTCATATTTCCTGCGCATTCCCGGTATAAGTCCTCCGGAAATGGTCATAATGACAATTGCTCCGTCTATTATAGTCATAATCATGACCATAGTCAAGTATCAAATAATAAAATACAATGAAATCAACAGAATAGAAGAAGAGAAGAAGATGAGAGGAAGGATGGGCATTGATAGATTACAGTCCTTTTTGGGTAACGTTAAAAGCTTCCGAAGAAACGACTTATTCCTTAATCAACAAACATCACATCTCCAGTGCTATCTTAGATAAACTCCGCAAAAATAAGCCACTGAACACGACCACATTAAACGATCTCTGCCGTATATTGCATTGTAATATCCAAGATATTGCCACATACATTCCTTCCGACGAAGACCAGCCCCTGTAATAATACTCTTTGTTTCTTTGTTGCTTGGTATATAAGATTATTCTATGCAATTCATTTCGCAATATCAAGCGTCCTATGCTCTAATGTTTTATATCCGTATTTTATTTCACAATAATTCAAGATAGACGTCCATGGGGATATTTCCGCTCTCGCCGGTGGAAGCGTTCGCCGCCGCCATGGCCGCCGCTTTGGCAAGCGTCGTCTGCGCGTCTTCTCCCGCGATCTCGCCCATGCACAGGGCCGCCACCACCGTATCGCCGCAGCCCACGGTGTTCACGGTCTTTACCGGCCTTGCCTCTCGGAACAATTCACGTTCCCCGTCCACCCAGAGAAGTCCCTCGCTTCCCAGAGAGACTACGACTCTGCCGACTCCCGCCGCAAGAAGGGCGCGCCCCGCGTCCGCCGCATCTTTTCGGGTCCTGAGAGGTCTCCCTGCCAGATACTCTAATTCTCTGCGGTTTGGCTTCACCAGATCGGGACCGGCCTGTATCCCCTGACGCAGAGCCTCTCCCGACGCATCTAAGATCACGCGGCACCCCGCCATATGGCAGAGCTCGGTCAGCCTCGCGTAAATGTCCGTGGGGACCCCTTGGGGAAGGCTGCCGGACATCACCGCCAGTTCACAGGTCTCCAGACAGCCCGTAAACTGCTTTAAAAACTGCGTCAGCTCCTTTTCCGTGATCACAGGACCGGATTCCAGAATTTCCGTGACGCGCCCGTCCTCCTCCAGAATATTGGTGTTGGTCCTGGTCTGACCGCCGATTTCGGTAAAGTGGCACTCCACGCCCGCCTTCTCCAGAGCCTCCTCTATCATTCTGCCGCCCGAGCCGCCCAAAAATCCCACTGCCGCCGTCGGCATATGGAACTGCCGCAGCACCTTTGCCACGTTCACCGCCTTGCCGCCGGCCACGCTCTTTGCACTGTACAGCCGGTTCACCTCCCCCGGCTTGAGCGTCTGAAGCCGGCAGGTCCTGTCAACGGCCGGATTTAAATTTACCGTTAAAATCATCTTTCCTCTCATTCTGCCGCTTCGGCGGCTCCTGCCTCGCTCAGCAGTAATGCTGCATGATATACTCGAGGCGTGTGACCCCTCTGTAAGTGTTTTTTTCCAGCCGGTAGGCCACGGATACCTTCCACTGCCCCTTCCCCTGATACAGCTTTTCGGCGCTGCCGGAGCCGAATTTCTCGTCCAGAAAGGCGTCGAACAGCGCCGGATCTCCAAAGAACACCAGCCGGAAGCGCTTTCCCTCCGGCGTTCTGACCTCATATCCGGCAAAATTCTTATTTTTTCCCATCAGGGAACCGGCAAGAAAGGTCAGATCCTTCTGTGCAAAGAGCGGTTTGGGATTCCCTACGCCGAAGGGCTCCAAAAGCTCCAGCTCCTCCGCCAGCTCCACGGTTGCGTAATCCAGAGGCATGGGCACGTCGATGTGGACCTTCGGAAGGAAATCCTCATCCGTCATGGCGCACCTTTCGTTCAGCTCCCTGCGCAGCTTCGGGATATCCTCCTCCGCCATGGAAAGCCCCGCCGCCATGGCGTGACCGCCGAATTTCGTAAAGTACCGCTTCACCTCCGTCATGGCCCGAAACATGTGATAGCCCTCCACGGACCGGCCGGAGCCCTTTACGCCGTCTTCCCCCGATGTGAGAATGAACACGGGGCGATTGTACCGCTCCCTTATCCTTCCGGCGATAATGCCCGCCAAGCTCTCGTGTACCTCCGGCAAAAAGACGACTATGACCTTATCCCGCCCAAGACCGTTCTGTTCTATGTAACGCTGCGCCTGCTCCACGCCCTGAAGCGTCAGATTCTTGCGGCTGTCATTCAGCTCCTTCAGCTCCGCCGCCGCCCTCATGGCCTCCGCCTTCGTCCCGCTCTGCAGAAGCTCCAGCGCCCGTCTCGCCGTATCCAGCCTTCCGGTGGCATTCAGGCAGGGACCGATCACAAAGCCCAGATGATAGGCGCTCAAGCCTTTGATATCCAGTCCGTTTACCTCTATCAACGCCCGCAGACCCTGATTTTTCGTATCCCGCAGGCGCTCCAGTCCCGCCTTCACCAGAATGCGGTTCTCATCTTTAAGCTCCATCACGTCGCACACTGTGGCCAGCGCCGCAAATTCCAAAAACTCCTCCAGCGCCTCTCGCAGCTTCTCATTTCCGGTCTTTAGCGCAAGTGCGGTCACCAGCTTGTAGGCCACCACCGCCCCGCAGATGCCCGCAAAAGGATAGGCGCATTCCTCCCGCTTGGGATCCACCACGGCCAGCGCGGGGGGAAGCACCTCGCTGCGTTCCCCGTCCTTCGACAGGACAAACGGCACCTCGTGATGGTCCGTGACGACGACCTTCATTCCAAGCGATCCCGCCAGTTCGATCTGGGGCGCCGCGGCAATGCCGTTGTCGCAGGTGACGATCAATCCCACACCCTCCTCCGCAGCCTCGCGGATCAGGTTGTCATTGAGGCCGTAGCCATCGTGAATGCGATGAGGAATCGCCGTATCCGCCGCGGCTCCCAGCATCTCAAAGCCCTTCGTCAGGATATAGGAAGCGCAGATTCCGTCCACATCATAGTCTCCGATGACGCGAATGGCCGTCCCCTGCTCTATCGCCTCCAGAATTGCTTCCACCGCCCTGTCCATATCCTTTAAAAGCCAGGGAGCATAACAATCCTGCAGCGTCCCGTGCAGGAACCGCTCCACCTGGGCGCTTTCCGTCAGGTCCCGATTGCGCAGTATCCTTGCCAGCACCGGACTGATGTGAAATTCCTCCGCCCATTGATTAAAGTCGGCCTTCTTGGCCGCCACGAACCATTTTTCCATCTTGCTTTACTCCGTTCCCTCCGCCTGCATGCCCCCGTTATGCACAGAGCCTTGGCGCGTTTATTTCCGGTTCTTCCGCCAAGAGACCAGGGCGCACAGCAGAGCCATGACGCAGATATATGCCGCCATCAAATAAAAATGGTAGGTGCTGTGCGTTGCATTTAAATAATAAAAAGGCGGCAGCAGATATTGAAGCGGCCGGAACAGATCTATGCGGACGAACACCGGACACAATACCGTCATGGCGGTCATCAGGACGGGAATACAACTGCCGAGGCGCTCCGGCGTGCCGCAGAGAAGCCGCATCAGATTGCAGAACAGCAGCGTACAGCCCGCGAACAGGACCGCGTTCCCTATCTCCCTGCTCCACATCGTAAATACGCCCGAGAATCTCAAGGCAATGATCTGCACCGCCGCCGCATCAATCAACAGCACAGCCTGAAATCCGATTGCCGTCCACTCCCTGCGCCGAAGCGACATCTGCGAAAAGGTCCCGCGCCGCTCATCCTGAAGATAGTACAGGGCCGCGGCCAGTCCGCACAGCACCAGCCATAACGCCAGCATTCCCCGCATGGGCGCCAACAGATAGCTGCTCTCCTCCGATGCCTGCCCGTCAAAGTACTCCAGCCGAAACAGGCTTCCCTCCACCAGAGTCCGCTCGTATGCCTCCTTCAGTTCTCCGCTGTCCGCTTCCAGTCCCATGTCATCTCTGACAAAATCCTCATAGACGGCATAGGAAAAATAGGGGTACAACGCACTGCTTAGGATTTCCCTGGAAAAGGTCAGCGGGATACTGTCTTCCCGCTCCAGCACAGTCACCACGGGCGCCACCGTCTTTCCGGAAGCCGCCGCCCAAAACTCGCCCGCAAGATCCTCGGGAAAGATCCACGCCGCGTCCGCCTGAAAGCTTTCCACAAGCCCCACAGCTTCTTCCCTGGAAGTGCAGCGCACATAGCGCAGCACATCATTTCTCTCCAGCTGCTCCATGACCCTGTTCGACAGTTCGTCCGCCGGATTGCTCCCCCACAGTGCGACGGTCACGATCCCGCTCTCCTGTCTCGCCGCGATACGCATTCCGGCCAGAAGCAGAGGCACCATGCACAGGATCAAAAGGAAGCTGTATTTTTTGAACAGACGCTTATTTAAGAGAACATATCGTATCGCTATCCTACGCATTCCCGTCTATCCTCTCTGAATCCTGCGTTTTCTGACCGATACGGACAGCGCAAAAAATAAGATCAGGTAAAAGAGGATCCCCGCTGCCGCCGAAAACGGAATCTCCCCCGTGAGGCTTCCGCCCGCATAGCGCAGTGCAACGCCCGCCGGAAGCACCTCTCCCACTTGCCGCAAACAATCCGGAAGCATACCGGCAGGATAAAAGCAGCCTGCAATATATGCCATGCCGATGCCGCAGACAAACTGCAGCAGGATACTGCTCACCACTCCCTCCGCAGCCTCATAGACAAAAAACTGCATTGCCGCAAATGCCGCCGCCACAGGGAGAAGCGCGAAGAAGAATCCTGCGGCGTTCAAAACGCCCTTGCCGTTCCACTCCGCTATCCCGAGGGCGCCGCTTCCCAAGAGCGGCCATACGGTCAGAAAGATACCAAACAGACAGATCGCTGCCGGCAGCAGATATGCCAGATATTCTCCGGCCACCTGCGAAACGGCTCCCGCTCCTCTGGACGCCATCAGTCCTGCCAGTTCTCGATTCCTTCCGGAGAACAGCGGACTGCTGCCGATTCCGGAAAGCAGCAGGAAAAAGACCGTGATCCCGCACAGATAATAGCCCTCCGCGGAAAGTCCTCCGCCTATTCCCAACACCTTCAGATCGCACAGTCCGGTGCGGTTCAGCACCATGTCGATTAGCCGAAGATTCAGCCTCTCGGTATATTCCCACCATTGATCGCCCAGATCGTTCTCCCACAGAATATTCTGCATTCCGAAAACAGCGCTCTGGGAGCGGACGATCATCGTCGAGGCGGCCTCCGCCAGCTCCTCCACCAGAATACCCGCCATTCCCTTTTGATTGGTGGAGCCTACAAGGGTTACCTTCGTGTCATTCGTACCCTGCACGATGGAATCCGTCAGCCCCTCCGGCACCTTGGCATAAGCGTCGATCTCTCCGGCCATCAATGCCCTTCTGGCCTCCGCCTCCGTCATACTCGGAAAATCCAGCATATAGCGGGAATCGTCCAGCCTGGAGAGCACCGAGATACCGAAGCCCAGATAGGTGTCATCTGTTTCTCCCACAAGGGCTATCCGATATTTTTGCCTGTCCTCTGACGTCTCCCTGTCTCTCACGCACTGCACGGCAAAAATCCCCGCACAGCCGCACAAGACCAGCGTGAGGACCGCAAGCGCCGGCAGATGCCGCAAGGTCCGCCTGAGTTGAAGGATAAAATAACTTCCGAAAATTTTCATGACAAATTCTCCGCCAGACGGGAAATGTCACCGTCGTAAACATAGGGAAAGAGCGTTCCCTGCTTTAAAATAAAGCATTGGTCGCAGAGAGCGATCTCCTGCATATCATGAGTGGCCAACAGGAGAATACCGCCCTGCTCTTTAAATGCCTCAAAATAATGACGTATCTCTTCCTTACAGACAAGGTCCAGATTGGAGGACGGCTCGTCCAGCAGCAGGATCCGTGGCTTTGCCGCAACGGCGCACCCGATGGACAACCTCTTTTTCATGCCGCCGGACATCTTCCGCACAGGCACCTTGAGAAAGCCGTCAATGCCAAGCATTGCCAGAACACCCTGATCCAGTTCCCGTCTCAGCGTCTCTTTGTCATACCACATGCGCAGATTGTCCCATGCGGAAAGCTCCTCGATCAGCGGATTCCCTTGAGGGACATATCCCAACAGGGCATTGCGCAGCTTCCCGTCCCGCAAGAGATCCTGTCCGTCACAGACAAACGAGCCGCCGTCCGCTCTCTGTACACCTGCCAGTATAGAAAGCAGCGTGGACTTTCCACAGCCGTTTCCGCCAAGAATGCCCACGCAGTCGCCTTCTTTTGCTGTCAGGGAAATATCTTTGAGTACCACCCGTTTTCGGTAGGCCTTCCGTATTTCCGACAGTTCAATTTTCATGACTCAAATACTCTCCCTGAGAAATTTACCACAGATAATCGTCGTCATTGTCATCTTAGTAGTAATCGTCATTGTAATAGTCGTCGTAATAATAATCGTTGTAATAATCGTCGTAGTAGGAATCGTCATAGTAGTCGTCGTAATAACTGCCGCCGTCGTTGTAGTAATCGTCGTAGTAGTCGTCGTAATAATCGTCGTTATAGGAATCGCCGAAATAATCGTCGAAATAGTCATCGTTGTAGGAATCGTCGAAATAGCTGCCGCCGTAATACCCTCCGAAGTACTGCAGCATCTCCAGAAGCTCCGTCAGATCGTTCTCCCGCAGAGTCTCTCCGATCTTCTCCACTGCCTTGACCGCACTTCTGGGCAGATCCGTCTCCTGCAGCGTGTCTACGACCTCGTCCCAGTCAATTTCGTCCACCCACTCCTGCAGATCTTCTGCGCCCGCAATATCGAGCACTTCCTTCCCGTCGGGCACCTTCACCTCGACGTCGCCCTTTTTCTCTGCGCTCACGGCCAGGGTTCCCATATCGTCGCCGTCATAGTTCACCAACAGGATATATTCCACGGATTTATCGGAGGTCCTTGACGTCAGGATAAATTTCATTTTCTGAAGAACGGACAGCCCTGGAACTTCATGTGCTACCATGCCGAGCCCGCTCCCCACCGTCACCTCCAGTTCACCGTTCAGCCTGCCGCGCTTCAGGGTGGCCAGATCCAGATCGTCCGCCGTGATATTCAGAATGGTAGCGCCTGTATAGCGCAGGCGGAACTCACCGTCGATCTTATCCTGGGAACGTTTGCCGCTTCCGGTAAGGGATACGCTGACACCGTCTACCTCCACGGAGTACACAAGACCGAAATCCTTTTTGTTTTCGGGCATTCTGTAAGAGATCGCCATGTCATCCGTCTCAAACTCCCTGCCTGCCACGTTGCCTTTGTTGTCCACATACACGGTCATGACTACGTCAATATCTTCAGCGTCCTTCAGGTCATCTCTGTAATCTTTCAATTCCTTCAGGAAATCTTCGTAAGCGTCTCCGCCGTTCCCCTCGTCCACCGCCTCCGCAATATCGGCAACGGCCTTCTGCAGCTGCTCATCGTTCTTCGCCTCTTCCAGAACCGCGTCAAACATATCTCCCAGAGTGTCCTTATCGAAATACACCTTCAGCACGGTGCACTTCTGCTCTATGCCTTCCGCCTCCAGTACGCCCGACTGCAGTTCCACCTCGTCCACACAGGCCAACGCCGTGTTCAGGTATTTTTCCAGCAGCCTTTCAAAAGTTTTTTGCTCCGGCAGACTCTTCGAGAGCGCTTCAAAAAGCTCCCTGCGCTTTGCCGTCGCCTCGGCAAAATCCTCATAAGAACGCCCCATGGCGTCCTTCAGGTCAAATCCCATATAGGTACCGTTCAGCTCCGGAATCTGCAGGTAGACCTGGCCTTCTTCCATATCGGCAGCCCCGTTCACGGATACAATATTGTCCCCGTTGAGACCGGCGCTCAGGCCAAAGCCGCTTTTGTCGTCCTTGACCGCATATTCGTAATTGATATACGCGCTCTCGACCCAGGAGAGATCCACATTTGCCAATCCGGAAAGCTCCAGAAGATCCCTGCCCGCATCTGCCAGTTCCACAGATGCAATGACGGAACCGGAATTATTATATGCATTCTGAATCTGCTCCAGCATCAGGCCGTACATCTCTCCGTCCAGTTCCACTGCCTCGTCCAGAGTCTTTCCCTCCACGTACCGATAATAGTCTTCCGGGGATTGAAACGTCTTATGGATAAAGTTATTGATTCTTGCAAAATTGACAGCCACAACGGTTCCTGCCGCCGCCAGCACCACCGCAATGCCTGCCAGCACCACCCCAATGACGATCCTGCCCGTCTTTTTCTTGGCAGGCTTCGCTGCGGGCGCTGCCTGCTGTACGGGATTCGCCGCAGGGGCAGGCTGCTCGGACTGCTTCTCCGATTCTGCCGCAGGGGCGGATTGCTCGGACTGTCCCTCCGGTTCCGCTGTGGGCGTTCCGCAGTTAGGACAGAATTTTTCGGAATCCTCAAGTCTGGTACCACATTTTGCGCAAAACATAACTGACCTCCTCATAAATCATCGCGTATTTTGCGGAGCTTAAACAGGCCTACATCTCGTTTGCCAGAGAATATACGCCATACTTTCCGTTTACCTTGACCACCAGCGCATAGCCCAGCGCGGGACCCTGTCCGGAATAATTCCTGATGATCACAAGATAGGCCTCGGAGATCTTAAGGTCTGCGGTCTTGATACTGAAATTGTGGTAGCGGTAGAAATCCTCCACGAGCTCCTGTACCAGTTCTTCGCTGTCACTGCCGTCAAGCTGAGTGATTGCCATGATCTTGTAATCGTAGTCCCCCGGGGCAAAAAAAGAAGACGGCGCAAGACTTTCGTGCGCCCAATTCCCTATCTCTTCCTCCACTTCTGCGGGATAGTACTTCTTCCACTTGACCTTATCCGCATCGATATCTCCGGTCACAAAGACTCCCACATATGTCTCAAAGGCTTTTCTCACCTTTTTTTCAACGGAATCCTTCACAAGAATCGGAATCAGGATCGCCAGCAGCACGGCGAGCGCGCCTATGGCCGCCGCCACAAGCTTGGCCTTCAGCGATATGCCTGTCCCGTTTTTCTTTTGTGCTTCCTTCTCGGATACCGTGTCTTTTACTCCGTCGATTCGGTTCTCTTTGTCCATTTTTGTCGTCCTTTTCCTATGCTTTCCTCAACAGGTCCTATTTCTTGCTCTTGCTCTTCTTAGGCGCGAACTTCGTGCGGAAAATATACCACAGGCTGCCTGCCAGACAGATGGAGGAATAAGTACCGCACACAATGCCTACCATGAGCGGAAGCGCAAAATCCTTGATGCTTGTCACGCCCAGCACATACAGCACTGCCACCATGATGAACGTGGTCAGGGAGGTGAAAATGCTCCTGGACATCGTCTGGGTAATGCTGCGGTCTGCCACCTCCCGCAGGGTATCCTTGTCGGAAGACCCCCGCATGTTCTCTCTGATACGGTCAAAGATAACGATGGTCGCGTTGATAGAGTAGCCCACGATAGTCAACATGCAGGCCACAAAGGTGTTGCTCACCGATACCCGCGCGATCGCATAGAAAGCCAGCACTACCAGCACGTCATGGATCAGCGCAAGAATACTGCTGATGCCGAAGCGGATATCGGTAAAGCGGATCCTGATATAGATCAGCATGCAGACGATCGCCACCAGCACGGCAATGATCGTGTCCGACTTCATCTCGTCACTGATGGTAGAGCTGATGGTCTCCGAAGTAATTCTGTCTTCCGTAATGCCGAAAGTGGAGGTCAGCATTTCGGTCAGCGACTCTCTCTGATCCACATTCAGGGTATCCGTCTTAAAGATGACCTCATTGGACTCCTGCACGGTCTGAACCTGAACGGCGCTGCCTGTGAGCTGCTCGATCAGAGGCACCACGTCGCGGTTCGCCTCCTCCAGGCTCATCGCATGGTCAAAGGTCACCGTCACGGCTGTGCCGCCCTTAAAGTCCAGGCTGTAATTCAGGGCGTCTCCCGTCTTTGCCCTGAACACTCCCATGGCGATAAAGCCCGCTGCGATCGCCGCTAGGGATATCCCGAAGAATATCCACTTTTTCTGCAATATCTGAAGGGGCTTGCGCTCCTTTGCAACGCCGTAAAGCTTCACGCTCTTTGCGCCCAAGGCGTAAAATGCGTTCAATACCACTCTCGTCACCAGCAGTGAGGTGAACATGGAAAGCACGATGCCGAGCGCCAGCGTCTGGGCAAAGCCCTGCACGGAGCCGGGCCCCAGGAACAGCAGCACCACGGCCGCGATCAGAGTGGTGATATTTCCGTCGATGATTGCCGACAGAGCCTTGTCAAATCCTGTCTTGATGGCATTCTTCACGGTCTTTCCTGCCGCCAGCTCCTCTCTGATGCGGGCGAATATGATCACGTTCGCATCTACCGCCATACCGATGGAGAGAATAATGCCCGCTATGCCGGACAGGGTAAGCGTCATGTCAAATCCGTTCAGCAAAAGCACTACAAGCGCCACGTAAGACGCAAGTCCCACCACGGACGCAACGCCGGGAATCCGATATACACAGATCATGAACAGTGCCACTATGATAAGTCCGATGGCGCCTGCCAGAAGACTGGTCTCAATGGCGTCCACGCCAAGCTGCGCGCCTACCACCTTGGAGTGAAGTTCCTCCAGCTCCAGCTTCAGGCCGCCGATACGAATGGTGGAAGCCAGCTTTTCCGCCGCTTCAAACGATTCCATATGGGTGATCTGGGCGTTTCCGTCGGTGAGCACCGCCTCCACTTTAGGGGCACTGATAATGCTGCCGTCGTAGTAGATGCCCAGCGTCTCGCCCTTTTCATAAGCATTTCGGGTGGCGTCCGCAAACTTCTTCGCGCCCTCGTCGGTCATCGTCAGATCTACCGCATATTCGCTTCCCATATTGGTCTGAATGGAACCGCCTCTTGCGTCCTTTACATCCGTTCCCTCCAGCTTGATGGAGCCCTCGGCCATCAGCTCCTCGATGGTCTTGTTCAGCACATACTGTGTGCCGATATTGCCGTCAGCGTCCTGTACCATCTGGCCGGTATAGTTGGCGTTTCCCTCAGAATCCGTCTCTGCGATGAAATACAGCGCGCCCGGTCTTCCCAATTCCTGCAGGATCGCGTTGGCATCGGTCACGCCGGGAATCTCTATGTTGATCCTGTCCAGACCCTCCTGATATACGATAGCCTCCGTACTGTAATTTTCAACACGCTGCTGCAGCTTTGCAATGGTATCCTGCATGTCGGTAGCGTCGGGCGTTTCCTCGCCCACCACCTGATAAGTGATGCTGACGCCGCCCGCCAGATCCAGACCCAGCTTGATGTCCGACGCGCTGCCTGCGCCTGTGGAGTCTGTACCGAAGATATCCACATATGTGATACCTGCCACGATCAGCAGAATACAAAGCAAAAGCACCACCGCTCTGTTCTTTTTCATGTTTCTTCTTCCTTTCTGTTCTCGTATATTTTATCTGTCCTTATACTCTCTTTTCTTCTTACTCGCTTTTCTTCTATTCTTCCGCTCTCATCTCTTCGCGCTCGCTCTTTTCTCTATTCTCTATGCCTCCGCGCCCGTTTCCTCGCTCTCGGCCGCCTTCAGCATGATCGCGCATTCCACTCTCTTGCGCTCCAGTTCGCACCCCACATCGTAGGCGTCGTTAATATTTCCGTGGAAATTGTAGGCATTGGCCGCACAGCCGCCGCTGCAATAGAACTTCGCAAAACACTTTCTGCACTTGTCCTTGGCGTACACATTGCAGCACTTGAACTCGTCCCGAATATCCTCCCGCAGGATTCCCTCGTCCACATTTCCCATGAGGAACTTTTCGTTTCCCACGAATTGATGGCAGGGGTAAAGGTCGCCCCAGGGCGTCACGGCCAGATACTCCGTGCCGGAACCGCAGCCCGACAGACGCTTGGCCACACACGGCCCGCCCTCCAGATCTATCATAAAGTGAAAAAAATGAAAGCCCTTTCCCTCTTTCCTTCGCTTTATCATCTCCGCCGCCAGAAGGTCGTATTCCTCCAGAAGCTTCGGGATATCCGCTTCCGTGATCGCGTAATCGTCCTCGGGTCCCGCCACCACCGGCTCCACGGATATCTGCTTGAAGCCGAGATCCGCAAGATGCAGGACGTCCTTTGAAAAATCGAGATTGTGGCGGGTGTAGGTCCCCCGCACATAGTACCGCTCCTGCCCTCTGCTCTGCGCCACCTTCAGGAATTTAGGCACGATCATGTCATAGCTGCCCTGACCTCCCCGGAAGGGACGCATTCTGTCATGTACTTCCTTTCGCCCGTCGATGCTCAAGACGATATTGGCCATCTCTCTGTTTGCAAATTCAAGGACCTCATCGTCCAGCAGAACGCCGTTGGTCGTCAGGGTAAAACGGAATTTTTTGTTGTTTGGGCCCTCCAGACTTCTGCCGTATTCCACCAGCTCCTTTACCGTCTGCCAGTTCAGAAGCGGTTCCCCGCCGAAGAAATCCACCTCCAGATTCACCCTGTTTCCGGAGTTCTTCACCAGAAAATCCAGCGCCTTCTTCCCCACCTCGACGCTCATCAGGGCTCTCTGTCCGTGGTATTCCCCCTCGCCCGCAAAACAGTATCTGCAGGCCAGATTGCAGTCATGGGCGATGTGCAGGCAGAGCGCCTTCACCACCGTGGGCCTGTTCTTAAAATCAAACATGTAATTTTCATATATGTCGGGCGCAAAAAGCTGCCCTGCCGCCTCCAGCGCAAGCACCTCGTCCACCGCCTCGGCGATCTCTTCCTCAGAACAGGACAGGCGCGCCAGATTTAAGACCGCCGCCTTGATGGTGGCCGCATCTTTGATGCCTTCATTCACAAAGGGCTCTATCAGCGGGATCATATTGTAGACGATATCGTCCACCACATGAACGGAACCGCTGTTCACGTCCATCACGATATTGTACCCGCCGCTTTTGTATTGGTGTATCACAGATAAAATTTCCTTTCACACAAAAGTAGCAGCGACCGGAATCGCTGCTTACTCTAGTCTTTCGATGCCAAGCTATTTGATCTTCTCACAGCTCTGGTTTCCTACAGTGCAGGAAGTCTTGCAGGCAGACTGGCAAGAGGTCTGGCACTCGCCGCAGCCGCCCTTCTTTAAGGATTCCTTAAAATCTCTGGTCGTCAGTGTCTTGATGTGCTTCATGTAACACAGCCTCCTTATGCTCTTATCAAAGTCAACAAAATATCAGACGAACCAAGTATATCACAAAATAGCGATTTGTAAAATGGTTTTTTTACATTATTTTTAAGAGAAGGCTTTCCGCGGGATATTCTCAGCTCAGCATACCGCCCAGCATTCCCCCGCCCGCGCACAGCACAAAGGTAGTGAGAAAGGAATTGCCCAGCTCTATTCCGCCTCCGCCCGCCGCAAGAGACACCAGCGCGAGTATCAGAAAATACGCCGCTCCCATCATGAGCCCCCAGAGGAATTTCCGGCTCTCCATTTTTTTACCCGCCACAAATCCCCCGAAAAAGGTGGCGGCAACATAGATCACAATAATGGCCACGGAGACCGCTTTCTCTCCGAGCCTCATGCGGTAGAGCAGAAACGCCAGCAGCGCCAGCAGGATTCCCGTCAATATGTAAGAGAACAGAAGCGTCTTCAGCAAATAGAAAACAGGCACTTCTTTGGTGTTCGATCTTTGTTCCATAGTATCTCCTTTCACCCGTAAACTTTTTATAAATTTTATAAAATAATATGCACAGGCTCCGGAAAACTTGACAACCGCTTTTCCCCTATTGTATATTTACTAAATAATTGTGTGCCTGTACCGCACCTGACATTTATTTTTCGGAACAAAGGAGTGTTATTCTTGGATACCTCGGGTGTCATACAACTTGTATCGCTTTTTATCATGATCCTGTTATCTGCGTTCTTTTCCTCGGCGGAAACCGCGCTGAGCACCGCGAACCGCGTCCGTATGCGCGCCCTCGAGGACGAGGGGAACAAGCGCGCGGCCAGGGTCAACAAAATACTGGAAAACTACAGCAAGATGCTCAGCTCGATCCTGATCGGCAACAATATCGTGAACCTTTCCGCCTCGGCGCTGGCCACTACGCTGGCCCTGCGCGCAGGTCTGGCCGTGGGCATCGCTACCGGTATCCTGACGTTCGTGATACTGCTCTTCGGCGAGATCACCCCCAAGACCTGGGCCATGGTCTACTCAGAAAAGATATCTCTGGCCTACAGCGGAATCATTTATCGGCTGATGCAGCTTCTGACACCGGTGATCTTTGCCGTGGACAAGCTGTCAAGCGGCGTCCTGCGCCTTCTGCGGATCGACCCCAACAAGCGCATGAACACCATGACGGAATCGGAGCTTCGCACCTATGTGGACGTCAGCCACGAGGACGGCGTGATAGAGTCCGAGGAGCGTGAAATGATTTACAATGTGTTCGACTTTTCCGACGCTCTCGCAAAGGACATTATGATCCCCCGAATCAACATGGTGACGGTGGATCTGAACGCCTCCTACGAGCAGGTGATGGGCGTGTTTCGGGAGTACATGTACACCCGTCTTCCCGTTTACCGCGAGGACAAGGACAATATCATCGGTCTGATCAACATCAAAGACTTTATCCTGACGGAGGATCAGGCAAGCTTTCAGGTACAGAACATTTTAAGAGACGCCCATTATACATACGAGTATAAGAAGGTGGCCGATCTGCTCTACGAGATGCGTGAAGCCACCAAAAACGTCGCCTTTGTGCTGAACGAGTACGGAGCGACGGTAGGCATGATCACTCTGGAAGACCTGTTGGAGGAGATCGTGGGAGAAATCCGAGACGAGTATGACACAGATGAAGCGGAACGGATCCAGGAGGTCGCGGAGCGCACTTATCTGGTGGAGGGCAGCATGAAGCTGGACGACATCAACCACGAGCTGGGGACGAAGCTGGACAGCGAAGACTACGACTCCATCGGCGGCATCATCATCGAATGTCTGAACCGCCTGCCCGAGGACGAGGAGGAGGTCACGCTGGAGGGCGGAATCCGTTTAAAGGTGCAGGGACTTCATCAGAACAGGATCGAGAAGGTGCTGATGACGCTGCCGGAGCAGGAGGACGATGCAGACGACGCAAAGGACGAACCTGCGGACGGCGCAAAAGAAGGCCCCGCCGACACTGTGGCAGCGGAGCCCGAAGGTCACTCTGAAAATCACTCTTAGGGAAGCTGATACCTCTCCCCGTAGGCCATTACCTTTCCGCGGAAGTCCACGTTGTCTCCCGCTCTCAGGCCGCCGATATAAGCGTGGGTGTCGAACTCATCGTCCTTCACCTGCAAAAGACACACTGCGATGTTGGAGCAGTGGTCCGAGACCCGCTCAAAATTCGTGGTGATATCCGACAGTACAAATCCCAGTTCTATCGTGCATTTGCCTTTGCGCAGACGTCTCACGTGGCGCTGCTTGATGTCCAGATTCAACCCGTCGATCACTTCCTCCAACGGCTCTACCTGTCTGGCCAGCTCCAGATTTCCCTCCCTGAAGCTCATCATGGTAATGTTCAGAATATCGTGGATTGCCCTGCGGAACACCTGCAGCTCCTTCTTCGCCTTGTCCGAAAATTCCAGTTCTTTATCGTGCATCTCCTGCACGGCCTCCATCACGTTTAAGGCGTGGTCGGAAATCCTCTCAAAATCCCCGATACAGTGCAGAAGAACGGAAAGTGTATGGCTGTCCCTTTCGGAGACGGGGCGGGAACTGAGCTTCACCAGATAAGTCCCCAGCTGATCTTCAAAAATATCTACTTTCTCTTCCAACTGTCTGACGCGCTTTACAGCATCTTCGGAATAGTTGTCCAACAGGCTCATGGCCACATTCATGGACTCCTCCGCCAGACCCGCCATCACCACCGACACCGCGCGGCTCTGCTCCACAGCGTAGGAGGGCGTCTCCAGGAAACGGATATCCAAAAGGCTCAGCGCGCGATCCTCCGGCTTGTCCTCTTCCTTGCTGTCCCGAACGGTAAGGCTCGCAAGCTTCACCAGCACATTGGACAGAGGCAGCAGAATGACGGTAATGATCACCTTGAACAGCGTGTGGATCACGGCGATCCCCAGAGGCGTTGCGGTCTGCTGCAGGACGGCCAGCGGCCGGATCGCATTCAGGCCGTAAAAGGCTATCAGAATAATCGCCGTACCGATAATATTAAAGTACAGATGTACCAACGCCGCTCTCTTTGCATCCTTGCGCGCGCCGATGCTGGAAAGCAGCGTGGGAACGCAGGCACCGATGTTCTGTCCCAGAATAATGGGAATCACCGTGTCGAACCCGATCGCTCCCGTCAGGCTTAAGGACTGTATAATACCTACGGACACCGACGAGGACTGGAGCACGGCGCACATCACAAGACCCACGATCATACCCAGGAACGGATTGGACAGGGTCGGCAGAAAATTGATGAATTCGGGCATTTCGGACAGAGGCTTCACGGCGCTGCTCATGGTGTTCATACCGAACATCAGGATTGCGAAGCCCAGCATGATCGTCGCCGCGTTCCTGCGCCTGTCCTTGTGCGAAAAGAGCAGGAGCATGGCACCTATGATCGCCAGAATCGGAGAAAAAGAGGTGGGATTGAGCATCTGTACAAGGAACAGGTCGCTGTCGATCCCCGCAAGGCTCAAGATCCATGCGGTGATGGTGGTACCGATGTTGGCGCCCATGATGATTCCCACCGCCTGCTGCAGCTTCATCATGCCGGAATTGACAAAGCCCACCACCATGACGGTGGTTGCGGAGGAGGACTGGACCATCGCCGTCACGCCGGCGCCCACCAGAACGGACTTGACGGGGTTGCTGGTCAGCTTTCCCAAGATCGTCTCCAGCCTGCCTCCCGATGCCTTTGCCAGACCGTCGCCCAGCATACTCATTCCGTACAGGAAAAGCGAAAGTCCGCCTATCATCGTCAGTAAATCAAAAAAATCCATAAAAACCTCTTTCTCAGCCGCTTGTGTTCTAAAGCTCTGTCCTACGCTACTCATCATATCATACAATGAAAATTTTGTGTATAGTTTTTTCGCCTCAAACAGATTTTTCCGAAGCCTTCGGCGTCAGCCGAACCTGCCGGCGATATAGTCCTGCGTCCTTTTGTTCCGGGGGCGGGCAAAAATATCCGCCGTCTTGCCGCACTCCACCGCCTCGCCCGCAAAAAAGAAGGCCGCATCGTCCGACACTCTGGCCGCCTGCCGCATATTGTGCGTCACGACCACCACCGTGTATTTCTTCCCGAGAGACCGCATCAGCTCCTCCACCTTCAGCGTGGAGCCGGGATCCAGCGCCGAGGTGGGTTCGTCCATCAGAAGCACTTCCGGCAATACCGCAAGCGCCCTGGCGATGCACAGCCGCTGCTGCTGCCCGCCGGAGAGTCCGTGCGCCGGCTCCTTCATGCGGTTCTTTAATTCTTCGTAGACGGCGGCCCCTCTCAGGGCTTCCTCCACGATCCCGTCCAGCTCGGCCTTTGCCCTGACGCCGTGTATCCGCGGCCCGTATGCCACATTGTCGTAAACGCTCATGGGAAAGGGATTGGGCTGCTGAAAGACCATACCCACTCTTTTCCGAAGCAGTGTAACGTCCACCCTTTTGTCGTAAATGTCTTCCCCGTCCAGAAGCACCTTCCCCGAAATGCGGACGTTCCCCGCCAGATCGTTCATGCGGTTGAGGCACCTTAAGAAAGTGGATTTCCCGCAGCCGCTGGGACCTATCAGCGCCGTGACCGCTCTGTCCCTGATCTCCATATTCACGTTTTTCAGCACCCTGTCCTCCCCGTAGGAGAGGTTCAGGTCCCGCACCGATAGTTTGCTTTTTCCCATGGCATTGCTTTCCCGTCCTAACGGCCCCTTTGCAGCCGGCTCGCAAGAATCCTCAGCAGCAGATTGATGCACAGCACAAGGACGATCAGCACACACCCGATGCCGAAAGCGATATCATATCTGCCGTTCTGCATCTGCAGGTACAGCTCGATCGTCAGAGTGCCGCCGGACTCCAGCACCTTTCCGCCCAATTTTTTGATATTCTCCCCGATATCGGCGCCCAGCCTCGGCAGTATCCTGCTGCTGCCCGCCGTAAACAGCAGTGCCGCCGATTCTCCCACGATGCGCCCCAGCGCCAATATCACTCCCGTCAGGATACCCGGGACTGCCGAGGGCAGTACCACCGTCCGGATCATGTACCACTTGGGCGCTCCCATTCCCAAAGCGCCGCTCCGATAGCTGTCCGGCACCGCCCGCAGGGCTTCCCTTGTGCTGTGAATGATAAGCGGCAGGACCATCAGAGTCAGGGTGAGGGAGCCGGTAAGCAGCGAATAGCCAAACCCCAGCCTTTCCCCGAAGAACGCCATGCCGAACAGACCGAACAGGACGGACGGGATTCCCGCCAGCGTTTCCGTGGCGAACCCGATCATCTTCACCGCCCTGCCGGGCCTCGCATACTCGTTCAGATAGATCGCCGCCCCCACACCGATCGGGACGGCGGCGGTCAGCGTCAGCACTATTATGTACAGGGTGTTCACGAGATTTCCCGCGATTCCCGCCGTCCCTTTCAGGGCGCTGGTCACCGTGGTCAGGAACCGGAAGCTGACCGTCCGAAAGCCTCTCAGGAACACATAGCCGACAATCCCCGGCAAGAGCAGCAGGGAGACGGACGCCGCGCCATAGACGGCCGCCTCCAGAAAGACCTCCGCCGGTCGTATCCTCCTTCGGTACAAAGACTCATCTGCCACGGGAAACGGCCTCCTTCTCCATTAGGTTGTACAGCACAAAATGAATGACCATGATAAATGCGAACAGCACGAGCCCCACCGTAAAAAGCACCTGCCTGTGAGTCCCGTGGGCGTAGCCCATCTCACTGACGACGGCCGTGGTCAGAAACCGCACGGAGGAAAAGGGCAGCGGCAGGTTGACGCTGCCTCCGGACACAAGCGTGATCGCCATGGCCTCCCCCACGGCGCGCCCCACGCCCAGCACCACCGCCGTTATGATTCCGGAGCCGGCCGCAGGCAGCACGGCCCCGAACACGGTCTGCAGCTTTGACGCCCCCAGCGCCAGGGACGCCGCCCTTATGTCCGGACTGACGGCGCGGATTGCCGTCTCGCTGATGCCGATCACCGTAGGCAGGATCATCACGGCCAGCACCAGCACGGCCGACAATAGATTAGAGCCTCCCGTGAACTGATGGGTCTTCGAGCCTGCAAACAGCGTAAGCTCCAGCTTATACATCAGCGGATTGAGCAAAAAGATTCCCAGCAGGCCGTAGATAACGGACGGAATCCCCGCCAACAGCTCCACGGCCTGCCGCACTGCCGCCGCCGTTTTCCTCTCGGCGAGCTCCGCCAGAAAGACCGACGTCAGAATCCCCACGGGGGCGCCGATCAGGACGGCCATTCCCGTGCCCGCGATGGAGGTCAGCATAATGTACAGAATACCGTAGCGAGGTGTCGGCGCCGTGGGGGTCCAGACCGAGGTGAACAGAATTTCCTTCCAGCCCACCCGAAAGGCGGCAGGAGCGCCGTACGACAACAGATATAAGGCGATGGCCGCCACCGCCAGAACGGAGAAAACGGCACACGCCTTCCCGATTTCCCGCGCCGCCGTCTCCACGACTCCCTGCGGACCGAAAGCAGATAGCTTCCCCCTATCTCTCATCGCCGTCTCCCCTCCTCTCGCGCAATGGGCTTACAGGCACCAGCCCCGCGGACGCCGCTATGCTCCGCCCTTCTTCTCCCAGCACAAAGTCGAACCAGGAGCGAAGCAGCCTGCTCTGCTCCGAAATCTCCCCCGCCGTCGCCATGACAAAGGGCCTTGTGAAAACGTAGCTTCCGTTCCTGACATTCTCCGCGTCAGGGGCCGCGCCGTCCAGCCGCAGGAGCCTGACGGGCGCCTCCGTGCTCCCCAGCGACACATAGCCCACTGCTCCCGGCGTGGAGAGCACCTTCGCCGTCACAGCGCCGTTGCTGTCCAGCTCGTTGGCGTAATCGCAGGAATCGGAAAGGCCCAGCAGGCTCTCAAAGACGCTTCGGGTGCCGGAGCCCGCCTCCCGCCCCACCACGACGATAGGCATATCGCGTCCGCCCACTTCGGACCAGTTGACGATGTCCCCCCTGTAGACGGCCGCCAGCTCTTTCGTCGTCAATTCTTCCACCGGATTCGCCGGATCCACGCAGACGGCGATCACGTCCAGCGCCACAATGTTTTCCGCCGCACCTGCGGCCTTCTCATCGGTCTTCAGCGCTCGGGAGGAATTGCCGATGTCTGCGCTTCCTCCGAGCACCGCCGCGATCCCCGCTTCGGACCCTGTAAATTCCACCGTCACGCTCACATTCCCGTGAAGCTCCATGTAGCGCTCCGCCAAGGCGGCGGCATAGGCCTCCATGGAAGTGCTTCCCGCCAGCAGAATACACTCGCGGGCTTCCTTCCGGCCGCCGCATTCCGAAGGACAGCCCGCCGCCAGCAGCGCCACCGCCGTCAGGGCCGCAAATCTTTTTATTTTCCTCATATCCCTGCCCTCTGCGCCCGCTCAAGCCCGCTATTTTCTCTCTTTACCATATGCGGCGAAGGGCTGTCAGGTTCCTGTGTTTTTTCATCTTTTCATTGTCCGGATATGTGCTATAATATTGTAAACGGCAGACCTTACGGGGTATTCGCCGCATTTTTCTCAAAAATAACGGTAAGGACAGAGCAAATGGACACGGAAAAAATATTCGCGGCACTGGAGATTGAAATGACCAAGGACGAGGCCGCCATCAAAGCGGCCTATCGGGCCAAGCTGACGTCTGTAAATCCGGAGGACAATCCGGAGGGGTTCAAGCGGCTCCGAGAGGCTTATGAGGCCGCGCTCAAATATGCGGCGCAGGAGGAGGAGACCTCTCCAAAAGAGGCGGACGACCCCGTCAGCCTGTACCTAAAGCGGCTGGATCAGGTGTACCGCTGCCTTCCCAGAAGACTGGACGCGGCGGAGTGGAATGCGCTGCTGCACGACGAGCTTCTGGACGATCTGGACCTGTGCGAGGACGCCAAATGGGGAATCTTTCGCTATCTGGCGGACAATTACGAGCTTCCGGCAGATATCTGGCATCTGCTGGACGAAACCTTCCACATCGAGCGGGATCAGGAACAGTTCAAGGAGCATCTGCCGGTAAATTTCGTGAATTACCTCCTGTGGTCCTGCTCGGAAGACGCGCGGAGCACCGCTTTCCCTTTCCACCGCTTGAAGGGACCGGACACGGCGGACTATGACGAATTCATACATCAGCTGAACGCTCTCTGCGCTCTGGCCGGCAAAAAAGAGGAATACGAGGATCGCGACGCCTGGCTGAAGGAACAGGCGCAGAAGATCGCTTATCTGGACACCCTGAATATCTCCCACCCTTACTTCAATCTGGAAAAGGCAAGGTATGCGTTGGAGACGGGCCATAAGGATACCGCTCTGCAATCGGCAGACGCTCTGCTTGCGGACGGCACAAAGGACGCCCGTCTGCTGCTGGGCTGCGCAAGAATCTACCGGCTCTGCGATCGGGAGGCTCTGGCAGAACGGATCTACAGGGAATTTCTGCAACAGGACGAAGACCAAGGCGATTCGGCTTCCGGACAGCGCCGTCATTCGCCCGGCGATCTCTATGGCGCCAACGCGGCCCTCTCGGAGATCCTTCTTCGGCAGAAAAAATACAAGGAGGCAAGGGAGCACGCCCTTCGGGCAAGAAAGCTCTATCATACCCCTGTGGCACAGCAGCTTGTCACCGACTGCAGCAACGCTATCATTGAACAGATGACGGGCACCGAGGCTTCCGACGCAAAGCGTTCCACGGCAGAGGAGCCTGCCGCAGCAAACGATACCACGGAAAGGGAATCTGCCGCGGAGAGTGAATTTTCCATAGAGGACGCTCTGCTCCTTGCAGACTGCTATGTCATGACCCATCGGGCTTCGGAGGGCGCCGCCTATTTCGATGCACACCCCGCACTGAAGGAAGACAGCGCCAGATGCCATCGGGCCAAGGCACTTCTCTATCGCTATGACCGATATGAGGAAGCCCTGACCGAGACGTTATGCTGGCGTAAATTTCTGGAAGCCGACCCCAATACCAACCCTGCGGAGACAGTGCAGAGCTATATTCTGGAAGCCAATCTGCACGAACTGATATTTTCCGATGCCAAAGACAAGCAGGCACCGGAGGCCCTTAATCATAAGGCCGCCGGCTTTGCGGCATTCGACGCGGCCTTTCAGCTCACGCCCGACAGCATCGATCTGAGGGTCAGCAAGTTCCTGTTCCTCAAGGTCCTATGGCAGACGGAGGCTTCAAAAGACTATTACCGGCAGGCCGCCGATCTCTGCGAGGAGATGATCGAACGGGATCCGGAGTATTTCTGGGCGTACTGCTACGCCCAGGAGGCCTACGAGGGCCTGCGCGACGCCCAGAAGGTGATAGATTACTTCTATGCGGCAAGGCGCATCTACGCGGGCCTGCCGGACATCTACGAGCGGGCCGCAGACGTATTCGACAGCTATGAGCAGTGGAAGGACTTAAGACATATCCTGCAGCTTGCCGAGGAAGCCGGCGTGGAGAGCGCCGCCTTAAAGGTCATGCGGCTGAAGCTTTTGCGGGAAGAGGCAAAGGCCGAGCAGGAGCTTCTGGACGCGGAAGCTTACGCCAAGAGCCTGACCGCCGAGCTGGAGGAGACGCTTCAAAAGGAAGCTGCCGCGGAAAATGACACCGGCAAATTGAAGCGGCAGCTTGCCGAGGCCTACAGGCAGCGCGCGCTTCTGCACGACAACAACGACAGCCTCAAGGACTTTAAGAATCTGGACGACATTGAGAAATGGGTCCTGCGCTCCGTAGAACTGTCGGACGAATTTTCCAACCGATATTTTCTGGGCTTCTTTTATCTCTATGAAAAGGTAAACTATGAGGAGGCATACCGGCATCTGAAGGTCTGCGAGGAAAAGGGAACCAGCCATTGGGTCTACCGGCGGATCGCCCGATGCCATGAGCATTGGAAGCAGTGGGACGACGCCATCAGATATTACAAGCTTGCGGCAGAGAGCGCGCCCGACAACAACGATTATCTGTGGCGGATTGGCTGGCTGTACCGCACCAAATATACGCGGACCGGCCAGCAGGAATACTACGACGAGGCGATAAAATATCTGGATCTGCAGATGGAACGCTTCGGCGGTCAGCCGGATAAGAACTGGGAAATCTGGTGGCAGTACTCCAGCCTGCACGCAAGAATCGGAGAATACGGGAAGGCGCTGGAGGAGATCGACAGGGCATTGGAGGAAAACCAAACCGACAGCAAATATTTGGGGCATAAGGCCGATATCCTGTCCCTCACGGGCCGCAGCGAGGAAGCTCTCGCGGTCTACGAGGCGGGCATCGAATGCGCGCGTCAGGAAAAGGAAGATTACGCCTACGGCTATACGCAGATTTACAACTACTACCGGCGCAGCCGCGCCTACAGGGAGGGACTTGCCTGGTTCGAGGCAAGGCAGGCGCAGCTTTTGACAGAAGACCAGCGCGCCGCCAACTTGGACCGCATCATTACATTCTGCCTGCTGCTGGGAAACCGGCCAAAAGCCCTGGAGCTCCTTGAACAGAAATATACAAGCGTGTCGCTGCGGCGGCATACGAACAGCTCCTGGAGCAGGGAGGGCGACCGCATCAACGATCTGCTGGACGCTTATCAGTACTTTCTCTCCGGCAGGGAGCTGCGCAAAAAAGCGGAAGAGGCGGCAAAGCTTTTGAAACGGGACGAAGGCATGGAAGCAGCCGACGGCCCCAACGCGAAGAAGGAGGCCGCGGAGGGAAAATGCAAGGCCTACAATCAGATCGGACTGTGCTATGCACATTATCTGGCGGACGACAAAAAGGCTCTTTTCTATTTCCAAAAGGCTCTGGAATACGCAAAGACAGCGGCAGCGCACGATGCGGATTCCAATGACGACTACCGTGATGTCATAAATAATATCATGAAATGTCTGTGGCGTCTGGGAAGAACGAAGGAGGCCGTCCCCTACAGGAAGTTCTATCTGGACGACATCGCCAAGGATTACGAGGAATGCAGGGCGCTCGGAAAAAGCCTGGAGGAGCTGCTCCAGGGAGGCCGCAACCGCAGACATCACTGCTATCAGCTGTTCCGTCTGGCGTTCTTCTGCGGTGAGTACGAGGAAGCCGAAAGACGGCTGCAGCAGATGGGGACTTCCCCATGGTGCGCGTTCTGTAAGACGAAGGACTGCACGGAATTTTGGGAATGTCAGGGATATATGGCGCTGATCCGCGGCGAGACCGAAAAAGCCGCCGGATATTTCAGGCAGGCCATGGACTGCGCGGGCATACGCAACTGCGACGCCGAGTGCGAGCTTAGGAGACTGCGGAAGCTTCCGTAAGACAGCTTCGGAAAAGGGCAGTTACAGAGAACGGAATACAAAGACGAAATGCAGTATCTGCAAGAAAAGAGGAAAATCATGAAAAAGCGCATTTTGAACTATCGGACAAGCATCGACAGACTTCTGGAGAACCCCGCCGAGGATACGGACTGGGCACAGGTCATGAAGACCCACATGAATCAGGTGGCCTTCTTCCAGCACGAAAGACTGATCCACCTGATCGTGACGGCGCTTGTGGCCGTCCTGATGGTCATGTGCCTCGCCATTGCCGTGATCGCCGGGCAGATCGTTATGTTTCTTCTGGTTTTCGGCCTGCTGGTGCTGCTGGTTCCCTATCTGGGACACTACTATCTGCTGGAGAACGAGGTGCAGAGAATGTATGGACAGTACGACAAAATCGAAGAACTGCTTATAAAGAGCCGGCGCCGATAGGTCAGACTACCGGCGCCCTGCATAGCTTCCATATTTCAGACTGCGGATTCCTTAAACGTTCTTGTCTACCATAGCGCCCTTTAGGTCCTCGGCGACCAGCTTCATCTTATCCACGATCGTCCGGACCTCCTGCTGCACGTCGGTCTTGGTCCGGTCCAGCTCCAGCATGTCGTCCACGGGAATCTCTTCGATGAGCTCCTCCAGCTCCTCGCGGTTTTCCTCCCGCTTCTCCTGAAGCTGCTCCAGCTCCTCCTTCTTTTCCTGTAATTCCTCCGCCTGCTCCTCTCTCTCTTCCTGCTCCTCGTCCAGATGCTCCTTGGCATCTTCCAGGACCATGTCCAGGATCTCCTCTCCGGCCGCCTCCAGTACCTCGTCGGCCTGTTCCTGTGCGCCTATCATGGTATGCTCCGGATCGCGCTTCCGCATTTCCTGTTTGGTGCCGCGGATTGCAGCGTTCTCTCCCATGATGTCAAGCTCGTTCTTCTGCAGGATATCCTCCTCATAGCTTGCATAATCGTTCAGCTCCTGCAGTCTGCTCTTATATTCCTCCGGCAGATCCTCCGCCGCCGTATTGTCGGTAACGCCGTATATGTCCTTGAGCTCCTGACGCTTCTGCTCTACATCTCTGAGCTCACTCTGCACGCCCTGATTCTCCTCCTGCATCTGACGGATATGCTCACGGCTCTCCTCCATGCTCTGATCGATGGCCTGATCCCTCTCCCATGCATCCCTGACAATCTTAAGGGCCTGCTCCTTTGCCTGCTCCTTCCGCTGGCGTATCCTCTCCTGCAGAGACTGATCGCCCTGAAAATCCCCCGCAAAGATTGTCTTGCTCTCCTTCCGGTCCTCCTCCCGCTCCGCTTCCCGTTTGTCCATATGTGCATAGTCCGGTTCCGCCCCCGCGTATACCGTAATGTTCTTTTCTACTTTCATGGCAGTCACCTCTCTGAATCAACAATAGAAATGTCGTGAATAAAAAAGCCGATACCCTATTTATGATATCGGCTTTTTGGGGGCTTGACTTTAGATGTGCGGACAGGTTTTGATAGACTTCTGTTAGAAAATATTATACAATGATAGTGAGCAGGTTAGACGGCCGGAGCTTGGAAACAGCGGACAGACCTGCCGTTTCGTCAGTTGCCTGAGAATGAGAACAATATGAATCTTGAGGAGGAAATGATCATGAGCAGCACAGGAATGATAATTTTGGGAAGTATATGGCTTCTTCTGTCTCCATTATGGTTCTGGGCAGAAAATACTGTAGTTGGCATTGTATGGTTATGCGCAGGCATTGTTGAACTGATCTTCGGATTGGTAAGACGCAATAAAGAGAGGGAAATCTTCACCGATAAGGACATACAGAACAAACAGAGTGAATCATCGGAAAAGTCGTGAAGCTGAGAGGGAAGCTGAAAAAAATACAAAAAAGGCGCTACTATGACTATGACAGTGGAATATAAAAAGGGACAGGAACTCCAATACCGCCCCGTTGCTGCAGCATCGGAACGCTGCACCATGACAATATAATATGCTTACCCGGGCAGTCGGGGGACGTGCTCTCACCCGTTCCGAGTCTTGCGGAAAGGGGTGATTATTATGAGTACATATGAGGAATTTATGATAATCCTGACCGTTGGTCTGTTGATCGTCGCGATTCTGAATCTGACACATAAAAAATAGCCGTCCTGCCCCGACAAAGCTGACGACTATTTTTTAGTTTAAGTTTCGCCGGGACGGGTGCGCACTCACCTTCCGGCTGTCTTGTTAAGTATATTATATTCTAGATGGAGCAATTTTGCAACTATAATTTAAAACCGCTCCGGCGGAAGATGGGGCGCAGACCGACGAGCCATTTATGGCGAGGAGACCTTGAACCCTTGGGTGAAGGGGCTCCTTGCCATAAAAAGGAAAAAGGCTAAGCCTTCGGCTTAACCTTTTCTTTTTCTGCGGAAGATGGGACTTGAACCCACACGGTATTGCTACCACAAGATCCTTAGTCTTGCTCGTCTGCCAGTTCCGACACTTCCGCTCATTCCCACGGGGAATCTGCGCATCGCGCAAAATTAATCATAGCATTCCGCCGTCGGAATGTCAATTCTTTTTTCCAAATTCCTGCTGTTCCTGCTATTTTCCTGCTATTTACTATTCTTTTCGGTCCTCCTCCGGCAATCGGCCTGCCGTCACTCGGCCAGATATATTCTCAGACCGTCCTCGATACTGTCCAGGGTCTCCTCCAATGTCCTGCTGCCGTCAAGGTATGTCGGCAGCGCCGCAAGGAGTTCCTCCCGAATCTTAGCGTCCTCCACGACCGGCCGATCCAATGCTTTGCAGATGTCGGTCAGCTTCTTGGCTGTCTCAGGAGAGTATTCGCCGATATCGAATATTTCCTCCTGACCGGCAAAATTTATGATGGTGGTCGCCATCATCACATCGGAACGGTCCGCCTGCTCCTGCTTCTCAAGGGAAGCTTGATTTACCGGAAACCCTGTGTAAAAGTCCGTATCCTGAACGTCCTGTGACAGGGCAAACCGCAGAAAATCTTCCGCCGTGTCCCGGTACTCGCTCTTTGCGCTGATCCCCATCAGCAGGGAGGGCCGAAAGCAGTTCTCAAAGGCCGTGAATTCGCCCTCCACATACTCCGCGACGGCTATGGGAGTCATGCTGCTGCGGTAGCCCTTTGCGTCGGCAAAGGCAAGTCTCACCTGGGAGGGCAGATCCCAGATGCTGCACGCTCTGTCATTTTCTTCGCGGGCAGGCAGAATCCCGCTGTTATCCGCTATCGCCTTCAGATACTCCAAGTTCTTTTTCAAAACGTCTCTGTCTATCTTTTTATCCTTCACGAACTCACCGCAGAAATACGGATAGAACCGATCCACCAGCTCCTCCGCCGTCATAGGGCCGAGACAGCTCTCCTGCTGCCCTGCGAGACAGCCTGCCAGCGGCTCCAGCCCGGCCGCCTTCTCCGGCGGAATGTCTCTTCCCACCGCCATGGTGAACTGAAACTGCAGCGGCACCGCATACCGGCTTCCGCCTTCCCTCACATAAGCGCCGGTAATATTGGAGAGGAGCTGGCCGCTCTCCTCCAGCGGCTCCACCACTCCACCGATATCCGCAAGAAGCCCTTTCTCCGCATAGGAGTCTGTATCCAAACAATCCAGCACCAGAATGTCCGGCGCCTCTTCGCCCATCAGTCTGGTGTTCAACTGCTGACAGATCTGGTCGTAGTCCGGTTCGACGCCGGAATATTGATCCTGCGTGGAGTAGACAGAATCGACGGTGATCAGGACCTCGGGGTGCTCTCTGTGATACAGAGCGGCCGCCTGCTGCAGCAGCGGGTTCTCCCACACGGTGTACACGGTCAGATTCCGCTCTGTCTCCGTTACGGCGTTGGCATCGTACTCATATCGGACCAGCCTCGCATCGCCGCCCTCCTGCCCGAACAGGACATACACCCTTCCGTCCGCAAGCGCAGTCATTCCCATACACCAGCATGTGGACAGGGAAAAGTCCGTCTCCGAACCCTCCAACAGCTTCTCCCAGCTCTTCGCCGCCGCATCGTATCGGAAGATTCCCTCTTTGCCTGCACACAGCAGAGTGCCGTCCCGCAGCACACAAAGCTCGGCTTCTCCCATACCGCTTTCGGGAAGGGGAATCGTTTCCGCATCGGCGCTTCGGCCGCCGGGGCGCTTTTCGATTTCCTCGATTTCCCTCATGCTTCCGGACCGCACCAGATACAAGTCTATTCCGTCCGTGAGAACATTCTCCCCGTAATCTTCCTGATTTTCTTCGCCGGATACCACAGTCCCGTCCGCGCCGTCCAGAACGTCCACAGAGCGGGACGAGACGGCGTACAATGTGCCGTCGTCAAGCACGGCGATGCCCAGAATATCCTCGTACATGCCGGTCCCTTCCTCCGGTACGGTCCACTTTTCCGGAGTGATATCCACCGCTCCCTCTCCGTCTGGGCGCCACAGCTGCCCCTGATAGAGCCCCTCCTCCGTGACATTTCTGACAAAAAGATACTGAGTTTTGCTTTGATCCTGCACAAGCTGCATGTCGGCCCAGCTTCCGCACTGCAGCTCCAGCCCCTTCAGCCATTCTTCCGTGATATCCTCGAACCCGTTCTCCCCCTGCTCCCATTCCCGCAGGATCGTGACGTCCTCTTCCTCCGACGCCGTTAAAATGCGCACGCTGTCCTCCCATGTATAAATTTGTTTGATCGTGCTTCCGTCCGGCAGTCCGGCCAGCGTCTCGTCCGACGAGGTATAGCCTCCCGTCTTTTGCTGCGGCAGCTCTTCCGGCTCCTTCTGTCCGCCGCAGCCCGCCGCCATTCCTGCTAAAAGAGACAGACACAGCGCCGCTGCCGTCCTCCGCATTGCTCTTCCTTTCACAATATGCCTCCGTTTCCGATGCCGATTTCAGCATCTTTTTTTCGTGCGGCAGATTCTGCGCCGCATCGTTACGGTAAAGGATACAGGCATAATGTATCGCAGGCGTTTCCGAAATGTATCATAATTTGATTGACCTTTTGTCCGAAATATGCTAGCATTACCTGTAGCCATCAGGCTTTTCCACACTATTTAATTTTACATGACGGAGGGAAAAATGAAAAAGATTACATCTGTACTATTAGTGACAATGCTGCTGTTTACTCTGACGGGCTGCGCCGGAAATCCTTTATCGGGCGGCGGCATCAAACCGGACAGCGACGGCTATGCAAACGGCCGCATAGGCGACAAAATGGTCACCACATGGTTTACTTTCTCTGTGGACAGCGCCTATGTAACTACCGAATATGAAGGATACGTCCCTGAAGACGGAAACGAGCTTTTGGTGGTGGAATTGACCATGAAGAACACCTTCAACCGAAGCGTTCCCATGTTCTATGATGATTTTCAGGCACAGTGGAATGACAGTGCGGACGATGCTTTCGCATGGCCTGTGGAAGGTGCCTCCGATCTAAACGAAAATATGCTCCCCGACGAGTACGATCTGGCAGTGAACCAGAGCCGTACCGGCCTGCTGCTGTATGAAGTACCCGCCGGAAACAATGATTTCTCCATATCCTTCCAGGAATACTATGAAGACGATTCCACGGGGTCTCTGTTCTTCGTCTACTTTACCGCAGAAGACCGCAGATGATCCCGATGCCTTAAGTGCCGCCGTGAAAATACCGTCAGGGCCGCGAACAGCGCAATGCTGAGCAGGCTGACCGCGATTCCCGCTCCGGTTCCCGCCGGCACATAGTGCATTTCGATGGAATATTCACCGGGTTCAAGATCAAAGGCCATGAGACAGCCGCCGAACGTAGTCGGCGTTGCCTCGTGGCCGTTTATTGTAACGGTCCAGCCTTCCTCATACGGCACGGACAGAATCAGCCGGCCGCCCGTATCCAGCGCGATATCTCCCGATATTTTATCGCTCTCCCACTTCACATTCTCCAGATGCCGCTCTGACAGCATATCCAGCGCGCCCTGCAGCACCGTCTCGTCCAACCGGTAGACGTCCGCGGAGAATTCAGGCGTTTCGTCTTCCTCGTCGCCGTTCTTTAAAACGACCCTTTGTCCCTTCTCCAGATAGCCCAGGTACAGGACAGAGCCCTTCTTCAGATCGCTGAATTTGTCTAAGGACATACCTGCGCCCTCCAGCTCCAGCTTCGCGGTTCCGGACGAAGTCAGTATCCCGTAATAGATTCCCGCTTCCGGCGCCGTGAAGCTGTTCTGGCTTTTTCCGCTTCCCTTTAAGACCTGTCGGAACAGCTCCCCTTCTGTCCCCCCCAGCTCCTGCACCATTCTGTTCTGAAGCTGCAGTCCGTTGTCCTCACTGCCCTCCGGCAGCTCGTAACCGGTGGGCGCCACATATCCGAAGGGCAGCGCGGCATTGCACTCATACAGCCAGACGTCCCCGCTTCGGTCAGACAGGGTATAGAGACTGTTTTCGTAGTCCGCCGCCTCCCCGAACATGTACTTCACATTGAGCAGCGCGGAGGTAAGCGGCGTCGCGCCGTCAAAGGCATAGTAGACCTTGCTGTGGCGCATACCGAACCTGGAATACAGATCCATCACGTCAGAATTCATGGTAGAGGAGAAAATACTTGCGGAAGGGTATCCGGCCAGCGCGCTGTCGTTCTTTGTCATGCGCGTGAATTTCTCCAGCCGGTACAGGCCGTCCTCTCTCTCCTGCGTCCTCTCATACAGCGCCCTGTAATCGGCCTGCGGGTCCAGATACTCGCTGCGGCTGTTGCTCATCATGCCTGTCACATAGGTGTTGACCCCAAGCTCCGCCACCGCCACTGCCGTCGCAATGACCGCCAGACGTATTTTAAGCGCACTGCTCTCTCTGGTGCGGTACAGGTGCAGGAGCACGGCGTAGACGCTGACCACGGCCAGCGTGAGAATCTGGACGCCGTAATAGAAATCCTCGTCGTCGGCAAATTTCTCACAGAACAGGAAAAAGCCCACCGCCGCAAGATAGCCGTAGAGTATCTGGCGTTCGTCCTCCTCACGCACATGGCGGTAAGCGTCGTAGCACATGGTAAGCACCAGAAAGATGTACAAAAAGGACTGTCTCGCAGGCAGCGAATCGGGATAGTTCAGTCCGTGCCAGATAAAATCCAGCAGATTGCTGCCGAAGCTCAGAAGCAGAAAGCCCGCCAGCGCCAGTCTGCAGAATTTCTCCCGCACGGAGATCCTCCGGCTCAGCACATACATGGGAAGCAGCATCAGCACGGCGCTTCCGCAGAAGATGTTGGGCCAATGCGCCAGACCCCGCTCCGAGGCGACGCACATGCAGTGCCGTGCCAGAATATCCAGCACGGAAAAATAGGACTCGAAGCGGGTGGGAAACTGGGCCTTCCCGAAATCCGTCTTCAGGATCGCCGCCACCTCCGGAATCAGAAGGACCGCCGCCATTCCGCCGGCCAGCAGGGAATACAGCGCAAAATATCCGATACTGCGCAGCCTCTTCTTTTCAAGGACCAGCATGAGAACAAAATACAGCACCAGAAAGATGCAGATCATGATGGACAGATAATAATTGGTGTAGATTGACAGCGCCAGCGTCACACAGTACAGGCCGCACCTGCCCTCCTTCACCAGCCTCTCCAGCCCCAGCACGATCAGCGGAAGCAGGATCACGCAGTCCAGCCACATAATGTTGTAATTGTAGGCGGACAGAAAGCCTGACAGCGCATAAAAGAGGGAAAAGAGCATGGTGCCCGGCTCCTGCGTCTGAAAATGCTCCCGCAGGTAGACACAGCAGGTCAGCCCGCACAGTCCCACCTTCAGGATCACCATATAGCCGATAAAATCGGATAGATAGGCTTCCGGAACAAGCAGCGCGAGAAGATGAAAGGGACTTGCCAGATAATACACAAAGAGCGCAAGGAAATTAGAGCCTATCCCCAGATGGAAGGAATAGCCCAGCGATTCCCCGCCGCGGATCTTGTGCAGCAATTCGCTGAAAAAGGGCATGTACTGATGATACAGGTCGGCGGACAGAAATGTCCGGTCCCCGAAGGGATAAATCCCCTCAATGATATACAGGCAAAGCAGCACCGCCACGGGAAGCAAAAAAGCAAGGCCCGTGACCAGCCTTCTCTTATTCTTCATAGCTCCTCACATTCCGCCGCCCGAGACGGCATCCTTCTTGCGGAAAAATCCTGCGGCCGTTCGCCGCACCCATATTTTAGCAGATTTTTCTTCCCAATAAAACCCCCGCGCAGAAATCTCCGTCCCAGATGCCTGTGCGTTCCCCGGACTTATCATGTCTTTGCCGGTCGAGTAATATATTGACTTAAAGAAAACTCTTAAGGCTTGTTTGAATGAAGATAGCAATTCTGGGAAGGGAGCGGGATACCGCGAATTATGTCAGATATGTGAAGGCGCTGGACCACACTCCTCTGGTAACCCTGACGCCGGAAGACGTGACAGGCTGCGGCGGTCTGATTCTGCCGGGCGGCGGCGACATCACTCCCGCCTTCTTCGGCGAGAAGAACCGCGGCTCCCGCAATATTGATACGGAGCTGGATATCCTGCAGCTGCAGGCGCTGGATCACTGTATCAGAAAACGGATCCCCGTGCTCGGCATCTGCAAGGGAATCCAGATCATCAACGTGGGACTTGGGGGCACCCTCTGTCAGGATATGCCCTCCGCAGACCGCCACAGATACAACGGCTGCGACCAATATCACCCCACCGCCATTCAAAAGAGCTGCTGGCTCTACAGACTGTACGGCGGCTGTGCCAGGGTCAACAGCGCCCACCATCAGTCCATCAAATGTCTGGGGCAGGGGCTTACGGCCGTTCAGTATTGTCCCGACGACGGCTGCATCGAGGCGGTCGCGCACAGAGAGCTTCCGATCCTCGGCGTACAGTGGCATCCGGAACGTCTTGACCACAGGCAGACTACGATCTGCGGGGAGAAAGTCTTGGCTTACTTTGCCTCTTTAGCTTCTCTTTTCCCGCCGACAGATTCTTTGTGACCTCCTGACGCATCTGCGCTCCCGCGATCTCAAACAGCGCCCTGACGGTCTCCTTCAACATCTTCATGGTCTCCTCGTCCACTTCCTTTATGGCCTCCAGCATTCCGTTCATGCTGCGCTTCCAATCCGCCGTGAATTCGCTGAGATCGTCGGCCTGAGACGCCTCTATCACCTGATAGAGCGTGTCCACAAAGGTCCTGACCCTCTCCTCGTCCAGAGAGAAGATCCACTGGTTCAGCGCGTTGTCCATTCGCTTGCGCCGCTCATAGATGTCATTCACCCTGACCAGAGCGTCTCCCTCCACCAGCCAGGACAGCAGATCGTGCTGCAGCAGGCCGAAGGTCTTGCTCTCCACCACCTGAAAACGCATATCCGTCTCAAAGAGCATACCCACCAGCGAAGAATGGGGCAGGATCTTGACCACTCTGCCGGCGATCATCTCATAATCGCCGTCCTCCAGCATCTCCGGCCGAAAACCCGGGCCGTCCAAGTCGTACACTCGTATGATTCGGTCCTGAATGCGGGGATCGCACTTCATGGCGCTGTACACCGCAAGATTGCCGCCCTTGGAGTGTCCTCCCACATAGAAGGGCCGATGCAGCCTTCCCGCCACGGTATTCAGATATTGCACGCTGTACTCCTGACTGGGCACCGGTGAGAGAAAGGCCATATTGAAATCCTCCTTCCAGCCGACGATGCTCTCGTCCGTGCCGCGATAGGCTACATAGACGGTCCCGTCGTCCAGAATATACGTCACGGCCGAGAACTGGGTCTCCCACTGCTTTTCCACCACGTTGACGTAGCAGTTGAGCTTCAGATTGCCGAAGCGCCTGCCCGCCAGCATTTCCTCCAGCAGCTCCCGATTTGCCTTTGGGAACACCACGTCATGGAACAGCTTGTCATAGTCCGGATGCTCCGCCAGACTTTTCAGCGTGACGGATTTTCGGTTCTCGTTCACCTGCGGCACCAGCCCGTCATATTTTAGGTAGGAGAGCTGGCACAGCGCCAGGCTGTCCACCTCCGTCATGGGCTTCTCCCGAAAAGAATATTTTCCGTATTCCTTGACATAATCAAGCACCGTTGCCATCTGTCCGCACTTCCTTTCCCGCTCCGTCCGCATCTTACCCGCTCTTTGGACTGTTGTGTCCGCTCTTTGGACTGCTGTGTCCGCTCTTTGGACTGTTGTGTCCGCTCTTTGGGCTGTTATGAGTATTGCATGACGTCTCCGATCTTATTCCTCTTTCCGTAAAAGAAAGGGTACAGCCATCGCTATACCCTGTCCTCAAGCTCTATGTATTTTCGCTCCTGCATCACGCTCTTATAGGCAGGTCTGATGATCTTATCCATATTGATCAGCTCCTCGATCCTGTGGGCGCTCCAGCCCGCGATCCTGGCGATGGCAAAGATCGGCGTGTACATCTCCAGAGGAATCTCCAGCATACTGTAGACGAAGCCGCTGTAGAAGTCCACGTTGGCGCTGACGCCCTTGTATATCCTCGCCTTCTCGGAAATGACCTGGGGGGCGATCCGCTCTATCATAGAGTACAGCTCAAAATCCTTCTCCCGTCCCTTCGCTGTGGCAAGCTGTTTTACAAAGCCCTTGAACACCTGCGCCCTGGGATCGGACAGAGAATATACCGCATGGCCCATGCCGTAGATCAGGCCCTTGCGGTCGAACGCTTCCCTGTTCAGTATCTTCTTCAGGTACGCCCGCACGGCCTCCTCGTCGGACCAGTCGGACACGTTCGCCTCAATGTCCCGCATCATCTCCACCACCTTGATATTGGCGCCGCCGTGCTTCGGCCCCTTCAGAGACGACAGCGCGGCCGCGATCACGGAGTATGTGTCGGAACCGGAGGAAGTCACCACGCGGGTGGTAAAGGTGGAATTGTTTCCGCCGCCGTGCTCCATGTGCAGAACAAGCGCTATGTCCAGAACTCTGGCCTCCAGCTCCGTGTATTTCTTGTCCGGCCGCAGCATCATCAGAAGATTCTCCGCCGTGGAAAGCTTCTTGGAGGGTCTGTGTATGTACATGCTCTCGTCATTCTGGTAATGATTGTAAGCGTGATATCCGTAGACGGTCAGCACCGGAAACAGGCTGATCAGCCCCAGACACTGGCGCAGCACATTTTCAATGGAAGTATCGTTGCAGTTCTTATCGTAAGACGCCAGCGTCAGCACGCTCCTTGTCAGGGAGTTCATGATGTCGCTGCTGGGCGCCTTCATGATCACGTCGCGGGTAAAGTTGGTAGGCAGCGTCCGATGAGCCGCCAGAACGTCCTGAAAATCCTTCAACTGGTGTTCGTTTGGCAGGTCGCCGAACAGCAGCAGATAGGCGATCTCCTCAAAACCGAAACGCTTGCGGCGGAAGCCGTCCACAAGCTCAATGCAGTCGTAGCCGCGATACCACAGCCTGCCTTCGCAGGGCGTCTTCACCCCATCTATCATCTGAAAGGATTCGATGCGCGATATGTTCGTCAGTCCCGTCACTACGCCGTTTCCGTTCTTATCGCGCAGTCCCCTCTGTACTTCATATTTGTCAAACAATGCCGGATCCAGCTCATCGGCTTTTCTGCACAGCTGTGCATACTCACTTAAATATGCTTCATTCTTCTTCAATAAAAAATACCTCCTTCTTATCTACTTATAACCCTAATTTATATCTTATCGTTTATTGGGGGGAAGTGTCAATGAAAAAGGTATTAATTTTTTGAAAAGATTCTAAAAACTTTCCAACAGCGCATTGACGCCGCCCTGTTCATAGATCTCTTTATAGTACGTCACTTCGTCCTTGATGATCTCATCGATGACCCGCATTCCAAGCAGCTCCACGGGAGCCTTGTCGTCTGTCATGACCCGATCCCCCGGCTGATACGGCGCAAGGCTTTGGCTCACACCTTCCATCAAAGCGGCCAAATCGGGATTCTCCAGCTTCTGCGCCCCCGCCGCCAGATTGTCAAGCATCCTCTCGCTGTCCGAGGCAAACAGCTCTCTGTTGGTGGTGCCGCTCACATCTACCGTATACACCTGCCCAAAGACCTGAGAAATGGTATCCGAAAGATACTGATTGATGTTCCCCTCGCTCCCGCCGCGCATGTTCATATTGACTACCATGACGCCGCCGGGATTCAAGTGCTCCTTCACCAGCCTGAAGAACTCCACAGAAGACATCTGAAAGGGAATGGTGATATCCTGATAGGCGTCCACCATGATCACGTCGTATTTCTTGTCGATCACGTTCAAAAAGGCGCGTCCGTCGTAGGTAGTCACGGGCACCTCCTGCGGCAGTTCAAAGTAGGTCCTTGCAAGATGCGTGATCTTGTCGTCGATCTCCACGCCCTCGATATTCATCTCCCCGAAATATCTGCCGCACTGGGTAGCATATGTCCCCGTTCCCATTCCGAGGATCAGCATGTCGCACTCCCCGGGGTTTTCTTTTCCGGTCATCAGCGGAGCCGCCATGGCATAGTCGTAATACATGCCCGTAAGTCCCATATCCTTTACGAGCACGGACTGCACGCCGAACAAGACGTTGGTGGAGAGGATCACTCTCTTTTCATCTTCCCGCACCTGAAGATAATTGTATACGGACTCTCCCTCATAGGCCAGCTCCTTCTCCCAGAAGGCAAAGCTGCCGGAACTTCCCAGAACGCAGCAGACCAGAAACAGCACCGCCGACACGGCGCATTTGACCGGACCGGCCTTCTTGCTGATAAAATAGATCAGCCCCAGCGCCAGCAGGATTCCCGCGAAAATCAGGAACGTGACGGCTGTTCCCACGGCGGGAATGGAGACGAAGGTGGGGACAAAGGTGCCGATAATGCTGCCGATGGTGTTGAACGCCCCCAGCGTTCCCACCGTTCTCCCGCTGTCGTCCAGACTGTCCACGGTGTACTTTGCCAGCGACGGCGTCACCGTTCCCAGCAGAAAAAGCGGAAACACAAAGACGATCATGCAGGCGGCGAAGGCAGCCCATATCAGGAAATTGGTGCTCACGGTAAAGATCACCACCGCGGAGATTCCCAAAATGATGTATTTCCCCAGCACGGGAATCGCCGCGATCCATACCGCCGCAAACAGTATCCTTCCGTAGAGCTTGTCCGGATCGGGATTCTTATCCGCGCTCTTGCCGCCGTAGATATTTCCCAGCGCCATGGCGATCATGATGGTTCCGATAATGATGGTCCACACGATCTGGGAGGAGCTGAAATAAGGAGCCAGAAGCCTGCTGGCTCCCAGCTCCACCGCCATAACGGACATTCCCGAAAAAAATTCCGTCAGATATAAAAATACCTTGTTCTTTAAAATGGCAGGTCTGTTCATGTTGCCTTTCCTCAAATGCCGGACGAATCCGTCAATTATCAATAGTTTTCGCAGCTCACCTCAAAATATGCCTGAGGATGGTTGCAGACAGGACATACCTCCGGCGCCTGCGTTCCTACCACAATATGTCCGCAGTTGCGGCACTCCCACACCTTGACCTCGCTCTTTTCAAACACCTGCGCGGTCTCAAGGTTGTAAAGCAGCGCGCGGTATCTCTCCTCGTGATGCTTTTCGATGGCCGCCACCAGGCGGAACTTCTTTGCAAGCTCCGGAAAGCCTTCCTGCTCCGCAGTGGCCGCAAATCCCTCGTACATATCCGTCCACTCATAGTTCTCGCCATCGGCAGCGGCAGCCAGATTCTCCGCCGTATTGCCGATGCCTGCAAGCTCCTTGAACCACATCTTTGCGTGTTCCTTCTCGTTGTCGGCGGTCTTTAAGAAAATGGCAGACATCTGCTCATAACCCTCTTTCTTTGCCACCGAGGCAAAGTAGGTGTATTTGTTGCGGGCCTGGGACTCCCCCGCAAAAGCCGCCTGAAGATTTTTCTCCGTCTGTGTTCCTGCGTATTTGTTCATATTCTCCTCCATTCCGCTATATTTATAGCTTTTTATTCCGTGAACCTGTTGACAATATCGCTGATGGCCGCTGCGTTTTCCGTGTTGGCCTTACCCACGTTCTCCAGTTCCTCCGCCGTGGAGTTGGTCTGCTCGATCTTGGCCACGATATCGCCCACGCCGTTCTCGTTCTCTCCGGCCGCCGTCTTGATGACATCCATGCGGTTATGAATACTCTCCACGGAAGCCACAAAGCCGTTTGTCGTCTCCTCGATCTCGCCGATGGCCTCGCGGATATCCTCCACGGAACCGCCGTACTCCTTGGCGATGTCCACGAACTGTCTGAACTTATCCGCCACATCGTTCTCCATAAAGCTTATGATGTCATTCACACATTCCTGAACATTTTCGATATTGGTATTGATCTCTCCGCAGATATCCGATATCTGCATAGCCGTTGCGGAGGAATTGGCCGCAAGGGTTCCGATTTCCTGCGCCACCACTGCAAATCCCCTGCCTTGCTCGCCGGCTCTCGCCGCCTCGATGGAAGCGTTCAGGGAAAGCAGGTTGGTCTGCTCGGCAATCTCCAGAATCTGCTGGGCCATATCGTTGATGCGGGTGAGAGACTGCAGATTCACCATCGCCGTCTCCATATTGCTGCGGTTCTCGCTGATCTTGGCATCGGCTTCGCTCAGCGTGCTCTCCGCCATGTTCTTCATGGCTGCGGAGGTCCGCAGAAGCTGTCTGCCCTTTTCGTCTCCGGCATTCACCTTCTCCTCCACATGCTCTACCAGCTCGGAGATGGTCTCTATCTCGCTCACCACATTTTCAATGGCCTCGTTGGTGGTGGTAATGCTTGCCGCAAGCTGCTCGGTGGTAGCGGAATTGTCGCTGACGCACTCGATCATGGTGCGGGTGGCCTCGCCCATTCTGCCCGTGGAGGCATTCAGGGAATCCGTACATCTGCGCAGCGTAAAGACGATCTCGCGCAGCGTGTCATACAGGGACTCCATGGCCGTCGCAATTCGGCCGGTCTCGCTCCTGCCGCCCACATATTTCTTCATCTCCGCAGGAGGCTCAAGCTGCAGATTCTTCAATCTTGTGATGGAATTCTCCACAATGATCAACGGCTTTATGCAAAGTCTGACGAACAGCCAGGTCAGGCCGACGATCAGAAGGAATACAAAAATACAGATTCCGCCCAGGATATTTCTGCTGGTATAGGCGCTTCCGCAGATCTCCTTCTCCGTGTCGCTTAAGACCACGGCCCACTGGCGCTCCGGCAGATACTGGTACATGGCGATGCACTTCTGACCGTTCTCGTCCACATAGCTGACGCTGCCGACCAAGGTGTCGGGATCGCTGTTGATCTTATCGATGACCTCCAGCAGCATCGGGTCCTCGATGGTCGTCGCCATAAGAGACTCATCTTCGTTGTAGATATGTGTGGCCGTCGCCGTGTTGATCATATAGTTCCTGGCATTTTCCAAACCTTCCACCTTCAGGCGCTGCAGGCAGTCCGTAATGCTGGTGGCGAATTCGGCTCCGCCCACGTATCCCAGAATATTTCCGTCCTCATCATACACGGCGCTGTACATGGAAAGCGCAAGCTGCTGAGAGGCGGGAGAAACAAGGATTCCCGTGTTGTAAACGTCTCCTGATGCCGCGATTGCATCCTGAAGCTGCTTCAAGGGATCCCCCTCACGGGTGTAGATGCCCACCACCGCCGCATTGGAATGCGTCAGAACGTGAGAATCGAACTCCGCAATATAGATGCCCTCCCATGCGCCGAGTCCGGCATAATAATCCTCCGTGTAGGCCTGCGCCTGGGCGGTCAGGGCCGCATCATTCGGCTTCTTCAAAAGCTCCGCCACGATCGGGGCCTTGCCGTATGAGATCATCAGCTTCTCCGCCTGGCTCACGAACTGTTCCAAAAGCTCCGCTCTGGCATTCAGCGAGGTCTCCATATTATTCATGGAAATCTCTCTCATGGACTGGAGCATGTTATGGCTGGCGAACAGGAACAGGACCAGTATACAGGCCGCCACCATAAGAGAAATGCTTCCGGTTATCACAGTACTCATCTTGCGATTCTTCATGTCACCCTAATCTCCCTTTCCGCTAAAGGTATCTTCTTCATCTGGAAGTATTATAATACTTATTCAACAAAAAGAAAAGGAAAAAATACAAAGCGCCGATGTAAATTTACATCGGCGCTTTCTGCGTCGGAGTGGCGGGATTCGAACTCGCGACCTCCGCCTCCCTAAGACGGCGCTCTAACCAAACTGAGCCACACCCCGCGACACAATTAGCATTATACAATGACGCGGGGAAAAAAGCAATAGTTTTTTTATAAACGCAAGTGCCCTGCTCAGATGCCTGTTCAGATTCCTTTAAAATAGCAGGTAAATTCCAGGCGTTTTCCCGCGGGCAGACGATACTCGTCGTGTACTCTGCTGCCCCAGGTGTCGTCTCCGCCGACACCCATCTGGGCCAGGGCAGCGCGCACCACCGTATAGTGTACCGGCGGAAGCTCGTAGACGTGAGCCGCATTCTCCACCTCATGGGGCGTCCAGGGAAGCGCCGAAAAACTCATTTCGTCTCCCGCGAAGATCATTCCCCGTCCCTTGGCATCCGTCACCTTGGCATACCTGACCTCCGTCTTTAAGCCGCACTCCTGCGGCCTCAGATAGCGGGCCATATTGTCCGCCACCTTATTGTGATACCTTCCCAGCTTCGCGCCGCGGCATCTGTCGGCATAGGTCTCCTGGGGACCGTTCCCGTACCATTCCAGATTGTCAAAGTCGGCGTCTAATTTGAACAGTATGCCGAACTCCGGCATGTCGCCCCGCCCCTCCTGCGGATCCAGGGAGAGGGTCGCCGCCACCGTGCCGTCGCCGTACACTCTGTACGTCAGGTCACAGAACGCCTGCGGGGACATGGGCAAAAGATACCGATACGCCAACGTCACACAGCCTTCCTCTTCCTCCGCCGCGGGGTTGGCGCCGGGCGCATTCCTTACGGCGGCATAAAGACTTGCCAGCTTCCACTGGCCGCAGCTTTCCGGCATACCCCAGCCTCTGTCATTGTCCACGGGCGCCCGCCAGAAATTGGGCTTGGGCGCCGCCTTGAGCATCTCCCTTCCCCCGCAGCAATAGGAGACAAGACCGTCACTGTACGAGAAAAGCGCCTCAAAGCCGTCGCCGCGCACGCCGAGGTTATAATTGCCGCGCACCACCTCAAGGGGCCTGCGCTCCATCATCTCCACGCCTGTGATCAGCCTGTCTGTCCTCTGAAAGACGCCCTGCCCGAAGGCCACCTCGTGGCCTGCCCGCGCCCACGGGGTATCCTTCTTCAGGCGGAAGGAGACCGTCACCGTATACTCGCCCGACCTGGAGGGAATCTGCACAGGATTTTGCAGCACCGCCTCGGCGCCGGGCGCCACATCTACATCGATGCTCCGTTCCGATAAAAGCTGCCCTTCCTTCTCCAGCAGGATCACACAGTCGTACTCGCCTGTGCTCGCAAAAAGATTTTTGTTGGCGACGGTAATCGTCTCCTCCGTCACCTCCACAGCAATGCTTTGGTAGTTGAATCTGACCTCCTGCATCTTGGGGGACGGGCTTCTGTCTCCTCCGTAGACGATGCCGTTGCCGCTGAAATTATAGTCCGTGGGCCGATCGTCAAAGTCGCCCCCGTACGCCTGATATTCCCTGCCGTATCTGTCCTTTCTCGTGAGGGACTGGTCGATATAATCCCAGAGAAAACCGCCCTGATAGAGCGGCTCCGTATCCGCCAGCTCCGTATATTTATGCATGGCGCCGCAGGAATTTCCCATGGCGTGAGAATACTCGCAGCAGATAAAGGGCTTGTCCCTGTGCTCCTTAAGCCACTCGGCGATGGCGTCCGCGTGGGTGTACATCTGACTTTCGATATCGCTGGTGCCCGGATAGCTCCTGTCGTGAAAAACGCCCTCGTAATGCACGATCCGGCCCGGATCGCTCTTTCGGAAGAACTCGGACATCTCATAGATGTTCCTGCCGCCGAAGGATTCGTTCCCGCAGGACCAGATCAGGATCGCCGGGTGATTCTTGTCCCGCTGATACATGGAAGCTGCTCTGTCCAGCAGGATCTCCCGCCACTCCGGCCGATCTGCCGGCACCACCAGCTCCGGCCCCGCGACGCCCATCTCCACGGGCTCCCATGTGCCGTGGGACTCCATATTGCACTCGTCGATCACATACAGCCCCAGCCGGTCGCACAGAGAGTAGAGCTTGGAATCGTTGGGATAATGACTGGTGCGGATCGCATTGATATTGTTCTGCTTCATGGTCACAAGATCCTGCCAAAGCTGCGCCTCGTCGGGAACCCGTCCGTTTTCCGCGCCGAACTCGTGACGGTTCACGCCCTTGAACACGATGCGCTTTCCGTTCAGTTTCATGAGACCGTCCGCAATCTCGAACCGCCTGAAGCCCACCGCCTGCGGGATTACCTCCTGCAGATTTCCCTCCGGATCAAAGACCTCCAGCACCAGCTTGTACAGATGAGGCTCCTCGGCGCTCCACAGAAGCGGCTCCTCCACAGGAATCACAAAACGGCTCTCCTCCTCCAGCAAGCCCGCAAGCTGCGCCGTCACGCTGACGGAGCTTACCTGTCCGGGACAGGGGTCGTACTCTTCCGAGAAACGACAGCTTCTCTCCTCCCGCAAAAGCCTTGCCGCTACCCGGCCCTTTGCGGACGCTTTCAGATCCAGCACAAGCTCCCCCCTGTGAAGATCATCGTCGAGCAGGGTCTGCACCTTCATGTCCCACACATGCACCGCCGGTACCCTGTAGAGATATACGTCTCTGAAAATGCCTGAGAACCGGAAGAAGTCCTGATCCTCACACCAGCTTCCGGAACACCACTTAAAGACCTGCACAGCCAGCTTATTCTCTCCGTCCGGCACGATCCAGGGCGTCAGGTCGAACTCCGCCGGGGTAAAGGAATCCTCGCTGTAGCCCACATAGGCGCCGTTGCACCACAGGGCGAACGCGCTCTCCACTCCCTGAAAGGAGAGATACACGGAACCGCCCGCCCAGCCTTCGGGCAGTTCAAAATATTTCACATAGCTTGCCACGGGATTGAAGCGCTCCGGTATCTGCCCCGGCCGAAGCTCCTCATGCCCGTCCCAGGGGTACTGTTTGTTCACATACTGCGGCCTGTCATAGCCCTCCGTCTGGATATGGGCCGGCACCCGTATGTCCGCCCACCCTCTGCAGTCGTATTCTTTCTTCCAGAAATCCGGTATGGCGGCGTCATAGTTGGGCGCGTAGGCAAATTTCCACAGACCGTTCAAAGAACGCCGAAATCCGCTGACGCCCTCCCGCTCCCTGTCGCCGTCCTCATACCACATGTGATCCGAATGGGCGTCCAGCCTGTTTTCCCTGAAGAATGTCACATCGCCCACCTTGCTGTAATCGAACCGGTCCATACTGTTTTCCTCCCGTTCTGTCTTCTGTAGAAAGTATATCACACCCTGCGATAAAGGACAAGATTGCCGCGTCCTATTCAATACATCGGAATCAGGTCTACCGCCCAGTATTCACAGCTAACTCTCTCTTTCGGCCGATTTTCTTCCGTCGGTATGCCGCAGCTTTTCCTACATATACTCACTTGCATTGACAAAAATCTATATATCGGATAGAATGAAAACTGCCTCGTAAGAGGTAAGGGCGCTGCCATAAGACGGAACAACCCGTGGCAGGCGGTTAGCCACACCACCCGAAAGGGGGTGAGGCCATGCGAATCACACTACATATTGGAGCCTTTACGGTAACAATCGTTGTGAAAAGCAGAAACCGCCACTCTGCCAAGTGACGGTTTCTAAGGTTTAACTTTGTAAACTCGTTTCTGGGCTAACCGCTTGTCGGCAACGCCCTTTTCTATTTTCATTATAGCGGATTCCCCGCTTTTGTCAAGCGGTGCGTGCGTTTTTAATAGCGTAAATTCAAAGAAAAAATACCGTTATCTGAGAAGACGCAATGCCGAACCGCCTTGCAAATGCTTCTATACTCTTCAACCCCGATTCGTCATGGCAGCTTATGATCCATCTCAGCTTCCCTGCAGCCCAAACCTGTCTCAGAATCTCCGCGTAATAATCCATATCCACCTCTGACAAAGAGTGGCCGATTACAACAATCGTCTGAATCTGTACCAGTCCGGAAAAGAAATCCTTGTGTGCACAGATTATCTCCCTGCTGTTCTTTGTCATTTCCTCTTCATATCAGTTGAGGTGCTCTATTGCAGCATCATAAGCCGCTTCGCCATCTCTCTGCAGACATCTTCGCTCTGGGGCACATATCCGAGCCGATCCAAAAATGCGTGGAAGCAGCCCGCATAGCGCATCACCTGCACGGGAACGCCGGCCGCCGCCAACTGTCCGCCGTAGAACTCGCCCTGGACCCGCAGTCCGTCATACTCCGCCGTGGCGATGACAGCCGGAGCCAGACCTTGGAAATCTCCGGCCAGAGCCGGGCTCACATAAGGGGTCTCGGCATGGGCGGGATCGGACACATACAGCTTCGTCATCTCGTCGAGCTCTCCGTCCCTGCCGCCTCTCCGTCCCAGATTCAGAGCAGGCATTACGCGGTCCCGCTCCTCGGGGCTGACGTCAAAATCCTCCTTGCTGCAGACATAGCCCTCCGGCGCCGTATTTCCCAGAACCACTCCCGGATACAGGAGGAACTGTGCGGCAATCATATGAGTCCCTTCCTCTCTGTCCTTCAGCGCCAGCACGGCGGCAAAATTTCCTCCCGCGCTGTCGCCCGCCGCCAGGATCTTTTCACGGTCGATGCCATAGGCGTCCGCATTTTGGTATATATGCCGCAAAGCCTCCCACAGCTCGTTCACCGCGGCGGGGTACTTCGCCTCCGGCGCCAGAGAATAGTCGATATTGAACACCACAGCATCTGCCAGCTCCGCGATCAGCTTGCAGGGATTTTCCACGGTATAGACGCTTCCCGCCACCCAGCCGCCGCCATGGATATAGAACAGGCAGGGGCGGGGGCTTTCTGCGCGGCGGCGCAGATAATAGCGCCACAGTCCCACCCTGCGGCCTTCCACAGTCAGGAACTCATATTCCGTATAGATCTCCCGCCGGTTCAGATTGTAATTGTGGCAGCCAAAGCGATTCCGCATATCTGCCGCGATCTCCTGCGGAGTGACCGGCGCTTTCGTCTGCGCCACGGCAGGCTCCGGATTTTCGTACCTCGCCTCATAGGGATCCATATGGCCCTTCTTCGTCAGGTCCGTCTTCTTTAACAGCACCGAAACGGCGCCCGTTTTCACCGTATCTCGGCTTTCGGCCAGCGCCGACAATGCCGCTTCGGAATACCTTCTCATCATACCGCCCTCCTTCGGCTATTCCCTGAAATTGTTCTTTTTCTTTTCCTTCAACAGCTCTATTACCGCATCATAATTCTCCGGCCTGTGCGGGAAGGTGCACTCCGTACACACTTTGATCTTTTGACCGTCCTTTTCCAGATAGCGGGGACTGCCCGGGCAGTCGTCGCAGTGGTACAGAGGGCAGAAGCAGAACAGGCAGTTCATCTCCTCCAGACCTTCATGGCACGGGAAAAACTTACAGCTCCTGTTTTCAAAAAATCGGTAGGAATGTTCCATGACCTTCCGCCTTTCTCCTATGTTCTTACAGCTATAATGTATCATATTTTCCATGAAGCCACAATCGATTTACGATGCCTTCCCCAACATATCGCAAATATAAGCCCGAAGGCCCTCCTCGCTGCCTATGCCGTATTTCCGGTTTATTAAAAAGTAATAATTCATAATCCGTTCTTTCGATAGAAGTGCGCCGGAAGGAATACCGTCGCCGTATCCTTTCCTAGCTTCCAGCCACGGAGCCTCATTGTGCGTGATCTTCTCCAATACTTTCCCGCTATACATACCGAAAGTGTTGGCCACAAGATCAATCACCCGTTTTTCGTCTTCCGTCAGGTCCTCCGCCTTACCTTTCAGAATCGCAAACCGTGCGTCATCGATCGGATTATATTTGAAATCTCTGAAAAGGTCATATACCTCCGGATAAACCGGACCATGTACCCACGCTCTGCAATCCTCTTCAAAAATCGGCTTCCCATACAACGCGGAATAAATACCCTGAATAAAGTAAAGCAGCTTCTGCAGCATGAGCGGCGTTACCTCCTCCTGCTTCTCAAAAATATACGCAATCACCCTGAGCATCTTATCTGAAACGAAAAACAGGCGTTCTATGCTTTCTGCCGTGGCAAAAGCCTTTCTGTACGCCGCATCTGTCAGCTTCTTCCGGTTCTCCATGAGCTTCTGTTTCATATACGCCGGAGAGGAAAGCGCCGCTTTGACGATATCCGAATACTCTTTGGAAGGCACCTGCCCTTCCAGATACCTCGGTATGGTCACCTCCCCGAAGCCAAGCGCCAGAGACAGCGGCGCCTTTCCGATTTTATAAATTTTCATCAGCCTTTCGATGTCATCAACTGATACAAGTCCTTCTGCCGCTCTGTACTGCTCGTCAATCTCCTGAACATTCTTATCAATAAGGCCCGGAATGCTCATTTCCGAACCACACTCAGCACAGACAGCCACCGTGATTCCAAAGGTATAGTCCTTATCCCTTATATTTTTTACGATGTTCTTCTTCTGCAAAAGGTACTCTGCCTCTTTCCGACATTCTATGCAGAAATCTCTTCTTCCCTTCTCTGTCATAATTGTCACCTCCGATTTGTCTCCTGATTATTTGAAATAATATGTAAGCGGATACTTCTGTTCATGGAATGAAACGACGATTACAAATAACTCACAGCGTTCGCTACAGTTCTCCAACTTGTTGAACTTGATATACAGCGAAACTGTCTTTTCTTCCGTTCCGTTTCTCTCCAAAAGAACTACTTCCTTCCCAAATACATACAATCTCTCATGTTCAAAACCTTTGTGCTCATTCTGCAGGATTTCTGAAAAATCCATTACAGTAAGACTCAGTATGATCTCTTTTGCCTTTGCCTCATCAATAATATAATTCAGGAACAAGTCAATGTTATCCTGCCGTCTGACATTCCGGTCCAGTCGATAATTCCCTTTCCGGACAGCCTCCTTTACCTCGGAAAGGTACTGTTCTATTCCTTTCTTATCTATATTCAATACTGTATCCTCCGCGGAGTGTATGATGTATTTTTTTGTTTTTCCTATCATTATCATAACTACATGATTGTTTTTTGTCAATATCCAAGCATTAAAAAGCAGCAGGAAATTTTTCCTGCCGCTTTTGGGTGATAATTTCTCATCTTGCAAAAAACAGCTCTATGATTCTGTAATCTTCCATACCAAATCCTTTTTACCTATATACTACCGAAAAAAGCATAAATATTACACCTCCTCTCTGTGATTTTCACTGATAAGACACTTGAGTTCATTAAACGTAACAAAACTTTTTTTTATGGTTTTTATGCCAATAAATTAGAAAAGCAGGCTCCGAAGAACCTGCCATTCATGTATATAAAACTGTGTCTATATGCCTTTCTTGCGCATCATTAGATTGCAGGAATATATCGGCAAATATCTCTATAGTGTGAGCATTGTAGCAATATCGATTCCCACGCCTTTTACGAGAAAATCAGTAAGATTATCTGCTATTTTTTTGGCAAAAGCTTTAGAACTTAAGCTTAGAGTGCCCGCACCAACTCTATAAATCCCAAACCCTTCTTCGCCTTCTCCATAACAAAAGACCAAATCGCCCAAATCGTCTCCTATAAGCCAAACTTTTTCCATAAAACCTGTGAAGAGGGGGAAGAAAATTCTTCACGTTTCTCCAATGCCATTGCTGCGTCCCAAATAACAATTTCAAGCTCATCATCTACCAAAAATTCTACGCCGCCATCATCACCGCCGGATATATTCTTTAAAAACTCAATATAATCTTCCGGCAACTGTATGGGGGATTCACTTACTACTCTTTTGACATCTTCTTCCCCTCCATAACATACCTCTCCTTCTGCAAGAGATAATCTGTGATTTAAATTTTTTAAAATGTCCATCGCTTTCACCTTTCCTCGCTGAAATGCCTCTATCCCTACACCCAAATAATAGCACGCTGCCTGTCATATGTAAACTTTTTTTACCGCCGGCATTCGCTTCAGTATCTTTTATATCCTCCGTATCGGAAGCCGGATGACTGTCCTCAGCTTCTCCGGCACGCATCTTCTCGCATCACTCAGATAAATCTCATGATGAAATCTTTGATCCGTGATGTCCGGAGCGTATCCCTGCTCCTCCATATACCGATGCATGGCTTCCACTGTCCCTGGCTCATCATCGTATGGCCCAATGTGCATACACTGCACGCACAGGCCCTCGTCGCAGGCCAGAAACTCCACCTTAGAAAAATCCTGCTTTTTCTTAGCCGACGCTTCAGAAACCGCCCAGTCAAACGCCATCGCTGTCACCTTTTAACCTCTTTACTCTGTCAGACACCGTCTTCCTGAATTCTTCTTCCGAAAGGCTTGGATCTCTCGTCCCCAGGATCAACCCGCAGGGCAATTCACCGCACTTGCCGCAGGAAGGAAAGCCATTTTGAATCCTGCAGCAGGCATAAATAGGACATTCCTTTCCTTCCGGCGCATGGAACACCTTTCCGTTTACGGCGCTGCACCCTTGACACATTTTCCCATAACAATAGCAGGCAGCACAATCGGCACCGCAGCAGCTGATGAGATTGCCCTTTTTTGCTGTCTCCAGAATTTCCCTCTGCTTTTTCTTGCTCAGGCTTCCCAATACGATCTGATAGGACTTATCCAGCAGATCTTTCAGAAGATCGTCCGGCACCTTGCCCTCCGCTTTCACCGAATTCCAATGCATTTTGTTCATATAGTAGCCGGGAATGATATCCTCATACTGCTCTCGCAGGAAGTCTCCCTCCAGCGGCTCCAGTTTCAGCGTAATATAATAGGGGCGGTCTTCTTCATCCCTGCATACCGCAGCAAACATTTTCCCGCCGATCTGGTAGCGCATCCAGTTCCAGTCCTTCTGCAGGTCCCTGGTCACACCCGCTTTTTCCATCAGATACCCGTCCACCCATTCATATCCCATGTGCTTCTCCCTCCTATAGGTTCTGTTCATTGGTTTCTTTCCCTGCTTCTTTTCACAGGTTTTGATAGATTCTTCTCATCGCCTCCGCTATATTGCAAATCCTCTCCCGCACCTCCGCCGGTTCCAGCACCTCCGCCTTTTCCCCGAAGGTCAGTATCCATGTAAGAAGATTCTCCATATCCGTATAGTCCGCCTGAAAGAGCAGGCGCCCGTCAGCCGCCTCAGTAAAGCAGTGCGGGCCGAATTCTTCCACCAAGCGCCACTTCACATCCGGATCAAAAAGGACTTTGACCCGAATGCCTCCCGGAAATATTTTTTCGTTGGTCAGATTCGGCATCGGCACCTCCCTGCACGAGAAGGTTTCGTCAGAAACAGACAGCCGATCCATGCGGTTCAGCTTAAACAGGCGGAAGTCTTTGCGCTTCCTGCACCACGACCATACATACCAGCTTGTCCATTTAAATACCAGATAATATGGCTCGATGGTTCTGGCGCTCTCCCCCGACGGAGCATAATACCTGAAATCCAGCAGACGCCTGTTCTCGATTGCCTCCTGTATCATCTCTATTTTCGGAGCAAGCGTCCCTTTATACCAGGAGGACAGATCGATCAGCATGGAATCCCTGCCGTTTACAAATTCCGAAGAACCGGTCTGCAGCTTTTCCATCAGCCGGCTGTAATATCTGCTTCCGCTCACGCTGTCAAGGCTTCGGAGCCCGGCGAGGATTCCCTGCATATCCTTTGATGTCAGAAGCATCCTGTCTATCCGGTATCCGTCCATGATGCGGATACCGCCGCCGATTCCCTGCATCGTTTGGATCGGAATCCCCGCTTTACCAAGATCCTCGATATCACGATTTATCGTTCTTCTGGAAACTTCAAATTTCTCCGCCAGTTCGGGCGCGGTTGTCTTTTCCTCCTGCAGTAAGACCGACAATATTCCGATCAGCCTGTCTATCTTCATAACTTTTCCCGCTCCATTCTCAGTATAGCAAGCAAAACACGACATCTGTGCGTCATGTTTATTATACCATTTTTTCCGATTTTAGGACAGGACAGCTTCTCGTATCTGTTTTCCGCATTATTTACGTTAAAAAGCCCGGATATCTCCTGACATAAAAAAAGGCACCGGATATCACTCCAATGCCATATAAAGTACTATGCAAAACCTGTTATGTATTTTAAGTGCTTGTAATCTCCGCACGCTGGATAAGGTCATTGATCACGCCCATATCCTCAATCCTGTTGATCCCAAAACATTTTTTCCCGGCATCCTTTATAGATGCCCCGATATGATATCCCTGCGTATGGTCTATGATCAAAAACCGGTCATGAAAAGCAGTTGTGCGTTTTACCTCCAGACCAGGGTACTGGGCATTAAAATTCTGAATGTCCTGTGAAGTTATCCTTGCACTCGGAAGCGTATA
>CANQJL010000006.1 GCA_947624245.1 uncultured Acetatifactor sp. | reverse complement strand
AGGGGCGTCATCTCCCGCCAGTCCAGAGTACCTTCCTCTCCCTCCTGCACGGTGCCGTCCGCGGGCGTCTCTCCCCTGTGGGCGCGGAAGAAGAAGGCCCCACCGATGCCGAGGGCCAGCAGGAGCGCCAGCACGGCGCCTCCCCCTGCCAGATATTTCAGGCGCCCCTTTGCCGCTTGGGGCGCTTTAGGCGCATTCCCGTCCTTCGGTCCTTTCTCCTGTGTCCCCTGCACGGGCTGGCCCGATGCAGATACTCCCGTCACAGATGATACAGACTGTGCCGCAGATGTTCCCGCCTGCGCCTCCGGTACAGACGCTCCGACCTGCCCTTCCGGCACAGTCCCTCCTGCCTTAGATATTTCCGCCTGTGCCGCAGATGTTTCCGGCCCCGCCGCAGACGTGGGCGCGCCGCATTTGGCACAGAACCTTGCCCCTTCCTTCAGTTCAGCTCCACATTTCTTACAGAACATGATTCCTATTCCCTTTCTTTAAATTAAAATCAAACCTCAGTATATCCTAAATACACAATATCTTCAGATTTGTCAGACCGCTTAGTGCACTAATATCACTAATTGTCCGAGACTGTTTCTGCGGTGCACTTGACCGCAAAATATTCTGTCATTTACTGTCTTGTCCAATCCGTCCAGAACAAAGTGAAAGTTCTCTCTTCTATGGTCAAATACATGATGGAATCTCCTGCCAAGGTACACTGATAACTGTTCTGTCCCAGAGTCAGGATTCCGTCACTATAGTTCCAATTATCCCATACAAAATTATTATATTTTGTTGTGCTGCCGCCCAGCCCGCCGCCAGAGCCGGGACCGAATGTCTCATCAAGCCCGCACTTGAGCCTGTAATCTATGCTCGTATCATTCTGCTTGAAGTACGACAGTGGCATAATAAACCTCAAATCACCCCTGTCTCCGGCCTTTTGGGGAATATATACTTCTATGGTAATATCCCCGCTGTTTGTCTTCCAGACGCCTTCAATTTCTCTTCTGCTCCCCACTTCTTCATACAACGCTTTCTGCATCTCAAAGAGCTGATCCGCACTGTCCTTATAACTGTAGATCTTTCTGAAAAGTTCGTCCGCCTGCTCGTAATCTTCGTTATTTTTGTAATAGCACGCTAACCTATAATTGCATTCGAGGATTTTTTCCGCACTGTCCTTATAATCGCCAAGCTCTGTGAAAAGCTCTATCGCCTCCTCCAAATTTAAATTATTATCAATATCCATTTGTTGATTTGCCCAATTATAACGGCACTCCTGCATCAGAGCTTCATCTCCGCATTTCTCATAACATCCCAGAGCTAAAGAAAAGGCTTGCTTCTGTTCATACTGAATTCCCCGCTGCCGGTAGCATTCCATCAGCTGCGCTTCGCTGTCCTGATAATCCTTCAGCACATTCTCCCAGATAGAAATTGCCCTGTCATAGCTCTCTTCGCTTCCTTCATTCATGCAGGCCTTCGCCATATCATAGAGATAAGGTCGAACCGTTTCTCTCTTTCCGGACAGATCATAATATTTCACGGCATTTTCATAATCCCCCGACTGGGCATAGTTGATTGCGTAGTTTTCATAATATTTTGTGAGAAGTGTTCCTGCTTCTTCTTTATCATTTTTAATTTTTTCAAGCAACAGAAACGCATCTTCATATCTCTCTTCGTCTGCCAGGAATTCCGCAGTCTCATATACCGCCTGCCCCCATTCGTCCTCATACTCAGCGGAGTCATCTTTCATGAATTCCAGAGCTTCGTCATATTTTTTCTCTTTTGCATAAAGAATACTCTGAGCGCGATGCCATCCTCGTCTGGCCGCAGCCTGTTCGGACTGAAGGGAAATATCCTGCGTGAGCTCCAGCGCCTGCAGATAATTTTCCGTTTCCGCATAGCATTCTGCCGCCGCCCATGTATCCCCGATCTCCTGATAAAGTCCCGCGGCTTCCTCGTACTTTTCCTGTCCTCTTAAGCCCTCCGCCAGCCGGTTCTTCAGCGCTTTGATATCTTCCGTGTCAACGGTGACAGCGTATTGCTCATGTTCCCTTAACAGCTCCAGCGCTTTTTCATAGTCGGATTGCTCCGCGCATTCCATCGCGTAAAAATACCCTGCCGCTCCGTATTTTTCCTCACTGTCCTTGTAATCTGTAATTCGCGAAAAAATCTTTTCCGCCTTTCGATAGTTCTCTTTTTCAAAAGCTTCCGATGCCTTCCGATACAGATAAGAATCCGAATTCAGACAGCACACAACAGAAATCAGAACGATCAGACATAATATGCCCGCACCGGCTCCGATCATCAACTTTTTCCGCGAAGACGGCTTCTGATCCACATGTACCGGACCGAAAGCGCCTCCCTGCAGTTTCTCCCGTGTCCCTGACACGGCCTGTCCTGCAGGTACAAATGCCTCCTGCACCGATGCTGCCGTCTGTGCCCCAGATATTTCCGCCTGCGCTTCCGGCACGGTCTTTCCCGCCACAGAGGTTCCCTCCCGTACTTCCTGCACGGCACCTCCCGCCGCAGACGTGGGTGCGCCGCATTTGGCACAGAACTTTGCCCCTTCCTTCAGTTCAGCTCCGCATTTCTTACAGAACATATCTTCCTCCTCTTTCCTCTGCCGGCTCGGCCGGTCTGTGTCCGGTATCTTATCTGATATCCTGCAGCTTCTCCGGTCCGTGACGAACGCTCATCTGCACCGTAAAAGCAGAACGCCGCACAATCCTATTTCCCGAACAGCTCTCCTAGGCCGTCCATCAGCTTCTGTTCGGCCTGATCCACATCTACGCTCAGACCGTCCTCTAAATTCTCCTTTAAGCCTTCCCCGTACTCCTCCAGTGCATCTGTACCGTTCCAAGCGTCACCCGTCCCCGCCTGAGATCCTTCCGTCCCCACGGCTCCGGCTTCGGCGGAAAATCCGGCCGCCTCTGCGGCCTTCAGGTACTCCCTTGGCTTGCCCTCTCTGTCCTTCTCCAAGACGAGCTCCACTCCCTTCAGCGAGAGCACCAGATGGTCCTTATCGATAAAACGATACCCGCAGTCATAGTCTGCACTGACCGTTCCCACGAACGGCACGGACACAGACAGCCGAAGCGTCAGGCTTTCTTTGTCCTTCTTTTCATAGGTCATCATTGCCACCGGCCTTCCCTCCGAAGCGGCGACGACCAGCTCCCCGCTCTTTACAAAGGCCAGACGGCTTTCCTCCGTCAAATCCAAAAGAGACTTCAGGGCCAGATCCGCCGCATTGGTCAGATCCAGACCGCCGAGGCTCACACCGGTGCTGCTGATGTCCTGGACCTTCCACACGCCCGTCAGGGTCTTCCGGTTCAACAGAAGGCCCGCTACCGTTCCCAGACAGAGGAGCAGCACAAGAACGACCACCGCCGTCCCGATCAGGCCCCTCTTGACATGAGCCTGAGAGGGCTCCGGACGGGAGGACGCCCTTGCCGCAACGCTGCCGATCTGCGGCATCGCAGGGTTCCCCAGATTGTTTCCTTGATCCCCCAGAGCGTTCCCGCACTTGGGACAGAACTTTACGCCTTCTGATATCTGATTTCCGCATTTAGGACAGAACATGATTTCCTGCCCCTCCTTTCTGAATATGGGTCAAATTGACTGGTTCCCCATTACCAGAGTGTGTTGCTGTCCTTCCTGATTCCTGTGATCGGATTCACGTCCTCACTCTGGGATCCCCAGATATTCACTCCTTCTAAATTGACCCCTTCAATATCGATTCCCAAACTTTCCTTTAAGGCCTTTTTATCCTCCTTGCTGACCGGAGTGCGTGCCAGATTCAGATATGTCAGATTTGTCAGGTTGTACAACACACTGATATCGCTGACCTGAGTATCGCTTAAGTCCAACCACTCCAGATTTGTCAGACTGCTCAACGCGCTGATGTCGCTGACTCTGGTATAATTTAGATCCAGCTTCCGCAGATTCGGAAGGTTGCTCAGCCCGCTGATATTAATGATTGCACTGTGCGCAAATGACAGCTCTGTTATCTCCCACACATCACTGAGCATGATATCCCTGCCTTCAATTCCCGTCTTACGTCGCATACTTTCTGCCAGACTTGAATCGCCCCATTCTATCACCCGATCCTCTATTCCTGCCGCTTTCATGGCGGAAATAACATTCGGATCGGCTTCCTGCGACTCTTGGACGACATCTTCCCGGGCGGTATCCTCTTGCGCAGTATCCTCCCGAGCGGTATTCTCCCTGACAGCAATAGGATTTCTTCTGATTCCCACAGCCAGAATCACCACGAGTACAAAGGCCACAAAGAGCACAAGAACCGCAGCTCCATGGCAGCCCAGCCATAGGAGCTTTTTCTCCTGTACCATGGTCCCCAGCCCTTTCCAGTTCTGAACATAGGCGCTGAGAAGCGACTCTATTTTCCCTGCCGCATCGGTGCCCGCCTGACCCTTGCTCTGCGGCCCCCTGCTTCCTCCGACGGCTCCTCCGAGATTGGAACTTCCAAGCCCCTCTCCGATCTGATTGCCGCACTTGGGGCAGAACTTCACGCCCTCCGATATCTGATTTCCACATTTTGGACAGAACATAATCTCCTATTCCCTTTCTTCAAATTAGAATCAAACAATATTCCACATTGGACTTTGCAGCCACGCTGCTTACTATAGATTGATATTGTTCAGTAGTTCATAGACCTTCCTGCCATCGGAATGTTGGCAGTCACACAAAGCCTTCAACGGCTGATCCAGAGCAATAAATTCCCCATCATAGCCAATTTCATACGGCGTATCTTCTTTTTGGAATGAAATAAAAATCTGATGCTCGTCTTTTATTCTTTTATGTTCATAATTAATTTCATCATTTTACCCCTATGGCAAGCCGCTGTGCTGCGCTGGCATCACCATTACCCTGCTCCTTTCCTGCTTCTTGATCCTCTTTCCGCCGCGCCCTATGGGGCTACGGCAACGTCTGTTGATTGGTTGTTTTTATAATTACAGATAGCCAATTCCAACTCCCCTGTCCTCTAACTCCTTGATGACCTGCTCGTTGATATCAGTTCTGGTTAAATATAAAAATTTTAGGTTCGTCAGATTTTTCAGAACACTGATATCACTGACATCAGTTCTGACTAAATCCAACGTCTGCAGATTCGTCAGGCTTCCCAGCGCCCTGATGTCGCTGACCGGATTGTCATTTAAATACAAGTGCTTCAAATTCGTCAGGTTACTCAGCGCACTGATATCGCTGACATTAGTATGGCTTAAACCCAACGTCTGCAGGTTCGTCAGGCCTCCCAGCGCACTGATATCGCTGACATTAGTATGGCTTAAATCCAACGTCTGCAGATTCGTCAGGCTTCCCAGCACACTGATATCACTGACCTGAGTATCGCTTAAGACCAACCACTCCAAATTTGTCAGGCTTCCCAGCACACTGATATCACTGACATCAGTCTCTCCTAAATCCAACTGCTCAAGATTCGTCAGACTTCCCAGCACACTGATATCGCTAACCGAAGTATCATATAAACCCAAGTACTGCAGATTCGTCAGACTTCCCAGCACACTGACATCACTGACTTGAGTCCATTCTAAATTCAACTCCTCTAGGTTCGTCAGACTTCCCAGTATACTGATATCATTGACATGAGTATCGTTTAAATCCAGCTCCACCAGATTCGTCAGGCTTCCCAGCGCGCTGATATCGCTGACCTCAGTTTGGGCTAACATCAAATGCTGCAGGTTCGTCAGACTTCCCAGCGCACTGATATCGCTGATAGGTATAAGCTGGTCAGGATCCATGTCCTCGCCTAACTTCAAACTTGTCAGCTCCCACACATCGCTGAGCATAATGTCCCTGTCTTGGATTCCTGTGATCTCCCGCATGGCCTTTTCCAATTCCGCATCGCCCCAGGACATCACCTGATCCTCCAACCCCGCATCTTCCCCGGCGACTACCGTAGGTCCGCTCGCAGACTTCCTCTTGATACCCACCACCAGAACCACCAGAAGCACCAAAAACACAAGCACCACCGCCGCGGCGCCAAAGATCCATTTGAATTTTCTGCCGTTCCGGTTCCCGTCCGGCTTTTGTTCCGCAGCCCACGCCCTTTCCACGGCATTGGGGCTGTTCGTTTCCTCTCCGATCTGATTGCCGCACTTGGGGCAGAACTTTACGCCCTCCGATATCTGATTTCCGCATTTAGGACAGACCATATCCCTGCTCCTCCTTCCTTCTCAGGCCAGCTTGTTTCCGCAGTTGGTGCAGAACGCGGTGCCCTCTGCATAAGGCGTGCCGCATCTGCTGCAGACCTTCTGTCCGGTCTCTTCCCCCTGGAACAACGCCTCCAGCTTCTCCCCGCACTTGTTGCAGAACGCGCTGTCCAGAACGAGGATATTCCCGCACTTCTCGCACTTGCGCAGTCCCTGAAGCGCCAATCTGCGCTTCTCATAGAAATCCTTGTTGCGGTCGACCTTTTCCAGTTCCTGCATGAATTCCCCATAGGGAGTCCCCTTGGCGCTCTCCGCCGTGTTCTGTCCGGCATAGGTGCGGCCGATGTTGAAATACATCTCCCGCCGTCTGGCCTCCAGCGCCGCAAGCTGTCTGTCGCACTCCGCTATCTCCGGATTTTCCGGCTGACTCTTTTTGTCGAACATTCCCATACCTTTTCTCTCCTGTCCTTTTTTACATTTTTTCTGTCTCCCCCCCGCAGGGCGGACTGCTTGTATTTTACCCCCCCGAGCCCTTTTGTCAACTGCCTTGCAAAAAGCACATTACCGCATCAGTCCGCGATATCAGCTCGTCTCATCAGCTCCGCCCTGCCGCTGCCTTCCGGCAGACCGTAAAGCAGCGCCGGCACTTGGCGAGGTACTGCCGAGCCTAGTGCCGCTGCGCTGCGCGTCGAGCGAAAGCGTGTCTGCCGAAAGACATCGACAGGGCGGAGCGTCTGGGCGGTCGAATCGGTCGAGCGCAAGCGCGTCTGCCGAAAGACATCGGCAGGACGGAGCGGCCGGTCGGCTGAACCAACCAGTCCGTTTCTGCGCACAAAAAAGAGAGGCCGCAACGACCTCTCTTTTTATACTTTTTATTGCAAAATCACATTTACACCTGCGCTACATCCTTCATGGAGAAGCTGATCCGGCCCATCTTGTCCTTGCCCAGGCAGACAACGGTGACCACATCGCCAAGCGTCAGCACATCTTCCACGCGGTTGATCCTCTCCTTTGCAATCTTGGAAATGTGCACCATTCCCTCCTTGCCGGGCGCGAACTCGACAAATGCACCGAACTCCTTGATGCTCACGACCTTTCCCTTGAAGATCTGACCTGCTTCGAAATCGGTGACGATGATCTTCACCATCTCCTCCGCCTTCTGCATCATCTCCTTGTCGGTGCCGCAGATAGACACGTTGCCGTCGTCGGTAATGTCGATCTTCACGCCGGTGCGGGCAATGATCTCGTTGATGGTCTTTCCTCTCTGACCCACAACATCGCCGATCTTCTCGGGATCGATCTGCACGGAAATGATCTTGGGCGCATACTGATTGACCTCAGGTCTGGGAGCTGCGATGGCAGGCTTCATGCAGTTTTCCATGATATAAAGTCTTGCCTCGCGGCAGCGGGCGATAGCGCCCTCCACAATAGGTCTGGTCAGACCGTGTATCTTAATATCCATCTGGATCGCCGTGATGCCCTCGGTGGTGCCTGTCACCTTGAAGTCCATATCGCCGAAGAAATCCTCCAGGCCCTGAATATCCGTGAGCAGGACGAAATCATCGTCTGTCTCTCCGGTCACCAGACCGCAGGAGATACCTGCCACCATCTTCTTGATAGGCACGCCTGCCGCCATCAGGGACATGCAGGAAGCGCAGGTGGACGCCATGGAAGTGGAACCGTTGGACTCAAAGGTCTCGGAAACGGTACGGATCGCATAGGGGAATTCCTCCTCGCTGGGCAGTACGGGAATCAGCGCCCTCTCAGCCAGCGCTCCGTGGCCGATCTCACGCCTTCCGGGTCCGCGGGAGGGCTTTGTCTCACCTACGGAGTAGGAAGGGAAATTGTAGTGGTGCATATATCTCTTGCTGACTTCATTCTCGTCCAGTCCGTCGATCCTCTGCTGCTCCGAAAGGGGCGCCAGAGTGCAGACGTTGCAGATCTGGGTCTGTCCGCGGGTGAACATGGCGGAACCGTGTACTCTGGGAATGATATCGACTTCCGCCGCCAGAGGACGGATCTGTGTGATCTCACGGCCGTCGGGACGCTTGTGGTCCTTCAGGATCATCTTGCGGACAGTCTTCTTCTCATACTGATATACCGCCTCGTCCAGCACGGCAAGCCAATCTTCCTTCTCGGCAAATGCCTCCTCCAGCTTTGCGGTGATCACGCGGATATTTTCCTCGCGGACCTGTTTTTCATCGGTAAATACAGCCACTTCCATCTCCTCGGGAGGAACGAGCCTCTTCATCTCGTCGAACATCTCCTGCGGAATGGCGCAGCTCGTGTACTCGTGCTTTTTCTTGCCTACCTCGGCAACGATCTTGTCGATAAATGCAATGATGGTCTGGTTGATCTCGTGGGCCTTGTAGATGGCTTCGATCATCTTGCTCTCGGGCACCTCGTTAGCACCTGCCTCGATCATGATCACCTTTTCTCTGGTAGAAGCCACGGTCAGGTTCAGATCACCCTTCTTCCACTGCTCCTGGGAAGGGTTCACAATGAACTCACCGTCGATCATACCCATCTGTGTCATGGCGCAGGGGCCGTCGAAGGGAATATCGGAAATGCTGGTAGCGATAGCGGCGCCCAGCATGGCCACCAGTTCAGGGCGGCAGGCGGGATCGACGCTCAGAACCAGATTGTTCAACGTCACATCATTTCTGTAATCCTTGGGGAAAAGAGGACGCATGGGTCGGTCAATGACACGGCTGGTGAGCACGGCATTCTCGCTGGCCTTACCCTCTCTCTTGTTGAAGCCGCCGGGAATCTTGCCCACGGCATACATCTTCTCCTCAAATTCCACGCTCAAGGGGAAGAAATCAATCCCCTCTCTGGGCTTGTCCGACGCGGTCGCGGTAGAAAGCACCACCGTGTCTCCATAGTGCATGAACGCACATCCGTTGGCCTGCTTGCCCACGCGGTTGATATCAACCTTCAGGGTACGTCCGGCCAGTTCCATCTCATAGGTCTGGTACATATTTTCCTCCATTCCACCGCCTTGGGCGGTCTGTTATATACTTCGCGGAACAGAAGACGCCGAAACTACTGAAAAGCTCACGCAGGGCTGACACGGCTGCTCGTAGGCTTTTCAGCGGTCTCGGAGTTTTCTTCTGTTCCTGAGTTACCAAGAACACACAACAAGCGGAGGCGCCCCGAAAAGGGCTGTCTCCGCTCACTTTGTAAATTATTTTCTCAGACCGAGTCTCTCGATCAGGGAACGGTATCTCTCGATATCCTTCTTCTTCAGATATTCCAGAAGTCCGCGTCTCTGACCTACCATCTTCAGCATACCGCGGCGGGAGTGATGGTCCTTGGGATTCTCCTTCAGATGCTCGGTAAGCTCCTGAATCCTTGCGGTCAGCACTGCCACCTGCACCTCAGGGGAACCGGTATCGCCGGGCGTTCTGGCATACTCGTTCATAATAGCTGTTTTCTTTTCCTTGGAAATCATTCTTTTTTACCTCCTGTTTTACGTGCGTTCGGAAATGCCGTCCCGAATCGCACCTTTGTATCGCCGGACACTAAGATCGGGTCGGAGCGTCCCAGATCTGAGCATCGGCTGAATGCACTTAAACATAATATCACAGATTAAGAATAATGTAAACCCAAAAATTATCTTGAATTTTCGGTAAAATTGCAAATATATTCTTAATACCCCGTATGCTCTATTTCGGTATCTTAGAAATTTTTATTCTCTGTAAGTTAGTTTCCATAATTCTGCGGTAATTCCTTCCTCCAGACGCATACTCCCGATAACTTCTTTGTGAAGAATACCTTCTTGGTACAGAGGCCACCAAGAAACGTCATTGCCCCCCCAATCAATAACATAGCACTCCCCATTCTTCCAATCAGAAAAATCGACGTCTTCACGCCAGATAAACTCTGCATCCGGAACATAGTATTGATAAAGCACATCAAATGTAGGATAGGTGTAAATTATCTTTTCCTCTCCCTGAACCTGTTCCAACAGTTGTTTTGCCTGTTGAATCCAAGGAACGGTGTTCAGTTCTCTTGCCTGCATCACTGTATAGGAAGACAGTGACATAATGCCCAGCCAAATCATACTGACACACCAAGTAGCAAACTTCTGCCTAGATAAACAAATAATCATAAACAGCCATGTAAATAGCAGCGCGTCCACCACATAACGGTTATCCCAGAAATGATTCATCACCAGTTTCAACAACATACATATACCATAAGACAAGGGTAACAGACATCCGATAAATCCCTGAAACACTCTTTCCTTATCTGATAATCGCCTATATTCTATCACCAGACACAAGCAGGCCGTCAAAAACAGTATTACAGGCATGCTTGCTGAAAACTTGATGTTATTTTCAAATGCCCATTGACATAATTTTCCAATCCCAGGCAGGTTTTCCGTCGTTTCCGTACCACCCGCATTCCTTTCGAGAGTATCAATCACTACCGCAAGCCAAGGCAGATAGCCTGCTATGGTTGCTACACAGCAGATAATCCATTTTTTTAACTGCCCCCGATTCTTTGCGACAATCCAAACGGCCAGAAACAAGTACATAAGCGCCAATGGCACAACGGAAAAATATTGTGTGTATACTCCGCCCAGAGATGCAATCGTAAAAGCCGCCCACCACACGTTTTTGCCTGACAGCATAATCTCATAGGCAAATATTCCTGCTGCCAGCACAAAGAAAATGACCCATGAATACATTCGGACATCCACATTAAAATAGATCATCTGTGTTCCCAATCCCGTTACCAACAGAAAAGGGATTGCCGCCTTTACGCCCCAATGCTTACGGATAAATACGATGCCTATAATTTGGGTAGCCGCAGCGCCTGCCACAGATACCATTTTGGCAACAAAAATTTTTTGACCGAATATCTTCATCGCCCCCATGACAAGCATATAATACAACGGCGGATGAACATCCGCTGCCGTAGCCCGCAGCATTTGCGGCAGGGTGTTTCTTGTCACCATTTGCCATGTATACGCCTCATCCCAGTGTACCGCCTCATTGTTGCATATTCTGATGATCATAAGCAGAATAACCACAAATTCCAGCAACAGAATGGGATATTGATATTTAGTCAATAACATATCTGCCTTTTTAAGCAATTTATTATTACCCAAAAACTGACGGTCCGCAAAGACATTTATAAGCATCAACCCAATCATTGCAATAAAAGCCCACAGGCAAATGACATTACGCCAATTCAGCGGAAAACCGTATACATATTTTGTGACAGCCTGTCCATCTATAATTTTGCCATCAAAATATAAAGTCTGATTACCGGCCGAGGCATCTTCCTCCCTTACGGTATAAACAGCCTGAAATGCAGCATCGGTTCCTTCATGCGGTATTATGGTATAGGAATACAATTTCCCCTTCTTAAGCCATTTATCAACAGATACCGACGTAAAAGCCAAACTATTGACTGTTTCAAGAGAAAGCTGCGTTTCCATAAGAACTTTCGGGTGTTCACCTTCCTCTTTGATACAGAATATGAGGCTGCCCGTATCCGGCTTTACATCTGGAAACGCTATATCAAATGCAATTTCAGACAAATACTCTGTTTGTGCCACAAAAGTTTGTTTTAATTCATTCCCCGTATAATTCGTGTTTTCATAAACAGCACCATTCAAATTAGAACATATGTCTGCATTTTTCCTCACCAAACATAAAGGAAAAACACAGATACCCAAAATTGCCATTATTATCACAATGAACAGTTTTGGAGCTTTTTTCATGAACATGTACTTCTTTCTCCCTTTTTCACTTCCGGCACTCTATATTCAGCTTTTTCGGGCTGGGTTTGATAAATCTACAAAATTATCGCCGTCAGTCCTGCAGTATCCTTACATACTTCACGGGCGTCCTGTAATTGTACGTGCTGATCTTGATGCCGGTCCTCTTGTTGCTGGCGTGGATCACCTGATTACCGCCGATATAGAGCGCCACATGGTTGATATGTCCGCTGCTGTCGGCGTAGAACACAAGGTCTCCGGGCTGCAGTTCGCTCTTGCTGATCTTGGTCCCCTGCTTTGCCTGAGCGGCGGCGGAGCGGTTCAGGCTCACGCCGTACTTTTTGTACACGGACATGGTAAATCCGGAGCAGTCGGTTCCCTTGGTCAGGCTGCTTCCTCCGTACACATAGGGATTGCCTAAAAACTGCTTCGCATACTCCACGATTGCCACGCGCACATCCGAGACGCCCTGACCGTAGAGCAGCTCCGACATGGTGATGGCCGTGTCCAGCTTTTCCTCCACATTGACATACTGAGCCGAAATGTACGCCTCCTCGTCGTCGATGTACACTTTTACCCACTCGCCCACGTTCTCAATGTACTCCAGCTCCTCGCCCTTGGGCACTTGTGTCAGCACCGCGCCGTCCAGACTTGCCTCGTCGCGCACGTTCAGGCCGTCCTCCTGAGAAACGGCCACGGTCTTTACCAGTTCTTTGGCCTTCAGTCTCGCATCGGGTCCTGTCAGCAGATATTCCATGCTGACATAGCCCTCTACCTCGCCGGAGCGGATTTGGGCCCAGCCGTCCGCTTCCTCTAGGACCTCGCAGACGGAATCCTTGGGCATTTTCCCCACCAGCTTTCCCTCGGTGGAGGGAATGGCACGGACATTGAGATTACCGCTCTCCACGTTGGCAACCCCGATATTGGTGTAGCCCCAAGAAGCGCCTATGGCGTCCTCAGCCGCCTGAATATATTCTTCCGTTGTAAGCTCTTTGTCCAGAATAGCGGCAACGCCTCCTGACTGAAGCGCACTGCCTTCTGCGGCCCTGACACGCATGGGCGCCAGTGCCAGACCAAAGAGGAACGCTGCGGATACAATGAATATTTTCCCTTTTATCTTTGCATATCTCATATCTTTTCCCTCTTATGGTATCTCTCCTGCCGGCTTCGCAAATGATACCTTTGAATAATTTCAAGGTGGTTACAAATTTATTACAATTTTGTTACATCTCACCTTGAATTATACATACAAAAGGGAGTGCTGTCAACATTTTCCTTCTTTTTTCGCATACTCCGCTCCCGCGGCGATATCCTCCGCAAGCTGCGCCTTCAGCGCCTCCACGCTGTCAAAACGCCTTTCCGGTCTGCGAAATTTGAGGAGATACACCTCCACGTCCTCCCCGTAGATCTCCCGATCGAAATCGTACAGATAAGACTCCACTCCCAGAATCCGCTCGTCGGTGACGGTGGGCTTGTATCCCACATTGCTGATGGCCCGGCAGCGCTTTCCCTGCAGGCACACCTCGGAAAAGTACACGCCGCAGGGAGGCAGAAGTTTGCTCTTTTCCGGAAGCAGATTCACCGTGGGAAAGCCCAGCGTCCTTCCCAGATGTCTGCCCGGCACCACCTTTCCCAGCACCAGGTACGGCATACCCAGAAGTCTTTCCGTCAGCTCCATATTTCCCGCTTCCACCTGTTCCCGAACGTAGGTGGAGCTGACCTCCCGTCCGTCCGCGCACACCTTGTCGATGATCTCGGTGCGAAAGCCCAGAGAGGGTCCCATGCGCTCCAGCAGCGCCGCATCTCCCGCGCCCTTCGCGCCGAAGGACAGGTCGCGGCCCGCCGCCAGAAAGCACACCTGCATTCGCTCCGCCAGCACCTCCCTGACAAAGCTTTCCGGAGACATGGCGGCCGTCTCTAAGGTCAGCGGAAATTCCACCAGAATATCCACGCCCATGCGCTCAAAGAGCATACGCTTCTCCTGCACGGTCGTAAGCTCCCTTCCGTCGGAACTTCCGAAAAGTACCGCAGGCGCAGGATCAAAGGTAAACACACAGGCGGCCAGACCTTCCTTTTTACGGTTCAGTATCTCCTCCAGAAGCCTTCTGTGGCCGATATGCACCCCGTCAAATTTGCCGATGGCGGCCGCCGTTTCTTTTTCCAGATAAAAATTAGCCGTACCTGCAATAATCTCCATTGTATCACGCTTTCCACCCGTGCGTCCGCAAGGACAGGCCCCTTATCTGTCAAGGAACATTTTCACGGGCATATATTTCTGTTTCTCCGTCTGATAGGCGTAGATTGCGGCAAAGCTTCCGTCCTGCCGGTAGAACCGCACCCATCTGTGGGCGGCATGGCACTCCTGCTCCGTTGTCTGTGCGGGCGCGATCGGATTCCCGTTCTCCAGCAGCTTCCCGAAATCTCTCCCGATATGGAGCGCCGGACAATCCTCGAACACACTGTCAACGGGGCGGACCACAGCTGTCAGCCTTCCCGCATCTCTCAGCTCCTGCAGCGCGCCCAGCGTCAGGGCGTCCTCAAGGCGAAAGCCTCCCACCGCCGTTCTTCGCAGGCTCTGCATGGTCCCGCCGCAGCCAAGCTTTTGGCCGATGTCCGCGCACAGCGTCCTGATGTATGTTCCCTTGGAACAGAGCACCCGCATCTTTACCACGGGCAGCTCGCATTTTAAGATTTCCAGCTCCTTGATCGTCACGGGTCTTGCGCTGCGCTCCACCGTCCTGCCCGCCCGCGCCAGATCGCAGAGCTTTTTCCCGTTCACCTTAAGCGCCGAGTACATGGGCGGCACCTGCTCATACTCGCCCTCAAAGCTTGCGCACACCCTTCGCACCTTTGCCTCGGACACATCGACCTCCCTCCGGGCAAGCACCGTGCCCGTGACGTCCTGAGTGTCCGTCTCCACGCCAAGCAAAAGCTCTGCCACATACTCCTTATCCTTGTCGGTCAGCATGTCGCAGAGCCTTGTCGCACTGCCCAGACATACCGGCAGCACGCCGGTCGCTTCGGGGTCCAGTGTTCCCGTATGTCCGATCTTTTTCTGGCCGCAGATCCCCCGCAGCTTCGCCACTACGTCATGGGAGGTAAAACCGGCCTCCTTATCAATAAGAATGATTCCGCTTATCATATCGAACCTCTATATCGAACCTCTGCGCTCCTTAGGCCTGCAGCTGCTCCGCAATGCGGCAAATCAGCGCGTCCACACAGTCGCGGAAAGCGCCCTTCACGGTACAGCCCGCCGCTCTGGCATGTCCGCCTCCTCCGAAACAGGCCGCCGCCTGCGCCGCATTCACTTTCTCGTCGGAGCGCAGGCTCACCTTGTACTCCTGCTCCCCTGTCTGATACAGAAAGACGGCGCATTCCACGCCCTTGATATTTTTCAGTTGATTGACGATGCCGTCCATGTCCTTCGGACCCACATGATAGGTCTCCATCGTCTCACGGTCCACCAGGCCCACGATACAGCGGTCGTCCAAAAAACGCACGCTCTCCGTCAGCGTCTTCCCCATGACCTGCGCCTGAACATAGGTCTTGAGGTAAAAGGTCTCCCTGATCAGACGGGGAAAATCAAACCCGTATCCGATCAGCTTCGCCCCTTTCCGAAGCGTCTCCGGAGTAGTGTTGGAATACTGGAACACCCCTGTGTCGTGAATGATGCCGATATAGAGCGCCATCGCGATATCTCGGTCAAATCTGTCCTCGTCCATCAGATCGTAGAGCAGCTCACAGGTGGAACCGATCCCGGGGTCGATACAGTTGACGTCCCCGCTTCCCGCCTCCCTGATGTGGTGGTCGATATTGATCCGCTTTCCCGCCGTCCTAAAATACTTCTCCGCCTCTCCTATCCTGTCCGCACCGCAGTCCAGAACAAAAAATACGTCGAAGGGCTCCTCCTCCGGAAAATCCGAGTCGATCTCGTCATAGCCCTTTATCTCGCTGAATATATCCGCAGGCTTCTCCAAAAAGACTTTGACCTTGGCTGCCGGCAGGCATTTCCGAAGATACATCTGCAGGCTCAGCACGGAGCCCACACAGTCCCCGTCCGGACGTATATGACCGCTGATGCCTATCCTTGCGGCGCCTTTACATTCCTCCAACAAATTCATGCGCATTGACACCCAATCCTCTCATCTGTCAGACTGTCAGTCCGCGTCCTCCCGTTCCGTATCCGTATGGTCCGCGGCTGCTTCCCGTTCCTGCGCCTTCTCGTTATCCTGCGCCATGACCTCGTCGATCTTCCGTGACATATTCACGCCGTACTCAATGGACTGATCCATCACAAAGGTGATCTCGGGAGTGTTCCTCAGATTGATCTTCTGAGCAAGCTGCCTCCTGATATATCCTTCGGCGCTTTTCAGGCCCTCCAGCGTCGCCTTGCGGACCTCCTCGTCGCCCAGCACACTGATCCAAGCCTTACAGCTCTTTAAGTCCGGAGCGACCTCCACAGACACCACGCTGGCCCACCGGCTGATCCTGGGGTCCTTGATCTCTCCCCGAATGATCTCAGCCAGCACCTTTTGAACCTCCCCGTTGATTCGGGTATTTTTTACACTGTTCTTTCTCATTCCGAATTCCTACCTCGGTACTTCTACCATGATATACGCCTCGACCACATCCATCTCCTGAATCCGGTCAAATCCCTCGAACACAAGGCCGCACTCAAATCCTTCCTTGACTTCCTTCACGTCGTCCTTAAATCGCTTCAGGGAAGCCAGCGCGCCGTCGTAGATCTGCTCGCCCTCTCGGGTGATCCTGATCTTGCAGCCTCTCTGGAACATACCGTCGGTGACGTAAGCTCCCGCGATATTGCCGATCTGAGACGCTTTGAATATCTGCCGTACCTCCGCGTGACCGATCACCTTTTCCTCAAAGATGGGATCCAGCATACCCTTCATGGCCGCCTCGATATCCTCGATGGCCTGATAGATCACCTTATAAAGTCTCACGTCAACGCCCTCGCGCTCTGCCGTGGCTTTTGCCATAGCGTCCGGACGAACGTTGAAGCCGATAATGATGGCGTTGGAGGCGCTGGCCAGCGTCACGTCAGACTCGTTGATGGCGCCGACGCCGCCGTGGATACACTTTACCACGATCTCCTCGTTAGACAGCTTCAGCAGGGACTGCTTCACTGCCTCCACGCTTCCCTGTACGTCTGCCTTCACGATCAGGTTCAGCTCCTTTAAATTGCCCTCCTGAATCCGCGAGAACAGATCGTCCAGAGACATCTTGGACTTGGTCTCCTCCAGCTTTCTCTCCTTGTTCTGCGCAAGGTAGGTATCCGCATAGGACTTGGCCGTCTTGTCATTCTCATGGGCCAGGAACACCTCGCCCGCGCTGGGCACGTCGTTCAGACCGAGAATCTCCACGGGAGTGGAGGGACCCGCCTCTTTTACTCTTCTTCCCTTATCGTCTATCATTGCCCGGACTTTTCCGTGACATGCGCCTGCGGAAATAAAGTCGCCCACATGGAGAGTACCCTTTTGCACCAGAACCGTTGCGACGGGACCGCGGCCCTTATCCAGCTCCGCCTCGATCACCAGTCCTCTTGCCCGGCGCTTGGGATTTGCCTTCAATTCCAAAATATCCGCCGTGAGCAGAATGGTCTCCAGCAAAGTCTCAATGCCCTCTCCCGATTTTGCGGACACGGGAACGAACTCCGTGCTTCCGCCCCAGTCCGTAGCAATCAGCTCATACTCGGTCAGCTCCTGCTTTACACGGTCAATATTGGCGGAGGGCTTATCAATCTTGTTGACGGCCACAATGATCTCGATCCCCGCAGCCTTGGCGTGGTTGATGGCCTCTATGGTCTGCGGCATCACGCCGTCGTCCGCAGCCACCACCAGAATCGCGATATCTGTGGAGTTGGCGCCGCGCATACGCATGGCGGTGAACGCTTCATGGCCGGGCGTATCCAGGAAGGTGATCCTGCGGTCGCCCACGTTGACGGTATAAGCGCCTATGTGCTGCGTAATGCCGCCGGCCTCCTTGTCGATCACGTTCGTCTTACGGATTGCGTCCAACAGGGAGGTCTTACCGTGGTCAACGTGTCCCATTACACAGATCACGGGAGGTCTTTCCTCCATAACGCTCACATCTTCCTCGTCCTCCTTCAGAAGCTCCTCGATGACGTCCACCTGAACTTCCTTTTCGCAGAGGATCTCATATTCCATGGCAATATTCTCCGCGTCCTCATAGGAGATCTCCTGATTCACGGTCACGACCTTGCCTTCCAGGAATAATTTCTTAACGATGGCGGAGGGCTGTACCTTCATTTTGTCCGCCAGATCTTTGATGGTAATGGTCTCGGGCAGCGTGATCACTTTGATCACTTCCTCGACGACTTCCTCCTTCTTCTTTTCAGGCTTGATGAACCTGCCGGGACGATTCCTTGCGGCCTCGTCCTCCTCGTAAATATGATCCTTTCTGGAACGTTTATCTCTGTCCTGATTGCTTGCGCGGCGCTTTTCATCTTCGCGGCGCTTTTCCGTATCCTTGCCGGGAGCCTCCGAAGAAAAGCTCTTGCCCGGTCTACCGTCTCTGAATCCGGCTCCCGATCCGCCATTTCCGCGGCCGTCGCGCGCGCCACCGCCAAAACCGCGCCCGCTGCCCATACCAGCGCCCGGACCGCGCCGATCACCCGAAGTGCCTTCCGCACCCGGTCTGCCGCCTCTCTGAAAGCTGCCGCTGTTTCTGTCTGCCTGAGGTCTTCCATTTCCGACGCTGCCTCCTCTTCCCTGGAACTGTCCGCGCTCAGGTCTGCTGCCCTGATAGCCGCCCTGCACACGTCCGTCACGACTGCGGCTGTCCGTGCCACGGCCGTCTCTGGGCGCCCTCTCCTGCGTCACGCCGGCGCTCTGGGGTCTCGATGCCTGCGCCTGCTCGTTCTCGACGGACTGGGGCGCAGATGCGGGTCTGGCCGTCTGCTCGCTCTGGGGCTTTGCCTGTTGATTTTTGGAAGGCATCATCTGCACGCTGGGCGTGGGAGACGGAGGCGTAAGGGGCTTGATGGGACGCGAGTTCATCTGAGGCCTTGCGTCACCGTAACCGCCTCTGCCCTGACCGCCCTGAAATCTGCCGCCCTGACCGGGCCGCTGCCCTGACATCTTGGAATTCTGAGGATTGCTCACAAATATGATCTTCTTTTTCTTCTTAGGAGGTTCCGGCTTTTCCGTCCCTGCGGATACGGGCTCGGCCGCCCGCTTCTCCTCTCCTGCGGATACGGGCTCGGCTGTCTGCTTTTCCTCTCCCGCGGATACGGGCTCGGCCGCCTGCTTTTCCTCCTTTGCGGGCGCCTTCTTAGCGGGAGCCTTTTTTGCCGGCTCCTGATCTGCCGCGCTCTCCCCTGCAGCTTCCTTCTTGGCCGCAGATGCTTTTCCGAACGCCTTCCGCACCATCTGCGCCGCCTCCTCCTCGATCGAGCTCTGCGCTGCCTTGGCCTCTATTCCTTTTTCCTGCAAGAAGCTCAATATCTCTTTGCTCTGCTTATCCAGCTCCTTAGCAAGCTCATGTACTTTTATTTTCGCCATGCTTTCCTCCATTTCTGCCGCCAGCGGCCTTCTATTTCTCCTCCAGTTGTTTGATGATCGCATCCGCCAATCCCGCATCACATACGCCTACAGACGACCTGGGGTCCTTTCCGATCGCCCGTCCTAAATCTTCCTTGGTCCCATAGATGACCGCCTTAACGCCATAGAACGAACTCTTATCGGAAAACAACTTCCTGGTGTTGTCAGACGCATCCTCTGCAATGATCACCAGCATGGCGGATCCTTTTCTAATGGCCTCCAAGGTCTGAAACTCGCCGCTGACCAGATTGCGTCCTCTCATAGCAATGCCTAAAAGCGAATAGACTTTATTCTGCTTCAAGATTCTCAAACTCCCTTTCCAGTTGACCGTACACCTCATCCGGAATATTCATTTTGAAAGAGCGCTCAAGGCCCTTGTTCTTTCTGGCCCTTTCAAGACACTCTCTGCTCCTACAAACATATGCGCCTCTGCCGTTCTTCTTGCCTGTTGCGTCCAGGCATATCTCATTCTCGGCCGTTCTCAGTATGCGCATCATGTCCTTTTTTCCCTTCATCTCACCGCAGCCGATACACTGCCGCAGAGGAACCTTTTTCGCCATACGCCTTCTTACTCCTCATCGGAGGCGTCTTCGGAGTATTCGCCCTCCTCATAAGCGCCTTCTTCGTATTCCTCATACTCCTCGTACTCGCCGTCCTCGTACTCGTCGTCCATATAATCCTCGTAGCGGAATCCGGGCGCGTCCTTCGCCTGCGTCTCCGACTTGATGTCTATCTTATAGCCGGTGAGCCTTGCGGCCAGTCTCGCATTCTGTCCCTCCTTGCCGATTGCCAGAGAGAGCTGATAGTCGGGCACTACCACCTTGGCCGTCTTCTCGTCGGGATCCGCGAACACGGCAACGATCTTTGCGGGAGACAGGGCGTTCTGGATCAGATTGCCGGGGTTGTCGTCCCAGTTGACGATATCTATCTTTTCGCCCCGCAGCTCCTCCACGATGGCGTTCACTCTGGCGCCGTTCATACCTACGCAGGCGCCCACCGCATCTACATTGGGATTGTTGCTCCAGACGGCGATCTTCGTCCTGCTGCCCGCCTCTCTTGCAATGCTCCTGATCTCCACGGTGCCGTCCTTTATCTCGGTCACCTCAGACTCGAACAGTCTCTTTACCAGCTCCGGATGGGTCCGGCTCACATTGATGCGGGGTCCCTTCGGCGTGTTCTTCACCTCCAGCACGTACACCTTGATCCGCTCGGTAGGACGGAACACCTCGCTCTTGACCTGCTCGCTCTCACTCAGCATAGCGTCCGCCTTGCCCAGATTGATACTGATATTTTTACCCACATAGCGCTGCACTACGCCTGTGACAATGTCCTTTTCCTTCTCGGAGTACTGATTATAGATCACGCTGCGCTCCTCCTCGCGGATCTTCTGGAGGATCACGTTCTTTGCGTTCTGTGTGGCAATACGGCCGAACTCCTTGGAACGGATCTCCACGTGAATCATATCGCCCACCTTGGCCTTCGGCGATATTTCCTTGGCGTCCTCCAGCGAGATCTGCAGGCAGTTATCCTCCACATCTTCGGCCTTCTTCACCACTTCCTTTTCCGCATATACCAGAAAATCACAGGTCTCGCGATCTATCTCCACATGCACGTTGTCCGCTTTTCCAAAATGATTCTCGCACGCCTTGAGCAGAGAGCTCTCAATCGCTTCAAACAGCGTCTCTTTGCTGATTTCCTTCTCCTTTTCCAGCATATCCAATGCTTCCATCAATTCCTTGTTCATCATTTCCTCCATTCCGGCCTTTTCGCCTGACTTATGTTGATCGGTTGCTCTTATCTGTCTCTCAAAAATCCAATGCTAGGCGGATCAGCGCGATATCGGTCCGCGCAAAGCTCCTTTTTCCCTCTTCCTGACAAATCACGATGTTTTCCGCGTCGAAGCTCTCCAGCGTACCCGTGAATTCCTTGCACTTGTCCACGGGCTGATAGAGCTTTATCACGACCTTTTGACCCACGGACGCCTCAAGATGCCTGTCTTTCTTCAGCGCGCGCCCGAGCCCCGGACTGCTCACCTCCAGAATATAGGCATCGGGGATAAAATCCAGTCGGTCCAGCTCGTCGGAAAGCGCCCTGCTCACATTCTCGCAGTCCTGAATATTTACGCCGCCGGGCTTGTCGATATAGGCCCGCAGGTAATAGTCGCTGCCCTCTTTCACATATTCCACATCGTAAACGGATACGCCGTTCGCCGCCGCAATGGGCGAAAGCAGCTGTTCCGTCCGCGCCTCGTAATCCTCTCTTCGGGACATCTCAGCCTCCTTTGATGCGCAGCCGCATCACACTCTCCATACACCAAGAAAGAGTGGCGTGCGCCACTCTTTATCCAGTAAACATCATTTACAATAGCCAGTATAGACCTTCCCCACGAAAATGTCAACAGGATTTTTCACACCGAGCGGGTCAGCTTCGCATATCGGTGCGGAAGGGTGCAAGAGGGAGTCCGTTTTTGCCGAAGATACGGACCTCCCCGTAATTTGTCCACAGATATCTGGCAGATACGGGCCGTTCCGTTTCCCTGCTGCCTACGCGGACAGCCGCGTCGTCTGCCGTAATCTCTATCCCGGTGATCTCGGCCGGCACATAGACGCCGTCTTCCCCTGCCACCTCAAATCCGCACATATCCTTTGCCGCCGCGGCATTGTATTCCCCGATGCTTTGCCCGGTCAGCTCCCGCTGCGTCCCCTCGGTCCGGAACAAAAGACCGCCCTGCGCGTCCGTGATATGCAGCGTCAGCTCCCCCTCTTTCGGCTCCGCCCATGCAAATCGCGGGGTCCGGCCCTCGGGGCAGCTCATTTTGTAAGCGACCTCCAGCGCCTGCAGATACAGCCGCTCGCCCACCACGCTCTTTTTCTTCGGGTGAATCTCATTGAATTCTCCCTGATCGATGGCACAGGCCATGCCGGTATTCCGCACGGTGCGATACACTCGCTCCTGCGCCTCTCTGATCAGACACCAGTTCTTGAAATCCGGATCATACTTATAGCGGTGCATGGGAAGCTGCACGAACAGAAACGGCAGCTCATCGTCCATCCAGTCCTGTCTCCACTGCCGGATCAGCCGAGAGAACAGCTTATAGTACAGATGAGGGAGATGATCGTCGCTCTCTCCCTGATAATAGATAAATCCCTTCAGCGTGTAGGGCATGACCCTCCTTACCATACACTCATACAGCCCGCAGGGTCTGCAGGGGTTGCTGCAGCCCATGGGGCCGGGATAGCGGTTCTCCCCCAGCAGCGCCGCCACTTCATCGGGTCTGATATCCGGATTCTCGCGGTACAAAAGATCCTGTTTCCTGTCGTATTCCGCCTGTTGGACGCAGTACTCCTCATACTCCCGAAGCTGCTGCTCCTGCGTCTTGCCCTTTATAGCCTCCCTGTAGATGTCCAGATAGACTTTGAGCTCCCTGTCCTCCTCCAGCGCTTCCTCGGGTATCCACGCCGAAGCCGAGGTGCCGCCCCAGTTGCAGCCGAGGATTCCCACAGGGACCTTCAGTCTGTTCTGCAGCCTCTCGCCGAAAAAATATCCCACCGCGGACCAGCAGCGGGTGCCCGGGCCGCCGAAGCACTCCCAGGCGGTCTTTTCTTCCTCTCGGAAAAATTCCTCGTCCATGTACGCCCGCTTCTGCGTGTAATAGAACCGCAGCATTCTGTCGGCCGGACGGTTCAGCGCGTCACGCTCCTCGCAGTTCTGCAGCTCCAGCTCCATGTTGGACTGGCCGCCGGCCAGCCATACCTCGCCTATGGCGATGTCCTTTAAGGTAATCGTCTCCTCGCCGTCCGTCACCGTGAGCGTATGGTCCAGCCCCTCCCGAAGGGACGGAAGAAACACCTCGAAGCGGCCGTCTTTCACGGTCCCCCTGCCTCTGCTTTCCTGCTCCTTCTCCTCGTTCAGCACCTTGCCGGAAAGCACGGCCTCCACAGCGGCACCCTCTCTCCCTGTGCCGAATATGACAATCCTTTTTCCCCTCTGCAGCACACAGCCGTCGCTGAACACTGCCGCAAGCTTTAATCCGTCCATCTCTACACTCCTTGCACACTTCCGAATGCCCTTACGCCCTGCCGCTTCGCAGGAGCCGGGGCCCCGCTACATTGTCACCGTGATGTCCGCACTGCCGGACGCCTTCAGCACCGCAGTCTCCCCGTCCATCTCATAAGAAGCTCCCTGCACGGACGCAGGTCTGCCTACGTTCTCAAGGCACACACTGTAAGCCTTTTCGCTCTCCACATGAATCCGGTAAACGCCGTTCTCATTCGTCACGGACGCTTTGAGCTCCTGCGCGTTGTCGGGGCCGTAGATCACCGTCTCGGCCGTCCTTCCCGGCTTCACCGCATACACGCGCAGTTTCGCGCCGTCGGCATAGTCGTACTCCGGATCGGTATCGCAGGCGCCCACGGCAATGATGCTTCCCTCCCGAACATACAGCGGAATGCTCAAATACCCGTGCTTCTCCCGATACCATCTTCCGCCCTCCTTCACCTCGCCGGAGAGCAGAGAGGTCCATGTGCCTTCCGGCAGATAGTACTCCGCCATGGACTGATCGTTAAAGATAGGCGCAACCAACAGGGAATCGCCCAGCATATACTGTCTTGCCAGATAGTCGCAGGCGGGATCGCCGTTAAACTCCAGCACCATGCTGCGCATCATGGGCACGCCCGTGCGGGAGGTCTCAATGGCATTGCGGTACAGATACGGCATCAGGGACGCCTTCAGCTTCGCAAAGAACCGCACCACGTCCACAGCCTCTTCATCATACACCCAGGGCACCCGGTAAGAAGAGGAGCCGTGGAGACGGGAGTGGGTGGACAGAAGTCCGAAAGCGCTCCATCTCTTGTATACGTCGGGCGTGGAGGTATTCTCAAAGCCCCCGATGTCATGGCTCCAGAAGCCGAAGCCCGAGCTGGTCAGAGACAGTCCGCCCCGCAGGCTCTCCTCCATGGACTCGTAGTCGGACCAGCAGTCCCCGCCCCAGTGTACAGGGAACTTCTGTCCGCCGGCAGTGGCGGAGCGGGCAAAGAGGATCGCCTCCTTCTCGCCTTTCTTTCTCTTTACTACGTCGAACACCAGCTTATTGTACAGATAGGTGTAATAGTTGTGCATCTTCACGGGGTCGGAGCCGTCATAATATACGCAGTCGGTGGGAATCCGCTCACCAAAATCCGTCTTGAAGCAGTCCACGCCCATATCCAGCAGCGCCTCCAGCTTCTGCGCATACCATTTGCAGGCCTCAGGGTTGGTCACATCAATGACGGCCAGACCGGGCTGCCACATATCCCACTGCCACACGTCACCGTTGGGCCTTTTCAGGAAATAGCCGCCCTTTACGCCCTCCTCGAACATGGGGGATTCCTGCCCCACATAGCTGTTGATCCAGACGCAGATTTTGACGCCCTTCTCCTTGAGACGGCGGAGCATTCCCTCCGGGTCCGGAAACACGTCGGGATCCCAGGTCAGGCTGCACCAGTTGAACTCCTTCATCCAGAAGCTGTCAAAGTGAAATACCTTTAACGGAATCCCTCTCTCTTTCATTCCGTCGACGAAGCTGCTCACCGTCTTCTCGTCATAATCGGTGGTAAAGGAGGTGGAGAGCCAGAGTCCGAAGGTCCAGGGTGCGGGAAGGGAAGGCTTGCCGGTAATGTCGGTATAGCGCATCAGCACCTCCTTCATGGTAGGCCCGTTGATGAAAAAGTAATCCAGGCACTCGCCGGGAACGGAAAATCCCACTTTGGCCACCATCTCGGAAGCCACCTCAAAGGAGACTCTCTCGGGGTGATTCACGAACACGCCATAGCCCTTATTGGACAGATAGAAGGGGATATTCTTGTAGGACTGCTCCGTGGAGGTGCCGCCGTCCTCGTTCCAGATATCCACGCTCTGCCCGTTCTTCACGAAGGGGGAAAAGCGCTCGCCCAGCCCGTAGATCAGCTCGCCCACGGACAGGGTGAGCTGCTGGCGCATATAGGCGTCCTTGGGCCCTTTATCGTAGGCAAATCCCTTCCAGTCGGTCTTTACGTAAGCGAGATCCTTCGCGCCGCTTCCCGTGATCTTTTCTCCGCCCCGATAAAAGGCGATCTCCCCGTTCTCCTTGTTCATCTCGAAGCGCAGACTTCCGGAGGATACCACGATCTTATCCTCGGTCTCCTCGGCCTTCAGGTCGTCGCCGCTCCCCAGGGAAAGCTCAAAATGAGGCGCCCGGTCCGCAAGCCCCATGTGGTGCCAGGTCTGTATCCGCAGCACCTCCGGCCAGGGCGCGGTGATCTGAATGGTGAGATTGATTCCGCCCAGGGTATCTCCTCTCTTTGTTATCTTCTGGGTAGGCGCACAGATCGTCACCGCATTTTTCTCCGTCTTGGAAAAATAGACCTGCGCCGGAGAAAAACACTCGCAGCCCTCTCTCTGCAGCCAGCATCCGTTACTGAATTTCATTTATTCCTCCTCCTTTTTCCTGTATTCTATAAATTCATAACTACTGTTATTGCTTCGTTCCAGCATACATTCGTACACGCGGTCGCGCAGATCCTGCTGCCGCTTTCTGGGACTTAACGAGCCGTCCGGATAAAAGGGGCCGTCGATGTAGGTGACGACCTTTACCTTTCTGCCGCCTGCCCCCCGCCTGTGGTAAGTGTTGGTCAGCGCGAACACGGGGCAGTCGTACTGCACGGGATATTTGAACGATACGTCCTTAAACGGTCTGATGCCTGTGTAATAGGGCCAGATATGAGCCTCCGGATAGATCGTCACCGATTGGCGCCTTTTGATTCGGGCCTCCACCGCTTTCACAAAATGCTTCATGCCTTCCATATCCTGCGGAATCGGGATCGCCCCCAGCAGCTCCACCAGCCACCCGCTGCCGGGCATGGACACATTGGCAGGCGCCACGATGAAGAAGTTCCGCTTGGGATAATCGGCCACGCTGGGAATAAAGGTGTCCGCAAAGGGCTGCGTATGGTTGCCGTATATAAAATAACCTATGTTATTGCACTGCTTCAGCTTTCCCTTTCCGATATAGCTGTGGCGGAATTTGATCTTCAGATACAGCACCTTGATGGGCATACTGAGCACATTTTGTATCACAAGAGAGCAAAAATCCCACAGCGGGCCGTGAAAATAGCGGTAATTTCCGTCGATGACCCGAGGCGTGATCTTTGCCTTTGAAAATTCTTCATTCAGCGGATCGCTGTAATAAATGACTTCTCTGACACTCTCTTTTTTCATAGACGTCTTCTCCGAGATATCCGTGCCGCGAACGTCTGCTCCGCATCTACTCCGTGGTGTAGGTCAGGGGGATTCCGTAGAAATCCTCATAAATGCGCTTCCACGCTTCATAATTGCAGTCCCGCATGGCGTCCACCCGCTGTCTCTCGGCCAGCTCCTTCTCCGGATAGATGGGCCTGTCAATGAACACCGTGTATTCCTGAATGGGGAAGCCGTCCTCCCCTATGCGGTCGCTGTCCTCCATGGTGATGAAAATGGGGATAACGGGCACATTGTTCTTCACGGCGAACTTGAACGCGCCGTTCTTTAAGGGCTTCGGCTTGCGGTAATTCCACCACAGGCTCTGCTCCGCGTAAATCAGAATGAAGTCTCCCTGCTGCAGAATGGTGTCCACGGAGCGCAGAAAATTGTACATCGTCCTTTTATTCTGGCTCAAGGGAAGCGTGTCGCAGTTGCGGAAGAGAAAGCCGTAAAGCCCGGGAAAATTGGTATAGTTCCCCTCCCTGATCACCTTGAACAGCTTCTTTTTCCCATAGTGGACGCTCTGACGGAATATCTTTTCCACGGTAAAGCAGTCAAAGGGATTGAAGTGATTGCAGGTGATAACGGCGCCGCTCTCCACTCCGTCCAGATTCTCCAGACCGTTCACGCTCCGGATCACCAGCTTGCCCTCTCGGATCAGCTTATCCACGAAGCTCTCGGCAATACGGTAGGCCGCCTTTGCCTTGAGCTTGCTGGAAGGCTTTCTGCGCAGATAATCAATCTCCTCCGGCTCCAGCGGAATGGTGGGCGGATCGTTCTCCGCGTCCTCATCGAAGCGTCCCTCCCGCTCCAGCCGCTCGATGGTCGCAAGGACAGCCAGACGATCCGGCGCCTTCTCTACAGGAACGCCCTGACTGCCGGAAGTCCTCTGTGGTATCTTCTTTCTCTTCCTTCTCTCCGCTTTGCCGCTCATTTTCCCGCCCCTCCTTTAAGCCTCTGTCCGAGGCCGCCCGCACTGTCAACGCCCGAATTTCCTATCGTCCCCCACACAGTCGGACTCTTTTTTTGCCAGCTTTTTCAGCTTCTCGTGGTTCTTGGCATCCTGAAAACGTTCCGCCTCCGTATAGTTTTCCCGAATCTCCTGAATGTCGTCGAAATATTCCGTCTCCTGCGCATACATCCAGAAAAATTCCTTGTACAGAATATCTTCAAAATGCCAGGGCTTGAACGCCAGATTGTAATGTACCAGCTTCACGTCCTCCGGTTTTATCTTGGGGTCCTCTATAGGCATACGGTTCCACACCCGGTCGAAAAGCTTGACGCGCCCCTTGCACAGGCGGTTCAGATAATCCTGATCCTGTGCCACGTCAAACTTGATCTTATCCAGCAGGAACACGAACTTCTCCTGAAATTTGAACCGGCGAAGCTGGTGCAGATTCATCAGCAGCACGCCCGCGTTAAAATATCTCCGATAATCCGCCACGCCCACTACCTTTTCCACATAGGTCTGAAAGACAGGATTGAACTGAATCACATCGTCCGGCGCCGCCGCCACCAGATTGTCCCCCATATCTATGTTGTAGAGCTTGGCGATATCGTCCAGAATCACAATATCGCTGTCCAGATAAAGCGCCTTGTCGTACTGTGGATAGAGATTGGGAATAAAGAGCCGAAAATACGTGGTCTTGGAATAATAATCTCTGGTATAGAGCTTATCCTTGACCTTCTGCATGTAGTAATTCAGATCCACAAATTCGATATTTACGTTCTCCTGCTCATATTTTGCGATACGCCTCTTATTCTCGGCGCTGATGTCCGTGTTGAGCACCTTGATGCTGTAATTGTTCTCGGGGGACGCATTGTCGATCATGGAGCGGAGCGCTACCGCCAGAAAGGGACAATAGTTGTCGTCCACTCCAAAGAAAATCAGTATGTCTCTGCCCTCCGCAGAAATTGTCTTAGCCATTTACGGTATTTCCTCCCATACTTTTGTCAAATTCGTCTTTCAGCGCCAGATACTCCTTCAGATCCTCGTCAAAGGTATGGCACTTTAATTCCCTGTGTATCTCCTCCACCTGCCACTGCTTGTAATTCTCCGTGTGGGGATAGGGCCGCAGCATCAGCCTCTTGCAGAAATGGCATACGATTGTGCCCTTTCTGTCAAATTTGGACTGCTCGTTAAAAATTCTGGGGATCAGCAGTTTTCGGGTAGTCGCCTTGAAAATGGCGGACTGGTCCGCAAAGAGCATTTTCTTCTTGCGGATCAGATGCCTTGCCTTTTGAAGCAAGTGGGTCTTTCGAATCATTTTCATATTGAGGAGCAGCATACCCGCATTAAAATAATCCGGCCGAATCAGCCAGCAGCCGTACTTTTCCTTTACGGCGGCGTACTCGTACTTCGTCACGTCGATATTCCAGAGCTTTTTAATATCACCTGCTATCATAATATCGATGTCGAGATACAGAAGCTTATCCGGCATACCGGGCACCAGATCCGCCAACAGTCGAAGCAGCGTGTAGGGCGTGCAGTAGGCGCCCTCGTTCACGCAGTGGCCGAACTCCCTCTCGTACAGCTGCGTCACGTCCAGCTTTTCCACTCTGCTCTTTGGATTTTTGTCCTTTACCACTCGGTCAAGAAAAGCCGCCTGCTCGTCCGTAACGGCCACAAAATCCTCCCGAAGCCTGGACAGATCCATGGTCATCAGGAACACATGAACGGGCCCCCGCGTCCTGTTGGTCATGGAAATCAGCTGCGTCAGGGCTCCGTCAAACACTTTTTTATTGCCGCACAAAAGTAACTCAACCATGCGATTCCTCATTTATAGGCCCTCGGTCCGCTTCGACACACGGCCCAAGTATACCGATCAGTAAACGTTCTTCCAACATCATACATGGTTTTTAATACTAGGTCAAGTATAAAGGAAAGAAAAAGACCGCAGCGCCGATTGCCCGGCCTGCGGTCCGTCCGTACTTATTTACATATTCTATGCTTGCTTCGCACATCTTCCATGCCTGTTTTCCGCATGTATTCTATGCTTGCTTCGCAAATCCTTGCCGGCAGCTTACATCATGCCGCCCATGCCGGCTCCGCCGGGCATTGCGGGAGTGTCTTCCTTAATGTTCGCCACTACGCTCTCGGTGGTGAGCAGGGTGCTTGCAACGCTGGTGGCGTTCTGCAGAGCGCTTCTGGTCACCTTTGCGGGATCCAGAATACCTGCCTTCACCATGTCAACGTACTCCTCCTTCAGCGCATCGAAACCGATGCCGATCTCGGACTCGCGCACCTTGTTGATGATCACGCTGCCCTCCAGGCCCGCATTTGCGGCGATATAGAACAGGGGAGCCTCCAATGCCTTCAGCACGATGCCTGCGCCTGTCTTCTCGTCTCCGTCCAGTGTATCAGCCAGCTTTGCCACTTCCTTGGCCGCATGAATGTAAGCGGAACCGCCGCCGCAGATAATGCCTTCCTCCACGGCTGCTCTGGTCGCTGCCAGCGCATCTTCCATGCGCAGCTTTGCCTCCTTCATCTCGGTCTCGGTAGCCGCGCCCACACGGATCACCGCAACGCCGCCTGCAAGCTTTGCCAGTCTCTCCTGAAGCTTCTCTCTGTCGAAATCGGAGGTGGTCTCCTCGATCTGATTCTTGATCTGAGCGATACGCGCCTGAATGGCGTCCTTGTCGCCCTCGCCGTCCACAATGACGGTGTTCTCCTTCTGGACCTTCACGGACTTTGCGCGGCCCAGCAGGCTCATGTCTGCGTCCTTCAACTCATAGCCCAGCTCGGAGCTGATCACGGTGCCGCCGGTGAGGATCGCGATATCCTGCAGCATATCCTTCCGTCTGTCGCCGTAGCCGGGAGCCTTGACTGCCACCACGTTGAAGGTGCCGCGCAGCTTGTTGACGATCAGAGTGGTGAGCGCCTCGCCCTCCACGTCCTCCGCCACGATCAGAAGCTTTGCGCCGGACTGTACGATCTGCTCCAACAGGGGCAGGATCTCCTGAATGTTGGAGATCTTCTTATCCGTAATGAGAATGTAAGGATTGTCAAGAGTTGCCTCCATCTTATCCATATCGGTAGCCATGTATGCGGAAATGTAGCCTCTGTCGAACTGCATACCTTCCACCAGATCCAGCTCGGTCTGCATGGTCTTGGATTCCTCGATGGTGATCACGCCGTCGCCGCTGACCTTCTCCATGGCGTCTGCCACCAGCTGACCTACTTCCTCGTCGCCTGCGGAGATTGCCGCCACTCTTGCGATATGATTCTTGCCGTCCACCTTCTGGCTCATCTTCTCGATTGCTGCCACTGCGCAGTCGGTAGCCTTCTTCATGCCCTTCCGCAAGATGATGGGATTTGCGCCTGCGGCAAGGTTCTTCATGCCCGCGTCGATCATGGCCTGTGCCAGAACGGTAGCGGTAGTGGTGCCGTCGCCTGCCACATCGTTGGTCTTGGTAGCTACCTCCTTCACGAGCTGTGCGCCCATATTTTCAAAAGCGTCCTCCAGCTCAATCTCCTTTGCGATCGTCACGCCGTCGTTGGTGATCAGGGGCGCACCGAAGGATTTGTCCAGAACCACATTTCTGCCCTTGGGGCCCAGTGTCACCCTGACGGTATCCGCCAGCTGATTGACGCCCGACTCCAGTGCTGCGCGGGCTTCCGCGCCGTATTTAATCTCTTTAGCCATTTTATTCTGCCTCCATATTTTTATTATTTTCTAAAATTAAAAATTACCGATTTTCCGCTCCGATTCACTGAATGATCGCCAGGATATCATTCTGCTTTACAATGATGTACTCTTCGTCGTCCAGCTTTACTTCGCTTCCTGCGTACTTGGAATAGACTACCTGGTCGCCGACCTTTACTTCCATCTTAATCTCCTTGCCGTCCACGATTCCGCCGGGGCCAACTGCCACTACCTCGGCCTGCTGAGGTTTCTCCTTATTCTGTCCGGGAAGCACGATACCGGATTTCGTTGTCTCTTCTGCTGCCAACTGCTTTAACACGACTCTGTCGCCCAAGGGTACTAATTTCATGATTCTGCCTCCTATATCTCATTTTGTTAGCACTCTTTCCGTTTGAGTGCTAACCGTTAAGACATATATTAGTTTTATATGTAAGTCTTTGCAAACATATCCACGCTCATATATCTTTTGTTTTCTCTTTTTATCTTCTGTTATCTCGTTTTTTCTTCTGTTTTCTTACAGAAATGGCAAAAGACAGATTTTATATTTCCTTTATAATTGCTTTATCCTTTAGCCATATTTTTGTATTTTTTCGCATAAAAAGTGCCGGAAACAAAGTTCCGGCACCGTCTCAGTCTTTAATTAGTAATTTAATCGGCAGCCCGCCCATGTTGTACCTGGCATTTGATCTCCAGATACCCCAGCAGCTTGCTCATGTCGTACTCGTCCAGCACGCCCAGATTGGAATCGTAAAATTTCCCGTCATAGCACACCAGATAGTGGCAGAAGCGCCCCATCTTCTCCATCATGATACAGCACTTGGGAAGCACCGCGTCGCGCCCCTCCGTATATACGATCACGTCGCTGTGCGCTATGCCGTAATAGTTCAGCGCCGAAATGACCCGTCCCATGGTAGCCTGCCACTCCCGACAGTCCATGACCTTCACCACGTCGTCAATGGTAACTCCCGCCAGCATTGCCACACACGCCTGCCCGCACAATCCGTCTGCCGGCTGTATGATCACCTTGATGCCGTCGATCCTGCGGACCGGTCTGTCCAGACTGTAGGGACTGTCCTGATCCATCTGCGTCAGAGAACCGGGCACGTGGAGCGTGATCTGCCGGGGCACGCCGGGCTCCAAGTCCACCGCGTCATTCTCCGCTATGTGCAGCTCGTAGTTGCCCTTTTCCTTGGGGCGCAGCTCGCAGTCCACCGTCTTGTCGCCCAGCAGCACATCGGCATGAATGACGTCGCGCTGTCTGCAGACCTCCCATATATTAAAGGGAATCCGAATCTTGTATCCCTTTTCCTCTTTTTCGATTGCGGACTCAAATAAATATCGCATGTTATAAAACCTCCGGCCAAAGACTGATTCAGAAATCGACAGGTGCGCTTTCTGTCCATATTATACCAGATTCCCACAGATATGGAAACAGTTTTCTCAAGCTTTCTTTCTGACCTGGGACGGCGACAGACCGTACCGCTTCTTGAACAGCTTGCTGAAATGATAGGCGTCGTCATACCCCACCTTCGCCGCCACCTCCTGTATGCTGCCGCCAAAGCCGCCCTCCAGAAGCTCCATGGCCTTCTCCAGACGGATATCGATCAGATGGCGGATCGGGGTATCCCCCGTCTCGCTCTTAAATATTTTTGAGATGTAAAAGGGGCTTAAGTACATGTTTTCCGCAATCTGGTCCAGCGATATCTTTTCGCTGTAATGCTCCTCGAAATAGCCCACAATCTGATCCACGATATATTTCCTGTTCACGGATTCAAACGCCCTTCCCCGAGGCCGCTCCACAGGCTCGCACTGCTCCCTCAGCACCAGAAGAAGCATCTCTGTCAGGTACGCTTTCAGCATATAGTATCTCCCCTGCCGGCAGACGGCGTTCTCCTCCTGCATGGCCTCGCAGAGCCTAAACAGCTTCCGCCTCAGCTCTCCGGCGGTATGGGTCAGCACCTGCCCGCCCGGCAGCGGTATGGAATTTTCCGGAAGCCCCTGAAAATGGACGTCGGAAAAGCCCACAAAAAATTCCGTGGCCGGCACCTCCGCCTCCGGACAGTACAGCGCCTGATGCCTGACATTGGGGCCGAAGATCAGCAGATCTCCCTCCCTGACGGAAAAATATTCCCCGTCCACCAGATAACGTCCCGAGCCGGACAAAATCAAAGCTATCTCGGAATAATCATGGCTGTGATAGCTCTCCTCGTTCTTTTTGCTCCCCCGCGTCCCTTTCCATGTGAACAGAAAAGTGGGATTGAGGTCTTCCACTGCAAAGCCTGCAATGTTCTCACTGATCTTCATTGCGGACCGTCCTCCGTTTTCCGATTATGACGCCCCCGACATATCGAATCGCATCTTCGTATCTTCATATCTTCGTATCTTCATATCTTCGTATCTTTATATCTTTGTATCTTTATATCTTTGTATCTTTGTATCTTTATATCTTTGTATCCTCTATACATTTTACCTTCTTTTCCTCCGGTTGTCATCTCCTTTTGCCGGATCAGGAGAACAAAATTTTACATCAAGGCAGCAAGATACTCCATTTTCTTTTGACGAACCCAACGTAAAATGGAGATAATCGGAGGAATACCTATGACACCCCTTAAATGGTTCTTTTCCTTTTTAAAAAAATACAGGCGCCAGATGATCCTGGGCATCCTTATGACCACCGTCATCGCCGCCCTGTCCATCGTCAACCCTTACCTGTCCGGCATCATCGTGGACGACGTGATCACCGCGGGCAATTACGACATGCTGCCTGCCCTGATCGCCTGTCTGCTGATCGTCACCCTGTTGACCAGTGTGCTGCGGTTCGTCTATCAGGTGGTCTTCGAGATTGCCTCTCAGGGCACCCTCTACGACATGCGCTCCAAGGTGTACCGCAAGCTTTTGGAGGAGGATTTCGCCTTCTACAACAAAAAGCGGACCGGAGACCTGATGAGCCGCCAGACCGGCGATATGGACGCCGTGAGACATTTCGTAGCATATGTTATTTATGTGGTGTACCAGAACGTGCTGCTGTTCCTTTTTGCCCTGCTGATGGTATTTACCGTGAACGTCAAGCTGGCGCTCTGTATGCTGACGGTCCTTCCGTTCACGGCTCTGGCCACCTACCGGCAGTCCCGTGAGGTGAAGCCCGCCTTCCGCCGGAACCGCGAATGCTTCTCCTCCCTGAACGCCTTCGTCCAGGAGAACATCAGCGGCAACCGCGTGGTAAAGGCGTTTGCCAAGGAGGACTACGAAAAGGAAAAATTCGAGGTTCAGAACGACCAATTCCGTGACGCACAGCTCAGCGCTTCCCGGGTATGGATGAAATACGTTCCCATCTTCGAGATCCTCTCCTATGCGCTGACCGTCATACTGATGCTCTACGGCGGCTGCATGGTGATCCGCGGCGAGATCACGCTGGGCGGACTGGTGAAAGTGAACGGCTACCTGTGGATGCTGAACATGCCGCTGCGCATGGCGGGCTGGTGGGTCAACGATATCCAGAACTTTGTCACCTCTATCGAGAAGATCTACGCCACCTACAGCGAGGAGCCGAAGGTGAGGACTCCCCGGACGGGCGGTATTCATGAGAAGCTGAAGGGGGACGTGGAATTCCGCAATGTCTCCTACCGGGCGGACGATGAGGACATCGTCACCGACGTCACCTTCCGCGTGAAGGCCGGACAGACCGTTGGCATTATCGGCTCCACCGGCGCCGGCAAATCCACCCTGATGAACCTGCTGTGCCGTTTCTACGATACCACGTCCGGCCAAGTGCTGGTGGACGGGCAGGACGTGCGCGGCATGGATCTGTATAATCTGCGGGACAATATCGGCATGGCGATGCAGGACGTGTTCCTGTTCTCCGACACCATCGAGGGAAATATCGCCTACGGCAGACCGGAGGCAAGCTTCGAGGACGTGAAGCGCGCCGCCGTCATGGCTGACGCCAACCACTTCATCAAATCCATGCCGGAGGGCTACGACACCATTGTGGGCGAGCGGGGAGTGGGACTGTCCGGCGGTCAAAAGCAGCGGATCTCTCTGGCGCGGGCGCTGTTGAAGAATCCCTCTATCCTGATTCTGGACGACACCACCTCCGCCGTTGACATGGAGACGGAGAGCTACATACAGACACAGCTGAAGGCAATACAAAAGAACTGCACCGTCTTTATTATCGCCTACCGCATCTCCTCCATCAAAGACGCCGATCTGATTCTGGTCATGGACGGCGGCCGCATCATCGAGCGGGGCACCCACGAGGAGCTGCTCGCCCAGGGCGGCTATTATGCCCGGGCCTTCCGCAATCAGTACGGCGAGATTCCCTATGACCTGTTACGGGAAAAACGGACCAGGAGCGGCGGCGTATGATTCCGCAAAATACGAGAAAGGTATGATTTCGCGATATGGCAAGAAACAGATACGACATGGACGAAATTCTGGAGGACAGCTTCGATCTCGGCCAGCTCAAGCGCCTGGCCGGATACATCACGCCCTACCGCAATAAAATGACAGTTGTTATCGTATTGATGCTGACTTCCTCCGCGCTGACAATGGCCGTGCCGATCTTCTTTCAGCGGATCATGGACATCTACGTTCCGGCCGGCGATATGCGGGGCATTGTACTGATGAGCGCCCTGACCTTCGCCGTGGCGGTCTACTCCGCCGTCGCCATGCGCTTTAAGATCAAGACCATGAACATCATCGGTCAGAGCATTATCCACCAGCTCCGCACGGACATTTTTGACCACCTTCAGGAGCTGCCCTTTTCCTACTATGACGACAGGCCCCACGGCAAGATTCAGGTGCGGGTGGTGAACTACGTGAACAGCCTGAGCGACCTTTTGAGCAACGGTATCGTCAACACCGTCACCGACCTGTGCAATCTGGTCTTCATCATTCTATTTATGCTCCTGTGCGACGTCAGGCTGACGCTGCTGTGCCTCTGCGGCCTGCCTCTGCTAGCGGCAGTGATTATATTCATCAAACGCAAACAGCGCAGAGCATGGCAGATCCAGTCCAACAAGCAGAGCAACCTGAACGCTTATATCGCCGAGAGCATCAACGGCATAAGAGTGACTCAGTCCTTTGTGCGGGAGAATGAAAACAGCAATATCTTCAACGGCCTCAGCGGCAGCTACCGCAAAGCTTGGATGCGCGCCGTAAAATTCAACTTCACCATGGGACCCAGCGTGGACATGATCAGCGCCGTCACGACCTCCTTCATCTACGTGCTGGGAATCCGCTGGATTCTGGCTCCCAACGCCACCCTCACCGTGGGCGTACTGATCGCCTTTACCGCCTATATCGGGCGTTTCTGGGCGCCCATTAACACACTGGCAGGCTTTTATAACTCCCTGCTCACCGCCATCTCTTATCTGGAACGCATTTTTGAGACCATCGATGAGCCCGTGCGGGTAAAAGATGCGCCCGACGCCGTTCCCATGCCGCCCATCGTGGGCGAGGTGGAATTTCGGAACGTGTGCTTCAGCTATGAGGAGGGACACCGGATTCTGGACAATATCAATTTCACGGCCGCCCAGGGCTCCACATACGCCTTTGTGGGGCCTACCGGCGCCGGCAAATCCACTATCGTGAACCTGCTCAGCCGGTTCTACAACGTGGGCTCCGGCCAAATCCTCATCGACGGCACCGACATCGCTTCCGTGACCATACACTCCCTCCGCACACAGATGGGCGTGATGATGCAGGACAGCTTTATCTTCTCCGGCACCATTATGGATAACATACGTTACGGAAACAGGGACGCCACGGACGAGCAGGTGATCGAGGCCGCCAGAACGGTCTGCGCCCACGAATTTATCTCGCAGATGGAGAACGGCTATTACACGGAAGTGAACGAACGGGGCAGCAGACTCTCCGCCGGACAGAGACAGCTCATCTCCTTTGCCCGGGCGCTGCTGGCCGACCCAAAGATCCTGATTCTGGACGAAGCCACCTCCAGCATCGACACGGAGACGGAGATCCTGCTGCAAAAGGGCCTGAACGAGCTCCTGAAGGGCCGCACCTCCTTCATCATCGCCCACAGACTCTCCACCATCAAGAACGCCGACTGCATCATGTACATCGACAAGGGCGGCATCTTGGAGCGCGGCACCCACGAAGAGCTGCTCGCCCAGCGCGGCGCCTACTACGAACTCTACATGTCACAGTATGATTTTTTAGCATAGCCATGCAGAAAAAGGCCGCCCAAGCCTCGAAGGGAGCTTGCTCACTTCCGAGGTTTTGGCGGTGTTTTTCTATACGGCGCAGCCGTTCAGCGGGAGAACATTCCTTCGTTCTCCCGCTGGGCATGGCGTAGGAACATGCATGGCTATGCATGGCGTGCAAGCGCCAGGCGTAGCGTAGGGACGCCAGGCATGGCGTAGAGACATGCATGACTATGCATGGCGTGATCGCGCCGGGCATGGCGTAGGAACACTGGTCATGCGCTGAAAACACTGCTGATCTGCTTATCCATATTAGTTACGCCACATTATTGATGGTGTCTTCGGATCCTCCGCAAACCGCTTCGGTTCGAACCGGCCCTGCGCCAGCTCCGATTTCTCCACATAGTCGATGACTCCGTCATGCTTAAAGAACACATGGGGGCCGGTCCCGTAAATCACATGGTAAAATCCGAACCCCGGAAGCCAGTCCATATTTCCCTGATAGAGCAGATGGAAGTCCCTGTCGTAGACATTGAACTGACGACCCTTCTGCTGTTCCTCATCTAACATGCCGTTTACCCATTCCTCATAATAATAGGTCCCGTCAAAGGTTATTTTCACGGCAAATTGATCCGTTTCCTCACGGAAGTCCCGAAAGACCGTCTCGTTATCCCCATTCAGGCCGCAGGTATACAGAATGTTTTTTTCCGCCACCGGATTGTCTTTTGATTCCATGGGATAATTCTTGCTATAGAGCAGTCTGTCGTCATTACTGTGATAAAGCACCGGCTGCGGATATCCATCGGCACCCTCTTCCTCTTTTAGGAGCTGTACGGTCTCTCCGGTCTGAATATTATAGGTGTACACTCGATCAGAATAAACCTGGCTCCCGTTCACGTTTCGGTTTCCCCAGACATTGAACAGCAGATAATTCCCCTTGGCATACAGATAGAAGCTGGAAGAGATCAATTCCGACTCGAACACTACCTCCGGCTCCGCGTCAGGCCGATCTATGGGTACACGGACTATCTTACCTTTGCCTGAATTCCTGTTGCCATTGATGGCGGAATATAGATAGCCTCTGTGTATGGCAAAGACCGCGTTTTCGGGCACCTCTGTCAGACGTTCCCGCGTGGAGCCGTCCGGAGAGATTTTCACCAGACAGTTCTCCTCTTTCTTTTCCTCAGCGTTGAACCCCTCTATGGTATAAATCTCACCTTCATAATACTGGATAAAGGGGAGCACCGATCTACCGTACAGGTACGCATTGCAGTAATATACCTTTTCGGAATCCGGTTCCTCCGTATGCCTACAGTCCGGCTTGTTGCACAGCGGAACGGACTCCATGGTCTCCTTGTCCGCATAAAAGATATAGTGACCCCAGAGGTAATAATATCCCGTATCGCACTCTGCAATGGAGAGCCCTGCCGTAGCGGCCTCGTACATAAGCGGATAATCCGTTTCCGGTATGTAGACGTTATCTTGGTCCTTACCGCCCTTACTGCCGCAGGCTGTAAGAACGAAAAGCGACAGAACGATGCAGAGGATCGCAGCGACAGCCTTTTTCATTCCGACTATAACTCCCAATTTCTTTTTTGATCTCAGCATAGTTTTTACCTCCGAATTGTATTTAGCTGCATGAAGGGTCGTAAACTACGGCAAGCATATCAATCAGCAGGAAATCTGTCAACGTAAAATAGTTTAAGGATTGTTTAAGAAGTCTTTAAGGTCATTGACTTGTCTTCTGCCGGCGATATAATTATTGTTATGAATCTTCTAAAGTATGAGCTGCTAAAAATAGGTCATAATCGGCTGACTATAGGTTTGTTCTTTATTTTTCTGGCGATAAATCTGCCTTTATTCCTGATGCAGTCCGATATAAAAAGGTATCAGTATCTCATCGACAGTATGGAAGACTATGAACGGCTGGAAGCGCAGTATCGGGCAATGCCGTTCGAGGAAGCCTATGAAGAATTGACACGGCAGGATACGCTTTTGGATCAGATCGAGCTGTTGAAGCTGGCCCAGCGAGATCCCGACTCACCGGATACGGCAGTGCTGGAAAGTCTTCTGAAGGAAAACCCGAACCTGTTGGAGATTTACGGTAAGATGCAGGAGGAGAACACGTTTCCCTCCGAACACGAACGGATCGCAATCGGGCTGCTGTCCGATCAGGCGGTTTATATCCACGGGTATCAGGACTACATTGAGGGTATGCAGGCGCAGGCGGATAAAATGAACCGATTCTCTATCTTCAATCAGCCCGATACCTTTTCCTTTCGCAATATTGCCAAAACTCCGACGGACTTTGAGCAGAACAAAGGGCTTTCCCTGTCCTTTGGACTGTCCGCAGGTATTGTTATCTTTTCTGAATTTTTTCCCACCGATGCGTTCGTCCTGTTCTTGCTTCTGCTCTTTTCGGTACGGTTATTTTGGAATGAAAGGGAAAAGGGCCTGCTCATTCTGGTGAAATCCTCCAAAAACGGAAGGTCGAACACGGTCTTTGCGAAGATAGCGGCGCTTTTTCTTTCGGGAGCCGTCCTCGCGCTGCTCTTCTACGGAATGAACATGCTTGCGGCGGGCGCACTGTTCGGCTTTGGCGACACCTCGCGCTGCATACAGTCCATGCCGGAATTTTCGGGCAGCAACATCATTATCACGGTCAGGCAGTATCTGTGCCTGTTCCTGCTCGGAAAGATATTCCTGGTATGGGTATTTTCCCTGCTGTTTTCCGCAGCATTTTCCTTTTTCAGAAATCATGTGACCGCACTGCTCACTGTTACCGGCCTGATCGGCGGGTCTTATATGGCTTATCGGTATATACCGTACTTCTCGCCCTTCAATCCGTTCAAGTTCTTAAATCCGATAGCCGCCCTGCACCTTATGAACGTTTTGGCGGAATATCACAATATCAACCTGTTCGGCTTCCCCTGCAGCCGAGTGCCGGCTCTCTTGCTGACAATGGCGGCCTTGCTCGTCCTGTCCGCGGCGGCAGTAGTGTTCCTCCACACGACCCGCCTCGCACCTGCAGGCCGGACGAGGACGACGGGACGCTTATCGAAGCTTGTGCAGGCTGTCTTTGCAAGATTTCACGGAGTATGCCTTCTGCGGCATGAGTTCTGTAAGCTGGCCTTTTCCCGAAAGATACTTCTTCTTCCGATCATTGCAGTACTCCTGATCTTTAACAGCATTATGGAAAGGGAACCGATATTTGACACGGACGAAGCGGTATATCTTGATTATCTTACCGAGCTGGAAGGGGAACTGACCGAACAGAAGGAAGCATTTATCCGCGAGGAACAGGAACGGTTTGAGAATCTGCCCGCCGAAGCAGAACGTATCGCGGAGCAATTTGCCGAAGGCGAAATCACCAAGAATCGGTATGACTATGAAATGTTCCGGCTGAACGCCTTTCGCGAAAGAAAGGCGGGATTCGCGCAAATATTGGAACAATACGATTATATCAAGTCTCTTCGGGATATGGGGGTGAAAGCAGGCTTTGTAAGCGAGATATCCTCAGATTATCTCTTTCATCGGCCGGACAGGGACACTGCTTTGGGTCTTCTTCTGCTGTTATTTACCGTTCTGACCGCATCGACCGCTTTTTGTCAGGAATATAAGCAGGAAATGATCCATATTATGAACCCTTCAAAGAACGGAAAGGACAGACTGTATTTTTCCAAGATCGCCGTGAGCTCTGTTTTTGTTCTCTCCTCTATGGCGGTCTATGTTCCTCAATACATCAATTCCCGCCGCTTCTATCCTCTGGGGGGCCTCTCTCTGCCGTTAAAAAATATCCGGCAGTTTTCGGACTTTCCCTTTGAGATATCCATACGCGGGTATCTGATATTTACACATTCCGTTCAGACCTTGGGATTGCTTGCGGCGCTGTTCCTTACGGTATTTCTTTCCGTGAAGCTTAAAAAGCAGGTCACTGTGAGCATTACGGCGCTGGCGTGTTCAACAATCTCCCCGATACTGTTTTCGTGCGGAATCCGGTTCGCAAAATATCTTCCCTTCGCCAGTGCGTTTCTGTTCCATCAGTCGGCAGGCCAAAGAGCCGGCTGTATTATAGGTATGGCAAGTCTGTTGATAACGTCGGTTCTTGGAATCGTTTTTTTAAGATTTTCCTATCTGGAATTCTGCAATCGAAGGAGGACGAAAAATGCTTCTTAAAATAGATCATGTGAGCAAGACTTACGGGAAGGACCGAAAAAAAGCGCTGGACGAATTTACCGCCGAGCTGTCGGCGGGCGTCTATGCTCTGCTTGGCCCCAACGGTGCGGGAAAATCTACACTCATGAATATCATTACGGATAATTTGAGGCAGGACAGCGGTTCTGTCCTGTATGACGGTGAAAATACGGCTGCAATGGGAAAACGCTTCCGGCAGATCTTAGGCTTTATGCCGCAGCAGCAGGGCGTCTATGACGATTTTACGGCGGCGAGGTTTCTATGGTACATGGCATCGCTGAAGGGTCTGAGCAGGGCGGAGGCAAAACAGCGGATACCGGAACTGTTAGAACAGATGAATCTGTCTGACGCCGCCAATAAAAAGCTGGGGTCTTTTTCCGGCGGAATGAAGCAGCGTATCCTGATCGCTCAGGCCCTGCTGAATAATCCCCAGGTGCTGATTCTGGACGAGCCCACGGCCGGACTGGACCCGAAAGAGCGTATCCGTATCCGAAATCTCATCAGCGAGATCGCCTTCGATAAAATTGTCATATTCGCTACCCATGTGGTGTCGGACATCGAGTACATCGCCAAAGAAATCCTGATGCTAAAGCAGGGCAGGCTGATCTTCAAAGGCCCTATAGATGAGCTTCTCCTGTCCATTTCCGGCAAGGTGTTCGAGACGGTCGTTCCCAGAGAGCAGGCGGAAAAGCTTCAGACGTCGTACTGCGTCAGCGGAATCTCCAGCCTGGCCGGCGGTATCAAGGTTCGGTTCCTCAGTGAAGAACCGCCTAAGCTCCCCGACTGTCATTCGGTGGAGCCGACTCTCGAGGACGTGTACCTGTATCATTTCAACGAGTAGGGGGCGGATTGCTTCTATCTTTCGGACAGTATCTTATCTGCAGGAAGCCTGCGCCGAATTGCTACACTCGGACGCTCCTGATGCACTGGTTCCGGAACCCGAATCAACTTTTTAAATTTATGCTTGAAGTTATTTTCAAAATTTTGTTGACATATTTGAAATGTTTTCGTATAATGCTTATGAAAGAGGAAACCCCTTGCCTTTAAGTAGGGAAGTACTGCAAAGAGGAAACCCCTTGCCTTAAGTAGGGACGTACTGCGAAGAGGAAACCCCTTGCCTTAAGTAGGGACATAAACAGTGGTGAGATTTCTCACCACTGTTTTTACATTAAGAAGAAAAATAATTCTCATTTGCGAAAAATTATGTTGACATATTTAAGACGCTTCTGTATAATAATATCAACGATAGATAAAGAGTGTATCTATCAAAGCGTTGATGTATAGGGGGGTACCGGAACGCCCTGTTATACGGAGCTTCGGAGGGGTTGTGTAGAAACCTCAAACCGGAGTAGGTGAAAACCGAAAGAAAATGCTCAGGACCGTCTTGCAAAAGCAAGGCGGTCTTTTTTTGTTCTTATGAAGGTGCCAATGGATAAACTGCAAGAATGTGCAAAGGCTTTTGAAATCATTTCGATTTTCATCGGCACATTAACTTTATTGTGTGCCTTTGGTAGCCTGATTGTAGCGTTGCTTGCCTTTCTCCAGAAGAGAAAGAAAAAGCGAAAAAAATAAGCCCCTCTGTCTGCCAACAGAGGGGCGGTGTCCGTAAGGACATTACCCTAATTGGAGGCCTCCACTTTGGAGTGGGTGCTTTCCTTTTCTGAAAATACTATACCACACTTTCCGCATACATTCAACAAAAATTTTTATGGCGATAACAAGCCGCAATATTAACGCGATTTTGATATCCCAAGGATAAAAATACATTTAGGGCTCTTCTCTTTTTGTTACGATGGATCGAATAACCGCAAAATTTTGTTGACATACTTAACATGGCTCTGTATAATAAAATCAAAAGAGGTGAACCCTACCGTAGAAGTGGGAACTTTACCAAAGGCTGTGCAAAGGCACAGCCTTTATTTTGTAAGCATAGATCTGTATGTTCTGTGAGCCACATGCAAAAACAAAAGCTCTGTCTTTCGACAGAGCTCCCTTACATTTTAATCCCGACCATTTATTAGTCGCATTCGGGGAGCGACAAACATTAAGGAGTAGTTATCATCTACATCTGTAGAACCTACTAATCCCGACCATTTATTAGTCGCATTCGGGGAGCGACAAACATTTAAGGGGTAGTTATCATCTACATCTGTAGAACCTACCTTGTAACGACATTATACGAAACCACCCAGAATATGTCAACCACAAATTTCACTTTTTATCAAAATTTTCCTACAGCACCATCAGCAGCGTTCCCGCTCCGATCAGAATGCAGCCGATCACTGATTTTGCCGTGAATTCTTCGTGCAGAAAGACGAACGCCATCACAAGGGTAATGACTACGGACAGCTTATCGATCGGGACGACCTTGGACGCCTCTCCCACCTGCAGAGCCCTGTAATAGCATAGCCAAGAGGCCCCCGTAGCAAGGCCGGACAGGGTCAGGAAAATCCAGCTTTTGGTGCCGATCGACCTGATACCGCTCTGCTGATGCGTAAGGAACACCATGACCCATGCCATGACCACAACGACCATTGTGCGGATCGCCGTGGCAAGGTTGGAGCCGACGTCTTCAATTCCTATCTTTGCCAAGATTGATGTCAGCGCGGCAAAGACCGCCGAGCCGAGCGCTAACCAAAACCACATCGCTGCACCAAGCCTCCCCTGCTTTCAACCGCATAAGCGCAGCTCAGACGGGAGCATTCTGATCTGCGGAATCCGTTTTTTGGGCGCTCTCCGCAGCCTTTTTCCCTTTGATCGAAAGAAGAATGACCGCAGCCAAAAGGGCAACGGCGATCGTGAGCTCCACGAAAAATACTATCCTATTGACCGTATAATTCTCTTCGCTGAATTTAAGGGGCAATACGTATTTTTCAATGTCTGCCTCGCTTTCAAACAGCCCTGCCTCCTCAAACCACTGCTTCATGAATTTGTACAATTCGTCATCTAACGTCAACAGACCGCCCGTAATCGGTACCGGCTCCGCATCGGTCGAGGTCATTGTGCCGTGGCTGAGCTCCTTGAGCATATCGTAATTATCGCTCTTTGGACTTGTTTCAAGCGCCACGTAATAGAGCTCTTCGCCTGCCGCTACAGGCATGATGTAATAATAAGTGACATCGCCTATCAAGGTCGAATTATCGTAAGTGTTCGTCTGAGTCGATGTTTCCGTGCCAAAACACTCCAACAGAATGGGAAGCTCTGTCTGAATGGCAAGTCCGCGCTTTAAACGGCTCGCGTCGGTCAGAGGGTCCTGATAAATATCCACGGGCCGGCTAAAGGATATTTTCGTGATAGCGCTTCCTCCGTACATTAAGATAAGCACCAGAACCAGGACAGCGATACAGGTATTTCTTGCTACTTTATACATTACTTTTCCTCCGCTTTGTCATTGCGTATATTCCGCCGGCCTACCGAGCATTGCTCATTTTACCGGCATTTAGAAATTATTATACCCCCCCGCATCGGTTTGTCAATGTATTTTCGGACGCTCTCCCGCACCTAAAATCAATCCTTTTGTTCTTTCACCGCCTCTGTCAGTTCCTCTGATTTTCCTGCTCACGCTGATCTGAAACTCATTCTGCAACACCTCTATCGTTTGTTTACTATTTCGTTACATACTTCTGTAACCTGCTCTGCGGTTTCTCCGGTATTGTATATGCCAACTTACCACTTTCCAATAATGGCTTAATATAAGTTCTTGTCATATAGGTTAAATTTTTATAACCTATATATTCGGAAATCTCCTTCTTGGTTCTTGCTGTTTTACAAAATTCAAGTATCTTTTCTACAACTACACCACTTCCGACTTGATCACTGACTTGATCACTGACTTGGTCACTGACTTGGTCACTGACTTGGTCACTAGCCTTTGGACCAGATTTCATTGTAGCAGTTTCATTCAGCGGAATCACTGTTTTAAAAATATCACCTTCTACAAACTGCGGAATGCCGCCGGAATACAACTTGGTAAATTTATAAGTATTCCGCATACCAGAACCCAACTCGTCGGCAAGACCGATTTCCCTAAACACCTTAGAGATTGCAGGATTTTTAGGAAATGGCTCAAATGTATTCAAATTTAAATTCCCATATCCATGCGTTTTGTTACTATTCTCCGCAAATATCCGGTCTTTCTCAATTACCATTTTTGCCACATAACCGCTTGAATAATCTCTATGCGCCAAACTGTTAGATATAATTTCCCTCAAAATTGCATCTCGCGCACTGACAGACTGCATTCCATCTAAAACAAATGGATCATTCAAATGTTTCTTTGCAAACTCACTCATTCTGTCATAGCTATCCAGCAAATTAGTTACAATCACATCTCTGTCATCGTACCTGTCCAAATTCTGTACCCGAAAAATCATATCCGTTTTATGCTGTGGAAGCGCCGACATAATAGTTGTATCTTTTCCAAATAGCAGAATCGCTGCCAGTGTAATTCCCTCTCTTCTACTTTCATGATCCAACAAAATAAGTCCTGCACTTCTTAACAACTCCTCATCGTCCATTGACAACCAAGGATGATTGTTGCTTCTTGCACGAGTCATTTTTCTAGCTCGTTCTATTAAGTCGGGACGAAGTACATCCATTCCCCATTTTGAAAATACCTTATTTACAAAATAGGTCCCCTGTTTTCTCGCATACAATTTGTACACAAGTTCTTCATTATCTGTAATATCAATATCGGATTCATTACTTCTATCATATATCCGACCAGAGCATCTGCTTACCTGCGTACCAACCGGAACATAAATATACAGTACTTTTCTTCCATGAAGTTCATGCTCTACAGGTGTTAAAAACAGCGGTGGGTACATTTTGTTTGCATTATTAATTGCAGTTACAAAATCTTTCTTCATTTTTTCAATGCAATTAGGTTCTATACCAAGTATCTCCCCATTATCTTTTACACCTAAAAAAACATGCCCGCCATCTCGATTAGAAAATGCACAGATACTTTCATAAACATCCTTTGTGATATCTGTTGTGGATTTCTTGAACTCAGTCGTATGACACTCGCCTTTTTCTATAATTTCCAGTAATTCTTTTTCGTTCAATCTTTTCACTCCTTATGATTCCTATTTGCAATAAAAGTTGTTAATAATTTTTCCCATTAGCCAATATGCTTATTTCTAACTTTTTCCTAAAAAGGCGCGCAAAAAACTGCGCACCTTTTAGACAAAGCATCTCCATATCCGCGCCTTCATTTTATCACCGTTACAGCCGGTTTGCAATATATGTCTGCGAACAGCGCCTGTCCCTGTAAAAACCGCAACAGAAGATATGCGTTTCTGTACCGATCTGCCTTTCTGGCATTCTTGGTTAATGTCCTCCGGACCGAAAAAAGAATCACTAAAATACACGCTATTGCCACTGTAGAAAAAATCAATCCTTTTGTTCTTTCACCGCCTCCGTCAGTTCCTCCCTGCTTCCGCAGCCCGTCTTTTCCAGAATATGGGTCATGTGCTTTTTTACCGTGGTATCGGAAATATACAGGGTCTGGCCGATCTCCTTGTTGGAAAGCCCCAGGCTTGCCAGTCTGGCCACCTCCGCCTCCCTGTCCGTCAGGCTCATGGCCCGGAACCGAAAATAAATCGTCTGGCTGTCCTGCTCCTCCTTTTCCTCCCCGTCCGACTCCTCCATGAAGGAGATCGCCATATTTTCCAGCCGAACGCGCAGCGGAATCAATACCAGAGAAAAAACGGCCCAATATACCAAGCTCAAAAACAGCGTATTGGCAATAGACCCCAACAATTGCTCCAAGGGTACCATGTCATAAAGCGCATCTACCATGCGAAATCCCACGGCGATCACGCCCTCCAGCACCACCACTTTGACAGCGGCTCCCATGGCCCCTGCCGCCCTCTGCAGCTCCATGCGGGTGACGCCCTTTCTTCGGGCAAATACGATCCGAAGGCCGCTTATCAGATCCTTTCCGATTCCGGTCACTGCCATGAGGAACAGAAAGAACAGCGTAAGCCACAGCAGCAGCGGCCCGTTAAAATAGCGGTACAGTCCGGCCGGACCTCCCGCATTCACCGCCATCAGGGCGATGAGGAACACCGCCGCGCCCGGCAGATACAGCCACATTCTGTTCTTCGCGCCTGCTTTTATCCTTTTTACAAACCTCATCATACTCTTACCTCCTCCTGAGAACTTACCATGTCCTTAATTTTCAGCAAAATTTTCCGACAAAACGCAACCTAAAGCTGTCGCCGCATAGCTTGAACTGTTTCCGGCGCAGCCCAAAGCCGTTTCCTTTCCTGCAGGTATCTCCATGTTAGCATAGCTGTTTGGGCTTTTTCCATACTACCAAATACAAAAAGAGGTAGCATTTTCATACTACCTCCCGTCAGCGCGCGTATCCGCTTCAGAAAATATCGCCCACAGAGCGGACGAACGTATTGCCGTCAGATATCACGAACAGCCTGTCATCTGCCTTGAGGACGTCGCTCCCCTTGGGAATGATCGTCTCCTCCCCTCTCTGGATCACGCCGATGATCAGGCCCTTTTTCAGTTTCAGCCTGTCCGACATCAGCGCCACGTTGCACCGGTCGAAGCTTCGGGGCACGATGACCTCGCAGACCTTGAACATTCCCGGCCCGAGGCTGTAAGAGCGGCTGTTCGTGCCGTTATGACCGCTCTTGAGGGACTGGATATGATCCATCAGCTTTCCCGCCGTCAGCTTGTCCGGCGACATGGTCACATTGATCGTCACCTTCCGGAGAATCTTGTCATAGGCGTCGGAACCGATCCTGGCTATGATGTTATGGATCCCGTTGCTCCAGGCGATCAGGGAGATCAGCAGATTAGTCTCGTCGCTGCCCGTCAGGCAGATGCAGGCGTCGTTCTTTCGGATACCCGCCTCCTCCAGCAGCTCCACTTCCTTTCCGTCGCCGTAGACCACGGCGGAGCCGGGAAACATCTCCATCAGCTCTGCGCACCGCTCTCTGACATTGTCCACAAAGGTGACTTTGACCTTCTGGCGAAGCAGAGTTTCGGCCAGTATCTTGGCAATCTCGCCGCAGCCCACCAGCATGACGGAGCGCACCGGCCTGCAGACCAAAGCCACCCTCGAGAGGATTGCCTGCATATTATGCTGTTCCGCAATGATCCCCACAATATCCCCCTCCTGCAGGACAAAATTGCCCCGCGGGATCTGGATACTGTCCTTCCGCAAGACGCCGAAGACAAGAAAATCGGTGTTCAACACGGGCTTGATATCCTGAAGCATCGCATGATTTAAGATGCTGTCCCGCTCCACAACAATCTCCGCCAGCAGCGCATGGGAATCCAGCACGGTCTCCACGCGGTTCACGGCGTTAAAGAAGACCTGCTCCGCCAGCGCCTCCGCAAAGATCTGCTTGGGATTCAAAATATAGTCCACACTGAATTTTTCCAAGAGATAGGGAACGTCCTTCAGGAGGTCTTCCCCGGTGATTCTGGCCGCCGCATAGCCGGTGCCGAGATACTTTGCCATGGAGCAGGCCAACAGGTTGATCTCGTCCACGGGCGTCAGACTGATGAGAATATCGGCGCTGTCCGCGCCGGCCGCCAGCAGCACCTCTCTGGAAGCGCCGCTGCCGCATACCCCGTTGACACTGTATTTATCCGTGATGGCGTCTACCACTTCCCGATTCTTATCCACCACGATGATGTCGTGCTCGCTTTTCTCCATCTGGCGGACCAGCAGCTCACAGCTTCTCCCCGATCCCACGATTATGATCCGCATGTGCTTACTCTCCTTTTCTGATTCGCGCCGCCTTATGGCGCTCTATGAAACGATACATTTTCCGTGTAGTCAGGCCCTGCACGATGACGGTGAACAGGATTGTCATATACACCGCATTCAGCAGGATTTTGTAGACCTCCTCCGGAAGAAATTCCCGCGTGCTTAAGACTAACGCCAGAGAGAGTCCGCCCTTCAGGGCGCTCCAGGTCATGAGCAGGACATATTCCCACAGATTGTAGCCGCCCGGTATCTTCCGGCCGGAGCCCAGCCTGGAGGGAAGAAAGACGCCCACCGCTCTGGCAATCAGGGAGCAGAGGATCGTTACCGCCGCGGTCAGCAGCATGTCCAGATCGAATCGCAGGCGCAGTGCAGAAAAGCCGATCAGTATGAACAGGACGCTGTTGAGCAGGTGATCCACCACCTCCCAGAAGTGATCGTAGATATCCTCGGGGTCCACCACCTGACGGTAGCCCCGCAGTTTGTCCATATGGTAGGAGAAATACATGCCGCAGACGACGGAAGCGATCGCGCCGGAAAAGCCGCACACCTCGCAGATCAGATAGGCGGACGACACCGTCAGAACGCTGAGGAAAATATGATTGGAGGGCTCTCTCGTCCTTTTGACCAGAGCAAACAGGCACGCCGAGAGGACAAACGCCACCACAGCCGCCCCAAAAGCCTCCCTGACCATCAGGAACAGGAAGTTCTCCTGCCCCATGTTGGTGAGAATGCTCTTGACGAAGGCGAACAGCACCACGCCCATTCCGTCGTTGAACAGGGATTCGCTCTCGATGATGGTGGTGATATTCTTGGAAAGTCCCAGTTTATTCATGATGCCGGTAGCCGCAATGGGATCCGTCGGCGCGACAATGCACCCTAGCAAGATGCAGACCCAGACGTTCATGGCTTTACCCAAAAGCAGGAACGCCCCATAGAACAGCAGACCGTAGAGAATCGCCGACACGGCGGTGGCCGCCAGCGACAGCAGGGTAATGTTCTTTAAGTTCACGGTAAATTTGTTGAAATGCACCTGACCCGCCCCGGCAAAGAGCATGTAGCAGAGCACGCCGTCCAGAAGGTACGTCTCGAACCGAAAATCCCGAAACATTTCCAGAAAGCCGCCGAGAAGCGCCGGGGAAAAGAATCGGTTGACAACGCCCAGCACGCCGCAGATCACAAGGGAGAATACGAGCAGCGCAATATCGTTCGGCATATGGAAAAAACGCTCATTCAGGAGACTGATCAGCGTTATCATCAGCATTACAAAGGTAAAGATCGTCAAATATTCCACAATTTACGCCTTCTTCCGCCCGTCAGATTCCGAGCACCAGAGTCGCCACCCTGAAATACACCAAAAGCGAAAGTGCATCTACGATGGTGGTTATAAAAGGGCTCGCCATCACAGCCGGATCGAATCCCAGCCGCTTCGCGCCCACAGGCAGCAGACACCCCACCAGCATGGCCATCAGCACAGCCACCAGCAAAGTCAGGCACACCGTCAGCGCCACGAGCACGCCCACGCGGTCGAACAGCATCAGCTTCGCAAAGTTGGCCGCCGCCAGCGTCAGACCGCACAGCACGGCCACGCGGACCTCCTTCCAGATCACCTTCGGCACGTCCCTGTAGGTAATCTCCCCCAGAGACAGGCCGCGGATCACGGTAACGCTGGCCTGTCCGCCGGCATTTCCTCCCGTGTCCATGAGCATGGGAATAAATGCGATCAGCGCCGCATATACGCTCAGCGCATCTTCAAAGGAGCTGATGATGGCTCCGGTGAAGGTGGCTGACACCATCAGAAGCAGCAGCCAGGGAATCCGCTTTTTATAGGTCTCCCCCACGGACATACGCATATAGGGCTTGTCGCTGGGCACGATAGCCGCCATCTTCTCCATATCCTCCGTGGTCTCCTCCTCCAGGATATCCACGATATCGTCCACGGTGATGATTCCCACCATTCGGTCCTCGTTGTCCACCACGGGCATGGAGGTAAAGTCATATTTTTTAAATTGCGCCGCCACCTGCTCCTGATCCATCAGCGTATTGATGGAAATCACGTTCTCATGCATGATATCGCCGATGATCTCGTCCGCATCGCTGAGCAGCAGATACCGAAGCGCCACCGTACCCACCAGCCGCCGCGTGGAATCCAGCACATAACAGATATTGATGGTCTCGCTGTCCAGTCCCACGGCGCGGATACGCTCAATGGCCTGCGCCACCGTCAGAGTCTGCTTTAACGCAACATACTCCACCGTCATAATGCTGCCGGCGGAATCCTCCGGATACCGCAGCAGATGATTGATGGCCTGACGTGTATCCGGCCTTGCGTTCTCCAGAAGCTTATCCACCACGTTGGCGGGCATCTCCTCCAACAGATCGACGGCATCGTCCGCCATCAGATTGTCGATGACATTTGCCGCCTCCCGATCCGACAGGGAGGTGATGACAAGCTGCTGGCTCTCAAATTCCAAATAGGAAAAAACATCTGCCGCCAGATCCTTAGGCAGAATGCGAAAGACTTTCACCAGCGCTTCCGCCTCCAGCTCCTCCAAGAGAGCCGCCACATCAGCCTCATTCATCTCGGACAGAAGCTGGCGAAGCTTGGTGTACTGCTTGGCGTCAAGGAGCTCCTGAAGCTCCTGCCTTTCTAGTTTCTCCATAGCACTTCTCCTTGAATGGTTTTTTCTGAAATTGAGCGCAGAGGCTCATGCTACTTCGACCCGGAAGAGGGTTGTCGGAACTGATCTGCTTGCTCTTCATGAAAACCACCACCTTTCAAAATGCTTTGGACTCAAATCTAATTCTAGCCTGCAAACGGTTCTTTGTCAACGAAATAAATCTCTTTTTGTGCGATAAAATCGACTTTTCCGCCCGTTGCGTCCTCCATCTGCCCGCGCAGGGACGCTGCCCTGTCCGCCGCCACATTCAGGCGCAGCGTCACCCTGTCTGCATAGTCTTCGGAGACGGGTTCTATTCCGGCATTTCCCAGCAGATACAGGATCTTGCCGATACCGTTATAGTCGGTGCGCACCTCCACCTCGAAGCCCCTGCACATTCTGCCGGTCACACAGTTCTTCAGCCCCTCCTGCACCGCCCGGGTGTAGGCCCGCACCAATCCTCCTGTCCCGAGCAGCACGCCGCCGAAATATCTGGTCACCACTACCGCAGCGTTGCGGATCCCCTCGCCCAGCAATACCTCCAGCATCGGGCGCCCTGCCGTGCCGGCGGGTTCCCCGTCGTCGCTGCAGCGGGTCATCTCTCCTCTCGCTCCGATACAGTAAGCCGAGCAGTTATGTCTTGCGTCCCAATACTTTTTCTTCATTTCCTCCAGGAAAGCCGCGGCCTCCTCCTCGCTCTCGCATTTGCGGATCGTGGCGATGAAGCGGGATTTTTTCTCCACGTACTCGCCCTGGCCGCCCTCCAACAGCACGCGGTAGGAATCCGGCATATTCTCCGTCCTTTTCATTTAACAACACCTGCTATTTTCTGATTTCGATCTACATAAAAACTGAATTCAGAATAGCATAAAATGAAGGAAATGTGAAACAATTATTAAGATGGAAAGAAAACCTTTATTTACATATCCTTTTTTGGTATAATAAGGTGTAGGTTTTTGGACAAACAGAGGTGATTTCAATGAATTATGGAAAAAAGGGTGTCCGCGCAAAGCAAAAGGCACTTAACTCTAAAGCACAGCGCTGGCAGAAGAAGATCCTTCTCACTGCCGTGAAGCTGGTTCTGGCCGCTTTTGCCGGAATCTGCATTTGCGGAGCCGCCGCCGGAATCGGTATGTACAGGGGCATTCTCGCCTCCACGCCCAATATCCGGTTGAGCGACGTGGTCGCCATCGGCGAGGCAACGATCGTATATGACTGCGAAGGCAACGAGATCGACCAGTATGTCAGCACCAACTCCAACCGTATTCAGATCAACAACATGGACCAGCTTCCGGATTATCTCGGAAAGGCCTTTGTGGCCATCGAGGACGAGCGGTTCTATCAGCACAACGGCATTGACTTCCAGCGTATCGTGGGCGTGGGCGTGCTGTTCGCAAAGTCCATGGGACAGGAACGGCAGGGCGCCAGCACCATCACCCAGCAGCTCCTAAAGAACACCGTCTTCACCTCCTGGACGGAGGAGGACGGCAACCTGATCAAACAGGTAAAGCGTAAGCTGCAGGAGCAGTATCTGGCTCTGGAAATATCCAAGTATTATTCCAAAGACGATATCCTGCTGCGCTACATGAACGCTATCAATCTGGGCCAGAATACCCTTGGCGTGGAGTCCGCGTCGCTGCGCTATTTCGGAAAGTCCGCCAGCGACCTGACGATCTCTGAGGCGGCCGTGATCGCAAGTATCACCCAGAACCCCCATCGCTACAATCCCCTGCGCGCTCCGGAGGAGAACGCCAAGCGGCGTCAGGTCTGTCTGGACAACATGCTGGAGCTGGGATTTATCACGAAGACAGAGTATGACGAGGCCATTGCGGATACCGACGCCGTGTACGAGCGCATCGGCAATTACGATATCGCTTACCGAGAGAACTCCAACGCCACCGCCGGCTCCTATTTCTCCGACGCCGTGTACGCACAGGTAAAGGAAGATCTGGTGAACATCGGAGGCTATTCCGAAACCATGGCGGAGTCGCTGCTCACCTCCGGCGGACTGCGTATAGAGTCCACTCTCGACCCCTCGATCCAGGCCATTGCCGACGAGGAATTCGCAAATCCGGACAACTTCCCGAAGGACGTGCATTGGCAGTTGAATTATGCGCTGACCGTATTCACCACTCCCGAGGAGACCGTAAATTACAGCAAGGAGAACATGACGACCTGGTTCAAGGAGAACGGAAAAAAGCAGTTCAATCTGATCTTCAGTTCTCAGGACGCCGCCTATGAGGCCATTGAGACCTACAGAGCCGCCATGATGGAGGAGCTTGGCGTGGAAAATGTGGAATCCAACTACGAGGAATCCATTACCCTGACTGCCCAGCCCCAATCCGCCATGGTCATCGAGGATCAGTCGACCGGTTATGTAGTCGCCATGGTGGGCGGCATCGGCGCCAAGGAAGGCCGCCGTACCCTGAACAGAGCCACCGACGCCCTGCGTTCGCCCGGATCGACCTTCAAAGTGCTGGCGGCATTTGCGCCCGCCCTGGACAGTGCGGGACAGACCTTGGCAAACGTCTATCTGGACGCGCCCTTTAATTATGACAGCGGCAAGCCGGTGGACAACTGGTACGGCTCCAACTACAAAGGCGTTCAGTCCATTCGCGACGCTATCCGCCAGTCCTTAAATATCGTCACCGTAAAGACGCTGACCGTGATCACCCCGCAGCTGGGATATGATTATCTGCTGAACTTCGGATTCACCACTCTGACCGAGGGCGTTGAGGTGAACGGCCAATTCTTAGGCGACGTCAACCAGTCCCTTGCACTGGGCGGACTGACCTACGGCGTCTCCCCCTACGAGCTGAACGGCGGCTATGCCACCATTGCAAACATGGGAACCTATATGACGCCCAAGCTCTACTCCCGCGTCACCGATGCCGACGGCAATGTGATCCTGGACAATACCTCGCCCACCGGAAAGCGTGTCATTAAGGAGACCACCGCCTACCTGCTCACCGACGCCATGGTCGACGTGGTGTCAGCCCCCGGCGGTACCGGAACGGCCGCCAGATTCAACGGCATGGCGATTGCCGGCAAGACCGGTACTTCCTCAAATGACTACGATTCCTGGTTCGCGGGATTTACTCCCTATTATACATGCAGTGTTTGGACCGGTTATGACACTCCCTTAAATATGTCAGACGCCGAGCTGCAGATTTCCAAGACGTTATGGCGCGCAGTCATGTCACGGGTACATGAGAATCTGCCCGAGGAGCGCTTCGTTGTGCCGCAGGGCATCTCCACCGCTCAGATCTGCAGCAGATCCGGCAAACGTCCTATTCCCGGCCTGTGCGACGCCTATGTGCGCACGGAGATTTTTGCGGACGGCACGGTACCCACAGAGAGCTGTGACGTGCATTACTCCGGCGATATCTGCGAGTATGATATGCTGCCCGCCAGTCCGGATTGTCCCTTTAAGATAACAGGAGTCATCGAGCTTCCTCTTGTGGAGGATCCCTCGCTGCTTCGGGGTTCCAGCAATGTTGCCACCAATCCCGACGCCAATCCAAGCGTCAATCCTGACGGGACCCAGCGGACTTCCTGTCAGCATGACGCCTTGTTTTTCGCGAACCCCGACTATGAGGCCATTCTGACCAGTCAGCAGAACGAGCTGCAGCAGCGGCGAATACTGGCGCAGCAACAGGCGGCGGCAGACGCGGCGGCGCAGCAGCAGCAACCGGTTCAGTAACGCAGGAACTGTGTGGCCGACGCCATGAAAAAGGGGCTGTCGCACTAAGTGAAAGTGCCAGCCCCTTTATATTTTTTCTATGCTATTCTTTCTATGCGTTCCTTTAATTTCTTAATCTCTGCCTCTAAACTGTTTATACGAATTAATAAAAGTTCTCTTTCATTTTCTACTTTTAACGCTTCGTCCAGTTTCCGGCTCAAGTCCAAGTGACCCTCTGCTATTATTTTTATATTCCTGTTTGTCTCGTTTTCGAGTGTCAGTTGGATTTCTCGGACACTTCTTTTTAATTCTTCAATCTCTTTAAGAATTGTCTTTGCATCTTCTGACATGCTTCAAATCTCCTTTCGTTCAGTTGTGCTTTACGTCCGGCTCTTACCCTACAGCCCTTTCAGGTGGTCGATCTTTGCCTGCAGCTCCCTGATTCCCGTGCGGGCGTTGCTCACTGCCGTACACTGCTTCTCGAACGCGGCGTCGGGCTCCTGCCCGTGCTGCTCATAATAGAGTCGCCCGATCTCCAGATAATTCTTCTTGATCACCTCTTCACATGTGGAGATCTGACCCTTCAGATTCAGGATCTCCGCCGTATCCTTGGCCTTATCCGCCACTTCCTTGCTCTTTGAGGAAACGGCACCCTTCATTTTCTCAAAAAACTCCATTGCGTATACCTCCCGTACTGCTCTGCCCGACATGCCTTCGGGCAGCCTGCTTTCTATATGTCAAGTATAGCGCAAAAGACTGCATAAGTAAAGTTGCAAAAACCCATGAGTAAAGTTGCAAAACTTATAGCGCACGGCAAAAAAATATGCTATAATATCGGTATCATTTTTATAAGGTCCATCGGTCGGATAATAAATAACAAATTACGGACAATAACGAGGTGACGCTGCATCATGAATCAACCCTTGTACACTACTCTGAAGGTACATAACGAGATCGAGCTCTGCGAAATCTATGATATGGAATGTAAGAATCTCATTGAACGCGCGCTTTTAAAGGAGCGCATTTCCTTCTATATCCGCTGGGCCAAGCCGTCTCTGTTTCAGCGTCCCAAGAATATATGCGTGTTCTGCGTCAACGAGAACGTAAAGGATATCGCCGAGGACATCGTGCGCTCCATATGCGACGAAAGCGGATATCCCGTAAAGTTCATTCTGCGCAAGGCACAGAATCAGTATCTGTAGGAGCAATCTTTTCAGGGCAAAATTTTCAGCAGCAAAAACGAGATCATAACGGAAACAGGATAGATGAACACACAAGAAATGAATTTTACGGGCAATAAAAGGGTGTTTGCCGAAGGTATGCGCGACGGCATTCCCATCGGGCTCGGCTATCTGGCGGTCGCCTTCTCCTTAGGCGTTGCCGCAAAGAGAGTCGGGCTCAACGCTTTTCAAGGTTTTCTGGCCAGCTTTCTGAACAATGCCTCGGCCGGTGAATATGCAGGCTTTACCGTGATCGCGGCCAATGCGTCCTACCTTGAAATGGCGCTGATGACCTTAATAGCAAACGCGCGTTATTTATTAATGAGCTGCGCCCTGAGCCAGCGTTTTTCGCCCGATACCCGTCTGATTCACCGTCTGCTTTTGGGGTATGACGTGACGGACGAGCTGTTCGGCATTACCATTGCACGCCCCGGCCCGCTGAATCCATGGTACACATACGGCGCTATCCTTATCGCCATTCCCTGCTGGTCCTTCGGCACGGCTCTCGGCGTGATTGCCGGAAACATACTGCCCCTGCGGGCAGTGAGCGCTCTCAGCGTAGCCCTGTACGGCATGTTCCTTGCGATCATCATACCTCCCGCCAAAAAGAACCGCGTGGTAGCCGTGTTTGTGGTCTTAAGCTTCCTTGCAAGCTTCGCCGCTTCCAGACTGCCGTATCTGGCACGGTTCTCCGCGGGAACCCGAACCATCGTCCTGACATTGATACTTTCCGCTGCGGCCGCCGCTCTGTTTCCGGTAGACCAGACCGCAGACACCAGACAGTGCGAAGACTGCACTGTGCGAAACGAGGATTGACATGACTCACAATATTTATCTCTATCTGGCGATCATGGCGGCGGTGACTTACGCTATCCGCGTGCTGCCGCTGACGCTGATTCGCAGACAGATCAGGAACCGTTTCCTGCAATCATTTCTATATTATGTACCCTACGTCACGCTGGCAGTGATGACCTTTCCCGCCATCGTGGACGCTACCCAGTCTCCCTGGGCGGGGGCTGCGGCCCTGGCTGTCGGCATCATAGCCGCTTGGAAGGGCGCCGGTCTTTTCCCCGTGTCCGTGCTGTGCTGCGCCGTGGTGTTCATTCTGGAGCTGTTTCTTGTCCGCTGAATCGCTGTATCACGCAGACCAGCTGTCCCTCCTCCACCGATACGACGGCCTCCTGCCCCGTGAACTCGTTGCTGACGCCCAGAGGAAAATCGTTCGTAAGCACCGCCCCGTGGAGCGGATACTTCATTCCCTCCTCGGTAACGCCCTTTGACTGCTCCGACAGCGAGAACAGGGACAGATACCCTTCCTGCTCTTTCTGAAAATGCACCGCCTCATTGACGATCACAAATATCATTCCGTTTCCGTCCATCAGATATCCCGAAGCTCCCCGTTTTTTCAGGTACAGCAGGCACTGAATGTTCGCCAGCGTATGCTCCAGCCGGCCTCCCGTTCCGCCGTAAATATAGAACTCGTCACACCCTCGGGCAAGTCCTTCCTTCAAGGCTGCCAGCGTGTCTGTCTCATCTTTTTCCCGCGGCAGACGTATGATGCGCTCCGGTGTCTGCCTCTCAAGCCTTTCCACGGCCTCAGCCGCCTGCTCCCCCACAGAGTCAAAATCCCCCAGAATCAGATCGGGCTCCAGACCTAAAAGTCCGCAGTATTCCAGTCCTCCGTCCACGGCAATCACAAGGTCCTCTTTCGCTCTCTCGATTTTTCCTACGGTCAGCTCTCCCGCGCCTATCACGATACATTTTTTACTCATGGCAGCTCCTGTCGGTCTTTATCTTATTACCGACCATTCTAGCATAACGGCGCCGCCCTTTCAAGACGGACAAAGCTACACGCCGCCCTTTCAAGACGAACAAACCTACAGACAAACGGCGGAGGTTCGGTCTTCCCGTTCCTTCCGCCGCGCATTGCTCTCATTTAACAGCCGCTCTCTCCGCCCGGGCCGTCTCTTCTGGGTACCTCATCAGGTATGACGTCGTCCCAGTCCTCGTAGGAAAAATCATCGTCATACAGATCGCGGTCATACAGATCGTCCACATTCTGTCCGTAAGACATTGTCTGCTTTGCGTCTTTTTTCTTAGGATCCATGTTTCCCACCACCTTTCATGGATAGAATATCCATAAAAGGGGAAAAAATACATGCAGCTCCTCCCTTGATGCAGGATAGGACTTCCCCAACAGCAAAAAAGAACCACCGGTCTAGCCGGTGGTTCTGACATAAGCTGCTGACGGGAATCGGACCCGTGACCTCCGCACTACCAATGCGACGCTCTACCGACTGAGCCACAGCAGCATGGGTGACTGCTTCCGCAATCACCGTGTTTCATTATAACAAAGGCAATATAGTTTGTCAACACAATTTAAATGAGATTACCGCGCCGCAAACTCGTCCATGATTCCCCGGTACACCAGTTCCCGCATACGGGGAAGCTCTACCTGAAGCCCTTCCTCGGAGGCCGCCACCATATAGGCCAGAATACGCGACCCCAGCGAAAACACCATATAGTCCAGAGGCAGATCTTGTCTCAACTCGCCTCTCTCCATATCTTCGCCCAGCACCCGCCGGAACAGCCCCACCAGCCTGTAGCGCTCGAAGGCCTTTTCATTCATCTTGTGATGCACCTGACTGCTGAACTCGGAATTGTCGGTCAGTATATGCACCAGCTTAAAAAAGCAGCTCTTCTGCGTCTTGCACGCGCTCACCTCGTCCAGAAGATAGCTCACCTGATCCTGAAAGCGCTCTCTCTTCGACAGCTCGGCTTCCAGCTCCATCGCCGCCGTCTGCATCTGATATACCACGGCTCCCAGCACGATATCTTCCTTGCTGTCAAAATATTCGTAAGCCGTGCCCTTGCCGATTCCCGCTTCCTCTGTGATGGCAGAGACCCTCAATGTGGCCGGATCGGACCCCTCTTCGATCAGTCTGATCACCGCCTGATACAACTGATAGACCTTGGGCGGAATCAGGCTGTATTCTTCCAAGCCCGTCATCTTAGACATCACAAATCCTCCCCCCCTGTCTCAAGCTGCTTTGCCTTTTCCTTGATTTTCTCCCGAAAGCTCCTGCGGCCGCTTCCGTTCTCCCTGATCAGGATATCATAGATACAGGGAATCACTACCAGCGTAAGCAGCGTACCGTAAAGCAGACCGCCGATGGTGACCACGGCCATGGGCTTCGCCATTTCCGCGCCCATATCCTGACTGAATACCATGGTGGACAGGGCCAGAATGGTGGTGAGCGCCGTCATCAGCACAGGGCGAAGTCTCGTGCGTCCCGCGGTCAGAATGGCCTCCCTTTTTTCCATGCCGCCCTCCCGCAGCTGGTTCATATAGTCGATGATCACGATACCGTTGTTCACAATGATGCCCGCCAGCATGACAAAGCCGATCATAGCGATGACGCTGACCTCGCTGCCGCTCAGGAACAGTCCCAGAAAGCCTCCCGTAAATGCCAGCGGAATCGTGAACATAATGATGAACGGGGACAGCAGGGACTGGAACTGCGCCACCATGATCAGATACATGAACAGGATCGCCAGAAGCATCATCAGCATGACCTGTTTCATAGCGTCCTCGATCATCTCATTCTCTCCGGAAAATACAAGCTGACAACCCGCCGGAACCTCGTAGCTCTCCAGCTTTTCATTGACATCTGCGGACACCAGGCCCACGTTATAGCCGTCCGCAATGTCCGCGGATACGGCCACATATCTCGTCTGCTCGGCCCGGTTGATGGAGTTCAATGCATATGCCGGCGCAAAGTCCGCGATCTCAGAAAGCGGAATGTCCACATTCTGACCGTCTTCGTCGGTGCCTGTTATCATGATCTCCTCTGCCAGTTTTCTGGTCAGCTCTATATCGCTGCCGTTCATGACATAGACATTATAGTCTTTGTCCGCCGCCACCAGCGTAGTGGCGCTGCTCGCCTCCGCCAATTTTGCAGAGACCTGCGTGAACACCTGAGCCACCGTCAGACCGTAGTGAACGGCCTCGTCCTTGTCAACGGTAATGCGCAGCTCCTCGTCCGCCTCTTCCAGACCGTCGCTGACATTCTCGGTTCCCTCCACGCTCTCCACAATGGCAGCCACTTCCTCTGCCGCCTTCTGAATGGTGTCCAGATCGCGCCCGCGCACCTGTATGGAAATTCCGCTTCCTCCCAGCGCGCTCATATCCATGCTGGAGGTCTCCACGTCGATCTCCGCATCTAAGCCCGCCGTCTTTTCCAAAATGACCTTGGCAATATCGTCGTTACTCATCTTCTTATCGTCCCTGGTCACCACATAGATGGAAGCCGAGTTGCTGCTTCCGCCTCCGCCGCCCAGCATGGACATAGTGGACATAGAGGTCATGGCGCCCACATTCTGCACATCTTCGATGGAAAGGATCGCATCTACCACCTGATCTGTGATCTCGCCCGTCTCCTGCAGAGTGGCTTCCTCGTCCAGCGTCACGCTCACGGTGAGCTGCGTGGAGTCCATCTCGGACATAAAGGCGGTTCCGTTGGTAAACGCCAGCGCAATGCTTGCCGCCAAAAGCGCCAGAACCGCTATCAGTACCAGCGGCTTCATCTTAAGAGAAACCTTCAGCAGCTTCTCATACACATTCAAAAGTCTCGTAAAGATCCTGCCCTGCTTCTGCTCCTTTGTCTTGGTCAGCATCTTGGACGACATGGCAGGTACCACCGTCAACGCGATCACAAGGCTGGCAAGCAGGGAATAGGCGATCGTCAGGCCCATATCCACAAAGAGCTGTCTGGTGATGCCCTCCGTAAATACGATGGGGAGGAACACGCAGACCGTGGTAAGGGTGGACGCCATGATCGCGCCCGACACCTCTCTGGCGCCTTCCATGGCCGCCTCCTGAACGGTGCAGCCCTCGCTGCGCAGGCGGTAAATATTCTCGATCACCACGATGGAGTTATCCACCAGCATACCGATTCCCAGCGCCAGACCGGACAGGGAGATCACGTTCAGGGTCACGCCGCTGAAATACATGCAGACGATCGCCGTCACCAGACTGACCGGTATGGAGAACGCCACCACCAGCGTAGGCCGCAGATCCTTCAGGAAAATCAGAAGGATCAGTATCGCCAGCGCTGCGCCGAAAAGGATATTGTTGATGATGGAATCCATCACAAGGTCAATGTAGATTCCCTGATCCATCAGGGTAATGAGCGTCAGGCCCTCATTTTCTTCCATGAGCTCCCGAAACCGCTCCCCCAGCCTGTCGGAGACCTCTCCCGTAGAATAGCCGGTCTGCTTCTGGATCGTCAGCATGACGCCGGCGCTGCCGTCCACGTTGGTATAGATATCGGCGGAATTATCCGTATAGAACACGTCCGCCACATCTCCCAGATAGATCACGGGCACCCCGTCCATATGCATATCCATGAGCGGCAGGGCTTTGAGCTCCTCCACCGTGGAGGGCTTATCCCCTACGCGCACCAGATAATCGATGCCGTCCTCCGTAACGTATCCTGCCGGCATGGAAAAGTTCTGCGCCGTCAGCAGTCCCTTCACGGTATCCACCGTGAGGATCTTGTTCATATCCGCCTGCTCGTAGGCGCTCTCTTTGGCGTCCGCCAGCTGTTCCTCGCCCTCTTTTAACTGTTCTTCCGCATCTTTAAGCTGGTCTTCGGCGTCATCCATCTGATCCAGTCCGGACTTGATCTGCTCCTCCCCTGCCTCAAGCTGGCTCTCTGCCAGCTCCAGCTGATACTCGCCCAGCGTGATGGTGGCCTTGCCGTTGGCAAACTCCACGGCCGCGGTCATCTGGCCCTTTTCGATCTCCACAAGCGCGTTGTTCAGACTGTTGATCGCATTTTTCAGATCGTCTTCACTCTTAATGTTCTGGCTGGCAAGCCCGCTGAACACCTGGGCGGAGTAAGCCTCGTAGCCGAGCCCCATGGTCATGGAATTAAGGGATTCCTGCATGGAAGTCTTTTGCGCCGTCAATGCATCTTTCTGAGCAATCAGAGCCTGTGCTTTTATCACTTCGGCGTCCAATGCGGCAAGCGCCCCCCCAATGGACGCTTTCATGGATTCCGCCTCAGATACAGATGTCGGAGTCCAGGTGCTTGCACTCGTCAGAGTACTGACATATCCCGCCAAGGTCGGATTTGCATTGAAAAGAGTGCTTAGGTTTGAGCTATTTGTACCAAATGAAGTCTTAAGGGCACTTAATTCACTTTCTATTGTGCTCTTATCCCCACCGCTATTCTCTGCGTCTATCCACTGTTGTATATAAGTCTGGAAATTAGAGGAATAACTTGCTGTCTGATAGGTGCTCAAATTACTCTGCATAGGTGATAAAACATTATCAATTAATGTCAGAGTACCTTCAAGCCCATCAATCGCTTCCTTTGTCTGCTTCGCCGTAGCCAGGCTGGTCTGCAGCGACTCCAGCTGCGATTTTGCCGCTGTGAGCTGCGCCTTCTGGCTTGCAAGCTGGGCGCTGACGGAATTCTGTTTGTCCTCCAGCTCCTTCTTGCCGTCCGCAAGCTCTTTCTTGCCGTCCGCAAGCTCCTGTTTGTTGTCCGCAAGCTCTTTCTGACTGTCCTCCAGCTCTTTCCGGCCGTCCGCAAGCTCCTTCTTGCCGTCCGCAAGCTCCTTCCGACCGTCCGCAAGCTCCTGCTGTGCATCTGCCATCTGTTCGTCGATGGCAGCAAAAATTTTCTCATTGACCTCATCGATCTTATCCTGACGGATAATGACGTTGACGCTCTCCTCCAGAAGGCCCGTCCCCGTGACGCTCGCCACGCCCTCGATGCTCTCCAGCTCGGGCATGACGGAATCCTGCACGTATGTACTGATCTCGGCGTTGTCCATGCCGTCAACGCCCACCGCCGCAATCATGACGGGGAGCATATCCGGATTCAGCTTCATGATGATGGGATTGCCTATGGAATCGTCCCAATAGCTGGTGATCTGATCCAGGCTCTCGCGTATCTCCAGAGAGACCGCATTCATATCCGCCGTCTGCGCGAACTCGAGAATCACCATGGAGTAGTTCTCGCTGGATACGGAGTTGATGCTCTCGATATTGCTGACCGTAGCCATAGCCGCCTCCACGGGCTGCGTTACGGCCATCTCCACCGTCTCGGGGCTGGCGCCTGGGTATGTGGTCATGACAATGACGTAGGGGAGGCTGATGCTGGGCAGCAGATCCGCCGTCATTCTGGTAAACGACACGATACCCAGAATGATCACCAGAACCACTCCCACCAGCACTGTATAGGGTTTCTTTACACTGAATTTGGAAATCATGATATCCTCTTATCCCGCCTTGGAAGCGCGCTGTAATCTCTTTTCCGACCGAACGGTCGGTTTTCCATTGATGATTATAAGACCGCGCATGGGGGAAGTCAAGAGGAACGAGACGTGGAAAATATTAAATAAATATTAAAAGTCCTTCTGCTCTGACAGCAGCCGCCAAACGCCGCCGCACACAGCATCACGCAGAGGCTTCCGCCGTCAATACTTCTTCCAGTTGGACGGCGCCAGCAGGATCATCATGGGGAACAGCTCCAGTCTGCCCGCCACCATATCGAAGATCAGCACGCACTTGGAGAGCGGACTAAAAAGGGCAAAGTTCTTCGTGGGTCCCACTCCGGCAAGTCCCGGGCCGATATTGTTGAGCGTGGCCGCCACAGCCGTGAAATTGGTGGTAAAATCAAAATTGTCGATGCTCACGATCAGGAGCGAGCTCAGGAAAATGAACGCGTACACGGCGATGAACACGTTGGTCGCCCGCAGCGTCTCGTGAGGCAGAGGGCGGCCGTCGATTTTGATCTTCTTGACCACTCGGGGGTGGATCATCACAGCCAGCTCCTTGCGAATGGTCTTTAACAGAATGATGACCCGCGTCACCTTGATGCCGCCGCCGGTACTGCCCGCACAGGCGCCCACGAACATCAACAGCACCAGTATGTTCTTTGACAGCTCCGGCCACTGGTCAAAGTCCGCGGACGAGAAACCCGTGGTGGTGATAATGGAGCCCACCTGGAAGAAAGCGTGCCGCAGGGAATCCCAGATATTGGGATACAGCTTGTGGATATTCCAGGTGATGATGGCGCCGCTCCCGAAGACGATTCCCAGATACCAGCGCACCTCCTCGATGGAAAAGGCGTCCTTGACCCGCCTGCAGATCAGAAGGTAGTATGCCGTGTAGTTGATGCCGCTCAGGATCATGAACAGCGTGATCATATTCTGGACCAGCGGGCTGAAGCGCATGACGCTGTCGTTATAGATACTGAATCCGCCGGTACCCACGGTGCCGAAGATCGTCGTCAGCGCCTCGAACAGATTCAGGCCGCAGATGCAGAACACGATCGTTCCGATCACCGTCAGACCGATGTACAACTCGTAGAGGATCTTTGCCGTGTCCTTTACCCTAGGCACCAGCTTCCCCACCGAGGGGCCTGTGCTTTCCGCCCGCATCAGGTTGATGGTCGTTCCGCCGCCCATCAGGGGCAGGATCGCCATGATAAAGACAAATACGCCCATACCGCCGATCCAGTGGGTAAAGCTCCTCCAGAAAAGGCTGACATGGCTGAGCGCCTCCACGTTGGTCAGGATACTGGCTCCTGTAGTCGTGAAGCCGGACGCAGTCTCAAATAAGGCATCGATATAATTGGGAATCTCGCCCGTCAGGAAAAAGGGCAGCGCCCCGAAGGCACTCATGGTCAGCCAGCTCAGCGCCACCGCCGCAAATCCCTCTCGGGTGTACAGGTCGCGCCGTTTGGGCCGCCTCAGCTTCAGAATAAAGCCGCTCAACAGGCAGATGGCGGAAGCAGCCAGAAAGATCAGCGTTTCCCGTATCTCCCCGTAAAATATCCCCGTCAGAGCCGGCAGCAGAAGAAAAGCCGCCTCAAACTCCAGCATCCAGCCTATGATAAATCGCACGATTCCAAAATTCATCACTTATCCTCCAGAATATCCCTGACGTCTCCCAGTCTGGTGTGCGTGGTGACCACCACCACGGAATCACCCACCTGCAGCTCGTCTTGTCCTCCCGGGATAATGACGCGGCTGCCTCTCGTGATGGAGCAGACCAGCAGATTCTTCTTCAGACGCATCTCGGCCAGCGGAATGCCCGTGACAGAGGAAGGCTCCTTGATATAGAACTCCAGCGCTTCCACGCGGCCGTCCTCCAGCTTATACAGATTTTCCACATTGCTGTTCAGCGACTCATTCATGGAACGGGCATACTTGATGATCACATCGGCTGTGAGCAGCCTCGGAAATGTGGTGCTGTCCAGTTGAATATCCCCCAGCACGCTGTTGAAATTGACACGGTTGATCTTGGTGACGATCTTGGCGCGGGAATACTTTCTGGCCACCAGAGACAACAAAATATTCTCCTCGTCCAGACCGGTGAGCGCCGCAAAGCCGTCCACCGTTTCCAGCCCCTCCTGCAAAAGAAGCTTCTCGTCCGTGCCGTCTCCGCAGATGACGGTGGCCTCCGGCAGCAGCTCGCTCAGATGCTCGCAGCGCAAAAAATCCTGATCCACAATCTTGGTATCGATACCCACCTCCAGCAGACGTCTCGCCAGATAGTACGCTATGGTGCCTCCGCCCACCAGCATGGCCGTGTGGACTTTGCCGGTGCCGATGCCGATCTTGCGGAAAAAATCACTGGCCTTGGCCGGAGTGGATACCATGGCCACCACATCGCCCTCCCGAAAGACGAAATCTCCTCGGGGAATCAGCACCTCCTCCCCCCGCGTCACCATACATACCAGCACGTCACACTTTAACGTGGTGCGCACGTGGAGAAGCTGATAATTATTCAAGAGACAGTCCCCCGTGACCCTGAAATGCAGAAGCTCAATGCGGCCCTTTGAAAAGGTATCGATCTTCACCGCCGTGGGGAACTGGAATATCCTCGCAATCTCGGAGGCAGCTGTAAACTCCGGATTGATGATCATGGCAATGCCTAGTTCTTCCCTGAGGAAATCGATCTCGGAATTGTAGATGGGATTGCGCACCCGAGCGATGGTCTTGCAGTGGCCGGTCTTTTTGGCGATCACACAGCACAGAAGATTCTGCTCATCTGAGCCGGTGACGGCGATCAGCAGATCCGCGCGCCTGATTCCCGCCTCCCGGAGGGTCTGGTAACTGACGCCGTTTCCCACGACGCCCATGGCGTCCAGCTCATCGGTGATGGACTTCACCTTCTCCTCCTTCTCATCAACTACCACAATGTTGTGATTTTCTCCGTTCAACTGCTCCACAAGGGTAATTCCTACTTTTCCGCAACCTACAATGATGATATTCATAACATCCTCCTGATTTTGGTCTTCAGACGCTGCAGCGCATTGTCGGCAGCCTTTTCATCGCGCCCCAGGACCTTGGCGATCTGTGAGTAGCTCATGCCCGTCATATACAGATCCAATACCTGTCTCTCGAAGTCACTGAGCTCTTCCTCAATGGTCTTCTCCAGATATTCCACACGCTCCTTGTCCAGAAAAAGCTCCTCCGGACTCATCTCCGCTCTGTCCGCCAGAAGATTCGCAAGCGACCCCCTCTCCTGTCCGTCCGAGACCACGTCGCTGCCGTCCAGGGAGATATAAGTGTTCAGAGGAATATGCTTCCTGCGTCTGGAAGCCTGCACCGCCGTGTACATCTGCCGGCTGATGCACAGATCCGCAAACGTGAGGAAGCTTGCGTCCCTGCCCGCGTCAAAATCCCGCACTGCCTTGAACAGCCCGATCATGCCCTCCTGTATCAGATCCTCGTTGTCCGCGCCCAAGATGAACATGGACTTCGCCTTGCTTCTGACAAGATTCTTATATTTATCGCAGATAAAGTCCATAATGGACTCCTCGCCCCGCCTCAGTCTGTCGATCAGTTCCCCGTCGGTGCACTGATCGTAGTCCGAATTTGCTCCCGCCATGCCTTCTCCTGCTTTTATACTTTTCCTGCTTCTATGCTTGCTCCTGCTTTATGCTTCCGTCTGCTTTTATGCTTCCGTCTGCTTTTATGCTTGCTCCTGCTTCTATGCCTTTTCCTATTTCTGTGCGCTCTCGCCGCGCTGCCGCAGGATCTCAAAGGCAAGCACGCCTGCTGCCACAGAAGCGTTCAGAGAATCGATATCTCCCTTCATGGGAATAGCGGCCGACATATCGCATTTTTCCTTGACCAGACGTGACACGCCCTCCCCCTCGCTGCCGATCACAAGGCCGATGGGCCCCCGCATATCCAGCTGATACATCTTCGTCCCATGCATGTCCGCACAGACAAACCAGAGACCCTCTTTTTTGAGATTCTCAATGGTCCGCGCCAGATTGGTCACCTTCGCCACGGGCGTATAGTTCAAGGCCCCCGCGGACGTTCTCGCCACCGTGGCCGTCAGCCCTGCGGCGTGGTTCTTGGGAATGATGACCCCGTGGGCTCCGGCCAGATTGGCCGTTCTGATGATCGCACCCAGATTGTGCGGATCCTCGATATTGTCCAACAGGAACAGAAAAGGCGGCTCTTTCTTATCTCTGGCCTTCTGCAGGATATCCTCCACCTCGGCATAGTCATAGGCGGCCGCCACTGCGATGACGCCCTGATGCTTTCCCGTCTTGGATATTCGGTCCAGCCACTCTTTCTCCACATATTTTATGAGAGTGCCCTGCTTTTTCGCCTCCCGCTTGATCGTCATCACAGGGCCGTCCTGACAGCCGTCCAATACATACAGCTTGTCTATCGTCCTGCCGGAGCGGAACGCCTCCGTCACCGCATTTCTGCCCTCTATGGTAAATTCCTCGTACGCCATGATTCCTCGCTTTCCATTCCCTTCTTTACAAGCTCCAGCACACGGTCCCTGCGGCCGCTCAGATACAGATAGCCCAGCACCGCCTCAAAGCCTGTGGCCTTCTTGTATTCTCCGGCGCTTGCGTTCTTTGCCATGGTATGCGGCTTGGCATTGCGGCCCCGCCTGTAGACGGAATGTTCCTCCTCCGTGAGCTCATTCATCAGCGCCTCCACGATCCGCGCCTGTGCCGGTGCGCTCACATATTTCACGGTGATATGGTGCAGGTCGCTTGCCGGACGGTTCGCCTGTGCCACCACTGCCGTCCGCACGATCAAATCGTAGACGGCGTCGCCGATATAGGCCAGCGTCAGCGGCGAATAGGCACGGATATCCTGCTGTTTATCGGAAAATGCATTGAAAATATCTACGCTTTCTTCCATTTCACTCCCTCTCGGGTATCCTCCAGCAGAATCCCCTTTGCCATCAGCTCGTCGCGGATAGCGTCCGCCTTTGCGAAATCCTTTTCCTTCTTTGCGGCCTTCCGCTCCTCAATCTTTTCCATGATATATTGCTCCAGCTCTGCGTCCACGCCGCTCTCCTCGCTCTTCTTCTCAAGCGCCGTGGTAAGGTTCAGGGAAAGCACCTGATCGAAGTTCTCCGCAAGGGCAAATTTTGTGGCGTCGGACATATCGTCCTTCAGCATGTCGTAGAGCACGGTGATCGCCATGGACGAATTCAGGTCGTCGCAGAGGGCCGTCTCGAACTGCGTCCGATAGGCGTCGAACTTTTCTCGGTCCACCTCGCCCTCTCTTTGGAGGGAAGCGATCCTCTTGACCAGCTTATCGTAGGCCGCGCTCATATTGTCCAGAACCTCGTAAGAAAATTCCAGGGGTTTGCGGTAGTGGGACTGCAGGCAGAAAAGCCTGTAGACCATGGGGTCGTACCCGTTCTCCTCGAGAGTGCTCACCGTCAGGATCTTTCCCTTGGATTTACTCATTTTGCCCGTTTTGTCATTCAAATGATGCACATGCAGCCAGTAATTGCACCACTTATGCCCCAGATAGGCTTCGCTCTGCGCGATCTCGTTGGTGTGGTGGGGAAAGATATTGTCCACGCCGCCGCAGTGTATATCCATATATTCTCCTAAATGCTTCATGCTGATGCAGGAGCACTCGATATGCCAGCCGGGATATCCAACGCCCCAGGGGCTCTCCCATTTCAGCTCCTGATCCTCGAACTTGGATTTGGTGAACCACAGAACGAAGTCGCTCTTGTTCCGCTTGTTCGCATCTTCCTCCACGTCGTCGCGCACGCCCACCAAAAGCTCCTGCTCGCTCTGGCCGGAGAAGACGTAATATTCCTTCAGCTTGGAGGTGTCAAAATAGATATTGCCGCCGCTCTCATAAGCATAGCCTGTCTCAAGCAGCCTGCCGATCACCTTCTGAAATTCGTCGATGCAGTTCGTAGCGGGCTCCACCACATCGGGCGTCTTTATGTTCAGCTTTTTGCAGTCCTCAAAGAAAGCTTCCGTATAGAATTTCGCTATCTCCATGACGGTCTTGTGCTCTCTCTTGGCGCCGGCCACCATCTTGTCCTCCCCGGTATCCGCATCGCTGGACAGATGGCCCACATCTGTGATGTTCATGACGCGCTTCACATCATAGCCGATGTACCGGAGCGTCTTCTCCAGCAGATCCTCCATGATATAGCAGCGCAGATTGCCGATATGGGCAAAGTGATATACCGTAGGGCCGCAGGTGTACATGGCCACCTTCCCGTCCTCATTGGGAATGAACTGCTCTACCCTTCTGGTCAATGTGTTGTAAAAATGCATCTTATTTTCCATGGGAATCTTCCTCTCTATTCTGCTCCTGCCGCAGTTTTTTCATCTCCTGCTCCAATTCCAGCACCCTGTTGATGAGCTCCGTGTTAGAGTGCTGCAGATTGACAATATCCTCTTTGACGGGATCGGGAAGATCCGTCTGGTTCATGGTCTCCCGAGGCAGCACCGTATGCTCGCGCTTCACCACCCGCCCGGGCACGCCCACCACGGTAGAATCCGGAGGAACCTCCTCCAGCACCACGCTTCCCGCACCGATCTTGGAGTTGTCCCCTATGGTGAACGATCCCAGCACCTTCGCTCCGGCGCTGATCATCACGTTATTGCCGACGGTCGGGTGGCGTTTGCCATGCTCTTTGCCGGTGCCTCCCAGCGTCACGCCCTGATAGAGCGTTACATTGTCCCCGATGATCGTGGTCTCTCCGATGATAACGCCGATACCGTGGTCGATAAAGAGCCCTTTGCCGATCGTTGCGCCGGGGTGGATCTCAATTCCCGTCTTGCGCGCGGCGCGCTGGGACACCCACCTTGCCAGAAAATAATGCTTTCTGACGTAGAACCAATGCGCGATCCTGTAGTGCAGCATCACCCTGAAGCTGGGATACAGAAAGACCTCCATGGACGAGTGTATCGCCGGATCCCGCTCCCGTATGATCTTAATTTCCTCTTTGACACTTTTGATAAATCCCATTTTTCCTCACATCGATACCGGCATATCCGCAGAAATCCGAACCAAAAAACCGCAGGAGATACCGTCCTGCAAGAGACGGTTTCCCGCGGTTCCACTCTACTTAAAGGCCTGTATGCCTTTCCCTCCATGCGTATAACGCCCGCCTGCGTGTCCGGATACCGCGCAAGGCGCCTTCACCGGACCGGCTCACGAATGCACTTCCTTTTCCCTCGGGTGAAAGCCGTTCTCAGCAAGACCGCGGCTTCTCTCTGGCACTGACTTTGGAAAAGTACTCTTTTCGCTCTCAGCCTTTCAACAATGTCCACTTAAATATTTAAAAATACCTACTTACAAGAATATGCAAAACGGGTGAATTTGTCAACCGTTTTTCCGGAAAACAAGAGGGCTTCACATATACTTTAGCATCTGCACCAGAAATTCTCCCGACAGCTTGTCGGTCTCATCGCGCTCCAGCTTTCGCATTCCGAAATTTACAAAGCCGTTTCTGGAATAAAAATCAATCAATCTCTCTTTCTGCTCACACTCAAGGTAAACTATTTTCCCTCCGACTATGCTCTGCATTTGACGGACTTTATCCAACGCCAATTTCAGCAGCTCGTCCCCTGTGATCAGCTTATTATAGCCATTGGAATAATTTTTGCCCAACTGTCCGATCAGCGGGGCCGAGATTGTATAACGCTGAATGTTTTTATCAAACTGTCCGAATCTCGCCATTCGTTTTTTCCATATTTTATTCGGAAGACTGTCCTTGTCAATGCAGAAAATCTTGTTTGCAAGAGTAAAATAGCCGACCAGCACATATTTTTCTCTGTAGGATGCCATGATAAGGTATGTACTGGAAATACTTTGTTTGGAGAACTCAATCGCCGTATGATGCAGAAAATGCTGCACATCAGGATTCAAAGGACAAGAAAACGAGGAGAGAATGTCTTTCGCAACATTCTCTCCCAAGTCTTCATCAAGCAATATATCTCTCAGGTTAATTCCAATATACCCGCTCACTTTTTTAAGATACTCCTCAATTTATCCCCGCGTACATCTTCATATGTTCTTGTCAGCTGTACTTCTTTTGATTTTTTCCCTGCCGCATTTTCTAAAGCGACCACCAAAGACTTTCCGAGTTTTTTATCCTTGATATCTACGTTCTTCAGAATACTCTTCGTTGCCATACATATCATCCTCTCTAAAACTGTATCCACCGTCATTATATGCATTAAAAAAACTCATCGCAATGGAAACATTTGTAATAGACAACTTCGTATCAATATTTGTATTTACATCTTAGCCGAATTTTTTTAATTTGTAAAGTATTCACTTTACATTTTTTATTCTTTTGCCCACGCGCATTTTCTCACCGCGCACCGCGTCTGTCACATTCTGCCGCCTGCCGGGCACCCCGAACATCCGGCGCAATTTCCGGCGACCTGTCCCGAGGTCAGGTCAAAGGGGCTTGTCAGCAGACAGACGGCCTGCGCCGATATTCCTTCTCCCGTGCCCGTGAAGCCCAGCCCTTCCTCCGTGGTGGCCTTTACGCTCACGTATTCCGCGTCCAGTCCAAGCGCCCCCGCAATATTTTCCCGCATGGCGTCGATGTACGGGCGCATCTTCGGCGCCTGAGCGATAATGGTGGAGTCGATGTTCTCAATGAGGAACCCTTTGCCCGAAAGCAGTTCTCCCACCCGCCTTAAAAGCTCCAGAGACGAAATCCCTTTGTAGGCGGGATCCGTGTCCGGAAAATGCTTTCCGATGTCCCCCAGCGCAGCGGCGCCCAGCAGGGCGTCCATAATGGCGTGGAGCAGCACGTCTGCATCCGAATGGCCCAGCAGTCCCTTCTCACAGGGAATCTCCACGCCTCCTATGATCATCTTTCTGTCCTCTACAAGTCTGTGGACATCATATCCCATTCCGATTCTCATGAAAACCTCCGCTCTCTCACTGCCTGGTTCCGGCACAATCCATCAGCTCCTCCACGCTGTCGTAGACCAGAACGGTGTAGCTGCCGTCCCCGTAGACGACATCTCCCTGTCTGACGGCTTCCGTCTGAGCAAATTCCGCGGCTTCCTCCGCGGTCAGCAGCAGGAACGTCTCTCCCTGATGATAGCCGGCACGATAGTATCTCGCCGGAGAGGACCAGCGGAAATACTCCAGATACTCCGGATCTCCCACATTGGCGATCTCCACGGCGCCCTCCGTCAGTTCCGTGATGATATTGCCGTTGGTGTAGGTGGCGAATCCGAAGGTATAGCCGTTCTCGGCAAGGAACCGCGCAACGGCTCTCCTGTTCTCGTTCTTATCCACCGTCACAAAGGAAAACACCGTCTTTCCCGTACCCAAAAGCAGACACACCGCCAGCACTGCCGCCACTGCCGCCCGATCGAATTTCCGCTTCTCCGTATCCGTATAGAAGGCGAGCACGGGCAGCGCAAAGATCAGTATCGTAATATAATATCTTGGCACCATGGTGCTGGTAGTGAACACAAAGACAAAGACATTGACAAAAAAGGCAACCACCAGGAACAGCGTCATAAAATAGCGCATACCGCTTATTCGCTTCAGACATTTCGCCGCGCAGAAGGCGAGCACGGCTGGCAGCACAAAAGCCGTTATGGAGACCAGTCCCCGCAGAGAGAGGAAACCTTTGTCCGGAATGTAACCGAAAAGCATCAGCAGACTGCCGAACATATTCTGCAGACGTTCCGACAGAACGCCCTGATAGACGGCGATAAAATTGGTGGCTCCGTAGGTCTGGAAAACGTAATTTCTGCTCACCCAGAGCACATTCAGACCGTAGCCCGCCACGGCAGAGACGGCCGCCAACAGACTCAGTCCCACATATCGCGCCTCACCGCACCGCAGCAGGGAAGCGCCGGACGCTCTGTCCATGTCCTTGCGGAAGCTCTGAAATTCACCGGAGCGCAGGAGAAAAATCACTGCGGCCAGCGCCAGCGGACATTGCAGCGCCAGCAGATAGCGGACGCCGGAGACTCCGCAGACAAAGGACAGCGCCACAAAGCACACCGCGGTGCCCCTTCTGTACAGAGGCTTATATCCTGTCTTTTCCGCAAGTCTTAAGAACATTCCGAAGAACAGAAAAGCGAGGATCACATGGGACGGATAAGTGTTTCCCATCTGCATGTGGGTCATCATCGTCTCCGAAAAGGGAAGCAGGAGCAGAACGGAAGTCAGCACGGTCAGTTTCCGCGGCAGCCGAAAGGGCTTGACAAAATAATAGTACGAGGCAAGCATCAGTCCGTAGAACACCAGATTGGTGATCGCGCGAATCAAATGCCAGTTGTCGGACAATCTAAACAACGGCCCCATGACAAGCTGCGTATAGAGTACCCTGAATTCCGTAGAATAATACCAGTCCGGTGTGGCAAACACATGACCGCTCTCGGACAGCAGCTTGGAGAAGATCATCTCCGCCGCCATATCCGAATCCAGCCAGTGATCATGCCAAAACAGGTTCAGGCATATCAACAGGATCAACGCCAGACCCAATACCGCATAAGGTATGATTGTGACAATCTTTTTCTTCATTGTTCCTCTTTCTCTCTGCACGGAGAGCAGCGCGACCGATCGCATACAACCACGTAGGAAAACAAAAAGCCTTTCCTACGAAAGGCTTTTCGTAGCGAGAAAGGGATTTGAACCCCCGACACCGCGGGTATGAACCGCGTGCTCTAGCCAACTGAGCTATCTCGCCATATGTTCCGGCCAAACGCCGGAGTGGAAGTTATAGGGCTCGAACCTATGACCCTCTGCTTGTAAGGCAGATGCTCTCCCAGCTGAGCTAAACTTCCATCTGTCGGCTGTCCGAACAGCCGACTTAGTTAGTATACAGTGAACCATACTGTTTGTCAAGACATTTTTCCCCGGCCCTGCATTCTCGGCTCTATCTACATTCTGTCAGGCGCTTCAAATCCCAGCAGGTCGATGCAGGCGTTCAGCACGTCTTTTGTGAGGACCAGCAGACCGATCAGGCTCCTGCGTCTTGCGGCGTCCTCCTCGCTCAGAATCTTGGTCTCGTGATAAAAATGGTTGAAGGCGTTAGCAAGGTCGTATATGTAGGCGCAGACCTTGTGGGGCGCCAGCTCCTGCGCGGCGCTCTGTACCATGGTATTGAACTCCACCAGCTTCCTCTCAAGAGCCTTCTCCGACTCGTTCGCGGCGGCCTGCAGAGCGAGATTCTCCGGCTTTTCTCCCTGCTCACAGTACTTTGTGAGAATGGACTTGATGCGCACGATCGTATAGAGAATATACGGACCCGTATCTCCCTCGAAGGAGGTGAACCGGTCGATATCAAACACATAATCCTTGGAAGCCTGATTGGAAAGATCCCCGTACTTCAGCGCGGACACGGCCACCTGCTCCGCCACCCGCATCGCGTCCTCCTCGGACATTTCGCGTCCCTCGCGGATCTTCTTGTACATTTCGTCCCTGGTCTCCCGTATCAGGCTCTCCAGACGCATCACGCCGCCGTCCCTTGTCTTGAAGGGCTTGCCGTCCGCCCCGTTCATGGTGCCGAACCCTAAGAATTTCAGCTCCGTCTCCGGCTTTACCAGCTTCGTCTTTCTTGCGCAGCGGAACACCTGCTCAAAGTACAGCTCCTGCCGCTTGTCCACCACATAGATGATCTCATCGGGGGCATACAGCTTCATGCGCTCCATGATAGTCGCCAGATCCGTGGTATTGTACAGAGCCGCCCCGTCCGATTTTAGGATCATGCAGGGAGGTATCTCCTTGGTGTCGGTCTCCTCCTTCACATCTACGACCAGCGCTCCCTCGCTGATATAGGCGTAGCCGCCCTCCTTCATATAGGCTACCATCTCGGGAATCAGGTCGTGAACGTCGCTCTCCCCCTTCCACAGGTCGAACTCCACGTTCAGACTGCCGTAATTCTTTTTCAGGTCGGCCACGGACACGTTCAATATATGCTGCCAGAGCGCGCGATAACCGCGGACACCGCTCTGAAGCTTAAAGGTAGCTTCCATGGCTCTCGCCTTATACTCGGCGTCCTCCTTGGATCTTGCGCTGGCCGCAGGATAGATCTCCTCCAGCTCGGAAATCGTGAAGGGAGCCTCCTTTGGATATTCTCCCTGAAAGCTGTCGTCAAAGTACACCAGATCGGGCCGCCGATCCTGCAGGCCCGTGATCACCAACCCCATCTGCAGGCCCCAGTCCCCCAAATGTACGTCTCCGATGACCTCATGACCCACATAACGGCAGATGCGCTTGACGCTCTCGCCGATGACCGCGGCGCGGATATGGCCCACATGGAGGGGCTTCGCCACGTTGGCGCCGCCGTAATCGATGATGATCTTCTTCGGATTTTCGACAGGCTCCAGCCCGAATTTCGGCTCCGCCGCCATATCGTTCACCACTTTCAGCAGATACTCCTCCGAGATCTTCAGGTTCAGAAAGCCGGGCGCCACAGCCTGTACCTCGCTGAAGACGCCGCTGCCCTGCAGATGCTCTGCCACATCGTTCGCTATGGCGATGGGCGCCTTCCTGTACTGCTTTGCCCCTGCCATGGCGCCGTTGCACTGATATTCGCACAGATCGGGACGGTTCGAGGCCGTCACTCTGCCGAGCGCGCTGTCGTAGCCGGCCGCCTCAAAAGCTTTTCCCATTTCCTCGGACAATAATTCCAGAATTTTTTTCATTGTTCCCTTTCTCCTGTCTGACCTTTTCCCGCTCCGCCTTCGAGAAGACGCAGCCGCAATAGTCCTGTCTGTACAAATCGTACTGTGCGGACAATTCCACGGAGCGCTTGTAGCCGTCCTTCTTCTTAAAATCCGAAAAAAGCCACGCCACGCCGTACTCCTCTGCCAGGGCCTGTCCTATCTCGTTCAGCTTCTCGGCATTTTTCAAGGGGCTGATGGTGAGGGTAGTCCCGAAAAAGTCATATCCGCCCGCGGCCGCCTGCCGCGCGGTCTCCCGCAGGCGCAGATCATAGCAGCGAAAACACCGCTCGCCGCCCTCAGGGCAGTCCTCCAGTCCCCTCACCGTCCGAAAGAAAAGCTGTGGATCGTAATCGCCCTCAACGACAGAGACAGGGTATCCTCTCTCCTCTCGGTTGTAGGTCCGGATCAGGCGTTTTTGTTCTTCCACCCGTCTTAAGTACTCTGCATCTTCGGAAATATTGGGATTGAAGTAGAATACCGTGATGCGAAAGACAGGACACAGATATTCCAGCACATAGCTGCTGCAGGGCGCACAGCAGCTGTGCAGGAACAGAGAAGGGGCATTTTCGCCCTCTCTGTGTTCGCCCTCTAATCTTTCAAGCAGCTTCTCCAGTTCTCTCCGGTAATTCATCCGGTCGTCTCCTCGTATCTCATACGGTCGCCTCTTCGTATCTCTTCTGGGCCTTGCGCCAGTTGATCAGACCGAACCAGCCGTCCACGTAATCGGCCCGTCGGTTCTGATACTGCAGGTAGTATGCGTGTTCCCACACGTCCACCAAAAAGATCGGGGTGTAGTTCTTCAGATTCGGCACGTCCTGATTGGAGGTCTGGACAACGAAAAGCTTCCCCGACTTATCACTCACCAGCCACGCCCAGCCCGAGCCGAACTTGCTCACCGCGGCCTGCTTCATCTGCTCTTTCCACTGCCTGTAAGAGCCGAAATCCCTGTCGATGGCCTCTGCCAGTTCCCCCTCCGGCTCCTGTCCTGCGGGATTTTTCATGGCGTCAAAATACAGCTCGTGGTTATACACTCCGCCGCCGTTGTTGCGCACAGCGGTCCGCAGAGGCTCCGGCAGCTTATCCAACGACGTCAGGAGCTCCTTCAGGGAAAGCTTCTGCAGCTCCGGATAGTCGGACAGCGCCATGTTGAGATTGTCCACATATGTCTTATAGTGCTTGTCGTGATGAAAAGTAAGCGTCTGCGCGTCCAGCACAGGAATCAGCCCGTCGTACTCGTAGGGCAGGGGGCGCACCACAAAAGGATAAGTTTCAGCTTTCATTCTATACCTCCTTGCTTTCTACCGAATAGTATATGCAAGCCCGCACATTCTTATAATGCGCAGATACAATTTTTCCCGTTGTTTCCCTGCTTCTGCGGTCTCGCTTTTCCGCTACAGTCTGGCAATATCCACCAGCGTGAGCCTGTTGCTGGCATTTTCCAGACTGGTCACCAGCGCTCTTGCGGTGTCCATGGCGGTAATACAGTTCACGCCCGTCTCGATGGCGGTACGGCGGATCAGGAAGCCGTCCCTGGACTTATCGCGTCCCTGTGTGGGCGTATCGATGACCAGATCGATCCTGTGTCCCAGTATCAGGTCGATGACGGTAGGGGACTCCTGAGAAATCTTGTTTACCTTTCTCGCCTTTACTCCGGCCTCATTCAGCGCCAAAGCCGTACTGCGGGTGGCGTAGATCGTGTAGCCCAGCTTCTCGAAGCGCCGGCCGATCTCGATGGCCTCACCCTTGTCCGCGTCCTTCACGGTGATGATCATATTCTTGTATTTTGGCAGGTTCACACCCGCTCCGAGAAACGCCTTATAGAGCGCCTCGTTAAAGTCCTTTGCAATGCCGAGGCACTCGCCGGTAGACTTCATCTCTGGGCCGAGGCTGATCTCCGCGCCTCGGATCTTCTCAAAGGAGAACACGGGCATCTTGACGGCGTAGTACTCTGCCTCAGGCTGCAGTCCCGGCTCATAGCCAAGCTCCCTGATGGTCTTTCCGATAATGACCTCTGTGGCGAGATCCACGATGGGAATGCCCGTCACCTTGCTGATATAGGGCACCGTTCTGGAGGAACGGGGATTCACCTCGATCACATACACATCTTCGCCGATGGCGATGAACTGTATATTGATCAGGCCCTTTACATGCAGCGCCTTTGCAAGACGTCGCGTATACTCGGCAATTTTCTCCTTGACCTTGGGACCGATGGTAGGCGCGGGGTACACGGAGATGCTGTCGCCGGAGTGCACGCCGGTGCGCTCGATGTGCTCCATGATGCCGGGAATCAAAATATCCGTGCCGTCGCAGACGGCATCTACCTCGACCTCTTTTCCCTGAAGATACTTGTCCACCAGAATAGGGTGATCCTGAGCAATGCGGTTGATGATCGCCATGAACTCCTCGATCTCCTGATCGGAGATGGCGATCTGCATTCCCTGACCGCCCAGCACATAGGAGGGTCTCACAAGCACGGGGTAGCCCAAGCGGTTCGCCACGGCCTTAGCCTCCTCCGCGGTGTAGACGGTGCCGCCCGCCGCGCGTGGTATACCGGTCTCCTCCAGTATCTTGTCGAACAGTTCTCTGTCCTCTGCGGCGTCCACGTCCTCGGCCTTGGTCCCGAGAATGGGTACGCCCATCTTCATCAGGCTCTCCGTGAGCTTGATGGCGGTCTGACCGCCGAACTGCACCACGGCTCCGTCGGGTTTTTCTATGTCCACAATGGACTCCACATCTTCGGGCGTCAACGGCTCAAAGTACAGCTTATCCGCGATATCGAAGTCGGTGCTCACCGTCTCCGGATTATTGTTGATTATGACGGTCTCGTAGCCCGCCTTCGAGAACGCCCAGGTGGCATGTACGGAGCAATAGTCGAACTCAATGCCCTGCCCGATGCGGATCGGGCCGGAGCCCAGCACCAGCACTTTCTTGCGGTCCTTCGTCTCCACAGCCTCATTCTCCCCGCCGTAAACGGAATAGTAATAGGGCGTGGAAGCCGCGAACTCCGCCGCGCAGGTGTCCACCATCTTGTAGACGGCGCGAATGCCGTTCTCATAGCGCAGCGCCTTGATCTCGGCCTGACTCTTCCCTGTGAGCCTTGCGATCACATTGTCCGGAAATTCTATGCGCTTTGCCTCTCTTAAAAGCTCTGTGGTCAGCTCCTTCGTCCTGAGCGCCTGCTCCATCTCCACCAAGACGGCTATCTTGTCGATGAACCACAGATCGATCATGGTAATGTCGTGGATCTCCTCAAGGCTCACGCCCTTTCGCACTGCCTCGGCGATGACCCATATCCTCTGATCGTCCACGATGTGCAGTCTCTCTTTCAGCTCCTCCTTGGACAGAGCGCTGAAATCGTAGTCCAGCAGGCAGTCCACATGCTGCTCCAACGAGCGGATCGCCTTCATCAGCGCGCCCTCAAAGTTGCTGCAGATGCTCATGACCTCGCCGGTGGCTTTCATCTGGGTGGTCAGCGTGCGCTTTGCCGTGATGAATTTGTCAAAGGGCAGTCTGGGAATCTTTACCACGCAGTAGTCCAGCGTGGGCTCAAAGCTTGCGTAAGTCTTCTTCGTGATGGCGTTCCTGATCTCATCCAGCGTGTAGCCCAAGGCGATCTTCGCCGCCACTTTAGCGATCGGATACCCCGTCGCCTTGCTGGCCAGCGCGGAGGAACGGCTCACTCGGGGATTGACCTCGATGACACAGTACTCAAAGCTGGTGGGATGCAGCGCGAACTGCACGTTGCAGCCGCCTGTGATCTGTAGCTCATTGATAATGTTCAGGGCGGAGGTCCGAAGCATCTGGTATTCCTTGTCGCTCAAGGTCTGGGAAGGAGCCACCACGATGCTGTCGCCGGTGTGCACTCCCACCGGATCAATGTTCTCCATGTTGCAGACCGTGATGCAGTTTCCCGCGCTGTCGCGCATCACCTCGTACTCGATCTCCTTCCAGCCCGCGATACAGCGCTCCACCAGCACCTGTCCCACACGGGAAAGACGCAGACCGTTCTCCAGTATCTCCTCCAGCTCCGTCAGATTGTGGGCGATGCCGCCGCCGGAGCCGCCCAGGGTATAAGCGGGTCGAAGCACTACGGGATAACCGATGGTGTTGGTGAACGCAACGCCGTCCTCCACCGTCTCCACCACCTTGGAAGCCGCACAGGGCTCTCCGATGCGCTCCATCAGGTCCTTGAACTCCTGACGGCCCTCGGCGTTCCGAATGGTGGCGGCCGTGGTCCCCAGCAGCTTTACGCCGTGGGAGGCCAAAAAGCCCGACTCCTCCAGCTCCATGCCAAGATTCAGGCCCGCCTGTCCGCCCAGAGTGGGCAGAATGCTGTCCGGCTTTTCCTTCTCTATGATCTGCTCCAGCACCTTGACGGTGAGGGGCTCTATATAGACCTTGTCAGCGATATCCTTGTCGGTCATGATGGTCGCAGGGTTGGAATTGACCAGAATCACCTCCACGCCCTCCTCCTTCAGAGAGCGGCAGGCCTGGGTCCCCGCATAATCGAACTCCGCCGCCTGTCCGATGACGATGGGGCCGGAGCCGATGACCATGACACGTTTTACTTCCGGATTCTTAGGCATTGCGGTTCTCTCCTTTCATCATGGCGATAAAGCGGTCGAACAGGTATCCGGAATCCTGGGGTCCCGGACAGGCCTCCGGATGGAACTGCACCGTAAAAATATTCTTGCCGGTATAGGCCAGACCCTCGTTGGTGCCGTCGTTTACATTGACAAAGGCAGGCACGGCGATCTTCTCGTCCAGCCGGTCCGTGTCCACCACATAGCCGTGATTCTGCGAGGATATATACACTCTGCCGGTCTTTAAGTCCTTCACGGGATGATTGCCGCCCCGATGGCCGTACTTCATCTTATGCGTATCCGCCCCCGTGGCAAGGGCCATGAGCTGATGTCCCAGACAGATGGCAAAGATCGGGATCTCCGTATCGTACAGCTTTTTGATCTCTTCAATGATCGCGCCGCATTCCTTGGGATCTCCGGGGCCGTTGCTCAGCATGATTCCGTCCGGCCGATCCGCAATGATCTCTTCCGCCTTGGTCAGAGCCGGATAGACCGTCACGCTGCACCCGCGCTGCGCAAGAGAGCGGGCGATATTTCCCTTTGCTCCCAGATCCAGCAGCGCGACCTTTAATCCCGCGCCGTTTAATTTCTTCACAAGCGAAGGTCTCTGTTCCCGCACGCCGTTTTCATAGGCCGTTCTATCAAACCGGGCCGCTCCGGAAAGCGGGCCGTTCTGTTTCAGGTCTGTGGTCGGCTGCACCGGGAACTTTTCGCGGCAGGTGACCTTCTCCACCACCTTGCCCGTGGTATACGCTTTCAGCGCGGGCAGAATCCGCTCCGTATCATAGTTTTCATCGGTAGTTATCATGCCGTTCATGGTGCCCTTCTCCCGAAGGATCTTGGTCAGGGCTCTGGTGTCGATGCCTGCGATGCCGGGCACGCCGTTCTCTTCCAGGAACTGCTGTATGGAGATATCGTTTCTGAAATTGCTGGGAATACGGGAGAGCTCCCGCACGATGAAGCCGTCCGGCCAGGGTCTTAAGGATTCCATGTCATCTTTGCAGATGCCGTAATTGCCGATGAGGGGATACGTCATGCACACTGCCTGTCCCGCGTAGGAAGGGTCGGTGAGCACCTCCAGATACCCCGCCATGGACGTGTTGAACACGATCTCACTGATCACTTCTTTGACAGCTCCGATGTGCGTTCCCTCAAACACGGTGCCGTCCTCTAAAATCAAAAACGCTTTCATCTTCCTCGCCCTGCCTCCTTAGCAGTCGTTTCCCGCGGTTGTTTTTCAGCCGTTGTCTTCTGCGGTTATTTTTCTCCTGCGACATTATAACATAAAAAAAATGGACGGGCAATAAAAAACGCCCATCAACTTGTTTTCGCGGCGGCGGCACTCGAAATCATTGACCGCCGGAGGACAACGCGCTATACTGATTTCAGGCGATTCATATACGACCCGTGCAGCTGTCCGGGCCGCGAAGGATAAAATGAAGGAGTCATCTCATGTACCACATTATCGTCAACCCCGCTTCCCGCTCCGGCAGGGGAATGCGGATATGGAAAAAGAAGATAAAGCCCGCTCTGCAAGCTGAAGGCATCGCCTACAAATGCCATTTCTCCAAAAAGAGCGGAGACGCCGCCAAGACTGTGCGAAATATTTTCTCCAAGGCTTCGGGCGAATCGGTATCTCTGATCGTGCTGGGCGGGGACGGCACCATGAATGAGGTGGTGCAGGGAATCCCCGAGACCGGCGACGCCGTTGTCGGCTATATTCCCACCGGTTCCAGCAACGATCTCGCCAGAGATCTGGGCATTCCGTCCTCGCCCATGGCGGCCCTGGACCTGATCCTGCACACAGGCCGTCCGCACCCCATGGACGTGGGCGTGATCACATATACCGACGGCACGAGCCAGCGTTTCTGTGTCAGCTGCGGGCTGGGCTATGACGCCGCTGTCTGCGAGGAAGCGCAGCGCTCTCAGATCAAATCCGCGCTGAATCGGCTCGGGCTGGGAAAGCTGACCTATCTCGGCATTGCACTGAAGCAGCTGTTCACCGCCAAAGCCGTGTCCGGCAGACTGACTCTGGACAACGATCAGACCGTGGACATCGGAAATATGCTTTTTACCGCGGGAATGATCCACCGCTTTGAGGGCGGCGGGTTCAAATTCTGTCCCGACGCGGACGACGGGGACGGCTATCTGGATCTGTGCGCCGTGGGCGACATACCCAAGCCGCTCATTCTGTTCGCGCTTCCCACCGCATTCGTGGGAAAGCATTACCGCTTTAAGGGCGTCACCCCCTACAGGACCAGGCAGTTCGTGCTGGAGACCGGAGCGCCTCTCTGGGCGCATACCGACGGCGAGGTCTCCCGAAAGACCTGCAAAATCACCGTGTCCTGTATGCACCACGCCCTGCAGATCATTCGTCCCGATGTGAAACCTTAAGTATTTCTAAATATTTGTTTAATTGCGTAAAAACAGGGTTGAATTTTTGCGATTACAGACTATACTATAGGTATCGGACAAACGAGCCGCAGTTGTTTTTGGCTGAAATTGTCGGAGCAAAGATTCTGTAAAAGAGGAAATCGGAAAAGTTTTGAAAGGTTCGGTTTGTGATGAAGAAGCTGACAAAAAAATGGATAGGATTCGCCGCACAGTATAAGCACGCCGCCGCAATGCTGGCGTACATGGTCGTCTATATGATCTGGTTCTCCTGCCTGGAGAAAAATGTGACAACGTATCGTTTGATACATATGAAGCTGGACGACTACATTCCTTTCTGCGAGGCGTTCATTGTCCCCTACCTTCTGTGGTTCGTCTATGTTGCCGGCGTGGTCACCTATCTGGTATTTAAAAACAAACAGGAGTACTACAGAAGCTGCGTCTTCCTGATGACCGGCATGACGATCTTTCTGATCGTCTCCACCCTGTGGCCCAACGGCCACCACCTAAGACCGGCGGTGCTGCCTAGGGACAACGTCTTCTCCGATCTTGTAGCGATGCTTTGGAGAACGGACACCCCTACCAACCTGTGGCCGAGTATCCACGTGTACAATTCTCTGGGCGCTTACTTTGCAGTGATGCACTGCAAAGAGCTGACCGCAAAAAAGGGAATCCGGCTCGGCGCCCTTGTGCTTACGGTGTCTATCATTCTGTCCACCGTGTTCTTAAAACAGCACTCCGTCTTTGATGTCATGACGGGGCTTTTGATGGGCGCCGTGATGTATGTGCTGGTATATAAGACGGAATGGATTCTTGTCCCCGCCCTGCGCAGAAAACACGCGGCGTCGTAAATACCGTAAACGCCGCGGATACTGCAAATATCACAAATGCTGCAAATACCATAAATACCGAAACAAAGTAAACGCCTCGGACCGATTGAGTCCGAGGCGTTTTCCTGTGGTGATTGCAGCGAACTGCGAAGTCCGGAATCCTCAGTTGAACTTAAATATTTTCTGACAGATCTTGTAGGCCCTCACCGAAATCTGACGGCCCCCCCGTCCGGGCAGATTCATGGTGCCTCCCATAAGACCGCTGCGCATCCACGCAAAGAGCCTTCTGTCCTTCTCCTTCAGGTAATCCCACAGCTCTCTCTTCTTTTCCAGATTCTCCTCGGTGCCGGAGCGGATCAGCAGCACGGAGGACACCGTGGTGATGATCTCCAGATAATTGCGCATATATTGATACCTGCGCTTGTTCTTTAAGATTTCCTGCTTCTTATCCACCAGATAGTCTATCATGATCTTGTTGACCTTAAGCTGCTGGTCGATCCGCGATATCATGACATCTTCGTTCACCGACTGATCGTCTCTGCCGATGTAGTAGCGGTACAGGTTCACGTCCATGTAATACATGTTCTTCACGTAAGGAAGCGGTTCAAACACGTAGATATTATCCACATAGAAGGTGTGCTCCGGAAGCTTCAGCCCGCATGTTCGCAGCAGCTTCGTCCGAAAGATCACGGAGTGCATCAGAATGTAATGCCCCTTGTGGAAATGATGGCAGTCGTCCCATGTGAACATTTCATCTGCCGGAAGGGTGTGCCGATAGTGAATGACCTTCTTTCGCCTCTCGCCCTCCTTCTCGTAGACATAATTGCAGATGAGCATATCCAGCACCCGATCGCCCCCCGCCAGCTCCCGCAGGGTATCCAGCACCTTGAGATACGCGTCCTCCTTCACCCAGTCGTCGCTGTCCACCACCTTGAAATAGAGGCCGGTAGCCGCGGCGATTCCCGCGTTCACAGCGGAGCCATGACCGCCGTTCTCTTTGTGTACCACGCGCACAATGCCGGGGTACTTCGCCGCATACTCGTCTGCGATCTGAGGCGTGCGGTCCTTCTTAGAGCCGTCGTCCACAATGATGATCTCCACATCTTCGCCGCCCGTAAGCAGCGAATCAATGCATTTTTGCATATACGGTTCGGAATTATAGCATGGAACTGCCACTGATAAAAGTTTCAATCTGTTTCGTCCTCCCTCTCACTGTATCTCTCCTTACCCAGCCGGATCTTCAGATACTTTGTATATGCTCCGAAGGCTGAAGGAATCGGATACTTTTCCCGGGTCTCTTCCGGCTCGATATAGATCCAGTCACGGACGTCCTTCCCGGGAGCGCCCTTCTCCAGCTCGTCCACTCGGATCATATACCCTTTCATGTGCCATTCCCTGTGGGTAAAAATATGCTTTGCGTCGTCCAGCGGCTGTATGCGCAGCACCTTGATGCCGTTGGCTGCAAGGTACTTCGTCACCTCTTCCGCGGTGCAAAAGCCCGCAAGGGTGGGAAACTCGTACATACCCCCCAGCAGTCCGCCCGCCGGCCGCTTTCTGATGACGGCTCTGTTCTGATCGCGAATGACGAGTACCGTCTTGTCCTCAATACGCTTCGCTTTCTTGCCCGCCTTGCGCGGAAATTCCGTCTCTCTTCCTTGCCTGTGCGCCATGCATATCAGGTTCAGGGGACAGTCCTCACACAGCGGCTTCCCGTTGGGAATACAGATGCAGGCTCCCAATTCCATCATCGCCTGATTAAAATCCCCCGGACGGTCCGTCGGCATCGTCTCCGCCAGATCCCGCTCCACAGACGCCCTTACTTTTCCGTCTGTGATCAGCCGGTCGTCCGCTCTGAGCCTTGACACCACCCGCAGCACGTTGCCGTCCACAGCCGGCACGGCGCGCCCGTAGGCAATCGACGCCACGGCGCCCGCAGTATAGCTGCCTATCCCTTTGAGCTTTATCAGCTCCTCATAGGTATCCGGCATTTTCCCTGCATAAGACGCCATGATCTGTCCGGCCGCCCGCTGCAGATTGCGCACTCTGTTATAGTAGCCCAGCCCTTCCCAGAGCTTTAACAGCTGCTCCTCCGGCGCCTGGGCCAGAGCCTTTATATCCGGCAGAGCGCTCATGAACCGCTCAAAGTAAGGCTTGACAGCTTCCACCCGCGTCTGCTGCAGCATAATCTCGGAGACCCATACTCTGTAGGGCGCAGGGTCCTCTCTCCACGGAAGTATCCGTCTGTTCTTATCATACCACATCAGAAGCGGTTTTTGAATGGCTGAAAGGATATCTAAGCTTAAGGTTTTCTTAACATAAGCTGAATCTTTTTTCAAGACGCCGTCCTCCTGCAGCATCACGGCCACCGGACTGCCGATGACCATGGAATCCGGTCGTACCCTGCAGTCGAAGGCCAATATTTCCACTCCTTCTTCGTATGCGCGGCACAGGGCTTCCGCAAACTCCGGATGCATACGGCGGTTGGGCGTAAAATATCTGACCCCTTCCATCTGGATCACAAATAACACAAAAACGCGGTAGCCGTCCCGCTTTGCCGCGATCAGTTCCTCCACGTGCTTTACCGCCCTGTCCGAAGGCGCGTCCGGAAAGCGCACCACGCCGTCCTCCTCCAGCGTGACGCCCTTCACCTCTATGAATATCTTTTCTTTCTCCGTCTCCGCGTAAAAGTCAAAGCGGGAATTACCGTATTTTGTCTCGGGGCGCACCAGGCGTATGTCCGCCAAGAGCCCGCCCGCCCGCAGCCACTCCTCCACGGCCTTGTTGGGCGCCTGCGAATCCATATTGATCAGGCGCCCGCCCTTTTCCACCGCCACCAGATCGTAGGCCGTCGTGCGGTCCGGATTGCCGCTCTTTTCCATGTAGACCCTCGCCCCCGGAACCAGCAGCTCCCTGCACCTTCCCGTGTTCTTCACATGAACCGTCTCGATCCGTCCGACAAGCTCCACTCTGGCTGTAAAACGGTTGGGCCGTTCCAGAAAACGTCCCTGGGTAATATTCCGGTAATCCATTCCTTTCTCTTATTCCTCCGCTTTTCCCTGCCGCGCTTAACCCTCCGCGGCCTTTTGAAAATGATGCATTCCGCCTGCGCTGCTGTAGGGAACTCTGGCCGCCGGAACCTCCTGCGCGGCGCTCATGGTATGAACCGACTGATCGTCAAAGAATATCTGGGCCCCGAAGGCCTTCAGCACATCTTTCTTCTCCAAGCCGCCGAGAAAGAAGGCCTCATCGACCCGCACATTCCACGCCCGCAGGGTGCGTATGACCCGCTCGTGTGCAGGGGCGCTGCGGGAGGTCACAAGAGCCGTCCTGATGGGGCAGTTCTCTACGCCCAGCTCCCGCTGCAGATCGGACAGCTTTTTCAGGAAGTTGGCAAAGGGCCCCTCCGCTAACGGCTCGCGGGCATGAACCCGCTCGTTCTCCTCGAACGCATCAAGACCTTTCTCCTTGAAGATCAGCTCCGACTCATCGGCAAACAGCACGGCATCACCGTCAAAGGCTATCCTGATCTGAGACGTAGGCATGGGAATCACCTGCGCCGTGCGCTCGGTATATATGATCCCCGCCGCAATGCCGCTGTCTATCGCACACTGCACATCGTCCTCGTAGGCCGACAGGAACAGATCCGTATGGAAGGCTGCAAGATACGGGGCCAGAGAGGCGCCGCTGGCAAGAACCGCCCGAGTAATGGGCAGTCCGTAATGCTCGATGGCGTTGAAGACGCGCAGAGAGGTATCGGGACTGTTGTGGGACATGACAATGACCTCCACCAGATTCTTTCCCTCATTGCGGTCGTTCAGGCGCAGCAGGGACTTGATCAGCTGAAAGCCGGGACCCGGCTTCAGGATATCCTGCTCATGCTCTATCTGATAGCTGCAATAGGCCTCAACGCCCTGCTTTTCAAAGATCTCGTTTTCCACAGTCAGATCGAACAGGGCTCTGGAAGACACCCCAATCACCATTTTTTTGTTCAGATCATATGCCATATGCCGCTCCCTTCCGCCGCTCCCGGATCCTCAGATATCCGTTCTGCAGACTATGCATCGATTGACAACGGTCTCCTGTCACGAATACCGTTTAGAATCAGCATTGTAAGGGAGTGTCGGCCTGCGTCCGCTCCGTCAAATTCTGTAAATCACCGGAGTCGGTTGCACTCGTAGCGGTCCAACGTTGTCAGGCAGTTCTTTAACGACGTGTAGCGTGCCTCCAGATCGCCCTCGTTGATCTCCACATCACAGGCGATGGCCATGGTGGTGATCATATCGTCCGTGATCCGATGGTGAAGACCCGTCAGGATATTCAGCCGCTGCGCGTAATCGTCCGCCTCCAGAAATTCCAGCACCAGAGGATCCAAAACCGCTTCGCCCTCATCAGATGCTGCGGTCGGCACCTTCCCGTCCGGTTCTGCCTTCGCGTCTGATTCCGCTTTCCTGTCCGATTCCGCCTTCCCGTCTGATTCTGCCTTCCCGTCCGGTTCTGCCTTCCGTCTGTCGGCCTCCGGCCCCTGCAGTTCAAAACGAAACTCCTGCGCTGCGTCCGGATACTTGTCGCGGTCCACCCTGCCCGTGAACATGTCCAGCGGTCTCGCATACGTCTTGAAATCGCCGTAGAGCGCCTGATAGATCACCAGCTGCTCGCCCGTTTCCGTATGCTCTGCCACTGCGGTGATCTGATACAGTCCTCCCTTAAAATGCTTATATATCTCTTGTGGTCTGGGAATAAATGACATTTATGGGGACTCCTTTCCGATTATTAAGAAAAGTATACCCCTATTTACACAAAATGTCATGCAAATCCTGTCATTCCGTCAAAAAAATTGATGTCTGAAACTGCAGCGGTCACCGCTGAAGGTAAGCCGCTCAAGCTCCGCGAGCAGCTCCTCACGCTCCGATTCCTCCAGGGCATCTATGTCCCGATTGTGCACCGCCACGGTGTACTCCCTGCTGCCGTCTTCCTCCACTACTCTCGTCACCATGACGCCGCTGTCCCGAAAGCCCTCCCCGTTCAGGAACTCTCGCACCCGGTCGGTCAGCTCCCGCTCCTTCGCCATGTAGTATTCCTCCGTCTCCCGATTGCTCCTGCCGCAACCTCCCAGCACCGTCTCCGCACAGAAAAAGGCTGCAACAAATACCAATATCACTGTCACAGCCACAAATCCCGCCATGCCTGTCTTCCTGACCATAATGTCCTCCTGTCTGCCGCTTCGCGGCCAAGGGAACAAATGTTCTTGTTCTTGTAGAATAAAACATTTGTTCGTGTTTGTCAATGTTTTTTACAGGCATATCATATGAAATTTATTGTCCCATAAAACTCTCTCAAACGAGCTTTGAAAAAGCTTGGTAGGTTCTCCTCATGCCCTCCGCAAAAGGCAGGTAGGAGAGCCCCAGCTCCCGTTTTCCCTTTTCGTTGGCGCACAGCTCCGTCTCCCCTGCAAACACGGGAAAGGGCAGAGGAATCCCCCGCTGCTGCGCTTCCGCCGCCGTCATGGAGACCGTTTCAAGTTCTTCCCCTGAGGCGGCCCGCAGCTTCGCCATCAGGTCGCCGTAGCTTACGATCTCATCCTGGCAGATATTGTAAGCCTGATCGCAGGAAGCCTCCCTCTCCAGGCAGCGCATCACCGCCTCCGCGGCGTCCTTTATATACACCATCTGGAACCGCCCGTCCGCATCGGTGAACTCCGGCAGGGCGTGGTTTTGTACCGCCATCTGAATGTAGAGGAGCTCTCTGGGCGCGTAATTGTAGGGTCCGTAAAGGATCGCCGGACGCAGCACGGTCCAGCGGATTCCGCGCATTTGACACTGACTGCGCACCTCTCCTTCCAGCGCGACCTTGCCCGCAATATATTCCCCCGCTTCCCCGGGAAAGCTGCGGGTCTCCAGCGGCGCATCTTCCTCTTTTCTCTGCCCTGTTCCTCTCCGGTATACGTCCACCGTGCTGATCAAAATGTACCGTGACACGGCGCCGGCCAGATTTTCCAGTACCGTCTCTATATCTCCCGGCCGGTAGGCGCAGAAATCCACAATGGCGTCATACTTTTCTGTGCACTGTCGAAACACCGCACCGTCGTGTCTGTCGCCCTTTATCTGCCGCACCCCGAATTCCTCCATGGAGTAGGTTCCCCTGTTCACCACGGTCACGCTGTGCTCCTTAGAGGCCAGCATCACAAACACTCTCCCGTAAAAATAGCTTCCGCCGATCACCAGAATATTCATAGGATCCTCCGTCGATTCTTTGTCTGCCGGGCCTCACAGGACGCCCAGCCATTTTAACGCCTTCCGCACGCCGTCCTCTTCCGGCCTTGCCGTCACATGATCCGCCGCCCTCCGCACACTCTCCGGAGCGTTTCCCATGGCGATACCGTATGCGGCGCACTCCAGCATGGGAACGTCGTTTCCGCTGTCGCCCAGAGCTGCCGTCTGACTCATGGGAACCCCGAGCATATTCGCCAGGACCTTCATGGCGCTTGCCTTGGAACAGCCCGCCGGCATGATCTCAAAAAAGCCCTTTTGTCTGTCCACAAAGTCCAGTCTGCCGTCAAACCGCTCCTGAAAAGCCCTCATCGCGCTCACGTCGTCCGCGTAGGCGTACAGCTTGTCAAAATTTCCCACCGCCTCGCTGAAATTTCCGTAGCCGGCATCGGTGAAGCTGCGCGCGAATTCTCTGAAAGCAGGGTAATACATATTCTCAAAGCTGTCGCGATAATTGTTGCCGCTGCCCTCAAGAACCGCGTCGATCCTCAGATCGCGCAGAGTCTCCAGTATCTCCAGCGATTCCTTTTCGTCAAAGGTTCTGTGGAACAGAACACGCTCCCCGTAGGTTATCATCGTTCCGCAGCCCATGAGAAAGGCGTCGAATTCGGCAAGCCCCGCCACATCGGGTCCCACCAGCTTTTTTGTCCGCCCCGTATTGACGGCGCAGATGTGCCCGTTCCTTCGGGCCGCGGCGATCGCCTCCCTTGCACTGTCCGGCATGAAGTGTGTGTCCTCTGTGATCAGCGTCCCGTCCAGATCAAAAAAGATCAGCATATGCAGTCTCCTTATATTCTCCCACAGAAAAAGGATATATGCGCCGCATATATCCTTTTTTGTAAGGCACGAACTATGCCACCTTGCTCTTTGCCAATTCCGCAAGGGTCTTGAAGCCCTCCGCATCGTTGACTGCCAGCTCTGCCAGCATCTTTCTGTTCATATCCACGCCGGCCAGCTTCAGTCCGTGCATGAACTTGCTGTAGGAGAGGCCGTTCATTCTCGCCGCCGCATTGATACGGGCGATCCAGAGCTGTCTGAACTGACGCTTTCTCTCTTTTCTTCCCGCATAAGAAGATGCAAGCGCTCTCATCACAGACTGCTTCGCAACTCTGTACTGCTTGCTCCTTGCTCCTCTGTAGCCCTTAGCAAGCTTTAAAACTCTATTATGCTTTTTCTTGGCATTCAAGCCGCCTTTTATTCTTGCCATGTCTCTCTTTCCTCCTCACCTGATTATAAATAGGGCAGAATCTTTTTCATGTTCTTCACATTCGTTGCATCGGTAATCGCAGGCTTTCTCAGATTACGCTTGGTCTTTGTGGTCTTCTTGGTGAGGATATGGCTCTTGTAAGCCTTATTCCTCTTCAGCTTACCGGTTCCGGTTACTTTAAAACGCTTTGCAGCCGACCTGTTTGTCTTCATTTTGGGCATAACTATTTCCTCCTAAACTTTATATTCATCTATTTTTTAACGTCCGCGTTTACCGCTTCTCAGTTAAAAACATGGTCATGCTTCTGCCTTCCACCTTCGGCGCCTTCTCGATCACAGCCACATCTGACAGGCTCTCGGCGAAATCGTCAAGAATATGTCTGCTGGTATTCATATGGGCCATCTCACGGCCGCGGAAACGCAGAGTCACCTTCACCTTGTCGCCCTTCGTCAAAAACTTCCTTGCCGCATTGACCTTGGTGTTCAGATCGTTGGTGTCGATATTGGGGGAGAGTCTAATCTCCTTCACCTCAATGATCCTTTTTTTCTTCTTGGCTTCCTTCTCTTTTCTGACCTGCTCGTACTTATACTTGCCATAGTCAACAATCTTACAAACAGGGGGATTCGCGGTGGGAGCGATCTTTACCAGATCCAGCCCCGCATCTTCCGCCAGCTTCATGGCCTCCTTAGATGACATGATCCCCAACTGCTCGCCGTTTTCTCCGATCAGACGAATCTCCTTGTCTCTGATCTGTTCGTTAATCATTAAATCGCTAATGGCCGTTTACCTCCATAAGAAAATAAAAAGTGGACAGCAGAAGCTATCCACTTAACAATCCTCTTACCGATACCCTTGGGGCAAATTACAAAGCGCCCTTTGCACATGCCCGCACATGGGGCATTTGGTGAATCGGTCTTTGAACTATTGACACTTACTGGCCCGATTGCCGTAAGGTGAGAGCGGATACTCTGCTTGTTGGCATGTGATTTCACATGCTCATTTACCTTACCACAGCTTTGCGGCCGTGTCAATGCCTAATTTTCTTTTTGAGCCGCTTTTTTCTAGGCTCTTTTCTTTTTAATCTGCTTTCTCCGTAAACGTAGCGCAGGCGGTCTGCCCGCAGTCGCAGGCGCCGCAGCCCTTGATATCCACATGATCCGCGTGACATTTGTAATTTGCATTGTAGATACATTTTACGGCCTCACAGTCGATGCTGATGGTGGGACTGGGGTGAGACGTGGAGCTCTTAAAGGAATCCGTCCCCTCCCTCTGCTGCAGAAAGCTCTCGCAGCAGGTCTCGTCACAGTCGCAGGCGTGTTTTCCGCCCACGCAGATGTCTCCCTTGCAGCACAGATGACTGTCGTTGTAGGTGCAGTTCTCCACTCCGCATTTTAATTCTGCCATATTTGCCTCTCTTTCCGCCGCCGATGCGGCATACGAATTTTACCGTCCCTTACAGTATTCCTCCTTTTGACGGCGGTATTCTTATTTTTCAGGCATTTTATAAAGCAGAATGGGAACCGGCCCCTTGTTATGCCTCCTGCGGTTCTTCCCTGCGGATCTCCTTGGTGCGAATTTCCTTACAGATCTGATCGATAAATTCGTCCAAAGTCTTTTGTCCTTCATCTCCGGCGAAACGGCTCCTGACGGAGACCAGATTCTCGTCCGCCTCCTTCTGGCCCACCACCAGCATGTAGGGCAGCTTGTCGAGACGCGCCTCACGAATCTTAAATCCGATCTTCTCGGAACGGTTGTCGGTAGTGGCAAGGATACCGTTCTCCTTCAGCTTTGCCTCCACCTTTGCCGCATAGTCCGAATATTTCTCCGAGATAGGCAGCACGCGCACCTGCTCGGGACACAGCCATGTAGGGAACTTGCCCTCATATTTTTCGATGAGCCAGGCCAGCGTCCTCTCGTAGCAGCCCATGGACGTTCTGTGAATAATATAGGGCCGTATCTTGTCGCCGTTCTGATCAATATAGTACATATCGAACTGCTCCGCAAGCAGGGCGTCCCACTGAATGGTGATCATGGTGTCCTCCTTGCCGTACACGTTTCGGGCGTTGATGTCCACCTTGGGCCCATAGAAAGCCGCCTCGCCCACATCTTCTACAAAGTCGATATCCAGCTCCTTGAGGATCTGACGGATATGTCCCTCCGTCTCCTCCCAGACCTCGGGCTCTCCAATATATTTTTCACGATTATTAGGATCCCATTTGGAGAGATGATAGGTCACGTCCTCCTCCACGCCCAGAACGGTCAGGCAGTATTTTGCCAGTGCCAGACAATCCTTGAACTCCTGCACCATCTGATCCGGCCGCACGATCAGATGTCCCTCGGAGATGGTGAACTGGCGCACGCGGGTCAGACCGTGCATCTCGCCGGAATCCTCGTTTCGAAACAGCGTGGAAGTCTCGCCGTAACGCAGAGGCAGGTCCCGATAGGAATGCTGGGTCGCCTTGTAGACATAGTACTGGAAAGGACAGGTCATGGGCCTAAGCGCCAGAACCTCCTTGTCCTTCTTCTCATCGCCCAGCACGAACATGCCGTCCAGATAGTGGTCCCAGTGACCGGATATCTTGTACAGGTCGCTCTTTGCCATCAGCGGCGTCTTTGTGCGCAGATATCCTCGCTTCTCCTCCTCATCTTCGATCCAGCGCTGCATGGTCTGAATGATCTTGGCGCCCTTCGGCATCAAAAGCGGCAGTCCCTGACCGATGACATCAACTGTGGTGAAGAGCTCCATCTCACGGCCCAGCTTATTGTGGTCGCGGTTCTTTACGTTCTCCCAATATGCCAGATACTCCTCCAGCTCCTCCTTCTTATTAAAGGCGGTGCCGTATATCCTCTGGAGCATGGCGTTCTCGGATTTTCCCCTCCAGTAGGCCATGGAGGAAGAAGTGAGCTTAAATGCCTTGACGCCCTTCGTACTCATCAGGTGCGGGCCGGCGCAAAGGTCCACGAACTCGCCTTGCCTGTAGAAGGAAATCTCGGCGTCCTCGGGAAGATCGCGGATCAGCTCCACCTTGTAGGGCTCGTCGCGCTCCTCCATGAATTGAATCGCCTCGGCTCTGGGCAGCGTAAACTTCTCCAGCTTTGCCCCTGCCTTGATGATCTTCTTCATCTCCGCTTCCAGCGCGTCCAGATCCTCTCTGGAAAAGGGCGCATGGTCAAAATCATAGTAAAAACCCGTATCGATGCTGGGACCGATGGTCAGCTTTGCGTCAGGGAATAAATTTTTCACAGCCTCCGCCAGAACATGGGACGCCGTGTGGCGAATGGTCGCAAGACCTTCGGGATCGCCTGCAGTGCAGATAGCCAGCTCACAGTCGCTGTCGATGACCGTGCGGAGATCCTTCACCTCTCCGTTCACCTTCGCACAGCAGGCCGCCCTTGCCAGCCCCTCGCTGATATCCATGGCAATGTCGTAAATACTCCTGCTCTGCGCGTACTCCTTCACAGAGCCGTCCTTCAATGTGATCTTCATGTTCGCACATCCTTTCTTTCCTGTTAAAATCCTGCAATGCATTTGCGCTCAGAGACCCTGCGGAAATAAAAAATCCCCTGCAATAGTATCTCCTATTGCAAGGGACGTATCCTTTATGGTCCTACGCGGTTCCACCCTTGTTGCAGACCTGCGCATCATGCGCGCTCTGCCGCCTTCATTCGCTCATAACGGGAGCTGCCGGACTTGATTGGAGTCGCTCCGAGACGGTCTTCAGATATCTCCTCGCCGGGCCGCTCTCAGCTCCGCCTATGAATCGGGCGGGCGGTCCTCTCTGGGGTCCGCAGACATCCTACTTTTCTCATCAACGCTTTACATTCTTTTTATTATACACATCATAATACTTTCGGCGATCATTGTAAAGAACTTTTTCCGCCGTTTCGTCAAAGAAATTCTTTCCTTCCGTCCGAAGCCGCCCTATTCTTCCAGCCTGGCAAGGACAGCAGCTTCCTCCGGTCCGCATTCCTCATAGGCCCTGCAGATCCGATCGATCTCCTCCCTGTCCGTCAATAGGTCCGCCGCGATCTTCTCCGGCGCCTCTCCCTTCTGCAGCTTGCCGCAGACAAGGTGGACCAAGAGCTGCTGCTTTCCCTGAGTACGTCCGCGTTCCATGCCGCGTTCCATGCCACGCTCCATACCCTGTCTTATGCCACGTTCCATGCCGTCCTCCACGCCCTCCTCATACCTTACCTCCAGCGCGTCGTCCATGTTGAACTGTGTGTACAGCATATTCTGCACCTCCGTCCCATGCTCCCGCACAAAGTCCGCAAAGATCCCTTCCCTGACGCTGTCCTTCACAGCAAGGGTCACCGCCGTGTCGCGGTCCATGTCGTCGCTCTGCAGGTAGCTCCGGATCCGTTCTATGAACCAGGAATACTCATACAAGGGCAGACACTCCTGCAGCAGTCTGTGACCTGTCGGGAGATTGATATTGATCAACTTTACTGTTAATTCTAACATAGGTGCTTCCGTTTTGGCAATATACCCATCCGAAAGTTTTAATACTTTTTCTTCCGGCATCTCCTTCCTCCCGTTGTAGAAGATATAGAATTCCGGCGTGGGAATGGGAATGCGCTTTGCCCGATAAAGGTTCCGGTCCTGCAAAAGCTTCTCCATGGTGCGCCCGTAGTACAGCGCGCTCCGCAGGGGCATGTTCTCGTTCACCGTGGACTGGTGCTCGCTGATCACCAGCATCCTCCCTTTCACGGTAAATCCCAGATCGTTCTTGCGCGCCAGGAACAGCGTATCAGCTCCGCCCTACCCCGTCTCTTCTGACAGGAATGGAGCGCTTATCTGTATGGTCTTTCTATTCTTCCAGCCTGGCAAGGACGGCAGCTTCCTCCGGCCCGCACTCCTCATAGGCCCTGCAGATCCGGTCGATCTCCTCCCTGTCCGTCAAAAGGTCCTCCGCGATCTTCTCCGGCGCTTCTCCCATCTGCAGCTTGCCGCAGACAAGATGGACCAAAAGATGGCGCTCGCCGCGCTCCATGCCCTGTCTTATGCCTTGTTCTATTCCCTGTTCAATGCCGCGTTCCATGCCTTGTTCTATGCCGTCTTCCACGCCCTCCTCGTACCTTACCTCCAGCGCGTCGTCCATGTTGAACTGTGTGTACAGCATATTCTGCACCTCCGT
>CANQJL010000005.1 GCA_947624245.1 uncultured Acetatifactor sp. | reverse complement strand
GGTAAACACCACTCTTGCAGAAGTAAATTCCATCAGAGGATTTGAGAGTGGAATTTAAAATTTCAATTTAACAAAATGTACGGAATATATTCTCAGGGCTTGACGAAAGCAAGCTTTCTGTGATATAGTACTAACGGTCGTTAGACCATGCCGAAGACAGCAGGTCCCGGAGTCTCACTGCATAGGATTTGCGAACAGCCAAATCGGCTGCTTGCGAGCGGCAGCAAGACGGGGTAAGCAGAGCGCCTGCCGAGGAAAGAGTTTTGCGTAAGACTTTTTGCCTTCCTGTCTTCAGGAAGGCTTTTCTTATAAATAAACTCCTTTCCAAAAAATTCTATAAGGAGGTCAAATATGGCAAAGGTAGAACTTAAGAAACCCATCGTAGATGAGATTTCTGCCAGCATCAAGGATGCCCAGTCGGTAGTTCTGGTCGATTACCGCGGACTTACCGTTGAGCAGGACACACAGCTTCGTAAGAATCTGCGTGAAGCAGGCATTACCTATAAGGTGTACAAGAACACTTTTATGAACTTTGCGTTCAAGGGTACCGACTGCGAAGGCCTGATCCAGTATCTGGAAGGCCCTAACGCAATGGCGATTTCAACTGACGATGCGACGGCTCCTGCAAGAGTCCTGGCTGAGTTCGCAAAGACTGCCGACAAGCTGGAGATCAAAGCCGGCATAGTGGAAGGCACCGTATATGATGCCAAGGGAATCGCATCTATTGCAAAGATTCCTTCCAGAGATACGCTTATTTCCAAACTGCTTGGCAGCCTGCAGAGTCCCATCACCAATTTCGCCCGCGTTATGAATCAGTTGGCGGAAAAAGGCGGCGCAGGCAATGTAGAGGCACCTGCGGCAGCAGCACCTGCGGAGGAAGCAGCAGCACCTGCCGAGGAGACGGCACCTGCAGAAGCAGCAGCACCCGCAGAGACAGAAGCACCTGCTGAGGAAGCGGCGGCGCCTGCAGAGACAGAAGCGCCTGCCGAAGAAGCAGCGGCACCTGCAGAAGAGTAACACGGAAAAGTAAGGAAAATCGAAAGTATTATAACGAAAAGAAATGGAGGAAAGTAAAATGGCAAAATTGACCGCTCAGGAACTGATCGATGCTATCAAAGAGTTGTCCGTATTAGAGTTGAATGAACTGGTAAAGGCTTGCGAGGAGGAGTTCGGCGTATCCGCAGCAGCAGGCGTCGTAGTTGCGGCAGCAGCTGCCGAAGGCGCAGCAGCCGGTGAGGAGAAGACCGAGTTTGACGTAGAGCTGACCGAGGTAGGCGCAGAGAAGGTTAAGGTAATCAAGGTCGTACGTGAGGTTACCGGTCTGGGCCTGAAGGAGGCGAAGGACGTTGTTGACGGCGCTCCCAAGGTAGTCAAGGAAGGCGCTTCCAAGGAAGAGGCTGAGGACATCAAGAAGAAGCTTGAGGAAGTAGGCGCTAAGGTTACACTGAAGTAACAGGCGGCAATGTACAATATCCGATAAAGGGAAAGGGCAGTACCATGGTTGTATGGTTCACTGCCCTTTTGTGCGATAACGCGAAGGGTCTGTAGGAAATAAATCAATTTTCTCTTGTGGGACAATAAAAATCTTGACTGCATTTCCAAATTGTAGTAATATGGAAGATGCACTATTGTGCAAAGGTATGCTTTTTTGCCTGCCATATGGCTCGAAGAGCATTATGGAAGTGTGAAATAATTTAGAACGGGGTGAAGTTTCAATGGAAAAAAACAGAATACGTCCGGTCGCCAATACCAAGGTCATGCGTATGAGCTATGCACGCCAGAAAGAGGTATTGGAAATGCCCGATCTGATCGAGGTCCAGAAGGATTCCTATCAGTGGTTTTTGGACGAGGGTCTGAGAGAAGTATTTGACGATATTTCTCCTATTGCCGACTATAGCGGGTCCCTCAGTCTGGAGTTCGTGGACTTTGAACTGTGCAAAGAAGATGTAAAGTACTCTATTGAAGAGTGTAAAGAGAGGGATGCCACCTATGCGGCTCCCCTGACCGTGACGGTTCGTCTCTATAATAAAGAGAAAGAGGAGATCAGCGAACACAAGATCTTTATGGGAGATCTTCCTCTGATGACGGAGACGGGTACCTTTGTCATCAACGGCGCTGAGCGTGTCATAGTCAGCCAGCTTGTCCGTTCCCCCGGTATCTACTATGCCATCGGACACGACAAGATCGGTAAGAGGCTGTTCTCCTGCACCGTGATCCCCAACCGCGGCGCATGGCTGGAGTATGAGACCGATTCCAACGACGTGTTCTACGTGCGTGTGGACAGGACCAGAAAGGTTCCGGTCACTGTACTGCTCCGTGCTCTGGGTCTCGGTACCAACGACGAGATTCGCGAGAAATTCGGCGATGAGCCTAAGATAGAAGCAAGCTTTACCAAGGACACTGCTGAGAATTATCAGGAGGGTCTGTTAGAGCTGTACAAAAAGATTCGCCCCGGCGAGCCCTTGAGCGTTGAGAGCGCCGAGAGCCTGATTAATGCCATGTTCTTTGATCCCCGCAGATACGATCTGGCGAAGGTAGGCAGATATAAATTCAATAAAAAGCTTGCATTCAGGAACAGGATCCGCAACCAGATCCTGGCGCAGGAAGTGGTAGACCCCAATACCGGAGAGATTCTGGCGGCGGCAGGGGAGAAGGTGACCGCAGAGCTGGCAGATACCATGCAGGATGCGGCGGTTCCCTGCGTGTATATTCAGACGGAGGAGAAAATCGTAAAAGTAATCTCCAATATGATGGTGGATATCACGGGATTTATCGACTGCGAGCCCAGAGACTTCGGTATCCGCGACAGGGTATATTATCCCGTGCTGGCGCAGATGCTGGAGGAATTCGGCAAGGAGCCCGAGAAACTGGCGGAGGCGCTGAAGAAGAATGTGCATGAGCTGGTTCCGAAGCATATCACAAAGGACGATATCTTTGCCTCCATCAACTATAACATGCATCTGGAGTACGGTCTCGGAAATGATGATGATATCGATCATCTGGGAAACAGGCGTATCCGTGCCGTGGGCGAGCTGCTCCAGAACCAGTACCGCATCGGTCTGTCCAGAATGGAGAGAGTGGTGCGCGAGCGCATGACGACGCATGATGCCGAGGAGATTTCTCCTCAGTCTCTGATCAATATTAAACCCGTGACGGCAGCCGTGAAAGAGTTCTTCGGCTCGTCCCAGTTGTCCCAGTTCATGGATCAGAATAACCCGCTGGGTGAGCTGACTCACAAGAGACGTCTCTCCGCGCTGGGTCCCGGCGGTCTGTCCAGAGACCGTGCCGGATTCGAGGTCCGCGACGTGCATTACTCCCATTACGGAAGAATGTGCCCCATCGAGACGCCAGAGGGTCCCAACATCGGTCTGATCAACTCGCTGGCAAGCTATGCCCGCATCAATGAGTATGGCTTTGTCGAGGCGCCTTACAGAAAGATAGACAAGAGCAATCCGGAGAATCCCGTGGTCACTGACGAAGTGGTCTACATGACTGCAGACGAGGAAGACAATTACCATGTGGCACAGGCAAGTGAAGCGCTGGACGCAGAAGGCCACTTTGTCCGCACGACCGTTTCCGGACGTTACAGGGAGGAGACGTCAGAGTATCCCCGTTCTATGTTCGATTATATGGATGTGTCGCCCAGAATGGTGTTCTCGGTGGCGACAGCGCTGATTCCGTTCCTGCAGAACGACGATGCGAACCGCGCGCTGATGGGATCCAATATGCAGCGTCAGGCAGTGCCTCTTTTGACTACGGAAGCGCCTGTGGTGGGTACCGGTATGGAGCCTAAGGCCGCCGTTGACTCCGGTGTCTGCGTGGTGGCGAAAAAGGCCGGAACGATAGATTATGTCTCTTCCGAGCTGATCCGCATGACCTGCGACGACGGCGAGAAGGCGGAATATCATTTGACGAAGTTCTCCCGAAGCAACCAGTCGAACTGTTATAATCAGAAGCCCATTGTATATAAGGGAGACCGTGTGGAAGAGGGTCAGGTGATCGCAGACGGTCCCTCCACTTCCATGGGTGAGTTGGCTCTGGGCAAGAACCCTCTGATCGGCTTTATGACATGGGAAGGTTACAACTACGAGGACGCCGTATTGCTGAGCGAACGACTGGTTCAGGAAGATGTATATACCTCCGTCCATATTGAGGAATACGAGGCGGAAGCCCGCGACACCAAGCTGGGGCCCGAGGAAATCACCCGCGATGTGCCCGGTGTCGGCGACGACGCCCTGAAGGATCTGGACGATCGGGGAATCATTCGCATCGGCGCGGAGGTTCGTGCCGGCGACATTCTGGTGGGCAAGGTCACCCCCAAGGGCGAGACCGAGCTGACGGCAGAGGAGAGACTGCTGCGCGCGATCTTCGGTGAAAAGGCGAGAGAGGTGCGCGACACTTCCCTGAAGGTGCCTCACGGCGAATACGGTATCGTAGTGGACGCCAAGGTATTTACCAGAGAGAACAGCGATGAGCTTTCTCCGGGAGTCAATCAGGCAGTCCGCATTTACATCGCACAGAAGAGAAAGATATCCGTAGGCGACAAGATGGCAGGCCGTCACGGAAACAAAGGTGTGGTATCCCGTGTCCTGCCCGTTGAGGATATGCCTTATCTGCCCAACGGACGTCCCCTGGATATCGTGCTGAATCCTCTGGGCGTGCCTTCCCGTATGAATATCGGACAGGTGTTGGAGATCCATCTTTCCCTGGCCGCAAAGGCGCTGGGCTTCAACGTGGCGACTCCCGTGTTCGACGGCGCAAATGAGCGCGATATCATCGACACTCTGGATCTGGCCAACGATTATGTCAATCTGGAGTGGGAGGAGTTCGAGGCAAAGCATAAGAAGGAATTGCTTCCCGAGGTCATGCAGTATCTGTCCGACAACAGAGATCACAGGGCGCTGTGGAAGGGAGTTCCCATTTCCCGCGACGGCAAGGTCCGTCTGCGCGACGGCCGTACCGGTGAGTATTTTGACAGTCCCGTTACCATCGGCCATATGCATTATTTGAAGCTGCACCATCTGGTGGACGACAAGATTCATGCCCGTTCCACCGGCCCGTACTCACTTGTCACGCAGCAGCCTCTGGGCGGTAAAGCACAGTTCGGCGGACAGCGTTTCGGTGAGATGGAGGTCTGGGCGCTGGAGGCATACGGAGCATCTTACACTCTGCAGGAGATCCTGACCGTGAAGTCCGACGATGTGGTGGGCCGTGTGAAGACATATGAAGCTATCATTAAGGGAGACAATATTCCCGAGTCCGGCATTCCCGAATCCTTCAAGGTGCTGCTCAAAGAGCTTCAGGCCCTGGGTCTGGACGTGCGTGTGCTCAGAGAAGATCATACCGAGGTGGAAATCATGGAGTCCGTGGAGTACGGCGACACCGATTATCGGTATGAGATGGAGGGCGACCGCAAGTACGACGATTACGACAACGGTGAACTGGGTCAGATGGGTTATCAGGCGCAGGAATTTGACGAGGACAGCGGCGAGCTGGTGAGCGCTGATGACGACTTCGACGACGCATACGATGCCGACATAGAGGATATGGAGGACGGCGAGGAGTTCTGAGCCTTATTCCCGCAGAGTATTTGATCATGACAGATAGATAGAAGGGAGTGCCATTCATGCCAGAAATAAAAAACGAGTCAACCTATCAGCCTATGACATTTGATGCCATAAAGATCGGGTTAGCTTCACCTGAAAAGATAAGAGAGTGGTCTCACGGCGAGGTCTTAAAGCCTGAGACGATCAATTACAGGACGCTGAAGCCCGAGCGGGACGGTCTGTTCTGCGAAAGGATCTTCGGACCCAGCAAGGACTGGGAGTGTCATTGCGGTAAATATAAAAAGATCAGATATAAGGGCGTTGTCTGCGACAGATGCGGCGTTGAAGTGACGAAGGCCAGCGTCCGCAGAGAGCGCATGGGTCATATCGAGCTTGCCGCTCCCGTGTCCCATATCTGGTATTTTAAAGGTATCCCCAGCCGTATGGGACTGATTCTGGATCTTTCCCCCAGAGTGCTGGAGAAGGTATTGTATTTTGCATCTTATATCGTTCTGGATCCCGCTGATTCCGGACTGGACTACAAGCAGATCCTCACTGAGCGGGAGTATCAGGACGCCCGCGAGAGCTACGGAAATAAGTTCCGCGTAGGCATGGGCGCCGAGGCCATCAAAGAGCTGCTGCAGGCCATTGACCTGGAGGCAGAGGCGGAGGAGCTGAAGACGGGACTGAAGGAGTCCTCCGGCCAGAAGCGCGCACGTATCATCAAGAGACTGGAGGTAGTGGAAGCTTTCCGCGAGTCCGGCAACAAGCCCGAGTGGATGATCATGGACGTGATTCCCGTGATTCCGCCCGATATCCGCCCGATGGTGCAGCTGGACGGCGGCCGTTTTGCGACCTCCGACTTAAACGATCTGTACAGAAGGATCATCAACAGAAATAACCGTCTGAAGAGACTGCTGGAGCTGGGTGCGCCCGATATCATCGTGCGCAACGAGAAGAGAATGCTTCAGGAGGCTGTGGACGCGCTGATCGATAACGGACGGAGAGGCCGTCCCGTGACAGGACCCGGCAACAGAGCCCTGAAGTCTCTGTCCGACATGCTCAAGGGTAAGTCCGGCCGTTTCCGTCAGAACCTTTTGGGAAAACGTGTGGACTATTCCGGACGTTCCGTTATCGTGGTGGGACCGGAACTGAAGATCTATCAGTGCGGCCTGCCCAAAGAAATGGCGATTGAGCTTTTCAAGCCCTTCGTGATGAAGGAATTGGTGGCAAAAGGAATCTGCCAGAATATTAAGGCGGCCAAGAAGATGGTCGACAAGATGGATACCCAGGTCTGGGACGTACTGGAGGAGGTCATCAAGGAGCATCCTGTGATGCTGAACCGTGCACCGACTCTGCACAGGTTAGGTATTCAGGCATTTGAGCCCATTCTTGTAGAGGGTAAGGCAATTAAACTGCACCCTCTTGTATGTACCGCATTTAACGCCGATTTCGACGGAGACCAGATGGCAGTGCATCTTCCTCTGTCCGTTGAGGCTCAGGCGGAGTGCCGCTTCCTGCTGCTCTCCCCCAACAACCTGTTGAAGCCTTCCGACGGCGGCCCTGTGGCCGTTCCCTCTCAGGATATGGTGCTTGGTATCTACTACCTGACCCAGGAGAGACCCGGCGCATTGGGCGAAGGCAAGTTCTTCAAAAACGTGAACGAGGCGATTCTTGCCTATGAGAATAAGGCTTGTACCCTGCACTCCAGAATTAAGGTGCGCGTGACGAAGACGAACGCGGACGGAGAAGAGGTCAGCGGAATTGTAGAGTCCACGCTGGGACGATTTATCTTCAATGAAATTCTGCCGCAGGATCTTGGATTTGTCGACAGGAGCAAGCCCGAGAACTTCCTTCTGCCCGAGGTGGATTTCCATGTGGGCAAGAAGCAGTTGAAGAAGATACTGGAGAATGTCATCAATACGCACGGCGCTTCCAGAACCGCGGAGGTGCTGGACGATGTGAAGGCTATCGGCTATAAGTATTCCACCAAGGCCGCTATGACCGTTTCCATTTCCGATATGACAGTGCCCGAGAAAAAGCCGGAGATGCTGGCTGCCGCACAGGCTACCGTTGACCGGATCGCCACGAACTTCCGCAGGGGCCTGATCACCGAGGAGGAGAGATACCGTGCGGTGATCGAGACATGGAACCAGACAGATAAAGAGCTGACAGAGGTTCTGCTGAACGGTCTGGACACCTACAACAATATCTTTATGATGGCTGACTCCGGCGCCCGTGGTTCCAACCAGCAGATCAAGCAGCTTGCCGGAATGCGCGGACTGATGGCAGATACCACAGGCCGCACCATCGAGCTGCCGATCAAGTCCAATTTCCGTGAGGGACTGGACGTTCTGGAGTACTTTGTGTCTGCACACGGCGCCCGCAAGGGTCTGTCCGATACCGCGCTTCGTACCGCAGACTCCGGATATCTTACCAGAAGAATGGTAGACGTATCCCAGGAGCTGATCATTCGCGAGGTTGACTGCGCAGAGGGCAGAAGCGAGATCCCCGGAATGGTAGTCAAGGCCTTCATGGACGGCAAGGAGACCATCGAGAGCCTGAAGGACAGAATTACGGGAAGATATTCCTGCGAAGATATTTATGACAAAGACGGTCAGATGATCGTGAAGCACAATCACATGATCACTCCCAGCCGCGCGGCGAAGATACTGAGCGTCGGCGTGGACGAAAAGGGTGAGCCTTTAGAGAAGGTGAAGATCCGTACCATTCTCACCTGCAGATCCCATGTGGGTATCTGTGCGAAATGCTACGGCGCCAACATGGCTACCGGCGAGGCGGTTCAGGTGGGTGAAGCCGTAGGTATCATTGCGGCGCAGTCCATCGGTGAGCCGGGTACACAGCTGACCATGAGAACCTTCCACGCAGGCGGCGTGGCCGGCGATGACATCACACAGGGTCTTCCCCGTGTGGAGGAGCTCTTTGAGGCCAGAAAGCCCAAGGGTCTTGCGATCATCGCGGAGTTTGGCGGTAAGGTAGAGATTCGCGATACCAAGAAGAAGCGCGAGGTGGTCGTGACCAACGATGAGACCGGAGAATCCAAGGCTTATTTGATCCCTTACGGCTCCCGCATCAAGGTGACGGACGAACAGGTGCTGGAGGCCGGCGACGAGCTGACCGAGGGAAGCGTAAATCCTCACGATCTGTTGAAGATCAAGGGCATTCGCGCGGTACAGGATTACATGCTTCGGGAGGTACAGAGAGTGTACCGTCTGCAGGGTGTTGATATCGCGGATAAGCATATCGAGGTCATTGTGCGCCAGATGCTCAAGAAGGTGCGCATTGAGAATAACGGAGATACGGATTTCCTGCCCGGCACGCTGGTAGATGTGCTGGATTACGAGGACATGAATGAAGCGCTTGTGGCTGAGGGCAAGGAGCCCGCAGACGGCAAGCAGGTGCTGCTCGGCATCACCAAGGCGGCGCTGGCAACAGGATCTTTCCTGTCCGCAGCATCTTTCCAAGAGACCACCAAGGTCCTCACCGAGGCGGCGATCAAGGGTAAGATCGACAATCTGATCGGTCTGAAGGAGAACGTGATCATCGGTAAACTGATTCCTGCGGGAACCGGCATGAAGCGCTACCGCAATACCAGACTGAGCACAGATGAAATGCAGACGATCTCTATCGACGAGATTGGCGGCGAAGACGAGATCAGCTTCCGCGAAGAACCCGAGGATACGGAGGGCGACGCGGAGGTACAGGAGAGCGCCGAGGAACTCGAACAGGAAGAGGTAACGGTGGGCGTGACCGAAGAAGAGTAACCGCAGCACGGAAACGGTAAACACGGTGCGGTTTTGAACTGTATGGATAGGAAAGCGCAGGAGCCCCTGCCGGCGGAAGCCGACAGGGGCTCGGTGCTAGAGGAAAGGACGCAATAAATATTATGAAGATTCTCGTGACAGGGGTAAAGGGACAGCTGGGCTATGATGTGGTACAGGAGCTGGACAGACGAGGCATTGAGACCGTGGGCGTGGATATTGACGAAATGGACATCACCGACAAGGACAGCGTGGAGAAAGTGATCAGGGAAGCTTCTCCGGACGCAGTGATCCACTGTGCGGCTTATACTGCGGTAGATGCGGCGGAGGAGAACGAAGAACTCTGCAGAAGGGTCAATGCGGAAGGTCCTCGGAATATTGCGGGAGTCTGCAAGGCTTTGGATATCAAAATGATGCAGATCAGCACGGATTATGTGTTCGACGGACGCGGCGAACGCCCCTGGGAGCCCGACGATGTCTGCAGACCCTGCAGCGTCTACGGGCAGACGAAGTATGAGGGCGAACTGGCCGTGCGGGAACTGCTGGACAAGTACTTTATTGTCCGCATTGCATGGGTATTCGGAATCAACGGCAAAAATTTTGTGAAGACTATGCTGAATCTGGCCAAAACCCACGATACGCTGAGAGTGGTGAACGATCAGTTCGGCTCCCCCACCTATACCTACGATCTGGCAAAGCTGCTGGCGGATATGGTGGTCACGGAGAAGTACGGCGTTTATCATGCGACGAACGAGGGCGTCTGCTCCTGGTATGAGTTTGCCTGCGCGATCTTTGAGGAGGCCGGCATAAAGGTCAATGTGATTCCGGTGACTACCGAGGAGTACGGCGCAAAGGCGAACAGACCCGCGAACAGCAGAATGAGCAAGGAGAAGCTGACGGAAAACGGCTTTAAAAGGCTTCCGGAGTGGCGCGACGCCCTGCATCGGTATGCAGCGAAGCTGCAGGAGTGCCGATTTTTCTAAGAAGTGCAATTTTTCCGAGAAGCGCTGAAAAAATCGTTGACAATGCATCTGCAAACATGTATACTAATATGGCATGCGTGCGGATGCACTTTTTTTGCGTGAAAAAATGCCCGTAAACGCAGACAAATATCAAATTACAGAAAGAGGTGAAACAGAATGCCAACATTTAACCAGTTAGTAAGAAAAGGACGTCAGACCTCTGTAAAGAAGTCTACTGCACCTGCTCTGCAGAAAGGATACAACTCCCTTCACAAGAAGGCGATTGATGCGTCCGCTCCCCAGAAGCGCGGTGTATGTACTGCTGTTAAGACAGCGACTCCTAAGAAGCCTAACTCAGCGCTGAGAAAGATCGCCAGAGTGCGTCTCTCCAACGGAATCGAAGTGACAAGCTACATTCCCGGCGAGGGTCACAATCTGCAGGAGCACAGCGTTGTCCTGATCCGCGGCGGCAGAGTAAAGGATCTGCCCGGTACCAGATACCACATTATCCGCGGAACTCTGGATACCGCAGGCGTTGCCAACAGGAAGCAGGCCCGCTCCAAGTACGGCGCTAAGAGACCCAAAGATGCAAAGAAATAATTGTGCATTCAGGGCAAGGTAATCGGTAAGTTTGAACTAAGAAAAGTGTTGGAATTCTGTCGTACAGATATCACAGCGCGAACACTTGGTAAACACATGTGAGTACCGATGATCTATTCACGGCAGTGAAATTGCTGCCAATATTGATAAGGAGGGAAGAAACGTGCCACGTAAAGGACATATTCAAAAAAGAGACGTATTAGCAGATCCTTTATACAATGATAAGGTGGTCACCAAGCTCATCAATACCGTTATGCTTGACGGTAAGAAGGGCATCGCCCAGAAGATTGTATACGGTGCATTTGCAAGGGTGGAAGAGAAGGCAGGCAAGCCCGCTCTGGAAGTATTCCAGGAGGCAATGAACAACATCATGCCCGTTCTGGAGGTAAAGGCCAGACGTATCGGCGGCGCCACCTATCAGGTACCCATTGAGGTGAGAGCCGACAGACGTCAGGCTCTTGGCCTTCGCTGGCTGACCATGTTCTCCCGCAAGAGAAGCGAGAAGACCATGGAGGAGAGACTGGCGAACGAGATCCTTGACGCAGCCAACAATACCGGCGCTGCTGTCAAGAGAAAAGAAGATATGCACAAGATGGCAGAGGCCAACAAGGCTTTCTCCCATTACAGATTTTAATATTGCATATTTTTCTATTTTACGAGCAACAAATATTAATATAGGAGGAAAAAATCTTGGCTGGAAGAGAATATCCGTTAGAGAGAACCAGGAATATAGGTATTATGGCGCATATCGATGCCGGTAAGACCACATTGACCGAGCGTATCCTGTATTATACTGGCGTAAATTACAAGATCGGTGACACTCATGAAGGCACTGCTACCATGGACTGGATGGAGCAGGAGCAGGAGAGAGGTATCACCATCACATCTGCGGCTACCACCTGCCATTGGACGCTGGAAAAAGAGACCAAGCCCATGGAAGGCGCGTTGGAACACCGCATTAATATTATCGACACTCCCGGTCACGTTGACTTTACAGTGGAAGTAGAACGTTCTCTTCGCGTACTGGACGGCGCCGTAGGCGTGTTCTGTGCGAAGGGTGGTGTAGAGCCTCAGTCCGAGAATGTATGGCGTCAGGCTGACACGTACAATGTTCCCCGTATGGCGTTCATCAACAAGATGGATATCCTGGGCGCAAACTTTTACGGTGCGGTAGATCAGATCAGAACAAGGCTGGGCAAGAACGCCATTGTTCTGCAGCTGCCTATCGGCAAGGAAGACGATTTCAAGGGCATCATCGACCTGTTCGAGATGAAGGCTTACATCTATAATGATGATAAGGGTGACGATATCACCGTGACCGACGATCTGGGCGACATGAAGGACGATGCGGAACTGTATCGCTCCGAATTGATCGAGAAGATCTGCGAGTTGGATGACGACCTGATGATGATGTATCTGGAGGGCGAGGAGCCTTCCGTTGAAGACATGAAGAAGGTGCTGCGCAAGGCCACCTGTGAGTGTACCGCAGTTCCCGTATGCTGTGGATCCGCATACCGCAACAAGGGTGTTCAGAAGCTCTTGGACGCGATTCTGGAGTATATGCCGGCTCCCACAGATATCCCCGCGATCAAGGGCGTGGATCTGGATGGCAATGAGATCGAGAGGCATTCCTCTGACGACGAGCCTTTCTCCGCACTGGCTTTCAAGATAATGGCCGATCCTTTTGTAGGTAAGCTGGCGTTCTTCCGCGTGTATTCCGGAACCATGAATTCCGGTTCCTACGTGCTGAACGCAACCAAGGACAAGAAGGAGCGCGTGGGCCGTATTCTGCAGATGCATGCGAACAAGCGTGCAGAGCTGGATAAGGTGTATTCCGGCGATATTGCCGCAGCGGTGGGATTTAAGTTCACCACTACCGGCGACACCATCTGCGACGAACAGCATCCCGTGATCCTGGAGTCCATGGAATTCCCCGAGCCCGTTATCGAGCTGGCCATCGAGCCTAAGACCAAGGCAGGTCAGGGCAAGATGGGCGAAGCGCTTGCAAAGCTGGCCGAGGAGGATCCTACCTTCCGCGCACACAGCAATCCCGAGACCGGTCAGACCATCATTGCCGGCATGGGCGAGCTGCATTTGGAGATCATCGTGGACAGACTTCTGCGCGAATTCAAGGTGGAGGCAAACGTAGGCGCGCCTCAGGTGGCATACAAGGAAGCGTTCACCAAGGCTGTGGAAGTGGATTCCAAGTACGCAAAGCAGTCCGGCGGACGCGGACAGTACGGACATTGTAAAGTGAAATTTGAGCCTCTGGAGGCAAACTGCGAGAAGTTCGAGTTCGACCCCAAGGCAAACGTGCTCATAAACGAGCCTCCTACCCTGCTGTTCGAGAGTACGGTAGTGGGCGGCGCGATTCCCAAGGAGTATATCCCTGCGGTAGGCGAAGGTATTCAGGAGGCGGCTCAGGCCGGTATCCTCGGCGGATTCCCCGTGCTGGGCATTCACGCCACCGTATACGACGGCTCCTACCATGAGGTGGACTCCTCCGAGATGGCATTCCACATTGCCGGATCCATGGCATTTAAAGATGCAATGCAGAAGGCAGCTCCTGTTCTGCTGGAGCCCATCATGAAGGTGGAGGTCACCATGCCCGAGGACTACATGGGCGATGTGATCGGCGACCTGAATTCCCGCCGTGGACGTGTTGAGGGTATGGAAGACATCGGCGGCGGCAAGATGGTAAAAGCGTTCGTGCCTCTGGCAGAGATGTTCGGCTACTCCACCGACCTGCGTTCCAGAACCCAGGGCCGCGGCAACTACTCCATGTTCTTTGAAAAGTATGAGCCCGTACCCAAGAACGTACAGGAAAAGGTGCTGGCAGCGAAGGGCAAGTAAGGAAATTACTAAAAACTGCCTATTTTGTTAAAAATTACTTGAAAAACCTCCGGTTATTTAATATAATCAGAGGTAGCCGAGTAAACAAGCGCCGAGTGCGCAAGATGCGCTTCGGCGAGAGGAAATAGTAAACAGTAAACAAAGACTCATTAATTGAAGGAGGTCATTTAAAATGGCTAAAGCTAAATTCGAAAGAACCAAACCCCATTGTAACATTGGTACCATCGGTCACGTTGACCATGGTAAGACGACTCTGACCGCTGCTATCACCAAGGTTCTGAACACCAGACTTGGTACCGGCGAGGCTGTTGCATTCGACATGATCGATAAGGCACCCGAGGAGAGAGAGCGTGGAATCACCATCTCTACCGCACACGTTGAGTATGAGACCGAGAAGAGACACTACGCACACGTTGACTGCCCCGGCCATGCCGACTACGTTAAGAACATGATCACCGGTGCTGCTCAGATGGACGGCGCTATTCTGGTGGTTGCCGCTACCGACGGCGTTATGGCACAGACCAAGGAGCACATCCTTCTGTCCCGTCAGGTGGGCGTTCCTTACATCGTAGTATTCCTGAACAAGTGCGACATGGTAGACGATCCCGAGCTGATCGAGCTGGTGGAGATGGAAGTTACCGAGCAGCTTGAGGAGTACGGCTTCAAAGATTGCCCTATCATCAAGGGTTCCGCACTGAAGGCTCTTGAGGATCCCAACGGCGAGTGGGGCGACAAGATCCTTGAGCTGATGAGCACTGTTGACGAGTATATTCCCGATCCTCAGCGTGACACAGACAAGCCTTTCCTGATGCCTGTGGAGGACGTATTCACCATTACCGGTCGTGGTACCGTTGCTACCGGCCGTGTAGAGCGTGGTGTTCTGAAGCTGAACGACGAGGTTGAGATCGTGGGCATCAAGGAGGATACCAAGAAGACCGTTGTTACCGGTATCGAGATGTTCCGTAAGATGCTGGACGACGCACAGGCCGGCGACAACATCGGCGCACTTCTGCGTGGCGTTCAGAGAACCGAGATCGAGAGAGGTCAGGTCCTGGCTAAGCCCGGCACCGTTACCTGCCACAAGAAGTTTACCGCTCAGGTATACGTTCTGACCAAGGACGAGGGTGGCCGTCATACTCCTTTCTTCAACAACTACCGTCCTCAGTTCTACTTCAGAACCACCGACGTTACCGGCGTCTGCAACCTGCCCGCAGGTACTGAGATGTGCATGCCCGGCGACAACGTTGAGATGACCATCGAGCTGATCCATCCCATCGCTATGGAGCAGGGTCTTACCTTCGCTATCCGCGAGGGCGGCAGAACCGTTGGATCCGGCCGTGTGGCTAGCATTATTGAGTAACTTGTACGAAAGCTTTGAACTAAGCGCATAAAAAGCGATAATAATAGGGACTCCAAGTTTACTTGGATGTCCCTATTTTATTTTGATATTATAGAATCTAGCTTGTTGAGTGTTGTGGATAGCACACGTTTCAAAAAATCAAAATGTACCTGATGTGTGAGTGAAAATATTACAATCATTAGTTCTGAAATTTTAGTAATTAATGTAGGCAGTGTGTTGCTAGACAGTGTTTAATTTTAAAATAATAGTATTCAGTTTTTCAAATTGCTAATTTGATAAAATGATGTTATAATTAAAAAATCAGAAGGAAGGGTACAAAGATGAGTGATGATAAAATCAGTGCAGTCGGAATCAATATAGCGGAAAAGGCAACAATGATCTGGAATGTGGCAGACATGCTTCGCGGACCGTTTAAACCTCATGAATACGGACTTGTCATATTGCCCATGACAGTGGTAAAGAGATTTCATGATTGTCTGCTGCCGACACATGAAAGAGTACGAGAACAGTATGAGAAGGTAAAGCACTTAGCAGTCATTGACGGCTTTCTGACAAGGGCATCAGGCTATCAATTTTACAACATAAGTAAATTTACCTTTGAAACACTTTTGGCCGAGCCGGATAATATTGAAACAAATTTTCGGGACTATCTGGCGGGATTTTCCGCAAATGCGCAGGATGTGCTGTCGAAGTTTGATTTTGACAATATTATTAAAAGAATGGTAGAGAGCAATACGCTGTATCTCGTTATTAAAGAGTTTAATTCTGAAAAGGGCTACTTGGGACCGGACAAGATTAGTGCAGTGGATTGCGGGTACATATTTGAGGATTTGGTACGCCGTTTTTCGGAGTCGTTTGGCGAGGAAGCGGGAGCACATTTCACCAGCAGGGATATTATTTACCTCATGACGGATTTGCTGCTGACAGACGCCAATTTGGATGCAGGCGGAATGACAGTCTACGATATGGCTATGGGGACATCTCAGATGCTTTCTTGTATGGAGGAGCGGATTCACGATTTGAACAGTGAAATAGAAGTAACGTGTTTCGGACAGGAATTTAATCCCTCTACCTATGCGATTGCAAAGGCAGATATGATGATTCGCGGCGGCGATCCTGATAATATGCGGTTTGGTGATACCTTGTCGGAGGATCAGTTTGAGGGCTTTACATTTGATTATTGCATTTCAAATCCGCCTTTTGGAATTGACTGGAAGCGGGAACAGAAAAAGGTAGAGGAAGAAGCGGCAAGAGGTAAAAACGGCAGATTTGAGCCGGGACTTCCCAAAATCAGCGATGGTCAGCAGTTATTTGTACTGAACGGACTTTCTAAACTTGCACCCAATGGAAAGATGGCAATTATCCAAAACGGCTCTCCGTTGTTTAGCGGAGATGCTGGAAGTGGGCCGTCTGAAATCAGAGGATACATACTCAAAAACGATTGGCTGGATTGTATTGTGCAGCTTTCTACGGATATGTTTATGAATACAGGTATCAGCACTTATATTTGGATTTGTTCCAAGAATAAGCCTGCTTATCGGGAGGGAAAAGTGCAGCTGATTGATGCGTCACACTGTTATGAACAGCGCAGAAAGAGTATCGGAACAAAGCGGAATGACATTACAGATCAGTGTAGAGAGTTGATTGTGAAAGCCTACGGCGCATATGAAAACTGTGCTGTATATGGGGATAAGAACGGAATTTATTGTGAAAGTAAAATATTTGAGACGGTAGAGTTTGGATACAGAAAAATTGTCGTGGAAAGACCGCTTCGGGATGAAAATGGGGGAATTGTCTTGAAAAATGGAAAGCCTGTGGCGGATGCGAATTTGCGCGATACGGAGAATGTGCCGCTTGTGGAGGATATTGATCGGTATTTTGAGCGGGAAGTGTTGCCCTATGCTGAGGATGCGTGGATCGATAAGAAAAAGACGAAAGTAGGATATGAGATTCCTATGACAAGATATTTCTATGAATATCAGCCGCCGGAGAAGGTAGAGGATATTGTAGAGCGGATTCATGCGTTAGAGGCGGATATTGCCGTTTCTTTGGATAAGCTGTTTGCAGAGGGGAAGTAGGTATGGCTAGGGAAATGAAAGATAGCGGCGTGGAATGGATTGGGGAGATACCTAAAGGTTGGAATGTACTTAGAAATAAGAACTGTTTTATATGTTCCAAAGAAGTGATTGGTCAAGATTCACTGAATACTCAACTGTTATCATTAACAACGCATGGTGTTAAAAAGAAAAATGTAAATGAAACCGCGGGGAAAGTGCCTGAATCATATGATACATATCAAGTAGTTCATAAAAATGACATTATAATGTGTTTGTTTGATTTGGATTGTTCAGCGGTATTTTCAGGAATAAGTTTCCATGAGGGTATGATTTCACCTGCATATAAGATACTTAAGTGTAAAAAGGATATTGTTCCTAATTATATTGATTATTGGTTCAAGTATGTTTTTGATGGAAGAAAGTTTAAACATTATGCTAAAAACCTCAGATATACATTGAATTATGACGAGTTTGCGTTACTGCCTATAATCGTGCCTTTGGTAAGTGAACAAACTAAAATAGCAGATTTTCTTGATAAAATATGTCATGAAATAGATAGTATACTATTTAAAACCCGTGCTAGTATAGAAGAATATAAAAAATTAAAACAAGCCATTATCACGCAGGCAATTACAAAAGGTGTGCGTGGCAAGAGAGAGATGAAAGATAGTGGAAGTTTATGGTTTGGGCAGATTCCTAGTGACTGGGATATGCGAAAGGTTAAATATATTTTTAAAATTCAGAAAGACATTGCTGGAGAAGAAGGGCATACTGTGTTATCTATAACACAAAAGGGAATTAAGCCAAAAGATTTATCTAAGAACGAAGGACAATTAGCTGAAAATTATAGCAATTATCAACTGGTACATATAGATGATTTTGCAATGAATCATATGGATTTATTGACTGGTTGGGTGGATATTTCTAAATATGAGGGAGTAACAAGCCCTGATTATAGAGTATTTCAGTTGATCAATAAAGACAGTTGCTATGGAAAATACTACTTGTACCTAATGCAAATGTGCTATACAAATCGTATATTTTACGGACTAGGACAAGGGGTAAGCGGATTGGGAAGATGGAGACTGCAGGCTGATAAATTCCTGAATTTTACAATTATGATGCCTGATTATGAGGAACAAAAAGAAATAGCAGATTATCTTGATAATAAAGTAAACGAGTTGGATAGACTCATTCAAAAGAAAGAACAGTATCTTACTGAGATAGAAAATTACAAGAAATCACTTATATACGAATATGTAACAGGAAAAAAGGAAGTACCATTGTAAATTCAAATCCAAATGAATTTTATAAGAAAAAATTTAGAAAATGCAATTCTGGTAGTAAACGGGAGGAAGCGTTTTGGACAACCATGCAATACTAGGGGCGGCTTTGCAAAAGTATTATAGTGCGTTAAAATCTCTTGATGAATTTGCAAAAAGTGGAGATTTTTTCAATGATGTTTCGAATTTGGATAAGTTCTTTTCTGAATTTAGGAATATTACATTTGTTATACAAAAAAATTTAAAATCAGAAGAAAATAAAAAAATATATGAGGAATTGCGTGAGCATTTTTTAGTAGGCGATACATTGAAGTGGTTTATCGATACACGAAATAAGACAACTAAAGAAAATCCGTTTGATTTGAAAAAGGAACTTTCTATTGATTTGTATTTACCATATGGTATATATAGATTACAAGATCCTTGTCTTGTTGTTGATGTAGATGCTTCTTTTAATAAAGCACTGGATTATATTCGTTCAGTATTTTTTGAAAAATTTGGCTTGGTGGAAGTATTTTTTACTTCTACGATTGCTTTTAAAGAAGGAAATGATACACATGATTTATATCCAAAGATTAAAGACGGTGTTAATCGGATGAATCAGTTTATAGAGGAAATGGAGAAATTTTTTACATGTAATTGCGAAATATGTTTGACACTTAAAGAAAAAATTCAAAAATTATTTTTCGAAATACAGTTCAAGGAGTTAAGATTTACTAGAGATTACACTTTAGAGAAGGGAAAGAAGGTGATTGAAGGAGAACAAGTAAACATGTTTTATTCGACGCCTGATGCACGAGCTGTATCATCTTCTGAATTGCGACTTACGCTGGACAACCCGATTTTTGGAAAACATAAAGGGTGCTTATGGGAATTGTTTTTACAATTCGCTAACATGCATATAGTAATATTTGAAAGGCAAGAGAAAAATATTATGCCAGTTTTTATGTTGGTTTATGGTGATCAAACCTATCGTATGATTCCTTTTGTAGCAACAACAAAAGCAACATTTTACCGAAAGGTTCAAGCGATAGCAAACTTGAGTGATTTCGCAGAGATAAGTGCTGTGTTTTTTTGTGGAGAATATTATGCATATGATGTTGAGCAATTTTCTCAGATAAATGAAATACCTTATTCTGATCGTATTTGTCATGCGAAAAAGGAAATATTGACGTTCGTTATGATGGCGAAAGGAATGGATGAGGTAAATATAAAATTAGATGAGAGCCATCTTGGTGATATACAATATGTAACAGACCAATTTAAGGAGTGTAAAACGCAGAACGTAAAAGATTTTTCGTCATGGGACTGGCTAAATCCTATTCGATTCAAACTAAATCCTTGAATAAAGCGTGCAATCTTGCTATATATGCGATTTTAAATATTATATTCGGAAAAGCACGCAATAAAATATGGGCAGTGAAAAAAGTATGATGAAAATTAATTATAAGAGAGTGCATTGAAGAAGTTAGGGGAGCCGATGAACAGAACAAAGAAAGAAGTTTCAACAAAAAGTAAATCCAAGTCCATAAATAGAAAAATTTTATATATTATTGCCATTGTGATAATTTGCACAATGGTGTTTGGTATTCCTATTATCATTAACGAACTTTACAAAAAGAATACAGGTTATGTGACATTATGGGGCGCCAAAGAAGTTTTAAGCTATTATGCAGTGATATTGGGTTGCCTTTTAAATGCGTTGATTTCAATTTGTATATTCAGAAAAACCATACAGAACACCAAAAATCAAATATTATATGAAAAAGAGGTTGATGATAAAAAGAAAAAATGGGAAAAAGTAGAGCAAATAATAGATGATACTCTGAAACTTCTTGAACCATATCAATACATTTTAATAAATATTGATATTTCGCAGCCTGTTCAGGCTATGAAAGAACATGATAATTTAACGGCTGTTATTGCTAAAATGATTACATCGGTAGATTGGATTAAGGCGTATGTAACACCTGAAGAATATACATTGATAGAGCCTTTTGTAAATCAGCTTATGCAATTGATTGATAAAGAAACGGGATTGTGTAATGAATTTTGTGAGCTATGTATGAAGAGTATAAATATGCAAATGCTTCGGAATGGGAAAATTGCAAGTGAAGAAACGGTATCAAATAAGCAAAGAGAGATTTTAGAAAGAATAAAGCAGGTTAAAAAAGGCTTTTATGATTTGCAAAAGACAGATTATCAAACACTTTTAAATTGCCGGAGAGACGTATTCCTACATATTTATAAGGAGATTAGTATAGAAAAAGATTTTATTTTGGATTTATAAATTAGGAAGGAGACTGTATGGAAAACAAAAATGATATCATACAATCAGATCAGGCGTTGGATTCGTTGATTACAAATTCCATAGAGTTAATCCAATATGCCAGACAGCTTGCTGCAAAACAGGTAAATCTGATACAGCTTATGACATATTATTCTCTTGGTAAATGGATTGTGGAGGTACAGCAGGAAGGACAGGAACGCGCCAAATATGGGAAAAAGGTCATAGTAACTTTGTCTGAGCATTTAACGGAAAAGTTTGGCAGAGGTTTTTCTGAAACAAATTTGGAATATGTTAGAAAATTTTATATGACATATGCAGACCGAATTTCTCAAACACTGTTTGAGGAATTTGCTGTTGAAAAAAACCAAACAGTGTTTAGGCAATTGGAAGAAAATCCGCCGTTCATAGTATCTTGGTCGCATTATTTACAGCTTATGCGAATTGAAAATAAAGATGAACGCAGTTTTTACGAGATAGAATCAGCAAAGTCCGGCTGGGGAATACGAACATTGCAGAGGCAGTATAATTCCAGCCTGTATGAGAGATTGGCGCTTAGCAGAGACAAAGATGCGGTTATGCAATTGGCAAAAGAGGGAAATGTGATTGCCAAGCCGCAGGATATTGTAAAGCAGCCTACTGTATTGGAGTTTCTTGGATTGGAGGAAAAAACGGAATATTCCGAGAGCGATTTAGAGACAGCCATTATTGACAAGCTGCAAAAGTTTTTGCTTGAATTGGGAAAAGGCTATCTCTTTGAAGCAAGGCAGAAGCGGTTTACATTTCATGAAGACAATTACTATGTGGATCTGGTCTTTTATAATCGGCTTTTGCGTTGTTATGTTTTGATTGATTTGAAGGTGGACAAGCTGACGCATCAGGATATCGGACAGATGCAGATGTATGTGAATTACTATGACCGATACGAAAAACTAGACGAAGAAAATCCGACCATTGGCATTTTGATGTGTAAGGAAGAGAATGATGCGTTGGTGGAGATTACGCTTCCAAAAGATGCCAACATCTATGCGTCTCAATATAAATTATATTTGCCTGATAAGAAATTATTGCAGGAAAAGCTTAAACAATGGATTGCAGAGGAGGAATCATGAGTATCACAGTTACAACAGAAAAGCGATTTGAATCCGATATAGAGACATTTCTCATATCTGACAAAGGGGGATATACAAAGGGAAACGGAACTTATGATCCGAAGTTAGGAGTATATCCGGATAAACTGATTCCTTTTATAAAGCGTACCCAGCCGAGGGAGTGGGCGGTATTTGAGCGCCAGAATGAGATGGATCCTGTTCGCAAATTTTGTGTTGCGTTTAACAATGCCTGTGACATGGATGGTGTTCTCCATGTACTACGCAATGGGTTTAAGCACAGGGGAACGACTTTTCGCGTGTGCTATTTTAAGCCGGAATCTTCTTTGAACGAGTTGGCTCAGGTTCAGTATGCGGAAAATGAGATAGAGTGTTACAGGCAGTGGTACTATTCCGCAGATACAAAGAAATCCGTGGATATAGTGCTGACAGTCAATGGGATTCCGGTATTTGCGTTTGAACTAAAAAACCAGTACACAGGGCAAAATGTAGATAATGCTAAGACACAGTGGATGGACAGAGATCAGAGAGAGGTGTGTTTTCAGTTTAACAAGAGGATTCTTGCATATTTCTGTGTGGATCATACGGAAGTCTGGATGACAACAAAACTTGCCGGAAAAGATACATATTTCCTGCCGTTTAATCAGGGCTCGAACGGAGCAGGAGCGGATGGCGGCGCAGGAAATCCGCCGAATCCGGACGGATATCCTACGGCATATCTCTGGGAAAGCGTCTTTCAAAAAGACAGTATGATGGATATTATTCAGAAGTTTATCAATTTGCAGCAGGGAAAAACTTTGATATTTCCCCGTTATCATCAGCTAGATGCTGTCAGAAAATTAGTTGCAGATGTGCGGGCAAATGGCGCAGGGAAAAATTATCTAATTCAGCACAGCGCAGGTTCAGGCAAGTCCAACTCTATCGCATGGACAGCCTATCGTCTGGCATCGCTTTTTGACGAGAATAATAAACCTGTGTTTTCCAGTGTAATCGTTGTGACAGACCGAACGGTATTGGATGCGCAGCTTCAGGAGACGATTTCAGGGTTTGACCATAAACTGGGCGCGATTGAGACGATTGGAGAAGATAAAAACTCTCAGGATTTGAAAATGGCAATCAATGACGGTGTGCGTATTATTGTTACGACGCTGCAAAAGTTTCCTGTGATCTATACAGAGGTTGATAAGGCGAACGGCAGATGCTTTGCGGTCGTTGTGGATGAGGCACATTCTTCACAGACGGGCAGCTCTGCGCTCAAATTAAAGACTGCGCTGGCAGATACCGAGGAGGCTTTGCGGGAGTATGCCGAACAGGAGGGATTGGCAGAGGAAGAAGTTGATCCAGAAGACAGGCTTGTAAAAGAAATGATTGCACAGGGCCGGCATAAAAATTTGTCTTTCTTTGCTTTTACGGCGACGCCCAAAGCGACTACTTTGGAGATGTTTGGACAGGAATGGGAGGACGGCACATTTCATCCGTTTCATGTATACAGTATGCGACAGGCAATCGAAGAAGGGTTTATTCTGGATGTCCTGCAGAATTATATGACATATAATACCTGTTTTCGTATTGCAAAGACCGTGACGGACAATCCGGATGTCCCTTCCAGCAGGGCGGCAAAGGTAATTCGAAAATACCAGGAGCTGCATCCCTATAACATTAGTCAGAAGTCGCAAATCATTGTAGAGACTTTTCGGGACACTACAAGGCATAAGATTAACGGCAAGGGCAAGATGATGGTGATTACATCATCTCGTCTGGCGGCGGTACGCTATTATCATGAGATAAAACGCTATATTGAAGAAAAGAAATATGACGACGTAGATATTCTGGTGGCATTCTCTGGTGCGATTACCAATGGGGGAGAGGAGTACACGGAGGCAAAATTGAATGTACGAAAGGATGGCTCCCATATCACAGAAAGCCAGACAAAATCGGAATTTCATGATCACTTTAATGTGTTGATCGTGGCGGAGAAATATCAGACAGGGTTTGACGAGCCGCTTTTACATACAATGATTGTGGATAAAAAGTTGAAGAATGTGAAGGCGGTACAGACTTTGTCCAGATTAAACCGGACCTGTGAGGGTAAGACGGACACGTTTGTGTTGGACTTTGTAAATAAGGCGGAGGATATCAAAGACGCATTTCAGCCGTTTTATCAGGAAACCTTTTTGCAGGAAGAAGTAAATGCGGATCTGTTATACCTGACGCAGAGGGAATTGCGGGCTTATGGGATATACTCGGATGAAGATATTGAAGCTTTTACAAAGGAGTATTATAAGAAGGGCAGGCAGGACGAACGGGCAATGGGGCGAATGAGCAGCATCTTGTTGCCGGTTTCCAATCGCTACAATAAAAAGACACAGAATGAAAGATACCAGTTCCGCAGACAAGTGCGCAATTTAATTAAATGGTACAGCTATATATCTCAAATCCTCAGAATGTTTGATAAAGAATTGCAGAAGGAATATGTATTCTGTTCCTATTTGATTGAATTGTTGCCGAAAGATGCAGAGGAGCCTATTGATTTAGACGGCAAGCTGAAATTGGAGTATTATAAGCTGCAAAAGACTTTCCAAGGGGAGATTGCTCTAGAGGAGGCAAAGACTGCATATGTTCCGGCGAAGCACAAAGGGGTTAAGGGTTTGGATGAAAAAACACCTTTGGACGAAGTGATTGCTAAGATTAATGAGAAATTTAAGGGCAATTTCACAGAAGGCGACAGGGTGATTTTGTCGGCGTTAAGGGATAAGCTTTTATCGGATAAAAAATTGAAGAAGATGGCACAATCCTCTGATCCACAGATTTTTGCGGAAAGTATTTTCCCGAAGGCATTTGGAGCGGCGGCACAGGACGGATATATGGAAGCACAGGAATCATATCAGAGCTTGTTTGAAGATACGGCAAAGTATAATGCGATTATGAGTGCGCTGTCGGAAGTGGTGTATCGGGAGATGAGGAAGAAAGAGATGAAAGCTTTGGATGAGGGTGGCGATTATGCATACGAGATGCCGCAGAAGTTGTCTATGGTGGCGGAAGACTCAATTCCATAAGGGAAAGATGATAGCATATCTTGAACTTTGATTAATGAGATATGAGTGATATCTTTAATTTTAGTTTTTTAATAGTCACTTTTGGGAATTATGCAGATTTCGCATGTGAGTGTAGAAGAGGCGGTGTTTAAGGTTTTGGGGGTGTAATAGGGTATGAGACCATTTAGAGATGTAGATTTAGGAAGGGCACTGAGTTCAAACAAGCAGAAAATGGCTGTCAAAGTAGATTCTTTAAAAAACGAAGAAATAATGGCGAATGATTTGGAAATACTAGCAAGCAATTTGTATGAGGAGTTTCGTATCGAACCTGTAGAAATAATGGATGAAGAATTTAGCAAACGACATATCGGACAGGCTAAGATAAAAAAGAGGATTGATCCATTTCTACAGGATTTTTATGGAAAAGAATATACAGAAGTAGATGGGATTGTTATGATTTTCTATTTTCCGTTTACAGGTGAGGAAGATTTATTTAAGTGTCGTGCTTCAACATATTCATTGAGTGGATATCCGGATATTTCAATAAATCGAGGATTCATTTCCTTGAGATATGAGTATTCTTTGAATGAAATGCAAAGTGAAAATGCAAAAGATAACGCACTGAAGAGACTGGAAAATGATATAAGAGATATTCGTGAGGGGATAAGTTATGCAAACAAAGATGTTGAGTCATATAATGCCTCTTTGCAAAAACAGGCGCTACATTTTCTTGAAGATAAAAAGAAAAAAGTGGAATCGTTCTTTTCGGTAGCCAATATGTTTGAGGTTTCAGTTAAGAAATCCGCATATGCAGAGACACATGTACCATTACAGAGGAAGATTGTTCCTATTGCGCATGAGTACAAAAAGGAAGATGTCTATAGTATCAGTGATACTAATTATGCGGATATATTAGCGACAATAAAACATATGGGAAGTACTTATGAGAGAACACCGGGTTCTTATGCGGCTATGAAAGAGGAAGATTTACGGAATACACTTCTTGCGGCTTTGAATGGGACATATTTGGGCGGTGCAGTAGGAGAAGCATTTCGTAATAATGGAAAAACAGATATTTGTATTGAGGAGAAAAATAGAGCCGCTTTTGTAGCAGAGTGTAAGATGTGGACGGGACAGAAAGGTATAGCTGATGCACTGAAACAGTTGGACAGCTACTTGACATGGAGGGATTGCAAGACGGCGTTGATTTATTTTGTGAAAAGAAAAGATTTTTTGGCTGTACTTCAGATTGCGGAAGAAACATTGCGAGCCATACCAGAGATGCGACAGGTGCAGGCAATAGATAAGAATGAGTTTAAGTGCTACATGGTATCTACTCAAAATCCAGGGCAGCAGATACAGGTTAGAGTGATGTTTTTTAATATGTATGCAAAAGAGTAATGCATTGATACAGCTGTCAGATTTTTACGCAACTCCGCCGATCTCGCTTATACAACACACCAGAGGTACAAAATGAACATTCACGACGAATCAGGCTGGCTCTTTGAGGCAGATACAAAAAATACACATGATATAACCCCGCAGGATCTTCAGTTATTGTTAAAACTTGCAGAGGAAGAGGACCGGTGGGCCGAGAACGTAAAACAGGAGGTGGAATATCATGACGCACACCCCCATGGCTCAGGGATAGAAATCTTATTCAACGATTTGCGAGTTATGAATGGGGAAGGCGCAATTGTGCAGTTCCCTTTTGGTTATATTTGCACGTTTCGGAGCAAAAGGCATCTTTTTCGCGGAGAGCCGCAGGATTATGATTTTTCGGAGGCATCGCTTTCACGGAGGTGTCGTAAAAGTTCAGGAAAGAAAAGATCACAAAGGGAAATTGAACTATTGCATATCATTGCAAATATGAGAGTCGCCCAGTTCAGGAAGTTTATCTGGCAATTTGACATCATTCCTCAATGGGAGGGAAAGCTGTCGGAAGTCAATTATAAAGCCTTGGCGCAGCACTATGGATTTGAAACCTTTTTATTGGACCTGACAAATGATATTCGGAATGCGTTGTTTTTTGCAACGTGCAAATGGGAAAAAGACCATTTTGAACCATTGACCCAAAAGGATATTTGTCAGTCCGAGCGTTCAAGATATGGTGTCATATACCATACGCCTGACTGGAAAATTGATTTTATGAACGGCGGCAATCTGCTGAAATTACATTCTTCTTTTGAAAAGGAAAGAGATAGAAAAAGACCAAGTATAATAGATACAGGGCTGTGGGACGGAGTAGCCTATCAAATCGGCCTGCAGCCTTTTTATAGGTGCCATACGCAAAGCGGATATGTCTATCCGATGAAGACAATAGAAGATATCAGACATAATGGCGAGTTTGAAAGGCTCCGATTTCCGCAGACGGTGGAATTCAGTAATTACATATTTCAGATGATGGAGGAAGGGAAAAAGATATATCCCGAGGAGGGGATAACGAAGGCCATGGGCGTGCTCGAGCAGATGCGGGGGACGCTGAAATTTTCCGAGGATGATCTGCTGTGGGCCTATGAATATGATGAGGGAGACAAAAAGGAGTTTCCTTCTATAGATCAACTCAGAGATGTCCTGCAAAGCGAGGAGACGGCGCGTCTAATAGAGGATGCTTATGGAGTTGCCGATGGGCAGATTACCGTTTCCGAGAATGAAGTGGAATACCATTTGTCAGAGAATGCGATGAACGAGATCAATGCCTCTTATAATGATAAGTCTTTTCTTGCACCGATCGGAGGAAAGATATATATGAAGCCGTCGTCTTTTGACAAAAACTATTGAAAAGTAAGGGAATCGGATATAAAATAAAAAATGATATTGTTTGGTGAGAGGGTGGAAAAGAGAGAGAGGTGAACATTTTGTCAAAGACAATCAAAGGGAAACTGACGATCAGTATTATCGGTATCGTTGCGGTCAGCATTCTTCTGACGACCGTGGGCATCGTTGCCGTGGCAGGCAGCCGGATGCTCTCCGAACAGACGGAAGTGCTTCAGTTGAATGCGGATAAATACGCGGAAGAGATCAATACGTGGATAGAGAGCGAGATGATGATTGCAGCCGGAGCCGCAGGCACCATAGAAGCCGCCCAGGATCTGGACGACGATTTCCTGCAGGCAGTGGTGAACACACATGCTCAGGGGCGGGACGAGATGCTGAATCTCTATTGCGGTACTTCCGACAGCAGATTTTTGCAGTCCAATCCGGACGCCGAGATTCCGGAGGGCTATGACCCCGTGCAGAGAGGCTGGTATCAGAGCGCGGCCGCGGCAAAGACCACGGTGGTCACGGATCCGTATTGGGATGTGCTGACAAATCAGATGTGCGCCACGATTGCATCGCCCGTGTACATAGACGGTGAGCTTGCCGCGGTCATCGGCATTGACGTGACGCTGGGTACCGTGACGGATCTGACGCAGAGCATCAATTATGCGGAGGGCGTGTACGGTTTTCTGGTTGACAGTACAGGACATTATGTAGCACACAAGAACGATGAGTTCGAGCCTACCGAGAGCACGGCGGTTCTGGTCTCGGATATTCTGCCCGGTCTGGAAAGCCTGTTGAACGGCAGCAGCAGTGACGTACTGGAGCTCAAGGATTATGACGGGAGCCGCTGTTATTTTGCCGTTTCCGGCATAAAGGGAAGCAACTGGAGCCTCGGAGTCGTAGTGCCCGCTTCTCATGTGAGGAGCTCTCTGGTCATGATGATCGTAGTAGCGGTCGTGGTGGCGGCGGTGATCATTGTTCTGGTGGCGGCGCTCATGACCGGCCTGATCGGCAGAATGCTTGCGCCGGTCCAGATGCTGAAGCAGTTCGCGTCCGGAGATTTCTCTGACAATGCGGTGACGGAAAAGGGAATTCCCAAGGAATATAAGGATGAGACCGAGCAGATCAGGAAAGCGACGGTGGAGGTAAGGCAGCAGATCAGAAGTATCATTTTAAATACGAAGACGGAAGCGGAGAGCATCAATCAGATCGCGGAGGAGACTGCCTCCGGAATGACGGTGCTCAACAGGGACATTTCGGATATTGCAGGTTCGGTAGGTCAGGTGGTGGAGCAGACTTCTCAGGCGAGAGAGCTGACGGAGAATATCCGCACCACAGGACAGGAGCTGGGTCTTGCCATTGACTCCGTGGCGCAGAAGGCGACGGAAGCGGCGCAGCAGTCCAGCGACATCATGGAGCGCGCCGGAAAACAGTACGCCGCCTCCGAACAGTCCGGTCAGGAGGCCGTCGCTCTGTATCAGGAGACGAGGGCGGAGCTGGAGCGCGCCATTGCGGACAGCCAGAAGGTTCGGGAGATTGATACGCTGACGGAGGAGATCCTTGCTATCAGCTCCCAGACGAATCTGCTGGCGCTGAATGCGTCCATAGAGGCGGCAAGAGCAGGGGAGGCCGGAAAGGGCTTTGCCGTTGTGGCGGAAGAGATTCGCCAGCTTGCCGACAATTCCAGAGAGGCCGTGGATAAGATCCGTCAGGTGACGGAGAGCGTGGTGCAGAACGTATCCTCTCTTTCCGACAGCTCCAGACAGCTTCTTACCTTTATGAATGAAAAGGTCATGGAGGATTATAAGAGCATGACGGCTCTGGCGAAGATGTACGAGAAGGACGCTGCATTTTACAGTGATATTTCCGGAGACCTGGGCGCATCTTCTCAGGAGATGAGCGCCAGCATGGTAGGCATCAATGAGTCCATTTCTTCCATTACCGCGCTGGTGGGCGAGATCGCGGAATATATGCAGAAGATGGGAAATATTGCGGAGACCTCCAACGAGAATTCCGCTGCGGTAGTAGCCCGCATGGAAGAACTGTCCCGCCTCAGCGAAGTTTTGAAAACGACGGTGGCTTCCTTCAGAGTTTAAGGCCGTTTTGAAGTGCGGAGAAAAGTGCGGGGGGCAGTACAATGAAATTCCGAGAGATGAGAAGAGGCGGGCAGCAGCTTTCCGAAGCGGAATGCCTTGCTGTTTTAAGCAGGAATACCTGCGGTGTCCTTGCCGTATTGGGAGACGGGAATTACCCTTACGCCGTGCCGCTCAGCTATGTCTGCTGCGACGGAAGGATATACATTCACTGCGCGAAGAGCGGGCATAAGCTGGACGCGGTGAAGAACCATGACAAGGTCTCCTTCTGTGTGGTCGATCAGGATCTGGTGGTGCCTTCGGAGTACACCACATATTTTCGAAGCGTCATTCTTTTCGGACGGGCCTGTGTGCCCGAGGAGCAGGACGAGATACAGCGGGCCGTCGAAGCGCTTGGGAAAAAATACTATCCGGACGACAGCGAGGAGCATCTTCGGGAAGTCATTGCAAAATCCGGTCCGGCAATGAGCATCATTAGGATCGAGATAGAGCATATGACGGGCAAGGAGGCCAAGGAGCTCGTCAGAGAGCGAAGGCGGCAGACGGACGGAGAAGGAGCGCAGACGTCGTACCGGATCTGTGAGAAAGGGCTGCCTGCGGACGCATGGAAGATCAGAGAGGAAGTCTTCATACAGGAGCAGGGCTTTCAGAGCGAATTAGATGAGATTGATGACACTGCGGCGCACATTGTGCTGTATGATGTGGGAGAGGCTCCCGTCGCTACATGCAGAGTCTTTCCGGACGATGAGGCCGGTGTTTTCGTACTCGGCCGTCTTGCCGTGAAAAGGGAATGCCGAGGAAAGCATGTGGGAAGCGAGGCGCTTGAGGCCGCGGAGGCGTATGTGCGGGAAAAAGGAGGGAAAGCCCTGATTCTGCACTCGCAGTGCAGAGCCGTCGGATTCTACCGGCAAAGCGGCTTTCGGGAATACGGCCAAGTGGAGCTCGATGAGGGCTGTCCGCATATTTGGATGCGGAAGGAAATTTGATGTGAGGCGGATCGCCATATGGCGGTCCGCCTTTTAAAATTTTACTTGACAGGAACTGTCTAACGCGTTAGACTAAATATGTCTAATGCATTAGACATAAAGGAGGAACAGAATGGACACACCGAAGGTTTTTGAGAGCGAATACCGTTTCTGCCTGATTTTATGGGAGAATGAACCCATCAGCAGCTCTCGGCTGGCAAAGCTGTGCAGCGAGAGACTTGGCTGGAGCAGGACCACCACATATACCGTCATCAAGCGGCTGTCCGTAAGAGGCATTGTCAAAAGCGAAAATGGGATGGTGACTTCTCTGGTATCCAAGGATCAGGTTCAGGCGGCGGAGATCGATGAGCTGGTGGAAAAGACATTTCAGGGTTCCATGCCCGCATTTATCGCGGCGTTCACCAAACACAGGGGACTGTCGGAAAAAGATGTTGCGGAGATCAGAAAAATGTTGGATGAGTATGGGGAGAACTGAGCATGGAAGATATTTTCATCAAACTGGTAAATATGAGTATCACGGCGGGGTGGCTGATTCTCGCTGTGGCGGCGCTTAGGCTCCTGCTGATGCGTGCGCCCAGGTGGATCGTCTGCCTGATGTGGGCTTTGGTGGCGGTGCGGCTGATCTGCCCCGTTTCCTTGGAGAGCGCGTTCAGCATGGTACCCAGCAGGGAAACGATCCGTCAGGACATCGCCGTTTCCCACAGGCCGGCCATAGACAGCGGGGTCGTGTTCGTAGACGACGCGGTCAATTCCGTGCTGGAAGACTCCTTTGTGCCGGCGTCCGAGGACAGCGCCAATCCGCTGCAGACAGGGATATTCCTTGCAAGTATCCTGTGGGCGGCGGGGGTCGCCGTCATGCTTGTGTATGCGGCTTTCGGCTATTTTCGGCTACGGCTAAGAGTGCGGACGGCCGTGAGAGAGGACGGCAATCTGTACCGGAGCGAGTTTGTGGACACGCCGTTCATTCTCGGCATCGTCAGGCCGCGCATCTACCTTCCGTCTCATATGGAGGAGGCGACAGCGTCCTATGTGACGGATCATGAGAGAGCGCACATAAAGCGGGGGGATCATCTGTGGAAGCCCCTTGCCTACCTCCTTTTGTCTGTCTATTGGTTCCAGCCGCTCTGCTGGCTGGCCTATGTGCTGTTGTGCAGGGATATAGAGCTTGCCTGTGATGAAAGGGTGATCCGAGGTTACGATTCCGGCCGGAAAAAGAGGTATTCGGAGGCGCTGCTGGCGTGCAGCGTAAATCGGCGGACCATCGCTGCCTGTCCGCTGGCCTTTGGGGAAGTGGGAGTAAAGAAGCGCGTAAGAAATGTGCTGAATTATAAGAGACCGGCGTTCTGGATCGTAACGGCCGCAGTTGTCGTGTGCATAGCGGCAGCCGTATGCTTTTTGACGGATCCGGTGAAGCAGAACACGGATTCTGCCGACGTTTCAAATACCGCCTCAAATACCGTGAATGTTCTTGAGCGGCTTTCTCGGGTGGACTGGGACGGGATAAGAGGGCGGAATCTCACCGTGGACGGGGACAAGGATTGGACGGATATCGTCTGCCTCGGCAGGATACCGGAGAAGGATATCACGGTCTACGGATATAACGATCAGGAGTGTTTCGGGCAGGGCGTTGCCGTTGAAATAGAGGATAGCATGTATTATTTTGACTGGGTCTACACCACGCCCAGGGCATTGCTTCCCGATTGTTATTGGAATGAGAGCGACGGACAACTGCAGATTGCTCTGAATGTCTACACGGGGACCGGCGTTTCGGCGCAGGAGCTCCACGTGCTCCGCTATCGGGACGGCAGACTGACGGATTGCGAGTTCGATCTGCAGGAGTATTCCGAGATACTCAAGCAGCGCATACAGTCTGTATATGACGGCGAGACCCGTCAGCTTACGCTGACCGATGGAAGAACGGGGAAAGAACTGTACACGGTCGAAATCGCCGGGGAGGATAAGGACATCACGGGGATAGAGGCGGGAATGATCTCTGAATTTATTCTGGGAGATACCGTCAGCCTTCAGGTAGAGCCTGGCTGCTTCCGTGAGGGAGAAGCAGCGGCGGTCTATCAGGATAATATGCCTGTGCTGAAGGCGGAGGTCATGGTGTCGGAAAACGGAGACGGTTTGGCCTTTGATCTGGGAGAATTCTACGCAGTGCAGGACAGCGAGGCTTCGCGGATCATGTACTATATCAGATCCGTGGAGGGCCGCAATCTGGCCGTAGATACCGTGGAATGGGTGGAGGTGCCCGGCAGCCGTGCTTCGCAGCTGGGACTGGACGAAGACGATGCGCCTTCAGGATTCGTGCTCTACAACGAGGAGGAAAAGACAGAAATCTATCCCCTGGCAGACGACTGCACCTGTACGGTTCTGGACTGGAAGAACAATTATGAGCAAAAGACCATTACGGCGGACGAAATGCTTGGACACCGGCTCCTGGATGAGCGGGACACCGCGCAGATACCGTATCTTCTGACGATTACGGACGGTGAGATCGTTTCGCTTTCCGAGCAGTATGTGCCATAGAGCAGAAGCACGGCCAGATGGCCATTCGGCCGTTTTCTGCCCTGAATAAGGTCACATTTATACCATGATATCCATGTTCGCGCCTTCCGCAGTCACGGGAGCTGCCGCTGCCTCCACAGGCATTTCCATGCCTGCAAGCTCCAGAGATGCGGCGGCACCGTTTGCATAGCCGCTGTTCGAGCTGTCCGCGGAGCTGCTGCAGGAACCGCTTCCGGCGCTCTGCTTATCTCTGGCCAGTTTGTCGAACAGGGATTTCAGGTATTTCATATCCGCTTCCATGATTTCGCGAAGCTCATCTGCCCTGTGCTTTTTCTTGAGCCGCTCCAGATCACCGGAGTCCATGTTTTCCGACAGGACTTCGGTGAGGGCGTCGGTGGATTCGGGGGCGGGAGCTTCCTCTTCCAGCTCCTGCATGGCCTGCTCCAGCTCCTCCATCATACGCCGGATTTCTTCTTCACTGAGACCCATCAGCCCTTCTAAGTCCATACCGTCCTCCGGGAATATTTCCTCGAAGGCGTCTTCCGTTTCACCGGACACAAGGGAAGTACCGTTTTCCTTTAACGATTCCTCCTGCTGCAGATGACGGACCCGCTTTTTGGCAATTCTGGCCAGACTTTTGGCGTGGGCAAGGGCGCTGTCCAACTCGTCCTCGTCGTAGTCGTAGGAGGTGCTGACACCGGCGCGGCACAAAGCCTGCCGTCTGAGCAGCTCCACTACCTGTCTTCGGGCTCTGCCGGCGACCTGACTGGCTGTAGCGGGGGTCTTGGCCATCATGAGCTGAGTGGCGATGGCCCTGGAATTATAGTTGAGACGTCTTTTCCTCCGGAGAGCGGAGCTGCCGGTCCTGGCCTTGGTGTAGCTGATGCTACCCGCGCTGCTTCCGTCCGGATTCTTCAGATCGATTCGCACCCTGTCGGACTGACGGATGCCGATTCCCATTCCCATAGATTTATCCTCCCTGACAAATATGTTCCATCCGTGGCTGTAAAAGACAAAAATGCCTTCTCTATATCATATCGTCAGGAATGGTGAGAAAATCAATCGCCGGGTCGAAATTTATGAATAAAATCTTCTTTGGAGCAGGGCTTGCTGTAATAATAGCCTTGTATGTAATCCGGATTCAGCGCGGTGACCTTTGCAAGCTCCTCCCCGTTTTCGATTCCCTCTACGATCAGGTTCAGCCCGATGCTGTGCACCATGTGGATAATGTGGGCCAGCAATTCGTGTTCATAGGCATTGTTGAGCGCCTTGACGGTAAAACTGCGGTCGATCTTGACGATATTGGGACGCAGGTTTCCGATGTTGATCAGGTTGGAATAGCCTGTGCCGAAATCGTCCAGCGCAATATTTACGCCTGCGCTCCGAAGCTTTTGCCATACGCTCTGCACGGCGGGGCTGTTCTCCAGATGGCCGCTTTCCGTCAGTTCCACGATCATGCAGGCGGGCGGCATCATAGTTTCCGTCAGGGATCTTATGATGTCATCATACACGTTGCTCTTCAACAGCTGGATATAGGAAAAATTAATGGATATCATAAAGCCGGGGCAAAATTCACGGCATGTCCTGCACATCAACAGAGAGTTGGAAATGATCCATTTGCCTACGGGAATGATCATGCCGCTCTCCTCCAGGATGGGAATAAATTCCATGGGCGAGATCTGTTCTCCCATGGGCGTCTTAAAGCGCAGCAGGGTCTCCGCTGCATAGAGCGTACCGTCGCCTGCATTCACGATGGGCTGGAAGTAAAGCTCAAAACCGGAAAAGTTATTGCCCAGAGACTTCCGCAGACAGCTGCGGATATAACGCTTGCGCAGGAAAGCGGAATAATCGTCCGGACGGAAATAGTACATCTGGTTCTTGCCGCGGAGCTTGGCCTGATTCAGCGCGAACTCCGACAGCTTCATGGCCTCGTTGTAGCTGTTGTATCCCGTGGCGGATGCGTCTACATCCTTGAGATCCACCAACCCTGCGGAGATGGTATAGAGGGCCTTGTACTGCTCCTTCTCCACGACCTGATCCACACAGACGCGGATACGGTCGTACAGATCCTTCATCTCGTCATAACCGGCGCCGGACATATCCAACACCATGAACTCATCGGATATGACCCTGTATGCATGCTGCATAGGTCCCATACACTGCTGAATGCACTGTGCAATCTCGCGGAGCACATAATTGCCGTACTCGATGCCGTGTCTTTCGTTGAGCACCTTGAAATCGTCGATGCCGATACGCAGGAACATGGCGTCGGAGATAGAGGGGAACATGCGCACGACCTGATCGTGCATGGCGGATTCTCCCAGCAGGCCGCTGATATTGTCTGCCTTCTGCGTGTTGCCGATCTCGTTGATACAGCCCAGCATCAGGAACGGATTGCCGTCATCGTCCTTTAAGACGCGACCCTTACAGTTGATCCAGATGGGCGATCCGTCCTTTCCGAGCCAACGGTATTCCAAGTTGTGATAATCCTTTTGACCGGTCTGGATCAGGCGAATATCCTCCATCAGCATTTCAAAGTCCTCGGGGTGAATGAGATTCTGAAGGACTGATCCTACATTATGAAAAAGAGCGCTGGGAAGCAGAAAACGCCTCACTGCCTCCTCGGATATATAGTACATATCTGCCTGCATGTTGTAGACATAGAGATAGTCGTTCATACAGGGGGCAAAAGCGCTGGCAATATCGCAAAACATTTCAAACGTCTGATTTCCGTTGTCCATATATGTTCGCTATCCTTTCTCGGTCTGTCTGTGCGTCCGTAAAATTATTATACTATAATTTCCCAAAAATACAATGAAAAATCTCTATTTTCACGGTGTTTTTCAAGGTGCTGCTTCGCGCTGATAAGGCTATTGACAATACGCCTCGCAGGGTGTATGATAAACTAAGTTGTTTGAAAGTCAAAATAATTGATATTCAAAATACTTGACTATCAAACGAAAACAATAAAAACATCAAAAAGGAGAACGATTATGTTAGAGAAAGTCAAGGAAGTCATTGAGGAGAAGTTGAATGCAGACGGAGTGGAGATCACGGAGAGCACAAGCTTTAAGGACGATCTGAACGCCGATTCCCTGGACCTGTTTGAGCTGGTGATGGCTCTGGAGGATGAGTTCGGTATCGAGATTCCTTCCGAAGACCTGGAGAAGCTGTCAACCGTGGGCGACGTGCTGAATTATCTGAAGGATAAGGGCGTAGCGTAAATTTCGGAAAGGTATGGTTGCTGGTGTGAAGACGAGATTGACAGAGCTTCTGGGAATCACATATCCCATCATTCAGGGAGGCATGGCTTGGGTGGCGGAATACCATCTGGCGGCGGCTGTCTCCAACGCGGGCGGCATCGGACTGATCGGAGCCGCGTCTGCGCCCCCTGAGGTAGTGCGGGAGCAGGTCAGAAAGTGCAGAGAGCTGACGGACAGACCCTTTGGCGTCAATGTGATGCTTTTGAACCCCAATGCGGAGGAGGTAGCCAAGATTGTAGTCGAGGAAGGCGTTCCCGTGGTCACCACCGGCGCGGGGAATCCCTCCAAGTTCATGGGTATGTGGAAAGAGGCCGGAGTAAAGGTGATTCCGGTGGTGGCCAGCGTGGCCATGGCAAAAATGATGGAGCGCGCGGGAGCCGACGCGGTAGTGGCGGAAGGCATGGAGAGCGGCGGACACATCGGCAGCATCACGACGATGGCGCTGGTGCCTCAGGTGGTGGACGCGGTTTCCGTTCCCGTGATCGCAGCGGGCGGAATCGCCGACGGACGAGGACTGGCGGCGGCTCTGATGCTGGGCGCCGAGGGCGTACAGATGGGCACCCGCTTTGTGGCGGCGAAGGAATCCATCGTACATGCCAACTATAAGGAAAAGCTGCTCAAGGCTTCGGACATTGATTCCGAGGTGACGGGCATGAGTACCGGACATCCGGTGCGTTCCCTGAGAAACAAGATGACGAAGGAGTACCTGCGCCTGGAGAAAGAGGGCGCGGACTTTATGGAATTGGAGCAACTGACCCTCGGGTCCCTGCGCAAGGCCGTGATAGAGGGCGATGTTGTGAACGGCACCGTCATGGCAGGCCAGATCGCAGGGCTGGTCAAGGAAGAGTTAAGCTGCGAGGAGATCATACAGGAGATCATGGAGCAGGCTCAGGCGCTGCTTTCGGGAAAGAACTAGCAGACGGCGGTTCTCTCCCGAGCGGCGCGAGAGCCTCTTTTGCGGCGGAAAAGTGAGGAATGATGAGCAAGACGGCATTTATTTTTCCCGGACAGGGAGCCCAGTACTGCGGTATGGGGAAGGATTTTTATGATACCTTCGACACGGCGCGCAAGGTGTATGAGCTGGCGCAGAAGGCCACGGGGTTGGATGTGGCAGAGCTGTGCTTTACCGAAAACGATCGGCTGAATATTACCGAGTACACACAGATTGCCATGCTGACTACGGAGGTGGCGATTCTCAAGGTCCTGCAGGAGAAGGGATTTCGGGCGGACTGCTGCGCGGGCTTAAGCCTCGGAGAATACGGGGCGTTGGCGGCAGCCGAGGTCATGGAGCTGCAGGATCTGTTCCGTCTGATCCGAAGCCGCGGTATCTATATGCAGGAGGCTTATCCCGTCGGCGGAGCCATGACGGCCGTTCTGGGACTGGATGCGCAGATCATTGCCGGCGTCTGCGATTCCGTGGACGGTATCGTGTCGATCGCAAATGACAACTGCCCCGGCCAGATCGTGATCACCGGAGAGGAGCGGGCGGTACAGGAGGCGGCGGAAAAGCTGACGGAGGCCGGCGCCCGCAAGTGCGTGCCCTTAAAGGTAAGCGGACCCTTCCACTCAAAGCTTCTTGCAGGGGCCGGCGAGAAGCTGGCGGCAGAGCTTAGAGAGGTAGAGGTGAACGATCCCGTGATTCCCTATTACTGCAATGTGGAGGCGGCGCCTGTGACGGAGCGCTCTGTGGTAAAAGAACTTCTGGCAAAGCAGGTCTGCGGTACCGTCAGATGGCGGGAGTCCGTGGAGCGGATGATCGCAGACGGGACGGACACTTTCATTGAGATCGGTCCCGGCAGGACGCTGACGGGATTTTTGCGCAAGATCGACAGGAACGTGACGGTCAGGAACGTGGAGACCGTGGCGGACATGGAGAAACTGCAGGAAGAAATGCAGGAGAAAATGTAAGGGATTTCACGGAGGAGCAGACAGGTATGGAGACGATAGAGCAGAGCGGGCACGGTCATGGCGGACAGCTTGCCGGCAAGGTGGCGCTGGTGACAGGAGCCGGCAGGGGAATCGGCAGAGCCATTGCGCTGGCGCTTGCCGAGCAGGGCGCCGTCGTGGCGGTGAATTACAACGGATCGAGGGAGCGGGCGCTGGAAGTGGTGGCGCTCATAGAACAGAACGGAGGAACCGCGGAAGCGGTGGGATGCGATGTGTCCGACTATACCGCCTGCGGAAAAATGGCGGAGGACCTGATCGAAAGATACGGCCATGTGGACATATTGGTCAACAACGCCGGCGTGACCAGAGACAATCTGATCCTGCGCATGACGGAGGAGGAGTATGACAGGGTGCTGGACACCAACCTGAAGGGGGCGTTCAATACGATCCGCCATCTGTCCAAATATTTTTTGAAACAGCGGGGCGGCAAGGTGATCAACATATCATCTGTCTCCGGTGTCATAGGCAATGCGGGGCAGTCCAATTATTCCGCTTCCAAGGCGGGGCTGATCGGCCTGACGAAGAGCGTGGCAAGAGAGCTGGCGGGCAGAGGAATCTGCGTCAATGCCATTGCTCCCGGGTATATTGCCACAGACATGACGGATTCCATGTCGGAGAAGGCGAAGGAGTCACTGCTTTCCCTGATTCCCATGGGAAGGATCGGCAGTCCGGAGGATATTGCGCAGACGGCGGTATTTCTTGCCGGAAAATGCTCGGATTACATTACCGGTCAGGTGATACACGTTGACGGCGGAATGGCCATGTAGGCACGGAAGGAGAGACAAAGATGCGGCGAGTGGTTGTGACAGGTATGGGGGCCGTGACTCCCATCGGCAACAGCGTAGAGGAATTCTGGAGCAGCGTAAAGCAGGAAAAGATCGGCTTTGCGCCGATCACGGGTTTTGATGCGTCGGACTATAAATGTAAATTGGCGGCGGAGGTCAAGGATTTTGAACCGGAGAAATATATGGACAAAAAGACCGCCAGACGCATGGAGCGGTTCTGCCAGTTCGCGGTGGCGGCAGCAGGCGAGGCCCTGGCGGACGCGGACCTTGATATGGAAAAAGAGGATCCCTATCGGATCGGCTGTGTCGTCGGAAGCGGCATAGGCAGTCTTCAGGCCATGGAGAGGGAGCATGGCAGGCTGTTGGAGAAAGGGCCCTCCAGAGTGAGTCCCCTCTTTGTGCCGCTGATGATCTCCAATATGGCGGCGGGAAATGTGAGCATTCAGTACGGTCTGAAGGGCAAGAGCATCAATGTGGTCACTGCCTGTGCCACGGGCACGAACTGTATCGGCGAGGCCTTCCGCGCCATTCAGTACGGCGATGCCGACGTTATGGCGGCGGGCGGAACGGAGAGCGCGGTGACACCCATCGGCATTGCCGGATTTACGTCCCTGACGGCTCTTTCCGACAGCACGGATCCCGCAAGATGCTCCATTCCCTTTGACAAGGACAGAAGCGGTTTTGTGATGGGAGAGGGCGCCGGCATTGTGATTCTGGAGGAGCTGGAGCACGCGTTGAAACGCGGCGCGCACATTTACGCCGAGGTGCTGGGCTACGGCTGTTCTTCCGACGCCTACCACATCACCTCCCCCGCGGAGGACGGCGCGGGGGCGGCAAAGGCGATGAAAAACGCCATGGCGGACGGCGGCGTGACGCCTGCAGACGTGACGTATATCAACGCCCACGGCACCGGCACGCATCATAACGATCTCTTTGAGACCAGGGCGATCAAGCTGGCTTTTGGGGACTGCGCAAAGAATGTGAAGATCAATTCCACCAAATCCATGGTGGGGCATCTTCTGGGCGCGGCGGGCGCGGTGGAATTCATCACTTGCGTGAAGGAGCTGCAGGAGGGATTTCTCCACAGGACCGTGGGACTTAAGGCCCCCGGCGAGGAGCTGGACCTGGACTACTGCATGGAGAGCTGTGCGGAGGAGATTCCGTATGCGCTGAGCAATTCTCTGGGATTCGGCGGACACAATGCAAGTATTCTGATAGGAAAATACAAGGAGGCCTGACATGGCGGTATATACGGCAAAAGAAATCATGGAGATCATTCCCCACAGGTATCCCTTTCTGCTCATAGACACGATTGAGGAGCTGGAGAGCGGTGTGCGGGCGCTGGGGAAAAAGTGTGTCAGCGGGAACGAGCCTTTTTTTGCGGGACATTTCCCGGGCAATCCGGTCATGCCCGGGGTGCTGATTCTGGAGGCCCTTGCGCAGGTGGGGGCCGTGGCCGTCTTGTCCAAACCGGAGTTCAAAGGGCGCACGGCCTACTTTGCAGGGATCGATAAAGCGAGATTTCGTCAGAAGGTCATGCCCGGCGATGTGCTGATGCTGGAGACGACCATCGTCAAGGCAAAAGGGCCCATCGGAGTGGGCAGGGCGATAGCCAGCGTGGACGGCAGGACGGCAGCCGAGGCGGAGCTGACTTTTGCCATCGAGTAGGATTCGTCATGGTATTGCGGAAAGGTATGGTGCGGTGATGAGCTTATTGAAGGAAAAACGTGCGGAATATTTTGCAAGAAAATTCGGCAGACAGAATGCTTTCTCTGCAGGGAAGAACGCAGAGAGCCGGCCGGCCGATGAGATTTCTCCCGAGGCCGGCGCAACGGATTTGCCTCCGGTGAAGGAGGTCTGTCTGATCCGCTGTCCCAAGTGCGGCAAGGCGGTGGACCGCGACAGAGTCGTGCGAAAAAAATATATCTGCTATGAATGCAACGGTTATTTTCGGGTGAAAGTCCCCAACCGTATCAAAATGGTGGCGGATTCCCGTACCTTCGAGCCGTGGTTTACGGATATGCCCGTTCGGAATCCGCTGGCATACGAGGGGTATGAGGAGAAGCTGGAGGAAGCGAGGGAGAAGACGGGTCTGGACGAGGCGGTGACCGTGGGGCGCTGTAAGGTGTTCGGAGAGGACATTGTGCTGGGCATCTGCGATTCCCGTTTTCTGATGGCCAGCATGGGTCAGGCGGTAGGGGAGAAGATCACCGCCGCCGTGGAGCGGGCCATCGAATTGAAACTGCCGGTATTTCTGTTCTGCTGTTCCGGCGGCGCCAGAATGCAGGAGGGAATCGTCTCCCTGATGCAGATGGCAAAGACTTCCGCGGCCATTCAGAAGCTGGGAGAGGCGGGGCTTTTGTACTGCACCGTGCTGACCGATCCCACCACAGGCGGCGTCACAGCCAGCTTCGGTATGCTGGGCGATGTAATCATGGCGGAGCCCGGCGCGCTGATCGGCTTTGCCGGTCCCAGAGTCATCAAGCAGACCATCGGCCAGGAGCTGCCCGCAGGGTTCCAGACGGCGGAATTTCTGGTGGAGCACGGTATTATCGACGGTATCGTGCGGAGAGAAGATCTGAAGAAGACCATTTATTTTCTGGTGAAGGCGCATCAGTACAAAGAGAAGCGGTATGCGGAGTTCACGCCCGGCACCGATTTTCATTTTGTGCTGAACGAGATCTTAAAGGAGCAGGCGTGGAAGGTGCGTCCCAAGAACGCCTGGGAAAAGGTCAAGGCCGTCCGCAAGGCGGAGAGACCTTCCGCCATCGACTACATGAATCATATCTTTGACTATTTTGTGGAGGCGCACGGGGACAGAGCCTTTCGCGACGACCCTGCCATCGTGGGCGGCATCGCGTTTCTGGACGGTCAGCCCGTCACGGTGATCGCGGACCACAAGGGGAAAAACATCAGGGAGTGTCAGGAGCGCAACTTCGGTATGCCCATGCCGGAGGGCTATCGCAAGGCGCTGCGCCTGATGAAGCAGGCCGAGAAGTTCCATCGTCCCATTATCAGCTTCGTAAATACGGCCGGCGCTTTCTGCGGCATCGAGGCGGAGGAGCGGGGACAGGGCGAGGCGATCGCGCGAAATCTCAAGGAGATGGCAGCCCTGAAGGTGCCCGTGCTCTGCATTTTCATCGGCGAGGGAGGAAGCGGCGGCGCGCTGGCCACGGCCGTGGGCAACGAAGTCTGGATGCTGGAGAATGCCACCTATTCCGTTCTCTCCCCCGAGGGATTCGCCTCCATTCTCTGGAAGGACTCCTCCAGAGCCAGGGAGGCCAGCGAGGTCATGCGCATTACCGCGCAGGACCTGAAGAAGCTGAATGTGATCGAGCAGATCATTCCGGAGTTCGGCGGTGCGGACGACGGCACGGTGGAGGCCATCGGCGGATATATGAAGGAGAAAATAAAGGAGTTCCTGCAGAAATATCAGGGAATGAGCGGCGAGGAAATCGCGGAGCAGAGATACAAGCGTTTTCGTAGCTTTTAGTATGCCGCGGAATTTGTTCCGTGCAGGTCAAGGTTCTGCCGCGCAGGCGGCATGGCGGGAAGGTAAGGTTTGGTATGGCGATAAGAATCATCGGAACCGGAAGCGCGCTTCCGAAAAAGCAGGTCACCAACAAGGAGCTGGAGAGCCGGGTGGACACCTCGGACGAGTGGATCAGAGAGAGGACGGGAATCGGCAGCAGGCATATTTCCACGGGAGAGACACTGGTGTCCCTGACCGCCCAGGCGTGCGGCAGGGCGCTGGAGAACGCCGGCCGTCAGGCGTCGGAGGTGGAGCTTTTGCTCGTGGCCACCTGCAGTCCGGAGCGGGGAATCCCCTGCGCCGCCTGCCAGGTGCAGAGTGCGCTGGGCGCCGATCGGGCGGTGGCCTTCGACCTGAATGCGGCATGCGCGGGCTTTCTCTTTGCACTGAACACGGCCTGCGCTTATGTGGAGGCCGGCATATATCGGAATGCTCTCGTGGCGGGCGGCGAGGTGCTGTCCAAGATCGTAGACTGGACCGACAGAGGCACCTGTATCCTCTTTGGCGACGGCGCGGGCGCATGTCTGGTGGAGAAATGCGACAGAGGCGGTCTGCTGGGATTTGTGCAGCATTCCGACGGCTCCAGGGGCGACGTGCTCAAATGTGACAGTCGGCCGCTGAAAAATCCCTTTGTCAGCCTGGAGATGGAAGCCCCCTATGTGCAGATGGACGGCCGCGAGGTCTTTGCGTTCGCGGTGCGGCAGGTGCCGGAGAGCATCACGGAGGTGCTGCATAAGACCGGTATCGCCGTGGAGGAGGTGGATCTCTTTGTGCTGCATCAGGCGAACAGAAGGATCATAGAGGGCATTGCCAAGCGTCTTGGCGCGGATATTTCCCGCTTCCCCGTCAATCTGGACAGGGTGGGCAATATGTCCTCCGCGGCAATCCCCGTGCTTCTGGACGAGCTGAACAGGCAGGGAAAGCTGCAGGCGGGAATGAAGCTGGTGCTGTCCGGTTTCGGGGCGGGACTTACCTACGGCTCCTGCGTCATGGAATGGCAGTAGGGCCGCGGCAAAAAGCATTTGACTTTTTGTATAAATTTGGTAAATTATAAAATGAAAAGAAAGGCATCAATGATAAAATGGAGCAGAGTACAACGCGCTCTCTGAATGAACTGCTGATCAATCTGTTCGACCATGTGATGGACATGGAGGCAAAAGCGGTCATTACGGAGGCATATAAGGATATCAGCAACAATGATCTGCACATTATCGAGGCTGTGGGCGTGGAAGAACCCCGCAATATGTCCGTGATTGCCGGCAGGCTGTCGGTCACGGTCGGCACGCTTACGACAAATATGAACGGACTGGAGAAAAAGGGGTATATACAGCGGGAGAGAAGCCTCGAGGACAAGCGCGTCGTCTACGTCACGCTGACCGAAAAAGGAAGAAAAGCATTTTATCATCATCGGGATTTTCATAAGAAAATGATCCGCGCCATCGTCAAGGATTTAAAGGAAGACGAAACGGAGATACTGTATCGGTGCCTTGTAAATCTTAACAGCTTTTTGGAAACGGCGTCGGGAATATCGGTATAGGTAAATGGAAAAGCAGAAGCGGGTAAAGTTCAAGACGGTCATCTACGGAAGGACAGCAATGATCCTGGTGGGATTTTTGGCTCAGCTGGCATTGCTTTTCATAGGATATGTCCTTTTGCGGGGCTACAGCTTCTGGTTCTACGGATTATTTCTTGCCGTCAGTGCGGCTTCTCTGGTATATATCTATAATACTCCGGGCAATCCGGACATGAAACTGGCGTGGATGTTCCCCATCGCCATTTTTCCCGTTTTCGGTTCCATATTCTATGTGACGATTGTCTCTCAGCCGGGCCTGAAGGTGATGAACGGCAAGCTGACGGGTCTGTCGAAATTTACGCGGGAAAATATGCATTCCGACAGGAAGGTGTGGGACGGACTGCGCAGAGAGAGTCCTCATATGGGACAGCTGGCCCATTATCTGTGGAATTGTGACAACAGCCCTGTCTATGAGAACACCCAGGTAAAATATTACCCGCTGGGCGACCTGCAGTTTCCGGATATGGTGGAAGAGCTCAGGAAGGCGGAAAAATATATTTTTCTGGAGTTCTTTATCGTCAGCTCGGGAAGAATGTGGGATACGATTCTTGAGGTGCTGAAGGAGAAGGCCCGCCAGGGCGTGGAGGTACGATTCATATTTGACGGCACCTGCGCGCTGTGGTATCTGCCGAACCACTATGTCCAGGAGCTGGAGCGGGAAGGCATCAGGTGCAGGATCTTTTCCCCCGTGAAGCCCATCTTTTCCCCTCATTTCAACAACAGGGACCATCGGAAGATCATCGTCGTCGACGGTAAGGTGGCGTTTACGGGCGGGCTCAATCTGGCGGACGAGTATATCAATGAAAAAATGAGATTCGGCCACTGGAAGGATGCGGGAGTCCGGCTGACGGGAGATGCCGTGGAGCGTTTTACCTATATGTTTTTGGAAATGTGGAACGTCTCCTCAAAGGGGGAGGAGAATTATGCTCTCTATGAGCGGCCTGCGGACGCACGGCAGGAAAAGGACGGCTATGTGATTCCCTACAGCGTATGTCCTCTGGGAAAGGAGCGCGTGGGAGAGAGAGTCTATCTGGATATCATCAACACAGCCCACACGTATGTGCACATTATGACCCCTTATCTGGTGCCGGATCACCAGATGCTGACGGCGCTGACCTATGCGGCAAAGCGCGGGGTGGAAGTGATCATCATCATGCCGCATATACCGGATAAAATGTACGCTTTTGCACTGGCAAAGACTTACTATAACCAGCTTCTGGACGCGGGCGTGCGCATCTGCGAGTATGAGAAGGGCTTCGTTCATGCCAAAGTGTTCGTGGCAGATGACGCCAAGGCGGTAGTGGGAACGGTGAATCTGGATTACCGCAGCCTCTACCATCACTTTGAATGCGGAGTGGTCCTGTATAAGAATACTCAGATAGCACGGATAGAGCAGGATATGCAGGAGACGCTGCAAAGCTGCATAGAAATGCGGCCGGAGGATTATAAGAAGCTTCCTCTCCGCCGCAGAATGTTAGGCAGGATCATGAGATTTTTTGCCCCGATGATGTGACGGATTCTAAATTTTGACAAATGCCTGTGGCTGCAGATCGCGGGAAGCTGTTTCCGTGTATGATGCGGTTACAGGCTTTTTGATGCAATACCGAAAGAACCTTTTCCTGAAAAATTCGTCTATTGATACAGCAGCCCCTATTACACCCGAAAGGAGACCGACAAAGCCTATGCAGGACAAACAGATCATAGACCTATACTGGGCCCGCGACGAACAGGCGATCACGGAATCGCAGCGAAGCTATGGCGGCTACTGCCACAGCATTGCCTTTCATATTCTTTATGACCATGAGGACGCCGACGAATGCGTGAACGATACCTGGCTGAGGGCGTGGAATGCCATGCCTCCCGGCCGCCCGAACCGGCTTGCGCTGTTTCTGGGGACGATCACCCGCAATTTATCTTTGGACCGATGGAAAGGAAAACGTGCTATGAAACGAGGAAGCGGAGAATTGACGCTTGCGCTGGATGAGCTGGCGGAATGTGTGCCGGATAAAAACAGTACGGAAGATGCGGTGGAGGCGGCGGAATTGGAAAGGCTTCTCAACGAGTTCCTCCACACCCTTCCTGCCAGGGACTGCAACGTGTTCCTGCGCAGATATTGGTATGTGGAGGAGTACGGAGAAATCGCAGAGAGATACGGAATGAAGCTGAACACAGTGAAGACTTCGCTGTTCCGCACACGCGGACGGCTCAGGACCTTTCTGGAAAAGGAGGGCATCGTGCTATGAGAAAAGAGAAGGAGGAGGCCCTGCGGATTCTGGAGGCGCTCAGCGCGGTAGATGAGGAATTGCTGGCGCGCTGTGAAGAGCAGCCCGAAAAGAAGGTAATCCCTCTGTGGAAGCGGGGAAGATTATGGGCGGCCTGTCTGGGCCTGTTGGCAGTGGGAGCGCTGTCGTGGAATGCGCTGCGGTTCGCGGGCGTTTCCAAGGATAGTCTGTATGAGGCGACGCAGGACGAAAACGCTGCCATAGATCAGATCGCGCTGCAGACGGCGCCGACGGAACGGGCAGACGGCGCAGGGCTGACAGGGGCTGCGCAGGAGACGGGAGCAGATACGGGAGAGGCAGAGGATGCCGCGCCTGAGGAAGCAGGTGAGGCTGTCACGGAGGGCAAAGAGGACCTGTCCGTGCAGAGCGATCAGCAGGAACGATGCGGTATCGATGCCCAAGGCAGAGAAGTGACAGAGGAGGAAGTCAGAAATTGGATGCCGCTTGGCGCGAGGATTCCGAAAAATCTGCCGTCAGGCTACGTCTTTGAATCGGCAAGGATCGATGAGCAGGAACGGCAAGCGACCGTGTGCTGGAGCAGGGGCATGGACAGTATTCGGATAACCGTCTCGCAGGTGGAGGAAGCTGCCGTTGATACGGTGGATATCGATAAGCCGGAGACCTATGATGAGAGACTGTATGAAATCCCTTTTGCGGAAACGGTTCCCGCAGAGTATTTTGAGGTCTTTCAGGATCCCGTCTTTGATATAAATGACATGACGGGCGACATGGGATCGGTGGGATTGGAGCTTGTGAAAAGCCGGGTCCTTCCGCATGAGGACGCCGGCGACACGGACACTCCCAGAGGTATGTTTTCCGTGCTGTATCCGGACGGTTCAGACAGCGTGCTGCTTCGGTTCAACGGGCGCGGCACGCCTGAGGAGATTTGGAACATGATCTATTCTATGGTGAGATAGCTCAGCAGTTCTCGTTTTCACGCATACGATAGCCGACGCCGATCTCGGTAAACACATATTGGGGCTGTGCGGGATTTTTCTCGATCTTGCGCCGTATATTCGCCATATTCACGCGCAGGATCTGATTGTTGTCGTCCGTGTACGGCCCCCAGATCGTGCGCATGATATTGCAATAGGTGAGGACCTTGCCGGAATTTTCCGCAAGAAGGGCCAGAAGCTGGTATTCGATTTGCGTGAGGTGGACTCTTTGGCCCTTCAGCAGAATGATTCGCTTTTCCAGATTGATCTCCAGATCCAGCGCCCTGTAGATCCGGTCCGGCACAGAAGTATAGCTGTGGCGCAGGGAGGTCCGCATACGCGCCATCAGCTCGGCCGTGCCAAAGGGCTTGATGACATAGTCGTCCGCTCCCATGTCCAGTGCCGTTACTTTGTCATTCTCCTCCGTTCGGGCGGATATGACGATAATAGGCATTCTGTACCATGCGCGCAGCTTCTGCAGAATCGTTAAGCCGTCAACGTCGGGAAGATCCAGATCCAATAAGATAATATCGGGGCAGAGAGAGGCGGCAAGGCTCAGTCCCTCCTCGCCGGATGCGGCATCGGAGACCCGATAGCCGTTCGATTTCAGGGAAGTCGTGATAAAGGCGGCAATATTCCTGTCGTCTTCAATCAAAAGAGTGTTGACTTTTTCGGTGTCCATGTGCGGCCACGTTCCTTTTTCTTTAGTATAAGTAGTAAGTATATTTCTGTGTATTAGTGTATGGATATCTGTGTGTATGTTTATCTCTATATGTAGATGTGTGCTGCCGGTTCCTATCTGTGCCAGCGTCCCGAGGCGCCGCAGGGCAGTATGAGCCCGCTTTCGCTTACGGGCAGTCCGATCTCGTCCGCCTCCGCGCTTCCGCCGAAGCGCTTCGTGACGGCAAGGTTCACCATATAGGAGAGGACCGCGGGCTGCAGGCCCGTGGTGTAAGAATTGATCAGGAAGAACAGCGCATCTTTGGAGAGAAGCTGTGCGGTCAGCTCCATAAAGGGCCAGATGCCCTCTTCGATCTTCCAGATCTCTCCCTTGGGACCTCTGCCGTAGGAGGGCGGATCCATAATGATTCCGTCATATTTGTTTCCCCGTCGGATCTCCCGCTCCACGAATTTCACACAGTCGTCCACCAGCCAGCGAATGGGCGCATCTCCCAGGCCGGAGGCCTGTGCGTTCTCCTTCGCCCAGCTCACCATGCCCTTTGAGGCGTCCACATGGGTGACATGGGCGCCTGCGGCTGCCGCGGCCAGCGTTGCACCGCCTGTGTAGGCGAACAGATTGAGCACCTTTACGGGCCTGTCGGCGGCGGGAGCGGCGCTTCTTATGAGATCCGAAAACCAGTCCCAATTTACCGCCTGTTCGGGGAACAGGCCGGTGTGCTTAAAGCTGAAGGGCTTTAAGCGAAAGGTAAGCCGGCTGTGCCAAGGAGCGCTGTTTCGGCCGCCCGTCTCATAGGAAATCGTCCACTCGTCCGGCAGGTCAAAGAACTCCCATTCTCCGCCGCCCTTGGAACTGCGGTGATAATGTCCGTTCTTGTGTTTCCAGCCTGTGTGCGCGTGAGGAGTGTTCCAGATCACCTGAGGATCGGGTCGCACCAGAATATAATCGCCCCATCGCTCCAGCTTTTCTCCGGCGGAGGTGTCCAACACCTCATAGTCTTTCCAATTGTCGGCAATCCACATGGGAATCGGTTCCTTTCATCGGTATGAAAATATTTTACCACATTCCGCACCGGTGCGGTAAAAAATCTTTCAATCAAATAATAAAAAAATACAATTTTTTAAAAAAAGTTCTTGCCAAAAGAGTTTTTTCCATGTATACTAATCAATGCTGTGGCATGATAGCTGTGAAGCGTGAGGTTGCTGGGTGCCAGCAATGGCAGTCAGGTTTTCCGTGGAGCGAATGTCAAGTTAGAAAACTGACGACAAGTCACTGTACCATTATGGAGTCTGCCGAGAGCAGAAACGACGTGTAAATGACCTGTTCCGAAAATGTTGCGTAAGGATTTAGGACACACACGGGAGAGTGTACAGTCACCGCTTGTCGTACTTAGTATTTAAAGTGCGAAAAGGAGGCGACTTTTTTTATGGCAAATCAGCAAGTAATGAGAATCACACTGAAGGCATACGAGCATCAGCTTGTGGATGCATCTGCCAAGAAGATCATCGAAACTGTGAAGAAGACCGGTTCTGAGGTGAGCGGCCCCGTGCCTCTTCCCACCAAGAAAGAAGTGGTTACCATTCTGAGAGCGGTACACAAGTACAAGGACTCCAGAGAACAGTTCGAGCAGAGGACCCACAAGAGACTGATCGACATCATCACACCTACACAGAAGACGGTAGACGCGCTTCAGAGGTTGGAGATGCCTGCAGGTGTTTACATCGATATTAAGATGAAGACCAAGTGATTGAATCATAAGAAAGCAAGAACCTCTACTTAGACGTAAGAACACCTTCCCGCGTCTGCGGGAAACGGAAGCGAAACGACGCTTCCCGGGGGCCTGCTCCCGCGGTCATAGACGCAACGATGACCGGGTGGTCCGCTATGTAGACAGCCGCAAGGCAGAAAGAGAGGAAAAATGAAGAAAGCAATTTTGGCAACGAAGGTCGGAATGACCCAGATATTCAATGAGGACGGCACGCTGATCCCCGTGACGGTCCTTCAGGCAGGTCCCTGTGTGGTAACGCAGGTCAAGACGCCTGAGAATGACGGCTACAGTGCCGTACAGGTCGGCTTTGTCGAGAAGAAGGACAGGATCGTCAACAGAGACGCGAGCAATAAGAAGGAAGTGATCCACAGACACGGCGCAGGCAAGGCGGCGCAGGGTCATTTCAAGAAAGCCGGCACGAGCACCAAGAAATATATCAGAGAGTTGAAGCTGGAAAATGCAGACGAGTACAGTCTGGGCGCAGAGATCAAGGCAGACATCTTTGCGGAGGGAGACAAGGTGGACGTTTCCGCTATCTCCAAAGGTAAGGGATTCCAGGGTGCGATTAAGAGATTCGGCCAGCACAGAGGACCCATGAAGCACGGTTCCAAGTTCCACCGCCATCAGGGTTCCAACGGTGCATGTTCCTCGCCCAGCCGCGTGTTCAAGGGCAAGGGAATGCCCGGTCACATGGGCTGCGTAAAGGTGACTGTTCAGAATCTGCAGGTCGTAAGAGTAGATGCCGACAAGAACCTGCTTCTGGTAAAGGGCGCGGTACCCGGCCCCAAGCAAGCATTAGTGACCATCAAAGAAACCGTTAAGGTTGAAGCATAACAGTGCGCCGCAGCGCACGTGAAAGGAGGGCCAACCAGATGGCAAAAGTATCTGTTTTTAATATGGAAGGCAAAGAAGTCGGTACGATTGAGCTCAGTGACGCGGTGTTCGGCGTAAAAGTGAACGAGCATCTTGTGCATATGGCAGTCGTACAGCAGCTTGCAAATAATCGTCAGGGAACACAGAAGGCAAAGACACGTTCCGAGGTGTCCGGCGGCGGAAGAAAGCCCTGGAGACAGAAGGGAACCGGCCATGCGAGACAGGGTTCTACCAGATCTCCTCAGTGGACCGGCGGCGGAATGGTATTCGCTCCCGTTCCCAGAGATTATTCTTTCAAGATGAATAAGAAAGAGAAGAGAGCAGCTCTTAAGTCCGCTCTCACGGACAAGGTTCTGAGCAGCAACCTGATCGTTGTCGACGAACTCAAGTTTGACGAGATCAAGACCAAGAACTTTGTGAAGGTGATGGATAACCTGAAGGTTCAGAAGGGTCTGGTAGTGATCGACGACAACGACGAAAATGTGGTAATGTCCGCAAGGAACGTTGAAGGCGTGGAGACCACTCTGGTGAACGCGATCAATGTGTATGATATCATGAAAGCCAAGAAGCTGGTGCTGACCAAGGCCGCTGTGGCAAAGATCGAGGAGGTGTACGCATAATGGCAGACATCAAATATTACGACGTGATCCTGAAACCGGTCATCACGGAGAAGAGCATGTCCGGTATGAGTGAAAAGAAATATACTTTTCTGGTTCACACAGACGCGAACAAGTCCCAGATCAAGGAAGCTGTGGAGAAAATGTTCGAGGGCACCAAGGTCAAGAAGGTGAACACCATGAACTGCGAGGGCAAGAACAAGAGACGCGGTGTGGTGACGGGAAAGACCGCAAAGACCAAGAAAGCGATCGTACAGCTCACTGAGGACAGCAAGGATATTGAGATCTTCGCCGGCTTATAATCCGGCATGGATTTAAGTATGCGGCGCGGGGGCGCTGCGCAAAGAATCAAAGAAAAGGAGATAAGACAATGGGAATCAAGACATATAATCCCTATACACCTTCCAGAAGAAATATGACAGGCTCAGATTTCTCCGAGATCACCAAGACGACTCCGGAGAAGAGTCTCTGCACTTCTCTGAAGAAGAATGCAGGCCGCAACAATCAGGGTAAGATTACCGTGAGACATCACGGCGGCGGCAACAGAAGAAAATACAGGAACGTCGATTTCAAGAGACGCAAGGACGGTATTCCCGCAACCGTTATCGGAATCGAGTACGATCCGAACAGAACGGCGAACATTGCGCTGATCTGCTATGAGGACGGCGAGAAAGCCTACATCATTGCTCCGGAAGGGCTGACTGACGGCATGAAGGTCATGAACGGTCCCGCCGCAGAGGTGAGAGTGGGAAACTGCCTGCCCTTATCTGAGATTCCTGTAGGTACGCAGGTACACAATATTGAGCTGTATCCCGGCAAGGGCGGCCAGATGGTTCGTTCCGCCGGAAACAGTGCACAGCTGATGGCAAAGGAAGGCAAGTACGCTACCCTGCGTCTCCCTTCCGGCGAGATGAGAATGGTTCCTCTCGTATGCCGCGCGACAGTCGGTGTTGTCGGCAACGTTGACCACAACCTTGTAAAGATCGGTAAGGCGGGCCGTAAGCGCCACATGGGAATCCGTCCCACCGTGCGCGGTTCCGTTATGAACCCCAACGATCACCCTCATGGCGGTGGTGAAGGCAAGACCGGTATCGGCAGACCCGGTCCCAGCACTCCTTGGGGCAAGCCTGCACTGGGACTGAAGACCCGTAAGGCGAAGAAGGCTTCCGACAAGCTGATCGTAAGAAGACGCGACGGCAGAGCAATCAAATAATTGAGGAGGAATCAAAATGGCTAGATCACTGAAAAAAGGACCTTTCGCAGACGAAAGCCTGTTAAAGAAAGTTGACGCTTTAAATGCATCAGGACAGAAACAGGTCATCAAGACCTGGTCCCGCCGTTCTACAATTTTCCCTTCTTTCGTGGGACATACGATTGCGGTTCACGACGGCAGGAAGCATGTTCCTGTATATGTAACTGAGGACATGGTCGGTCACAAACTCGGCGAGTTCGTTGCCACCAGAACTTATAGAGGACACGGTAAGGACGAGAAAAAGTCCAAGGTAAGGTAACGGCCTTCCGGTGTTTTGAAAGGAGGATATTTTTCTATGGCTAAGGGACATAGATCTAAAATTAAGAGAGAGAGAAACAAACTCCAGAGAGAGACCAGACCTTCAGCAAAGTTATCTTATGCTAGAGTGTCCGTACAGAAAGCATGTTTCGTTCTGGATGCCATCAGGGGCAAAGATGTGCAGACTGCACTGGGTATCCTGGAGTACAATCCCAGATACGCTTCCCGTCTTATCAAGAAGCTGCTTGAATCCGCCCGTGCAAACGCTGAGTATTTGTACGCGCAGGATCCTTCAAAGTATCCGAATCCGGAGAATCTTTATGTGGCGGAGTGCTACGCAAATAAGGGTCCTACCATGAAGCGCATTCAGCCCAGAGCACAGGGCAGAGCTTACAGGATCGAAAAGAGAATGAGCCACATTACCGTGATTCTTGACGAGAAGAAGTAAGGAAAGGAGCAGACAATTCAATGGGACAGAAAGTTAATCCTCATGGCTTAAGAGTCGGAATTATCAAAGATTGGGATTCCAAATGGTATGCTGAGGGCGAATTCGCCGATTATCTCGTAGAAGACTACGAGATCAGAAAATACCTTAAGAAGAAGCTGTTCAACGCAGGCATCTCCAAGATCGAGATCGAGAGAGCCTCTGACAGAGTGAGAGTGATCATTCACACCGCGAAGCCCGGTGTCATCATCGGTAAGGGCGGCGCTGAGATTGAAGTTACCAAGAACGAACTGGCAAAGCTGACCGATAAGAAGGTCTCCATCGACATCAAGGAGATCAAGAGACCTGACAGAGATGCACAGTTGGTTGCAGAGAATATCGCACAGCAGTTGGAGAATCGTGTTTCCTTCAGACGTGCCATGAAGTCCTGCATGGGAAGGACCATGAAGGCAGGCGCACTGGGAATCAAGGCTGCATGTGCAGGCCGTCTTGGCGGAGCGGATATCGCGCGTACCGAGTTCTACAGTGAGGGAACGATCCCTCTTCAGACTCTGAGAGCGGATATCGATTACGGTTTTGCAGAGGCAGATACCACCTACGGCAAGATCGGAGTCAAGGTTTGGATCTACAAAGGCGAGGTCCTTCCTGCCAAGAAAAATCAGACGGAAGGGAGCGAGAAATAATTATGTTAATGCCGAAAAGAGTGAAGCATCGTAAACAGTTCCGCGGCAGTATGACCGGTAAGGCAATGAGAGGCACTACCCTCGCTTACGGTGAATATGGTCTGGTGGCTCTGGAACCCTGTTGGATAAAGTCAAAGCAGATTGAGGCGGCACGTATTGCCCTCACCCGTTATACAAAGCGTACCGGTAAGGTGTGGATCAAGATATTCCCCGACAAGCCTGTTACCGCTAAGCCTGCGGAGACTCGTATGGGTTCCGGTAAAGGTACTCTGGAGTACTGGGTAGCGGTCGTAAAGCCCGGACGTGTTATGTTTGAGATTGCCGGTGTTCCCGAGGATCAGGCAAAAGAGGCACTGCGTCTTGCAATGCATAAGCTTCCCTGCAAGTGCAAGGTCGTTTCTAAGGCAGATTTGGAAGGCGGTGTAAAAGAATGAAATCTAGTAAGTTTGTAGAAGAATTAAAGGGCAAGTCCGTGGAAGAACTGAATCAGGAACTTGTTGCTGCGAAAAAAGAACTTTTCAATTTGAGATTCCAGAACGCAACCAATCAGCTGGATAATACTGCAAGGATCAAAGACGTGAGAAAGAACATTGCGCGTATTCAGACAGTTATCACAGAGAAGGCCAGAGCGTAAGGCCGAGGCGCAGAAAGGAGAGCAATCGTGGAAAGAAATTTGAGAAAAGTTCGTACCGGTAAAGTTACCAGTAATAAGATGGATAAGACGATCGTTGTAGCTATCGAGGAGCATGTAAAGCATCCGCTGTACGGCAAGGTTGTGAAGAGAACTTATAAGCTGAAGGCTCATGATGAGAACAACGAGTGCAGCATCGGCGATACCGTCAAGGTTATGGAGACCAGGCCTCTGTCCAAGGATAAGAGATGGAGACTTGTGGAGATCGTAGAAAAGGTGAAATAATTTCACTCGGGTAGTAAGATCCATATTGGCCGCAGCAGCGGCAAAGGAGGAAAATCATGGTTCAGCAGGAGACAAGACTGAAGGTCGCCGACAACACAGGTGCAAAAGAGCTTCTCTGCATCCGCGTTATGGGCGGCTCCACTAGAAGATATGCACAGATCGGCGACATTATCGTTGCTTCTGTTAAAGATGCAACACCAGGCGGCGTTGTAAAGAAGGGCGATGTTGTCAAGGCAGTGGTCGTACGTACCGTTAAGGGCGCACGCCGCAAGGATGGTTCCTACATTAAGTTCGATGAGAACGCTGCAGTGATCATCAAGGATGACAAGACACCCAGAGGAACCCGTATTTTTGGGCCGGTTGCGAGAGAGCTTCGTGACAAGCAGTTCATGAAGATCGCCTCTCTTGCTCCCGAAGTATTATAAGGAGGTGCCAAATGTCAACATTAAAGATCAAAAAGGGCGATACCGTAAAGGTGATCGCGGGAAAAGATAACGGTTCAGAGGGAAAGGTGATTTCCGTAGATGCCAAGAAGGGCAGAGTACTGGTAGAGGGAGTGAACATGGTCACAAAGCATGCGAAGCCCTCTCAGGCAAACCCCAACGGCGGCATTATTCAGAAGGAAGCTCCTATTGATATTTCCAATGTCATGCTTGTCTATAAGGGCAAGGCTACCAGAGTCGGCTTCAAGATGGACGGAGACAAGAAGGTCCGTTTTGCAAAGGCGACCGGCGAAGTGATTGACTGATCAATAGGAAGGAGGAACGAAAAGTGGCAAGACTGAAAGATTTGTACTACGATGAGATCGTAGCGGCTATGACAAAGAAGTTTGGATATAAGAATGTTATGGAAGTTCCCAAGCTTGAGAAGATCGTGGTCAATATGGGCGTCGGCGAAGCAAAGGACAATGCAAAGGTTCTGGAGAATGCCGTGAATGACATGGAGATCATCACAGGTCAGAAGGCGGTACTCACCAAGGCCAAGAATTCCATAGCGAACTTCAAGATTCGTGAGGGTATGAATATCGGCTGCAAGACAACGCTTCGCGGCGAGAAAATGTATGAGTTCTTGGATCGTCTGGTGAATCTGGCACTGCCCCGCGTGCGTGACTTCAGAGGCGTTAATCCCAACGCATTTGACGGCAGAGGCAATTATGCGCTCGGTATCAAGGAGCAGTTCATCTTCCCCGAGATCGAGTACGATAAGATCGACAAGACCAGAGGTATGGACGTCATCATTGTTACCACTGCACAGACCGACGAAGAAGCCCGGGAGCTGTTGACTCTGTTCAACATGCCGTTCGCAAGACAATAAGGAGGTAAATTTTCATGGCTAAGACATCAATGAAAATAAAACAGCAGCGCAAGCCCAAATTTTCCACGCAGGCTTATTCCCGCTGCAAGATCTGTGGTCGTCCCCACGCTTATCTGAGAAAGTACGGAATCTGCAGGGTTTGCTTCCGCGAACTGGCCTATAAGGGTGAGATTCCCGGCATCAAGAAAGCAAGCTGGTAGGAAGGAGGAAGAAAACAATGACGATGAGCGATCCTATTGCAGATATGCTTACAAGAATCCGTAATGCAAACACTGCAAAACATGATACGGTTGACGTGCCTGCTTCCAAAATGAAACTGGCAATCGCACAGATTCTTCTGGACGAAGGTTACATTGCAAAGTATGACGTGATCGAGGAAGGCAGCTTCAAAACGATCCATATCACATTAAAATACGGTGCAGATAAGACTGAGAAGATCATTTCCGGCATCAAGAGAATCTCTAAGCCCGGTCTTCGCGTGTATGCAGGCAAGGATGAACTGCCCAGAGTACTCGGCGGTCTCGGCATTGCCATCATTTCCACCAACCAGGGCGTGATTACGGATAAGAAAGCGCGCGAGCTGCAGGTGGGCGGCGAAGTTCTGGCATTTGTATGGTAACAAGGCAAAAGATTATCTAAGGCGTCAAAGTACGCCGCCTGAGAAAATCTATGTTTTGCCTGCAAAAAGATTTACCCAAATATTTTTTTAATTATTATAGGAGGTACGGGCATGTCACGTATAGGTAGAATGCCAATCGCGATCCCCGCGGGTGTGACCGTGGAGGTTGCAGAAAATAACAAAGTGACCGTGAAAGGTCCCAAGGGTACACTTGAGAGAGTGCTTCCCGCTGAAATGGAAATCAAGGTAGAGGGCGCTGAGGTGCTGGTGAGCAGACCCAATGACCTGAAGAAGATGAAATCTCTTCACGGTCTGACCAGAACGCTTGTGAACAATATGGTAGTGGGCGTTACCGATGGCTTCGAGAAGAGACTTGAGGTAAACGGCGTAGGTTACAGAGCTGCCAAGTCCGGCAAGAAGCTGACACTGAACCTCGGATACTCCCATCCCGTTGAGATGGAGGATCCGGAGGGAATCGAAACGACAGTGGACGGACAGAACCTGATCATTGTCAAGGGCATTGACAAGGAGAAGGTCGGCCAGTTTGCGGCTGAGATCAGAGACAAGAGAAGACCTGAGCCTTATAAGGGCAAGGGCATCAAGTATGTCGATGAGACCATCAGACGTAAAGTCGGTAAGACAGGTAAGAAATAACAGATAAGGAGAGTATGAAGATGGTTAAAAAGGTATCAAGAAAAGAAGTTCGTGCCAAAAAGCACTTAAGAATCCGCAACCGCTTCAGTGGTACTGCCGAGAGACCCCGTCTTGCAGTGTTCAGAAGCAATAATCATATGTATGCTCAAATTATCGACGATACTGTTGGGAATACATTGGTATCCGCTTCCACGCTTGAGAAGGAGATCAAGGCAGAGCTGGAGAAGACCAATAACGTTGATGCTGCCGCATATCTGGGAACCGTGATCGGCAAGCGCGCCGTGGAAAAGGGCATCAAGAGCGTTGTCTTTGACAGAGGCGGCTTTATATATCAGGGTAAGATCGCAGCATTAGCTGATGCAGCCAGAGAAGCTGGCTTGGAATTCTAGGAAAGGAAGAGGAACACACCATGAAACATACGATCATAGATGCAAGCCAGTTTGAGTTGAATGACAAGGTCGTGACCATCAAGCGTGTAGCCAAGACCGTAAAGGGCGGACGTAATATGCGTTTCACCGCTCTGGTAGTAGTCGGCGACGGCAACGGTCATGTAGGCGCCGGACTGGGCAAAGCCGTAGAAATTCCCGAAGCGATCCGCAAGGGTAAGGAAGATGCCATGAAGCATCTCGTTGAGATTCCGATGGATGAGAATAATTCCATCACACATGATTTTATCGGCAAGTACGGCTCCGCGAACGTTCTTCTGAAGAAGGCTCCGGAAGGTACCGGTGTGATTGCGGGCGGTCCCGTTCGTATCGTGTGCGAGCTGGCAGGCATCAAAAATATCCGTACCAAGTCTCTCGGCTCCAATAACAAGCAGAATGTTGTCCTTGCGGCAATTACAGGCCTCAGCCAGCTGAAGGCTCCCGAGGAAGTTGCCAAGAGCCGCGGCAAGTCTGTGGAAGAAGTTATGGCATAAGGCGCGGATGCGAAAGGAGTGCATGAGAAATGGCAGATAAGAAGTTAAAGATTACTTTGGTAAAGTCCACCATCGGCGCTGTACCGAAGAACAGAGCAATTGTTGAATCCATGGGTCTGCGCAAGATCGGCAGGTCCGTAATTCTTCCCGACAATGATGCCACCAGAGGACAGATTCGTCAGGTGGGATATTTGTTGAAGGTTGAAGAAGTATAAACGAACGGAGGTGTTAATCATGGAATTATCCAATTTGAGACCCGCAAAAGGCTCTAAACAAAGCGATAATTTTAGAAGAGGCCGCGGACACGGATCCGGCAACGGCAAGACTGCAGGCAAGGGCCACAAGGGTCAGAAAGCCCGCTCCGGAGCTCCCAGACCCGGTTTTGAGGGTGGTCAGATGCCTCTGTACAGACGTATTCCCAAGAGAGGCTTTACCAATAGGAATGCAAAGGAAATCATAGGAATCAATATAAGCGCGTTGGAGCGCTTTGAAGATGGCGCTACAGTGGATGTAAATGCATTGATTGAAGCTGGTGTTGTTAAGAATCCCAGAGATGGAGTAAAGATACTCGGCAACGGAGAACTTACCAAAAAGCTCAATGTTAAGGCAGACGCATTCAGTGCAACTGCAAAGGAGAAGATTGAGGCTCTTGGTGGAACGGCAGAGGTGATGTAATGTTTACCACACTGAAAAACGCATTCAAGATCAAAGAGATTCGGGAAAAGCTCTTATTTACGTTCATGATGCTGGTGGTGATTCGAATCGGCTCCCAGCTGCCCACGCCGGGCGTGAGCGGAGAGTATTTCAGAGACTGGTTCTCTGCCCAGAGCAACAACGGTGCGTTCGGCTTCTTTGATGCGATCACAGGCGGATCGTTCATTAATATGTCCATACTGGCGTTGAACATCAGCCCTTATATCACGTCATCTATCATCATGCAGCTGCTCACCATTGCAATCCCTAAATTGGAGGAGATGCAGCGTGACGGCGAGGACGGAAGAAAAAAGATCGCATCTATCACCAGATATGTGACGGTAGTGCTGGCGCTGATCCAATCCACGGCTCTGGCGATCGGCTTCGGAAGGCAGGGCTACCTGACCAACTACAATGCCATGAGCGTCATTACCGCGATCGCGACTTTGACCGCGGGCAGCGCATTCCTGATGTGGGTCGGTGAGCGGATCACGGAGAAGGGTGTCGGGAACGGTATCTCCATCGTTCTGGTCATCAACATTATTTCCAGACTTCCGGAAGATCTGGGCAACCTTTTTGAACAGTTCGTGTTCGGCAAGGCGCCTGCCACGGCTGTGCTGGCGGCAGTGATCATTATGGCCATCATCGTGGGCATGGTGGTGCTTGTCATCATTTTGAACGACGGCGAGCGCAAGATTCCCGTCCAGTACGCCAATAAGGTACAGGGCAGGAAGATGGTGGGAGGTCAGACCTCCAATATACCGCTGAAGGTCAATACCGCAGGCGTGATCCCCGTGATCTTCGCGCAGTCGGTTCTGCAGCTTCCGATCTTTATATCTTCTTTTGCAGGATATCAGGGCGGCGGCGTATGGGGCGAGATTTTAAAGTATCTGAATTCAAATTACTGGTGCAATCCCAGCCAGATACAGTATTCCGCAGGATTGCTGGTATATATGGTGCTGATCGTATTCTTTGCATACTTCTACACCTCCATTACCTTTAATCCGCTGATGATTGCCGATAATATGAAAAAGCAGGGCGGCTTTATACCCGGTATCAGACCCGGAAAACCTACCAGCGATTACCTGAACAAGGTGCTGAACTATATCGTTTTCGTGGGTGCGGTGGGACTGACTATCGTTGCCGTGCTTCCCTATGTTTTCAGCGGCGTGTTCCATGCAAGCGTATCGTTTGGCGGCACGAGCCTTATCATTATCGTCAGCGTTGTGCTGGAGACTGTGAAGCAGGTAGAATCTCAGATGCTTGTCCGAAATTACAAGGGCTTCCTGGAAAAATAATTACGGCTTACAAGATCGGACAGGTCTGCCTGTCCGGTCTTTTGTGCGTATTGTGTAAATGACGCAGTTTTCATACTGCAGAAAAGAGGAATTATGAAAATAATCATGTTGGGAGCGCCCGGTGCAGGCAAGGGAACACAGGCGAAGCTGATCGCGGAGAGATATCAGATTCCCCACGTGTCCACGGGCGACATCTTCCGTGCAAATATCAAGAACGGCACCGAGCTGGGAAAGGAAGCGAAGAAGTACATGGACCAGGGGCTGCTGGTTCCCGATGAACTGACGGTGAAGATCCTGTTGGACAGAGTGGCACAGGACGATTGCAAAAACGGCTATGTTCTGGACGGCTTTCCCCGCACGATACCCCAGGCGGAGGTGCTGGACGAGGCGCTGACCAAGCTGAATGAGAAAATAGATTACGCTGTCAACGTTGATGTGCCCGATGAGAACATCGTTCGGAGAATGTCAGGCAGACGGGCCTGCTTAAAGTGCGGCGCTACATATCATATTGAACACATTCCGCCCAAGACGGAGGGCGTTTGCGATACCTGCGGCAGCGAACTGGTGCTGCGCGATGACGATAAGCCGGAGACCGTGCTGAATCGCCTGAAGGTGTATCATGAACAGACGCAGCCCCTCATAGACTTTTATACGGCCAAGGGCGTTCTGAGGACCGTGGACGGCACGATGGATATGAAAGATGTATTTAAGGCCGTCACAGACATACTGGACCAGAGAGAGGCGTAGTCATGGCGATTGCGATTAAGACGGAGCAGGAAATCGGGCTCATGCGGGAATCCTGCCGTTTGCTTGCAGATGTTTTTCAGAATTTAGAGAAATCTATCCGGCCGGGGATCTCCACCATGGAGATCAATATTTTGGGAGACAAGTTGATCCGGCAGCACGGCTGTGTCCCTAACTTTCTTCATTACAACGGATATCCGGCTTCCATCTGTGTGTCGGTGAACGACGAAGTGGTCCATGGCATTCCGAGAAAGCACCATATCTTAAAGGAAGGCGATATTGTTAGTCTGGACGCCGGTCTGATCTATAAGGGCTATCATTCGGACATGGCGCGTACCTTCGGAGTGGGGCAGATCAGTCCGGAGGCACAGCAGCTCATCGACGCTACCAGACAGAGCTTCTTTGAAGGTATAAAAATGGCGCGGGCAGGAAATCATTTACATGAAATTTCCAACGCCATCGACGCCTATATCAAACCTTTCGGTTACGGAATCGTCAGGGATCTGGTGGGACACGGTATCGGGACCCATCTCCACGAGGAACCTCAGGTGCCTAATTTTGCACAGATCAAAAGGGGCCCCAAGCTTCGGGCGGGAATGACCCTTGCAGTGGAGCCCATGATCAACATGGGCAGGGCTGATGTGGAGTGGCTGGATGACGACTGGACCGTGGTGACGGAGGACGGATCCTGGTCTGCTCACTATGAGAATACCATTCTCGTGACGGAGGGCGATCCGGAGATTCTGACCCTCTATGAAAACGCTTTTTGACGGACACCGAGAAAGCAGAGAGATTATGATAGGACATTTTGCATTCTCCAAGGCAGGGCACGACAAAGGCACTCTCTATGTGGTGGTCGCCGAGGAAAAGGATTTTGTATATCTGTGCGACGGCCGCCTGAAGACCGTGGAGGCGCCCAAGAAAAAACGTCTGAGGCACATACAGCTTGTGAACCGGACCGTGGAGGCGCAGTTGAAGGAAAAGCTCTCCGAAGGCGGAAAAGTGTACGACGAGGAGATTAAACGCGCAGTAAAACAATACAAAGAGCAATATCAAACAAATCAAAGGGAGGAAACGTATGTCTAAGAGTGATGTGATCGAAATCGAAGGAACCGTTGTGGAGAAGCTGCCCAACACGATGTTTCAGGTGGAACTGGAGAACGGGCACAGAGTGCTGGCACATATCAGCGGCAAGCTGCGCCAGAATTTTATCCGTATTCTTCCCGGCGACCGCGTGACTCTGGAGCTTTCGCCTTACGACCTGAGCAAGGGCCGCATCATCTGGAGAGATAAGTAGGTCAGGGTATGCAGAAGAGAAAGAACCCTTGGTTTATTCATATTCGGCAGATGCTCTGCTTGGGAATTGTCAGTGTGGCGTTGGGAGTCCTGCTCCTGACGGTTGTATACTGTATGCCGGTGAATTCCGTGAGGAGGAATGTTTTCGCTTCGGCGGAAAAGTTTTTTGTGCAGCCTGACCGAGAGGATGCGCGGGGGCGATTACAGAAATACCTATCTCAAAACAGGGAACTTTATACCGATGCCATCATGGTGCAGAATGCCTGTGAAAAGATTCCGGGCAAAAATCCGTTTGAACATGCCATGTGGGTGTATCATCTGGACCTAGATGAAAATGTGTGGACCCCTGAAGCCACTTTAGAATACCTTAGCGGCGGCGGGGACACCGCCGGTATGTTCTTGCATCAATATTCCAGATACTGGCACGGATATCTGGTATTCTTAAAACCGTTGCTTCAGTTTTTTAAATGGGAGCAGGTTCTGTGGTTAAGCGCAGGTCTGGAGATATTGCTGACGTTTTTGGTGCTTGCGGTGTCCTATAGAGCGAAAAGGTGGGAGGCAGGCACGGCGATAGTAATTGCACTGTTGTTCATGAAGCCGATATTGATGCTTGCATCTTTTTCTATGGCCGTGTGCTGGGTGATTACTACATTGGCGCTGCTTGTGATTCTGCTTCGCCATGAGCGGCTGGAGCAGGAAGACAAGTATCCGGAATTGTTTCTGCTGGTCGGGATATTGACGGCATATTTTGATTTTCTTACATATCCGGTGGTAACGTTGGGTTTCCCTCTGTGTATTTATCATCTGATGAAGAGAGAGGAAAAAGCGAAAAAGAGTATATTTTCTACGATTCTCTACAGTGGCTGCTGGGCGCTGGGCTATGTGGCCATGTGGGCTTCCAAGTGGGTGCTGGCGGATCTGACATTACATACGGGAACAATAAAATCAGCAGTGGGATCCATTCTCGGCTGGACGGAGGCAGTGGGAGGGAGACATCGGTTTGCCGGCGGATTCTATGTAATCGGATTGAATCTGCAGGAGTATGACTCCTTGTTTTATTCTGTGCTGTTTGGCTGTGTGATTGCAATTGATGCGGCGGCATTTGTGACGGCCTGCTGCAGGTGGTCTGTGAGAAAAGCAGCAGCCTGTGCCGTGCCGTATTTGCTGACAGCCTGCATTCCTTTTGTATGGTTCATTGTGGTGCAGCATCACTCGGGACTGCATGTAGTGTTTACTTTCAGAATCATGGGAGTGGCGGTCCTAGCGCTGGGGATGGCCGGATTTGATCTGTTCCGGCGTGCAGGAACCGGCAGACGGTCGGAAGTGGCGAAGGCAGAGAGGGCAGCCTGAGAATACGGGAGATATCTCATGAAAGATGCAGTTCTGCGGCTGTGGAGAAATAGGTATATTCGGGTGGCAGCGTGGGTCGTCAGCACGGTGCTGCTCGTTTTGTATCCGCTTCGGCACGTGAATGTGGGCGTGGATCTATGGGACGGCGGCTATAATTGTACCAATTTTCGCTACAGCGGGCTTGAATATATGGATTCCATGTGGTACTTTGCCACATGGCTTGCAAACGGGGCAGGTTCTTTGATTATGAAGCTTCCCTACGGCGCCACCATGCTGGGAATGAATGTGTACACGGGATTGATAGTGAGTATTATCGCCGCAATCTCGTATTTTTTCTGTGTGAAGAAACTGCGGATACCGGCGCCTTTGGCATTTGTGGGAAACCTGGCTGCAATCGCTCTCTGCTGGCTGCCGACATCGGCTCTGTACTGCTATCTGACCTATCTGCTTCTGCTGGCAGGAATCTGCCTGTTATATCACGGACTGGTATCGGGGAAAAAAATTTGGCTGGCGGCAGCAGGGGCCGTCTTAGGCTGGAATGTAGGGGTTCGCTTCTCCAATCTGGTACAGGTCGGGCTGATACTGGCCGTGTGGGCCTATGGAATCTTTGTACATAAAAAGCTCCGGAGCATTGCCGCGGATACCGGATTCTGCATATTGGGATACGCCGCGGCACTGGGCAGTATGCTGCTTTTTCTTTCTCTCCGATACGGATTGGGGGAGTATGCGGCAGGCATTGCCAGACTGTTCCGGATGACGGAAGACGCCGTAGATTATAAGCCTGCGGGCATGATTTCGGAGATGCTGCGGGCTTATACGGAGAACAGCTACTGGACAAAGCGTTTTCTGTTGATGCTGGGAGGCGGTCTGCTGGTGTGTCTGCCCTTGCCCGGAAAGCTGGAAAAAGGGAAGAAGTGCGTTTGTGTGCTGCTTGCCGCAGCCGTATCGCTCTGGCTGATAAGGGCGGGGTTCAATTATCGCGATTATGCGGCATATGATTCTATATTCGGCCCCTGTATCATGGTTTTTCAGGTTATGGCCTGTCTGGCAGCAGCGCAGGCTTTTTCGCGGAGAGAGACGAAAGAGAACAGGCTGTTTGCTGTACTTTTGCTTCTTGTACTTTTTATCACTCCTCTGGGAGGAAACAATGCGGCCTATGCCGGCATCAATAATATGTTTTTGACGATGCCGGGATTTTTGTGGCTGGGATATCGGTTCTGCAGGGAGAGAAAAAATGTTCTGGCTTTTCCGGTAAAATGTGTGATTGTCGTGACGGCGGTTTTTGCATTGACCCAATGCGCAGGCTTTGGAGAGACCTTTGTGTATGAAGGGGCAGCCGGAGGCAGAGGGCTGACGAAGGAAATCGAAGATATTCCGGTGTTGAAAGGAATGCATACAGAAGAGCGGAAAGCGGAAAGTCTTGAGGGGCTGTATCGATATCTGCAGGAGGAAGCTCTTTGTGAGAGGGAGTGTATCCTTTACGGGTATATTCCCGGAATTTCCTTTTTCATGGAGATGAGGCCGGCGATGAATGTCTGGGGGGATCTGAGATCTTACGGTACGGAGTATTTTCAGGCATCGCTGGATAAGATCGGGGAGGAAATCGCCTGCGGGGAGCTCTCGCCTGCGGTGATTCTGGAGAGACGCCACGGGGAGTATCTGCTGACAGGGGAAGCGGACGGGCTGTTCTATGACAGGCAGGCGGAGGAAAAGCTGCAGATGCTGGGCCGGTTCCTGCAGGAACAAGGATATGAGGCGGTATATAATAATGAAAAATTTACGGTATATCTTGCGCCGTAATCCCAATGGGAGCCACAGTATGGGAATAAATACCGAAATATTGAAAATATATGAGTAAAAACTCTTGCAAATTGAAAATGCCTATGTTACAATGTAAAGCGGTCTTTTTTGAAAGGAGGGTTTAACGTGAAAGTTAGATCATCAGTAAAACCGATCTGCGAAAAGTGCAAGATCATCAAGAGAAAAGGACGCATCAGAGTAATCTGCGAGAATCCGAAGCATAAGCAGAGACAAGGATAATCACCGTTTATTCAGGCTTTCGGAAAGCCTGAGTGAAGGAAGTGAGTTCTTGTCCGGTTTTTATGTGCGGCTGAACCGGTGCAGTGCGCTCGATCGTCGAGCGGAGGCATCGATTATCATAAAACTGAGATGGAGCTTACGGGATTACTTGTTGATACTAGGACGGAAAGATTTTCTGAAATTTATTATTATAAGAAGATCGGTACTTCGTTCTGGAAAGATCGGATAGGCAGAGAGCGTCCGATTGGGTGAAGGCCCCAATCAACTTAGTAACAATCAGCACACACCAAACAGACCAATCGTGTGCAGCGTGAAGTTTTGCAGAAAGCGGAAACGCAAAGAAAATGGAGGAAATGTAAATGGCTCGTATCGCAGGTGTAGACTTACCCAGAGAAAAAAGAATTGAGATCGGACTGACCTATGTTTATGGCATCGGCAGATCTACCGCCAACAAGATTCTGGCAGAGGCAGGCGTAAATCCTGACACCAGAGTAAGGGACGTGACCGACGAGGAAGTGAAGAAGATCAGCGAGGCTATGGAGAAGCTGAACGTTATGGTGGAGGGTGACTTGAGACGTGAGATCGCTCTGAACATCAAGAGACTTCAGGAGATCGGCTGCTATCGCGGTATCCGTCACCGTAAAGGTCTTCCCGTTCGCGGTCAGAACACCAAGAACAACGCGAGAACCCGCAAGGGTCCCAAGAGAACCGTTGCCAACAAGAAAAAGTAATGGTGCTTTTAAGTAACTGTCAATTTAGGAATCAGGCGGATTCCGGAAAATTAAGAAAGTAGGTTAGTTTAAAAAATGGCGAAACAAGTTGCAAAAAAAGTAACGAAGAAGCGCGTTAAGAAAAACGTTGAACGCGGACAGGCACATATCCAGTCTTCTTTTAACAATACGATCGTTACCCTGACAGACACAGAGGGAAACGCTCTCAGCTGGGCAAGTGCCGGTGGTCTGGGATTTAAAGGTTCAAGGAAATCTACTCCGTATGCCGCTCAGATGGCAGCAGAGACGGCTACCAAAGCCGCTTTGGTACATGGACTGAAATCCGTAGACGTATTTGTGAAGGGTCCCGGTTCGGGACGTGAGGCTGCTATCAGAGCACTCTCTGCATGCGGTCTTGAGGTTGTAAGCATTCGCGACGTGACTCCCGTACCTCACAACGGCTGCCGTCCTCCCAAGAGGCGCAGAGTGTAATGTGAGGCCGCATGTCGGCGCAGTTGGAAGAAAGTGCTGCAGGAACAGCACTGTAAACAATAAGGAAGGGAAAAGAAAAAATGGCAGTAAATCGTGTACCCGTATTAAAGAGATGCAGAGCGCTGGGCTTAGAGCCCGCTTATCTGGGATATGACAAAAAGTCTAAAAGACAGAATCTGAAGGCAGGCAAGAAAGTAAGTGAGTACGGTCTGCAGCTTCGTGAAAAGCAGAAGGCAAAGTTCATCTATGGCGTGCTGGAGAAGCCTTTCAGAAATTACTATGAGAAGGCCGACAGAATGAAGGGGACCACAGGTGAGAACCTGATGGTCATGCTGGAGAGCAGACTGGACAACGTAGCGTTCAGAATGGGCTTTGCAAGAACAAGAAGAGAGGCAAGACAGATCGTCGGCCACAAGCATGTGCTGGTCAACGGCAAAACGGTGAATATTCCCTCTTATCGTATCAAAGCAGGCGATGTGATCGAGATCAAGGAGAAGGCGAAGTCCCTGCAGAGATACAAGGATATTTTGGAAGTGACAGGCGGCAGGCTTATACCTGAATGGATGGATGTTGATATTGAGAACCTTAAGGGAACCATCAAGAATCTTCCCACCAGAGAAATGATCGATGTTCCCGTAGATGAGATGCTGATTGTCGAGTTGTACTCCAAGTAAGATAAACATTCAAAAAGGAGGGTATTCGCAGTGTTTGATTTTGAGAGACCTAATATAGAGGTTGCAGAGATTTCAGAAGACAAAAAGTACGGCAAATTTGTCGTTGAGCCTTTGGAAAGAGGTTACGGAATCACTCTCGGTAATTCCCTGAGAAGAATTATGCTTTCCTCACTGCCCGGTGCAGCGGTAAGCCAGGTCAAGATCGAAGGCGTTCTGCATGAGTTCAGTTCCGTTCCCGGTGTCAAAGAGGACGTTACTGAGATCATCATGAACATCAAGAGCCTTGCTATCAAAAACAACAGCGAGACCAACGAAGCAAAGATAGCATATATCGAATATGAAGGCGAGGGCGTTGTACACGCATCTGATATTCAGGCGGATCAGGACATCGAGATCCTGAATCCCGATCTTGTGATCGCTACCTTAAGCGGCAAGGATACAAAGCTCTACATGGAGCTGACCATTACAAAGGGACGCGGCTATGTGAGCGCCGACAAGAACAAGAATGAGGATCTGCCCATCGGCGTGATTGCTGTGGATTCCATCTACACTCCCGTGGAGAGAGTGAATGTGACGGTAGAGAACACCCGCGTAGGCCAGATCACCGATTATGACAAGCTGACGCTGGACGTGTTCACCAACGGCACTCTGGTTCCCGACGAGGCGGTAAGCCTTGCGGCTAAGGTGCTGAGCGAGCATTTGAGCCTCTTTATCGATCTGTCCGAGAATGCCAAGACTGCAGAGGTCATGGTGGAGAAGGAGGACGACGAGAAAGAGAAAGTGATGGAAATGAGCATCGACGAGCTGGAGCTCTCCGTTCGTTCTTACAACTGTCTGAAGAGGGCAGGCATCAACACGGTGGAGGAGCTGTGCGGCAAGACCTCCGAGGATATGATGAAGGTCCGCAATCTGGGCCGCAAGTCGCTGGAGGAAGTGCTGGCTAAGCTGAAGGAGCTGGGGCTGTCCTTGAAGCTCAGCGAGGAATAGAGCGCAAAAAGAACTTCTAACCGTTCGCGCCAAAGGGCGCTTCACGGAGAAGTTCTATGTTTCGCGCAGGAGAATTGTCTGGCGGCAATTCTCCCCGCGTAAGGGTCAAGGGGCCTGAGTGTGACGGATTTTCCGCAGGCGGTAAAGCCGATGAGTTCGCCGGCGGTTCATCTCTAAATGGCAAAGTAAACAAGCATTCGGTAAGTAAGTCCAAAGCGCGTGGCCGGATGTACCATGAATGGAGAAAGGAAAACAAATTATGGCAAAGTACAGAAAACTCGGAAGGACATCTTCCCAGAGAAAGGCACTGCTGAGAAATCAGGTGACCGCTCTGATTCAAAACGGTAAGATCGTTACCACGGAGGCAAAGGCCAAGGAGGTTCAGAAGATCGTTGACGGTCTTGTAGCTCTGGCTGTGAAGGAGAAAGACAATTACGAGACCGTAAAGGTTACGGCCAAGGTCGCTCGCAAGGATAAGGACGGCAAGAGAGTAAAGCAGATCGTTGACAAGGAGACCGGAAAGGTTCTCTCCGACAGCCACCGCGATAAGGACGGCAAGATCAAGAGGATCGAGAACGGCGTTACCGTTACCGTCTACGATGAGGTGGAGAAGGAGATCAAGAAGGATCTTCCCAGCAGACTGCATGCAAGACACCAGATGATGAAGGTGCTGTATCCCGTTGTAAGCGTTCCTAAGGAGGCTGCAGGCAGAAAGAGGAACACAAAGGAAATCGATCTTGTGGCAAAGCTTTTTGACGAGTATGCGCCGAAGTATGTCGACCGTAAGGGCGGCTATACCAGAATCGTAAAGGTCGGACAGCGCAAGGGCGATGCGGCTATGGAAGTAATTCTGGAGCTGGTATAAGATAACAGAAATAACATGGGGAGGACCGAAAGGTTCTCCCTATTTTTAGAGGAAAAGATCATGAAGAAATCACGGTATACGAAAGAGGATATTGCCAAGACGCTGAATATGGCGTGGCCGGCTATCCTGGAATCCTTTTTTACGGCGTTGGCGGGTCTGATCGACTCGCTGATGGTAAGCTCCATGGGTTCCTATGCGGTGGCGGCGGTGGGCCTGACGACGCAGCCCAAGTTCCTGGGTCTGTCCCTGTTCTTTGCGGCCAATGTGGCCATTGCCGCTCTGGTGGCGAGAAGAATGGGCGAGGGAAAGCGGGAAGATGCAAACAGGATATTTTCCACTTTTCTGGTGTTTACTCTTGTGATGGCTGTCATCTTCAGTATCCTGCTGGTAGTCTTTGCCGATCCCATTATCCGGCTCTGCGGTTCCGAGGAGCAGACCCATGACAGCGCCGTTCTGTATTTCAGGATCATCATGGGCGGCATGATCTTCAACTGTGTGCAGATGGGGATCAATTCCGCGCAGCGCGGGGCTGGCAATACCAGAATCACCATGCGCACCAATCTGGTATCCAGCGGAGTGAATATATGCGCAAATTACCTGTTGATCCAGGGGCATTTCGGATTTCCGGCGCTGGGGATCAAGGGGGCGGCGCTGGCCACCGTTCTGGGTACCGTAGTGGCCAGCATGATGAGTCTGCGCTCCGTCTGGAAGACGGATACCTTTGTCAGCATTCCGCTGATACTGAAGGAAAAACTATACCCCGTGTGGGACGCATTGAAAAATATCATCAAGGTGGGCTACAGCGTGTTCGCGGAGCAGGTGCTCATGCGAATCGGCTTTATGCTGACGGCCATCATGGCGGCAGATCAGGGTACGGCGGCTATGGCGGCGCATCAGGTGGGAATGAACATCATGGGCCTGTCATTCTCCTTCGGAGACGGCCTGCAGGCTACGGCGGTGGCCCTGATTGGTTACAGTCTGGGAGCAAAACAGCCTGAAAAGGCGAAAGACTACGGCAATACCTGCCGTATGATAGGCGGTGTGATCTCTGTGGTGCTGGCTGTGGTCTATTTCTTCGGCGCCCGCCCGCTGATGCGGCTCTTCTTCCCGAAGGAGCCGCATATCGTGGATATCGGCGTAAGCATTATGCATGTGATCATATTTGTGGTGATCCTGCAGATCGCGCAGGTGATCTACATGGGCTGTCTGCGTGGCGCGGGAGATACGCTCTATACGGCTGTGGCCTCTGCCGTCAGCGTTACCGTGATGAGGACCGTGGGGTCCTATCTGTTCGGCTATACCCTCGGAATGGGAATCATCGGCATCTGGTTCGGTGTGATAGCGGACCAGCTTTCCAGATATATCTTTGCCTCTATTCGGTTCCGGCAGGGGAAGTGGACGGAAATCAGAATCTAATCCGGATTTTTCTGGAAGTGCTGATAGTCTTTGCTGTTGTTCCAGTTGCCGCCCCAGATGAAGCCGTGTTCGGTAAACAGCTTATAGCACAGGTCGTCCTCGTCTATCTTGTAGGGAAAATTGGCCGAGCGGTCGGCATAGATTTCCGCGTCGGGGGGAAAGATGCTGCGGTCCCCGTTTTTGGCGTAGGTGATGTAGGGGTTATAGTAGGGATTGACATCGACGGCAAGGCCGAAAGCGTGCTTGGACAGGGTAGTCGTGCCTTCCACCACCCGATAGTTAAAGCAGGAGGTATTGTTGTCGTCCATGGAAGCGTCGTCGTCCCCCTCGTACTCGTCGATGAGCCGGACACGTTCCAACTGATATTGATTTCGATACAGCTCGTAAAAGATCTCCACAAGATCCTGCGCGATGGCCTGATTGCAGATCAGCTCGCCTTCGGCGGGTTCCCCGTCGAAATCATAGTGCAGAATGTGGACATAGCGCAGCTCCTCCACAGTAATCTCCGGCTCGGCGTCATTGCTTGGAGCAGGGTAGGAGATGCCTGTGATGTACCGGCGCAGGTTGTCCGAGACAGGCTCATAGTAAAAGCCGTCCTTCAGCGTGATGCGGTCTTCCTGAGAAGCAGCGTTGAGGGAAGCGCCGATGAGCTGCGATGCTGTGTTTGCGGCTTCCGCATTTTCATCGTTTCCGGATACCTCCGCAGGGGAGGAAGACGGAGCGGGGCTTACGGAGGGAGCAGTTGTTTCCCCAGCGTCCGAGGCCGCGTCGGCGTTTTCGGAGGAAGCGGTCTGCTGCTGAGACTGCGACAGCAGTTCTTCGTGCTCCGTCAGCGTCATGGAATTTTTTTGGGCGGCCTGACTGAACAGCGCGACCAGAACCACTATGGCCGTCAGGACGGCGAACATTTTGATCAATTTTGTTTTATCCATCAATTTTTCCTTTCGATCACAGGCCAATCACAGGTACAGAGACGGTATATGCATGTTCGGCATTGGTATGAGAGCTGTTAAGGTATTCGACCTGTCACGGTATTAAGAATACCATGAGGAAAGAGGTTTGTAAACTTGCGATTGTAATTCCTATGGGAATCTGCTATAGTTGAAAAAGTATAAATTTGCTGTAAAATGAGAGGCATTATGGGAATAGTCAAAGCTTCGGACGTAGTATATGAATATATCAGACGCGATGATGAGGGGAATGTAGAGGGAATCACCACGGCGGTGGACAAGGTGAGCCTGGACATACGACAAGGGGAATTTATCGCTATTCTGGGCCATAACGGTTCCGGCAAATCCACACTGGCAAAGCACATCAACGCCATACTGACGCCTACCGAGGGCACTGTCTGGGTGGACGGCATGGACACCTCTGAGGAGGACAAGCTGTGGAATGTCCGTCAGACCGCAGGAATGGTATTCCAGAATCCGGACAACCAGATCATCGGTCAGGTCGTGGAGGAGGATGTGGGATTCGGCCCCGAGAATATGGGAATTCCCACAAAGGAGATCTGGGAGCGGGTGGAAGAGAGCCTGCGGGCTGTGGGTATGTATGAATTTCGCAAGTATTCTCCCAACAAGCTCTCCGGCGGGCAGAAGCAGCGCGTGTCCATTGCCGGCGTACTGGCCATGCACCCAAAGTGCATCGTGCTGGACGAGCCTACGGCCATGCTGGATCCCAGCGGGCGCAAGGAGGTCATTCGCGCCGTGCGGGGGTTAAATCAGGTGGAGGGAGTGACGGTCATTCTGATCACTCATTATATGGAAGAAATCATTCACGCGGACAGGGTCTTCGTGATGGACAGAGGCAGGATCGCCATGGAGGGCACCCCCAGACAGATATTTTCACAGGTGGAGAAGCTGAAGGAGCTTCGTCTGGACGTGCCGCAGGTGACGCTGCTGGCATACGAACTGAAGAAGAGGGGCGTGGCGCTGCCGGACGGGATTCTGACCGCCGAAGAGCTGGCGGACGCGCTGAGCGCATATTACTGACGGGAGCTTGAGACGATGTCAATCATTGTAGATCATGTCAACTACATATACGGGGCGGACACACCGCTGGCGGTGGCCGCATTGAAAGACGTGTGCCTGCAGTTTCCGGACGGACAGTTCGTCGGCATCATCGGACACACGGGGTCGGGCAAGTCGACGCTGGTGCAGCATCTGAACGGTCTTCTGAAGGCCACCTCCGGTCACATATACTTTGACGGGGAAGATATCTACGACAAGGACTATGACATGAAGAAGCTGCGCAGTCGGGTGGGACTGGTGTTTCAGTATCCGGAGCATCAGCTCTTTGAGGTGGACGTGTTTTCGGACGTCTGTTTCGGGCCGAAGAATCTGGGCCTGGATAAGAGAGAAGCGGAGCTGCGCGCCTATGATGCGCTGCGCCGGGTGGGGCTGCCGGACGAATTGTTCTATCAGTCCCCTTTCGATCTGTCGGGCGGACAGAAGCGCCGGGCAGCCATTGCAGGAGTGCTGGCAATGAAGCCGGACGTGCTGATCCTGGACGAACCCACGGCGGGTCTGGATCCCAAGGGACGTGATGAGATCCTGCACCAGATCAAGCAGCTGCAGACACAGACGGGCATGACGATCCTGCTGGTGTCCCACAGCATGGAAGATGTGGCGGAGTACGTGGACAGGATCATTGTGATGAACAAGGGAAGCGTCCTGTACGACGATGAGCCCCGCAAGGTGTTCCGGCACTATAAGGAGCTGGAGGAAGTGGGGCTTGCGGCGCCCCAGGTGACGTATGTTCTGCACAAGCTGAAGGAGAAGGGAATGAATGTGGACGTGAGCGCCACCACCATAGAAGAGGCCGCCGATACGGTGCTGCAGGCGCTGGGACGGCGGTAGGACGAGGGAGCATCTGAGCTGAGTACAAAGCTGAGTGCAAAGCTTGGACCGCATGTCCCTTTGGGAGACGATATGCTGAGAGATATAACCTTAGGACAATATTATCAGACGGAATCCGTGATACACAGACTGGATCCCAGAGTGAAGCTGGGCGGGACGCTGTTGTTTATCATATCCCTTTTTTTGTTTGACCATTTTGCAGGCTATGTTGTGGCCGTGGCATTTTTGGGGATCGTGATCAGGCTGTCCCATGTGCCGTTTCGGTTCATGGTAAAGGGCATGAAGGCAATCGTTTTTCTGCTGATCCTTACCGTGACCTTTAATCTGTTCCTCACGCCGGGAAGGGAGCTGGTATCCTTCTGGAAACTGACGATCACATGGGAAGGGCTGGCGCTGGCGATCACGATGGCCGTCAGGCTGACCATACTCATCATCGGTTCCTCTGTCATGACACTGACCACCACGCCCAACAATCTGACGGACGGCATGGAGAAAATGTTGAAGCCGTTGAAGCTGTTCCGCATTCCTGTGCATGAGGTGGCGATGATGATGTCCATCGCCCTGCGGTTCATTCCCATTCTGCTGGAGGAGACGGACAAGATCATGAAAGCACAGCTCGCCAGAGGTGCGGATTTCGAGAGCGGGAATATTTTTAAGAGGGCCAAGGCGATGGTGCCGCTTCTGGTGCCGTTGTTCGTCTCGGCGTTCCACAGGGCCAACGATCTGGCCTTGGCCATGGAGTCCAGATGCTACAGAGGAGGAGAGGGCAGGACCAAGATGAAGCCTCTTGTATATCAAAAGAGGGACGGACTGGCCTATCTGTGTATCGTTCTCTATCTGGCCCTCAGCATTACCGCAGGAAGGCTGGTGTGGATGTGGATATGAGCGAAGGCGGGAACAAAAAGAGGATACGGCTGATCGTTGCCTACGACGGCACCAATTATCAGGGCTGGCAGCTACAGGACAACGGAAATACCATTGAACATGAACTGAATCGGGCGCTTTCCGAGCTGTCGGGCGAGCAGATACAGGTGATCGGCGCCAGCCGTACCGATTCCGGCGTACATGCGCTGGGAAATATCGCCGTGTTCGACACAGGGAGCCGAATGCCCGGAGAGAAGTTCGCATACGCCCTGAACCAGCGGCTGCCGGAGGATATCCGTATTCAGCGCTCCGAGGAGGTGGCTCCTGACTGGCATCCCAGACACTGCCCGAGCCGCAAGACATATGAATATCGGATATATTGCGCAGAATTTCCCATGCCTGTGAGACGGCTGTATTCCTATTTCACTTATTGCCCCTTAAATGCAGATCAAATGCGCAGGGGCGCGGAGTACCTGGTGGGCGAACATGATTTCAAGAGCTTCTGCCGGACGGGTGCGCAGGTGGAGAGCACGGTGCGGACAGTGTACTCGCTGGAGATCGAGGAGCAGGGGCCGGAGCTTGTGATCCGGATCTGCGGGAACGGTTTTCTCTACAATATGGTGAGGATCATTGCGGGAACCCTGATGGAGGTGGGGCAGGGAAAACGGACGCCCGAATCTGTGAAGGAGACGCTTCTCGCAAAAGACCGCGCCGCCGCAGGCCCTACCGCGCCGGCACATGGCCTGACGCTGGTGAAGTATGAGCTGGATTTGTAATAGATAGTAATATTGTACTGTTTCAATAACGGATACACTAAAATTAAAAAATGTGAGCTGGATTATGTTTTGGAATGCAAAAAATGGCTGTGTCCGCATTGGTGATGCGGATATGAACTATGTATCTTTTGGAAGTGGAACAGATAATCTAATTATGCTTCCCGGGCTGGGGGACGGATTGACTACTGTTAAGGGAATGGCTTTTTTGATGGCTTTGTTATACCGAATGTATGCGAAGGCATATAGGGTATTTATTTTCAGTAGGAGAAATGATTTAAAAGAAGATTATTCTACAAGAGATATGGCAAGAGACCAAGCGGAAGCCATGAAAATGCTTGGTATAAAAAGTGCTAATATATTAGGAATCTCTCAAGGCGGAATGATTGCACAGTATCTCGCAATTGACTATCCTGACTTAGTTGAGAAACTTGTGTTAGCAGTAACTTTGTCAAAACAAAATGAACTGATACAGAATGTTGTTGGTAATTGGATTTCAATGGCAGAACATAATGATTATAAAAATTTAATGATCGACACAGCTGAACGGTCATACTCTGAAAGGCACCTAAAGAGATATAGGCTGCTTTACCCATTTCTTGGAATAACGGGCAGACCAAAAGATTTTAGCAGATTTATAATTCAGGCAAAATCTTGTATTCATCATAATGCTTATCCGGAGTTAAGTAAGATACAGTGCCCGACTTTGGTCATAGGCGGAGAGTGTGATAAAATAGTTGGAGTTGATGCTTCCAGAGAAATTGCTGATAGAATTAAATTTTGCGAAGAATATATTTATGTCCAATTTGGTCATGCTGCTTATGAAGAAGCATTGGACTTTAACAAAAGGGTTCTGACTTTTTTGTCAGAATAGAGGTATAGGGCAATTTATAATCAATACAAAATAATATGTCATCTTCAGAATCCATTTGCAAATGTCCTTCCTGTCAGGTGCAATGATGCTGGCAGGAAGGATTTTTTGGTTGCAAAGATAAAAATAAACGTCCATGGTCAAAAAAATTTGAAATTCTTGTAAGGTTTTTCTCTCTGCAAAGTCTTATATAGGAAAGGAGGTGGTAGAGTGACGGAGTTCGAGGAAATATACCGTACATATTTCGATGATGTGTTCCGCTATATTCGCAGGTTGTCCGGCAGCGAAAGCATAGCTGATGAAATCACGAGCGAGACATTTTTCAAAGCAATGCGCTCCATCAACAATTTCCGCGGTAACTGTGACGTCCGAGTATGGCTTTGCCAAATAGCCAAGAATTGCTATTATACCTACCTCAAGAAAGCTGTTCAAACGGACGGTATCGACGAGACAGAGCTTTCAAAACTGCCTTCTGAAGAAGCGACCGCAGAGGAACAACTTATCAGAAGGGACGAAGCCGCAAGGATAAGGGCAGTTTTACATACTCTGCCCGAAACATACAAAGAAGTCTTTATGTGGCGTGTGTTTGCAGAGCTGAGCTTCTCTCAAATCGGTCAGTTGTTCGGTAAATCCGATAATTGGGCCTGCGTGACCTACCACCGAGCCAAAGGAATGATACAAACAAGACTGGGGGAACAAAATTGATGAAAAACGAATGTAGTATTGTACGAGACCTTTTGCCTCTCTATGCAGAGAATATGGTCAGCGACGACACGGCAGCTTTTGTTGCGGAGCATCTGAAAAGCTGTGAGTTCTGCAGAAAGGAATATGAACAAATCAAAGAGCCAAAGCCGACACAAAAATGCAATGAAGCGGCGCCTTTGCAAAAACTCAGCCGGAAATTGAAAATGAAACGGATTCAAACGATTGCGCTGACTGCCGTATTTGTCATCGCACTGCTTGTTTCTGCCTTCGCGGTATTGGACGCACCTATCTATCAACCGTATTCCGAAGGAATTGTAACCATTGAGAAACTTGGAGATAAGGGGCTCACACTGACCTTTGATGAAAGCGTAACCGGCTTTCGCTGCGATGTACACGAAGCGCCTGATGACAGCACCGTTTGTATTTGCGATATTGAAGCGTGGACAACGCTTTGGGACAAATGGTTTTCAAAAGGAAAAGAGAACCTCTCGACTACGGTTGTGAGCAGGAGCAAGCCGATGTACCTTTTTTACGTTCCGAATGATGCCAGCGAAAATGTCTGCCTTGCAAAATATGATCCTTATGCGGAAAATCAAATTGAAATTGATGGCACAACGAAAGGGGTAACTACCCTACCGAGACTGGTACTCGGATATTATCTTATCCTTGCTTCTGCGGCATTGGGCGTTATGGCAGCCGTATGGCTCTTTACGAGGAAGAAACAGCATGTGCGTTTGTGGATAGAGCGTATCGGCCTGTATCCTGTCGCTTATATTGTCAGTCATTGCATTATATCGGGTATCAACTGGGAGACATATTCTATAAGCCGTGATTTTTCTCTTATTATCTTTTTGTCCATCTTACTGTATAGCGGTTTACTGTTAGCACATAACATTTGGTATCTGAGGAAGGAAATTAAAGGGCAAGCTGCGGAAAAATAAGGGTTGACATAATTCTCTGAATATAGTACAATTTACAACTGTGACAGTGTTTCTGAACGCGGCGCCAAAGCCCCGGCAAAGCGTTGAAGATACAGCAAATCAAGCCGTTTTGTGTAAAGTGTGTAACGCAGCCGGACATCTGCGGAGCATATGGTAAGCAGGACAGCGACCAGTGACAAAGTAACACGGAGGGAACAGAATGAAAACATTTATGGCTAGTCTGGCTACGATCGATAGAAAATGGTATGTAGTAGACGCTACGGATATGCATCTCGGACGCCTTGCTTCCGAGGTAGCAAAAGTTCTGAGAGGTAAGAACAAGCCCATCTTCACCCCGCACATTGATACCGGCGACTATGTGATCGTCGTGAATGCGGAAAAGGTAAAGGTGACCGGCAGAAAGCTGGATCAGAAGATTTATTATCACCATTCCGACTATGTGGGCGGCATGAAGGAAACCACTCTGAGAGAGAAGTTGGCCAAGAAGCCTGAGGAAGTGATCGAGCTGGCAGTAAAGGGCATGCTTCCCAAGGGACCTTTAGGAAGACAGATGTACAAGAAACTTTTTGTTTACGCAGGACCTGACCACAAGCATGCGGCTCAGAAGCCTGAGGCACTGACATTCTAAAGGAGGAGGAAATAAGACATGGCTAAGACTGACAGATACTACGGTACAGGCAGAAGAAAGAAATCCATTGCCAGGGTATATCTGGTGCCCGGAAAAGGCAATGTTACCATCAATAAGAGGAGCATGGACGATTATTTTGGTCTGGAGACTCTGAAGGTGATCGTTCGTCAGCCTCTGGTAGCTACCGAGAACGCTGAGAAGTTCGATGTGATCGTAAACGTTCACGGCGGCGGTTACACCGGCCAGGCAGGCGCGATCAGACACGGTATCGCAAGAGCGCTGCTTCAGGTGGACGCTGATTTCAGACCCGTTCTGAAAAAGGCAGGTTATCTGACCAGAGACCCTCGTATGAAGGAGAGAAAGAAGTACGGTCTGAAGTCTGCAAGACGTGCTCCTCAGTTCTCCAAGAGATAAGCGGTTATCCGCAGTTCAGGACGCATATATCAAAAGCCCCGGAATGCTTGCATTCACGGGGCTTTTTTTCTATCTGTAAATGTGCGACTGCTGCGCACGGTTCCGCCAGCTTAAGGATTTACCGCGTAGTACCCTGCGCTCTGCGGCGGAACGACCAGCATTCCCTGCTCTCGGGAAATCTCTCCGCCCAACGTGTAGATTGCTTCCTTCGGCGTATATTTGTAGCGGAAGGATACTTCTTCGCCGGACGGATTCAGTACCACGAGAATGTGCTCGTCCTCCGCGCTCCTAAGGTAGGCAAAGGGATACGTATTTTTGCGGGCATAGACGAACTCGATCTCTCCCATGTTCTGTAGAGCCTTATGGGATCTGCGGATCGCGATGAGACGCTTTACCTCATGATAGAGAGAATTGCTGTCTGCGATCTGGGATTTTACGGTGGGGCGGTCGGGCTCTGCGTCTGTTCTTATGTACAGCTTTTCTTCCGGCGCGCGGCTGAAGCCGGCGTTGGCGGTATCGTCCCACTGCATGGGCGTGCGGGAACCGGTCCTTCCGTAGCCGCCCTCCACGGAGGTGAGACCGCTCACATACCTCATGCCGATCTCGTCGCCGTAATAGAGGAAGGGCGCGCCGGGCATTGACAGAAGAAAGGCAAACGCGAGCTTTAATTCCGTGCCGTGCAATAAGCGAGAGAGACGGTCCATATCGTGATTGCCGGAAGGAATACATATCAGCCCCCTGCGTCCGGCCTTCTCATAATTTTCTATGTATTTCGCAACAAATTCCGAGATGTCCCCCTTGCCTCTTGCGGAAAAATACGGTTCCTCACATCGGAACAAGTCGTTGTAGTGGGACGGACCGAAATGCAGCAGAAAATCCATGTGGAATCCTCCCTGCAGGGACTTGTCGGGCTCGCCCCATTCGGAGACCATGGCGGCGGAGGGAAATTCCGCGTCGAGGAATGCGCGGACGTTCTGCCACAGCTTTATCGTCCCCTTGCCGTCTTCGTCGTGCTTTACCAGAGACCCGGCCATGTCCACCCGAAAGCCGTCGCAGCCTATTTTGAGCCAGAACCGCATGATGTTCTTCAATTCCTCCAGCGTGGCCCGAGGACCCTCATCGTCCGTGGATTGCTGCCAGGGCTTATCGGGCTTGTAAAAGCCGTAATTCAGCGCGGGCTGGTGGGAGAAGAAATTCACGGCGCAGGAGCCGTCGCGGTCGGAGAAACCGCGGATACAACCCATTCCCTCCGGCTCCTCCCAGATGGAATCGGTCCAGATATAGCGGTGGGTGTATTCGTTTTTTTCCGCCTTCATGGATTCCCTGAACCATTTATGCTCAATGGAGGTATGGCCCGGAACGAGGTCCAGCAGAATGTGCATACCCCGTCTGTGCGTTTCGTCGAAAAGTCTTTTCAGGTCATCGTTGGTGCCGTACCTTTCGGCTGTGGTGTAATAATCGGAAATATCGTATCCGGCGTCTCCAAAGGGCGAGGCAAAGCAGGGGTTGAGCCACAGCGCATTGCAGCCCAGATCCTTCACATAGTCCAGTTTCTCGATAATGCCCTGAAAATCTCCGATCCCGTCGCCGTTGGCATCATAGAACGACTGGGGGTATATCTGGTAAAAAATTGCATCGGCAAGCCATGCGGGTTGTTTTGCGTTCATAAGCGTAATCCTCCTGATTTGATATTATAATACTTTTGCGCGGGCGAGGTGTCAACCATATTTCGGCGCGGTTGCCATTGCATAAAAATTTTAATAGGAGTATGATAAGGGTATCTTACACAGTGATGGGAATACTCTACACGGAATACCTATACAGAATATAAGGAAGCAGGGCGGATATCCATGAATGTCGAGGAAATTTTGTCAAAGGTCGATGCTTATTTTGAGGAAAATCGGGGAGAGGAAGCCGAGAAGCTGATGCTGGAGAGCATCGGGCAGGCGGCGCAGGAAGGGGACGACGCCTGCCTGCTGCATCTGCTGAACGAGCTTCTCGGATACTACAGGGAGACCGGGCAGCGCGACAACGCTTTCCGCATTGCGGATCAGACCATCGCTCAGGCGGAGCGCATGGGACTGGAGGGAACGGCGCCCTACGCCACCACGCTCTTGAACGTGGCCAACGCCTACAGAGCGGGCGGAAGGCTTGAGGAATCTCTGGAGTATTATCGCAGGGTGCAGGAGCTGTACGGAAAGCTCTACCCCGCCGACAGTATGTTCACCGCGGGACTGCACAACAACTTAAGCCTGCTCTATCAGGAGATGGGAGAGTATGCAAAGGCAAAGGAATGTCAACTGAAGGCGCTGGAGATTGCAGAGAGCAATCATGCGGACTATGAGCTGGGCGTGACCTGCGCCAATCTGGCCGCCACCTGCGTCCTTCTGGACGAGCAGGAGGAGGCAAGGGAATATGCGGACAGAGCGGTGAAGACCTTTCAGAAGCTGGGCGTCCGTGACAGTCACTATGCGGCGGCGCTGTCCTCTCTGGGCGGGTACTATTTTCGGAAGAAGGAATATGCGCAGGCGCTGGACTGTTACCGCACAGCCATGGAGCTGGTGGAACAGGGCGTAGGCAGGAACGAGGCATACCGAAGGCTCAAGGAAAATATAGCAGTCTGTGAAAGCGCGCTTGGCAGAGGAGAGGAACCTTCCGGCGGCTTCGGCCTTACGTTGTGCGAGCAGTATTACGAGGCGTACGGCAAAGCCATGATTGCCGAAAAATTCGGAGAGTATGAAGATAAAATTGCGGTAGGCCTGGTGGGGAGGGGATCCGACTGCTTCGGGTATGACGATGAGACGTCCCGAGATCACGACTGGGGTCCCGGCTTCTGCATGTGGCTGACGAAGGAGACCTACGGACAGATTGGGGAAGCCCTGCAGAAGGCCTATGACGAGCTGCCGGAGGAGTTTCAGGGGATCCGCCGTGCGCCCAAGGTGAATGCGGGCAACAGGCGGGGCGTGATGGTCATAGCCGATTTTTACAGGGAGCTTACAGGAGCGGAGACCTATGAGGAGATCAGGTGGGAGCAGGTTTTGGATCACTCTCTGGCGGCAGCCGTGAACGGCAGGGTGTTTCGGGACGATGAGGGAATCTTTACGGAATTTCGGCAGAAGCTTGCGGCGGGCTATCCCGAGCGGATCCGTTTCCTGAAGCTTGCCGAGGGCGCGGCAAGCTTCGCCCAGACGGCGCAGTATAATTTTCCGAGAATGTCTGACAGGGGGGACGCACTCACCGCCCGAATGATGGTCTGGGACGGCGTGAAAGCGGCCATGAAGCTGCAGCATTATATCGAGGGCAAGTACCCGCCCCACGACAAGTGGCTGTACCGGAGCCTGGGAGAATCTGAATCCGGCAGGGAAGTCAGAAAGCTGCTGGAGCAGGTGACGGCGGCGGGAGCAGATGTCCCCGCCGTGCGGCAGGCCATAGAGCGTCTGGGCGCGCATTTTGCCATGGAGATGTACCGGCAGGATATCATCAGCGATATCGAACCTTACTTGGACGCCCACAGTCAGGAGCTGGTGTATAAGGCGTCCTTGGCGGCGGAGAGCAAGGAGGAGCTGGCGGAGAAGATCGCGCGGCTGGAATTCGAGGCCTTTGACAAGGTGAAGAACGAGGGCGGCAGAGCGAGCTGTCAGAATGACTGGCCCACCTTCTCCATCATGCGAAGAAGCCAGTACCTGACCTGGGACAGGACCATGCTGATGCAGTATCTGTATGATTTTTACAGAGAGTATCACTTAGGACATAATCTGATCGAAGAAAAATACGGAAGAATGATGGAGAGCACCGCGCCGGAAAAATACGAGGAGATCAAGAGCCATTTTCCGGTCCTTACGGAGGAAAAGAAGGCCATCATCGAGCAGATCTGCGGGCTGCAGGTCAAGTGGATGGAGGAGTTCGCCGGGGAGTATCCGGCGTTAGCCGACAACGCCAGAAACATTCATACCTATGAAGATAACCCCTTTGACACTTCCTACGAGACCTACCTGCGGGGAGAGCTGGGTACCTACTCCGACAAGATGCTGGAGCTGTACGGAAGATATATTGTGGGCTACGCCCAGGCCGGCAGAAATCCGGCCAGAGACATCATGGAAAACAGCGTCCATATGTACGGTTACGAGAGCATTGAGGAGGCGGAGCGCAAGACGGCGGCGGCATGGGGGTAATTCCCGTACAGCGATATCCGGGGAGGCCTGTGCGCGCCGCGGCGGAATTGACATTTGTGAGGAGGAAAGTGACAAAATGCTGTGTCATATGATCATTGATTTAAGCATCTTTCTCTGTACAGGATCCGGTGTCCGGACGAGGCTTGTACAGAGGTAATAAAGAATCGTCCGCATTGGATTTTGTACTTATAGACGGAACAAACTATCTGTAGAACAAACTATCTATAAGGAGAAAAATTCAATGAATCATAACGGAAAAATAAGCTTTAAGCGATATGTTGTTTTTTGGCTCAGCCAGTCCCTGTCCCAGCTTAGAAGCGCCATGACGGGATTTGCCCTGATTCTCTGGGCCTATACGCAAAGCGGGTCTGCGCTGCAGGTCTCTTTAATGTCCTTTTGCAGCTATGTGCCGTATGTCTTTGCCAGTCTGTTCGCCGGTGCCGTTGTGGACAGAAACAGTAAGAAGAAAATCATGCTGGCGTCGGACACGGTGGCGGCGGCAGGCTCCGTGGCGGTGCTGTTTCTTGCCTTAGCCGGCAGCCTGCAGATATGGCATATCTATCTTGTCAATATGCTGACAGGCTTCATGAACGCTTTTCAGCAGCCGGCCGCGGCGGTCGCTTTGGGGAGGATCGTGCCGGAGGATAAGCTGGCGAATGTCAGCGGAATGAATTCCTTTTCCATGAACCTGACGACGGTGCTGACGCCGGTATTGGCTGCGGCACTGTATGCCTTTGGCGGGCTGGGGTTGATCCTGACTGTGGATCTTGGCAGCTTTATCCTGGCGTTTTCGGTGCTTTTTGCATGGATTCCCATTCCGGAGACGGAAAACGGTGAGCACACGGATTCGGGGGATTCCGCGCTGGTCGGGTGCAGAGAAGGGTTTGCCTTTCTGACGGCGAACAGAGGCATTCTGATGATCGCGGTCACAATGGCGCTGCTCAACTTTTTCTCCCGGCTGACCTATGAGAACATTTTGTCGCCCATGATACTTTCCAGAAGCGGAAACGACAGCTTTGCGCTGGGCGTGGTGAACGCGGTGATCGGTCTGGGAGGAATCCTCGGCGGATTTCTGGTATCGGCGGGACTCTTTTCAAAGGATCACGTTAGAATGATATATTTTTCGGCAATATTTACTTTTTTGCTGGGCGATCTGCTGATGGGACTGGGGCGCGGCGTCCTGCTATGGTCTTTGGCCGGGCTGGCCGCCAGTCTGCCGATTCCCTTTATCAATGCGGGGCAGAATGTGATCCTGTACAAAATGATTCCCGATGAAATGCAGGGCAGGGTCTTTGCGGTGCGAAACGCCATACAGTTCGGCACCATTCCCATAGGAATTCTGTTGGGCGGTTTTCTTGCCGATTACGTGTTTGAGCCTTTTTTGGCAGAAAGCAATCCAGTCACGGCCGCGCTGCATCTCCTGGTGGGCGAGGGACCGGGCAGCGGCATGGCGGTGATGTTTTTGTGCACGGGCATCTGCGGAAGCCTGTTCAGCTTCCTTTCCTACCATAGCCGGGAAATTCAAAAGCTGCGGGACGGAAATATTTCCTGTAAGAAATTGTAAGAAAAATGTAAATTTTAAAGGATTGTCGTCCGCATATCTTTGTCATATTTTGCGCATACTGGTATTGTCATCGAAAAGAGCAAGTATAAAAAGGAGTGTGCGCAAATGGAGATGAATCAATATTCGGGCGACGGGCACGGTCTGCCGTATGCGGGACTTCCCTTCGGACTGCAGACCATAGCCGCGAACAGTGCCGCTAACGGGTATGACAATCTGACCGAGGCGGAAAAAGAGCATCTTCTCATGCAGTGCAAGGATGCCAAGAATATGAGCGAGAAGCAGAGAATCGTGGCAAATGCGGTACCTGACACAGATCTAAAGGCCGTTGCGGAGGAAGAAGCGGTCTCCAACAGTTACAAAGATTCGCTGAAATAAAACAGAAAATGCCGCGGGCAGTCTGTGGAGCTTCACAGGCTTCCTGCGGCATTTTTGATTGGCATAGGAAGCTTCAGAACCACCCGCCGTCCATGGTGATGATCTGGCCGGTCAGGTATTCGGGCGCATTGGCCACCTGAAAGATGAGCCGCGCCGCCTCCTCGGGATCGCCCAGACGGTCCGCGGGAATCTCGGCGCGCAGAGCTTCTCTCTCCTCCCGGGACAGAAAACCGTTCATGGAGGTGTCCACGGCGCCGAAGGCAACGGCGTTGACCTGAATGTTGCTGGGGGCGAGCTCCTTGGCCAATGCCTTCGTGAATGCGTTGACTCCTCCCTTGGAGGCTGAGTACGCCACCTCCATGGAAGCGCCCTGATTTCCCCAGACGGAGGAGATGTTGACGATCCTGCCGCTGTGCTTTTGAAGCATCAGCGGAATGGCTGCCCGACAGGTGTAAAAGCAGGAGTCCAGATTGACGGAAAGCACCCGGTGCCACTGCTCGGAGGTCATATCCGTAAGCAGCCCCATGTGGGCGATGCCGGCGTTGTTGACGAGAACGTCCAGAGAGGAGACTTTGTCAAACAGGCGCTCAACGTCTTCCTGAAGGCCCATATCGGCTTGGACGGGGGTGCAGGAAACGGCGTATTTTTTCTGCAGCAGCGCTGCCGTCTGCCGCAGAGAGTCTATGGAGTCGCGGCAGGTAAGGAAGAGATCGTATCCCGCCGCCGCAAAAATGTCTGCCGCTGCAAGGCCGATGCCCCGCGAGGCTCCTGTGATGAGAGCGGTCTTTGCGTCCTGATTCATAAGCATGTCCTTTCCGTGTGATTGATGCCGATTCAATTTCAGTATATTCTACGGTTCGATTTCACTATATCCTACAGTTCGATTTCAGTATATCACACCGTCGGCTTGCTTTTCCACCCTAAAACTGATACACTTAAGAACAACAGCTTATCCGCCGTCTCTGGGGGCGGATGGGGAAATGAGGTAGCTATGTACGATCTGATCATCATCGGTTCCGGCCCCGCGGGACTGTCCGCGGCGGTGTACGGGAAAAGAGCGGGACTTGACCTGCTGGTACTGGAAAAGAATCCCATGAGCGGCGGCCAGGTGCTGAACACCTACGAGGTGGATAACTATCTGGGCCTGCCCGGCATCAACGGATTTGATATGGGAATGCAGTTCAGGCAGCATGCGGACAGCCTCGGCGTGGAATTTCGCGAGGCGCAGGTCATCGCCATCGAGGATAAGGGCGACAGCAAGGTCGTCAGAACGGACAGCGAGGAGCTGGAGACAAAGGCGGTGATCCTTGCCACGGGGGCGGTCCACGCCCATTTGGGGATTCCCGGCGAGGAAGAGCTTTCCGGCATGGGCGTGTCCTACTGCGCCACATGCGACGGCGCCTTTTTCAAGGGAAGGACGGTGGCCGTGGTGGGCGGCGGCGACGTGGCGCTGGAGGACGCCATCTATCTGGCGCGCACCTGCGAGAAGGTATATCTCATTCACCGAAGGGACGAGCTTCGGGGCGCGGCTGTGCTGCAGGAGGAGCTGAAAGCGCTGCCCAACGTGGAAATCCTCTACAGTCACGTGGTGGAGAAGATTCTGGGCGAAGATGCGGTGGAGGGACTCATGGTAAGGGATCTGAAGACGGATTCGGTATCGGAGCTTCCCGTGGCAGGCGTATTTGTGGCCGTGGGAATTACGCCCGGCACGGAGCTTGTGCGGGAGCTGACTGCCTGCGACGAAGGCGGCTATGTTCTGGCGGGAGAGGATTGCGCCACACAGATGCCCGGTCTCTACGCGGCGGGCGATGTGCGGAAGAAGCCTGTCAGACAGATCGTGACAGCCGTTTCGGACGGCGCCAACGCCGCGATCGCGGCAGGCGTCTATTGCCGCGGAAATTGATCGATATCTCTGCAAATTTAAATAATTTATTACAAAAAGAATCATTTTCGTAATGATTCTTTTTTGTTGCAAAATTAAAAATCAAGAAAAAAGCCTATTTTGTGTGTTGACATCTAACATATATGGTGATATATTTATTAACAGGTGTAACAATTTTGTAATAAATTATTTCGACAAAATACTTTTTCACATATATAACAGGCATGACGACATGCTGTGGGGAAAGGAGTCAAAATGGTCCGCAATGTCACAAAAGCAGCGGCGGGTGCGCTGATCGCAGTTCTTGCCCTGTCGTTTACAGATATCCATGCCGAGGCAATCGGAAATACTTCTTCGGTGCTGCCCGGCGGCGGCGTGAATCTGGCGCTGTCCATGGGAAATAAGCTTGAAAATATTGTTGACGATCCCGCTCTTTCTACAACGCCCATCATTGAGCTGGCCGACGTAGAGGTTCCTGAAGAAGATACGGGAGAGATCGAGGAGGTAGCGGAGGAAGACTCCTTCCGCAACCTGGTGATCGCTCAGGTGGATCACTACGTAAATGTCAGAGACATTCCCAGCGAGGAAGGTGAGATTCTCGGTAAGCTGTACAACAATTCCGTTGGAACCTTTATCAGTGAGGAAAACGGCTGGTATCAGATCACTTCCGGCAGTGTGACCGGCTATGTCAAGGGCGAGTACTGTGTCACCGGCGAAGATGCGGTGGCGATTGCCAAGGAAGTGGGAACGCATCTGGCTACGGTAAATACACAGACATTGTTCGTCCGCACCGAGCCCAGCCTGGACGCGGCTAAATTGGGAATGGTTCCCGAGGCCGAGGAGCTGCTGGTATTAGATGAGACGGACGATTGGGTACAGGTCGATGTGGAAGAAGGTGTCGGCTGGGTATCCAAGGATTATGTAATCCTTCACAGCGAGTTCGTGCAGGCCGAATCCAAGGAGGAGGAGGAAAGACGTCTCGCCAAGGAGGAGGAAGAGAGAAAGAAAGCGCGCGCTGCCGCAAGAGCGGCTCAGAGCCAGAAGGCGAACACCGAGAGCAATACCTCACAGGCGGCATCGGAACCGGTTCAGTACAGTGTGTCCGGCGACAGCGAGATGGGCTCTGCAGTTGCGCAGTATGCGCTGCAGTTCGTGGGTAACCCCTATGTATACGGCGGAACCAGTCTGACGAACGGTGCGGACTGCTCCGGATTTGTGATGAGCGTTTACTCGAACTTCGGCGTAAGTCTGCCTCACTCCTCCTCATCGGACCGCTCTCAGGGATATGCGGTGGAAGGCGGTATGGCAAATGCGCAGCCCGGCGACCTGATCTGCTATTCGGGCCATGTGGGAATCTACATCGGCAACGGCCAGATTGTACACGCCTCCAACAAGAACACCGGCATCACGGTATCTAACTACAATTACCGCAAGGTGCTGGCAGTCAGAAGGATATTCTAAGATAAGAAGATATGTGAGAGACAGCATGGCGGAATGTCATGCTGTTTTCTTTTTACAAAAACAAAATCCATTTGCCGGATTTGTCAAAATATTTTTTGGTAGGGATAAAGTACTATTTACTTTTATTTGCTGTGCAATTTGTACAAAAAAATAGGAAATAACGGTTTTGCGATTATAATTATACCATCGTAAAGACATGAGTTATCCACAGACAAAAAGCCCTAAAACACTAAGAAAGCGATTTATACACCAAGTTATGCACATTATCCACAGAAAAATTCCCTGTTTTTGAACCGCAAAAATCGGGGAAAGGCGGAACGTCTGTTTTGTGAAGTTGTAATAAAAATGATTTTTTTGTCGAAAAAAGTGTAAATGCATAATTATCGAAATTGTTGCAAGAACATGTGGGGACATGGTATAATTACCATACAATAAACAACCGAAGGGGTGATTCGCATGAAATTCATTATCGTAGGAAGAAACATTGAGGTTACACCCGGATTAAGATCTGCAGTAGAGGAAAAAATCGGTAAGCTGGATAAATATTTCAACCCGGATACGGAAGTACATGTAACGCTGAGCGTTGAGAAAGACCGTCAGAAGATCGAAGTCACGATCCTTGTCAAGGGAAACATTATCCGTTCCGAGCAGGTCAGCAACGATATGTATGTGTCCATTGATCTGGTGGAGGAGATCATCGAGAGACAGCTGAAGAAGTATAAGACAAAGATCGTGGACAAGCAGCAGGAGGCAGGTTCCTTCAGTCAGCTGTACATGGAGAACGACTACATGGACGAGGAGGAGATCAAGATCGTCCGCACCAAGAAATTTGACATCAAGCCCATGTATCCGGAAGACGCATGTATCCAGATGGAGCTTTTGGGACACAATTTCTTTGTGTTCATCAATGCCGAGACGGATCAGGTGAATGTGGTCTACAAGAGAAAGGGAGATACATACGGACTGATCGAGCCGGAAGTCTGACGGCTGTTGCGGTGAAATGAAAAAGAAGATAAACGGGGACTGTCTGAAAGCTTTTCAGGCAGTCCTTTTTCTGATGTCTCAGGAATGGCCTGCCTCTCTGGCACATATATTTTCATTGACAGATCTGCAGGGGCGAAAGATGGGCAGAGAGCGGAAGGCGGGGGATACCACCCGTCTCAAAAAGGGAATTTTGATAGAATGCGCTGTGGTGGGGCTTGCGGCGGCGCTGCTGGCGGGGCAGCCCAGGCAGGAAAGTGTGGACGGCGAAGCCCTGGCCATAGAGGGAGATCTTGTCAACAGCACCTTAGCCATAGAGGACGATTACATAAAATGGGTGGACTTTTCGGTTTCCTATGAGGCTCTCTGCAGCGCCTATCAGTGGGACGTAAATACCCACGGCACAGAGCATGAGATCAGCTGGGTGGAGCTGCTGGCGTATACCGCAGCCAGAACCGGAGGCACTTTTGACAAGAAGGCGCTCACCATTATGGAGAAGGCGGCCAAGGCGCTGGAAAGCGGCGACGAGACCATGGACTCTCTGACGGAGGACCTGAAATATTATTCCTATTATCGGGAGGCTTATGATGCGGCCATCGGCGGTCTGGTGGGAGAGTACCGTGAGGAGGTCACGGACGGGAGCGGAAATGTAAGCTACAGGGACTGCTACGGTCTGAAAGGATATTTTCCTCTTGCCAGAGGCTTTGACTATACCCACTATGACGATTTCGGGGCGGGCCGCAGCTACGGTTATAAGAGAAGGCATCTGGGACATGACATGATGGGGCTCATCGGAACGCCCATCGTCTGCGTGGAATCCGGCGTGGTGGAAGCGCTGGGCTGGAACCAGTACGGGGGCTGGCGCATCGGTATCCGCAGCCTGGACGGGAAAAGGTACTATTACTATGCGCATCTGCGGCAGAACTATCCTTATGCGGAAGGGCTCGAGCTGGGGAGCACGGTCACGGCGGGAGATGTGATCGGGTACATGGGGCACACCGGCTACAGCACGAAAGAGAATGTGAACAATATTGAAGTGACACATCTGCACTGGGGACTGGAGCTGATCTTTGACGAGTCTCAGAAGGAGAGCGACAACGAAATATGGATCGACGTCTATGCCCTGACAAGATTTCTGGCAAAGCATACGCAGCCTGCCGAAAAAGTGGGAGACACCAGAGAATGGGTGCGAAGCAGCCGGATTATTGACCCGCAGCTTGAGTTGTACAGGGAGCAGCACAAGGGGACCGTCTCCGGCTCCGAAGCCGCGCAGGATTTTGGCGCGATTTCTACGGATCCGGCCGCTGCTTCGCAGGATCCGGCTGCAAGTCCTCTCCCAGACGGAACCTCCGGCTCCTCTCAAGGCGTTCTTTGAAGATACCCTCCCCGCCTTCCTCCGTGGGGAGATAATACCGTCTGTCCTTTAAGCTCTCCGGCAGGCAGGTCATGCGTGCAATCTTCTCCTGCGTGTCATGGGCATAGGTATAGCCCTCTCCGTAGCGGAGTTCTTCCATGAGCTGAGTGGGCGCGTTGCGGATATTTAAGGGCACCGGCTCCGCAAGCCGGCTGACGGCGTCTGCTTTTGCGGTCTCGTAAGCTCGATACACGGCGTTGGAGCGCGGCGCAAGGGACAGATAGATCACGGTCTGGGCCAGATTGAGATTACACTCCGGCATACCGTTGAAATGGCAGGCCTGATAGGCGGCCACCGCCAGCGGCAGGGCCTGATTGTCCGCAAGTCCCACGTCCTCGCTGGCAAAGCGGATCAGTCTGCGGGCGATGAACAGGGGATCCTCTCCGGCCTCCAGCATTCGCGCAAGCCAGTAAAGGGCGGCGTCAGGGTCGGAATTTCGCATGGATTTATGCAGGGCGGAGATGAGATTGTAGTGTTCCTCGCCCTTCTTATCGTAGAGCAGCGTCTTTTTGCCGAGGCATTGCTCCAAGGTCTCGGCGGTCACGGTGATAGAACCGTCCTCGGATATCTCCCCGTTCAACACAGCCATCTCTAGGGTGTTCAGAGCAGTGCGGGCGTCACCGTTGGCAAAGACCGCGATGGATTCCAGCAGATCGCTGTCCATGCGGACATCTGTGCCGCCGAAGCCGCGCCTGTCCTTCAGCGTTCGGGAGAGCAGATCGGTGAGATTCTCCGCGGTCAGCTCCTTCAGCACGAAGACCTTGCATCTCGACAGAAGAGCGGCGTTGATCTCGAAGGAGGGATTCTCCGTAGTGGCGCCGATCAGCGTGATGCTGCCCCGCTCCACATAGGGGAGAAAGGCGTCCTGCTGGGCCTTGTTAAAGCGGTGGATCTCGTCTACGAAGCAGAGCGTGCGCACGCCGTAAGCGCGGTTGTCCTCCGCCTGCTTCATAATGTCCTTGATCTCCCTGATGCCGCTGGTCACCGCGCTGAAATTTACAAAAGCGGATTTCGTGCGGTTGGCAATGATCCTTGCAAGGGTGGTCTTTCCCACGCCGGGCGGTCCCCAGAAGATCATGGAGCAGATCTGGTCTCGCTCCAGCATCTGCCGCAGGACCATGCCCTTTCCCAGCAGATGCTCCTGCCCGATGTAATCTTCGAGGCTGTCAGGGCGCATACGGTCGGCGAGAGGCGCCATGGCCGACGAGAGAGAATGTTCACTTTGAGAATCAAACAGAGATAACTGCTCCATTGCACTTTCCTATCCGCCTGCGGGCCGTTGTGCAGCCGCCGGCTGTTCCTATGCTTTCATATTAACAGGTATTTCGGATCAATGCAACGCCCGCCGTGACAAAAGTAAAACTTGACAACAGGGGGGGTATCGGTAAAATGTATATTATAAATACAATTTTGTGAGGAGGATATCAAATGGACACTCAGCAAAACGTGAACAACGAGGCGGCCGGCAACGCTGCGCTCCCCAATGTGCCGAGCATTTATGCGCTCACCTGTCCCAAGTGCCAGTCCGGCGACCTGCAGATCCTGGGTACAAAGGGCTCCAAGGGAGCGGCCATCGGCATGACGCTGGCTTTGGGCGCTGTGGGTAATATGATCGCCAACGCGACGAACAAGGAGGATTTTTCTCTGCGGCCCATTCAGTACAAGTGCAGATCCTGCAAGAACAAATTTGAATCTCTGCCCTATGTGGCTAAGCCGGAAGAGATCCTGTCCAAGCCCTGCACCATCAATTTCCACAGACTGTCCAGCTTTGTAGGCATGGCGGTCTCACAGGACGTGTGGATGAACGGCATAAAGGTGGGATCCGTGGGAAATAAGAAGACTATTTCCTTCCAGACAATGATCAGGCACAATACGCTTTTCGTGACCGACCAGTACGGCACGGCCTTTAAGGGAGATTATAAATTCGAGGCGCAGGAAGGCGGAACGATAGACGTTAAGTATAAGAGAAAGTTTTTATAGGTCGGCTTTCGCGCACCTTGCCGGCTGTGGTCTGCCCTCGGTCAGACTGCGGCCGGTATTTTTATGCAGAGCATTGAAAATCGGCATTGAAAATTTCGGTAAAAGCCGTTGCAAATACCCCGTGATTATGGTAAACTTAGACTTAATGGAAATGACAAAAAAATAACAATCATTATCAAAAACGAATCGGAGGGAAATCAAATGGCAAGAAAAGTGGTTTTGGCCGGAGCCTGCCGTACCGCGATTGGTACTATGGGCGGCTCATTGAGCACTACTCCCGCTGCGGAGCTCGGTGCTATCGTTATCAAAGAGGCACTGAAGAGAGCAGGCGTTGCTCCCGAGGCAGTGGATCAGGTCTACATGGGCTGCGTAATCCAGGCAGGTCTGGGACAGAATGTAGCGCGTCAGGCATCTATCAAGGCAGGGCTTCCCATTGAAGTTCCCGCTGTGACCATGAATGTGGTCTGCGGTTCGGGCTTGAATTGCGTGAATCAGGCCGCACAGATGATTCTGGCTGGAGATGCTGATGTGGTTGTGGCCGGCGGTATGGAGAACATGTCCATGGCGCCTTATGCGATTCCTCAGGCTCGTTTCGGATACAGAATGAACAACGGCACTCTGGTGGACACCATGATCAAGGACGCCCTTTGGGATGCGTTCAACGATTATCATATGATCAAGACCGCGGACAATATCTGCGAGGAGTGGGGGCTGACCAGAGAGGAGCTGGACGAGTTCGCACTGAAGAGCCAGCAGAAGACGGAGGCCGCTCAGAAGTCCGGCGCGTTCAAGGCGGAGATCGTTCCCGTGGAAGTGAAGAAAAAGAAGGAGACCATCATCTTTGATACCGACGAGGGTCCCAGACCCGGCTCCACCATGGAGGGTCTGGCAAAGCTGCGTCCCATCAATCCCGGCGGATTCGTGACTGCAGGAAATGCCTCCGGCATCAACGACGGCGCCGCTGCCATCGTGGTGATGAGCGAGGAGAAGGCAAAGGAGCTCGGCGTGAAGCCCATGGCTACTTACGTGGCAGGCGCTCTTGCAGGCGTTCGCCCCGAGGTGATGGGCATCGGTCCCGTGGCAGCCACCAAGAAGGTAATGGCTAAGACAGGCCTGAAGATCGAAGACTTTGACATCATCGAGGCAAACGAGGCGTTTGCGGCGCAGTCCGTTGCAGTGGGCAAGGATCTGGGCATCGATGTGGACAGACAGCTGAATCCCAACGGCGGCGCTATCGCACTGGGCCACCCCGTGGGCGCTTCCGGCTGCCGTATTCTGGTAACGCTGCTGCACGAGATGCAGGCAAAGGGCGCAAAGACCGGTCTCGCCACCCTGTGCATCGGCGGCGGTATGGGCTGCGCTACCGTTGTAAAGATCGAAGACTAAGAGACAGCATAAATAATAGGGAGAATACCAAACCGCATGATGCGAGTTGGTATTCTCTTTGTTGCGAAATAGAAGAGTCGGCTGCCGGCGGGCAGCAGGAAAGAGGAAAGAAGAATGGAATTTATCTTATATGAACAGAAGGGCGAATACGCCATCATCACCATCAACAGGGAGAAGGCTCTGAACGCGCTGAACTCCCAGGTGCTTGACGAGCTGAACGCAGCATTGGACGCGGTGGATCTTGGCGCGGTGCGCTGCCTGATCCTCACCGGCGCAGGCCAGAAATCCTTTGTGGCAGGCGCCGATATCGGAGAGATGAGCACCCTGACAAAGGCGGAGGGCGAGGCCTTCGGCAAGAAAGGAAACGATGTGTTCCGCAAGCTGGAGACATTCCCCATTCCCGTGATCGCCGCAGTGAACGGTTTTGCGCTGGGCGGCGGCTGCGAGATCTCCATGAGCTGTGATATCCGCATCTGCTCCGACAACGCCGTGTTCGGTCAGCCCGAGGTGGGCTTAGGAATTACGCCCGGCTTCGGCGGCACACAGAGACTGGCCCGTCTGGTGGGCGCAGGCATGGCAAAGCAGATGATCTACACCGCGCGCAATATCAAGGCGGACGAAGCTTACAGGATCGGTCTTGTGAATGCGGTCTATTCCCAGGAGGAGCTGCTCCCCGCTGCGGAGAAGATGGCGGCGAGCATCGCAAAGAACGCTCCCATCGCCGTGCGCAACTGCAAGAAGGCCATCAACGAGGGCTTGGACGTGGACATGGACGAGGCAATCGTGATCGAGGAGAAGCTTTTCGGAAGCTGCTTCGAGACGGAGGACCAGAAGTACGGTATGGCATTCTTCCTTGACAAGAACAAGGAGAAGGTAAAAGAGCCTTTCAAAAATTTATAAAATATAAAGCTTAATTAAGAAGGAGGAACTTTCCATGAAGGTAGGTATTATCGGTGCGGGCACAATGGGTGCCGGAATTGCTCAGGCATTTGCCATGACAGACGGTTATGAGGTGTGCCTGTGTGACATTAAGCAGGAGTTCGCGGACGGCGGCAAGGCAAGGATCTTAAAGAACCTGAATTTCCTGGTAGGCAAGGAAAAGATCACTCAGGAGAAGGCTGACGCCATCGCGGCGAAGATCGTGACGGGTCTGAAAGATATCTGCACGGACTGTGATCTGGTGATCGAGGTCGCTCCCGAGAACATGCAGATCAAGAAGACGACCTTCCAGGAGCTTCAGGCGATTGTAAAGCCTGACTGCATTTTTGCCACCAATACTTCTTCCCTGTCTATCACGGAGATCGGCGCAGGTCTTGACAGACCTATGATCGGTATGCACTTCTTTAACCCTGCGGACAGAATGAAGCTGGTAGAGGTGATCGCAGGCGCAAATACTCCCGACAGCCTGGTGGAGAAGATCAAGGCCATCGCCGTTGAGATCGGCAAGACTCCCGTAGAGGTAAAGGAAGCTCCCGGGTTCGTGGTGAACAGGATCCTGATCCCCATGATCAACGAGGCAATCGGCATTTACGCAGAGGGCATTGCAAGCGTGCAGGATATCGACACCGCTATGCAGCTGGGCGCATCTCATCCCATGGGACCTCTGGCGCTGGGCGATCTGGTAGGCCTGGATATCGTGCTGGCTATCATGGAGGTGCTGCAGAGCGAGACCGGCGATTCCAAGTATCGTCCTCATCCCTTGCTGCGCAAGATGGTGCGCGCAGGCAAGCTGGGTAAGAAGACAGGCATCGGCTTCTACGATTACAGCAAGTAATTTGATTGAATTTAAGATAAATAAATGGAGGAATGTAAATCATGGATTTTACGTTGCGCAAAGAACATGAAATGGCACGCGCTCTGTTCAAAGAGTTTGCCGAAAAAGAAGTAAAGCCCCTGGCTCAGGAAGTGGACGAGACAGAAGTTTTCCCCAGAGGAACCGTTGACAAGATGGCAAAGAACGGCTTTCTGGGAATTCCCGTTCCCAAGGAGTACGGCGGACAGGGCTGCGATCCTCTCACCTATGTTATGTGTGTGGAGGAGCTGTCCAAGGTCTGCGGTACCACAGGCGTTATCGTGTCCGCACACACCTCGCTGTGCTGCGACCCCATTATGACGTTCGGTACCGAGGAGCAGAAGCAGAAATACCTTGTTCCCCTTGCAAAGGGCGAGAAGCTGGGTGCATTCGGTCTGACCGAGCCCGGTGCAGGTACGGACGCGCAGGGTCAGCAGACCAAGGCTGTACTGGACGGCAACGAGTATGTGCTGAACGGCTCCAAAATCTTCATCACCAACGGTAAGGAAGCTGACGTTTACGTTATTTTTGCCGTTACCGGAATGATCGAGAAGCGCGGCAAGATGATTAAGGAAATCTCCGCATTCATCGTTGAGAAGGGAATGCCCGGATTTACCTTCGGAACCAAGGAGAAGAAGATGGGTATCCGCGGATCTTCTACATACGAGCTGATCTTCACTGACTGCCGCGTCCCTCAGGAGAACCTGCTGGGCAAGGTAGGACAGGGCTTCAAGATCGCTATGCACACTCTGGACGGCGGACGTATCGGTATCGCGGCGCAGGCTCTCGGCATTGCGGAGGGTGCTCTGGAGCGGACGATCGCTTATACCAAGGAGAGAAAGCAGTTCGGCAGATCCATCGCCTCACAGCAGAATACCCAGTTCCAGCTGGCTGACATGGCTACCAAGGTTCAGGCCGCACAGCTTCTGGTATACAAGGCAGCTATGGCGAAGGCTACGCAGAAGGAGTATGGCTTTGAGGCTGCTCAGGCAAAGCTCTACGCCGCAGAGGTCGCTATGGAGGTTACCACAAAGGCAGTTCAGCTCCACGGCGGTTACGGCTACACCAGAGAGTATGACGTGGAGCGCATGATGCGTGACGCAAAGATCACCGAGATCTATGAGGGAACCAGCGAGGTTCAGCGCATGGTCATCAGCGCGGCGCTGCTGAAGTAGATTCGGAACCAGTCAATCAATAAAAAACGAAAATAAGGAGTGAAAATACAATGAAGGTTGTTGTTTGTATCAAGCAGGTTCCCGATACCAAGGGCGGCGTAAAATTCAATCCCGACGGTACTCTGGACAGAGCTGCAATGATGACGATTATGAACCCCGACGACAAGGCCGGCCTGGAAGCGGCTTTGAGGCTGAAGGATCAGTACGGCGCAGAGGTTACCGTTCTCACCATGGGTCTTCCCAAGGCAGAGGACGTGCTCCGCGAAGCGATGGCTATGGGCGCCGACAAGGGCGTTCTGGTGACTGACAGAGTTCTGGGCGGCGCAGACACCTGGGCTACTTCTCAGACCCTGGCAGGCGCGTTGAGAAATATGGATTACGACCTGATCATCACAGGCCGTCAGGCAATCGACGGCGATACCGCACAGGTCGGCCCCCAGATTTCCGAGCACCTGAACATTCCTGTTATCTCTTACGCGCAGAGCCTTAAGATCGACGGGGACAGCGTGATTGTGGAACGTCAGTATGACGACAGATATCATGTGCTGAAGGCAAAGATGCCCTGCCTGATCACGGCTCTGGCAGAGCTGAACGAGCCCAGATATATGACTCCCGGCGGAATCTTTGACGCATGCAAGGCTGAGATCACCGTGTGGGGCAGAGCCGATCTGAAGGACGTGGAGGATTCCAACTTAGGTCTGAAGGGATCTCCTACTCAGATTGCAAAGGCCTCCGATAAGGTCAGAAAAGGCGCAGGCGAGAAGGTGAACTTAGATCCCGCAGAGTCCGTTGATTATATTGTAGGCAAGCTGAAAGAAAAGCATGTTATATAAGATATAACGAATGGAGGAAGAACGATGAATTTAGAAGAATATAAAGGCGTATATGTCTTCGCACAGCAGGTAGACAATGTAATCAACAATATTGCCTTCGAGCTGGTCGGCAAGGGAAAAGACCTGGCAGAAGCTCTGGGCACCGAAGTGACTGCTGTTCTGGTAGGAAGCGGCGTGAAGGATCTGGCCGATCAGCTGGCCGAGTACGGCGCTGACAAGGTGATCGTTGTGGACGATCCCGAGCTGAAGGAGTACAGAACCGAGCCTTACGCACATGCGCTGGCTTCCGTGATCAATAAGTATAAGCCGGAGATCTTTCTGGTAGGTGCGACTGCCATCGGCCGCGACTTGGGTCCCCGCGTTTCCGCGAGAATCCACACCGGTCTTACCGCAGACTGCACACAGCTTGATATCGGTGATTTCCCGCTTGCACCTGTTCCCGGAAAGGAGCAGAAGCACAATCAGCTTTTGATGACCCGTCCCGCATTCGGCGGCAACACCATCGCTACCATTGCATGTCCTGACTTCCGCCCTCAGATGGCTACCGTGCGCCCCGGCGTTATGCAGAAGCGTGCAAGGCAGGCAGGCGTCAAGGCAAATGTGGAGGAGTTCAATCCCGGATTCACGCCCGACCACAAGTATGTGGAGATTCTGGAGGTAGTGAAGGCCGTTGCAAATACCGTAGACATTATGGACGCCAAGATTCTGGTATCCGGCGGCCGCGGAATGGGAAGCCCTGAGAACTTCAAGATGCTGGAGGATCTGGCCGAGGTTCTGGGCGGTCAGGTGAGCTGCTCCCGTGCGGTAGTTGACGCGGGCTGGAAGCCCAAGGATCTGCAGGTGGGACAGACCGGTAAGACCGTTCGCCCTAACGTATACTTTGCAATCGGTATCTCCGGTGCCATTCAGCACCTGGCAGGTATGGAGGAGTCCGACATCATCATTGCCATCAATAAAGATGAGTCGGCGCCCATCTTCGATGTAGCCGACTACGGCGTTGTGGGAGACCTGAACAAGATCGTTCCCGCTCTGACCGAGAAGCTGCGTGCAGAGATAGCGAAGAACAACTAAAGAGTTTTGCAGAGAGAACGTCCTGTCAGCGGTTCGCCGCCGGCAGGGCGTTTTTTATGCTGCGCGGGCAATGAGCCAAGCTGACGAGCCGGCCTGTCAATTCGGCGAATGAGCCATTTACAGAGTAAGGAGTGGGTGGTTATAATTTTGATATTTGCTGCCAAATTAGAAGACGGAGGTAATGCCGCGATAACGAGAGAAACTTGCAAAGGGTGTTTCATCTCGCTGAAAAAGGAGAAAGAAATGACTGCGGAATATTATCAGGGAAAAGTCCTGCATATATTGTAGAGAAAAAGCCACAGGATATTTCTATGGAACAGTTAAAGCAATTGATCGGAAAAAACAATCTGAAATCTCTGGCAATCAGCATTGCCATCAGCCTCGGCGCAGGCATTTTGAGCGCCCTTCTCACCATGGGGAACATACGCCGGTATGCGGATATGTACAGGCCGCCTCTGGCGCCGCCGGGCTGGCTCTTTCCCATTGTCTGGACCATTCTCTACATACTCATGGGAATAGCGGCATGGCGCGTCTACAAGACGCAAGGAAGCGACAAGAGACTTGCGCTCTCCCTGTACGGGAATCAACTGCTGATCAATGTGGTCTGGCCGTTGATTTATTTTAACTTAAAAGCATACTTTTTTGCCTTCGGCTGGCTCATTCTGCTCTGGGCAGCCATCTATCTGACCATCAGGCAGTTCCTGCAGCTTGACAGAACGGCGGGCCTTCTCCTGTTTCCTTATCTGGCGTGGGTGACCTTTGCCGGTTATCTCAACCTTGCCGTCGCCATACATTATCTGTAGCAAAAATATACCTGCCCGCCTTCAAAATTAGTAGATGAATGTCCGGTGATGTGGTATAATGTCCTCAGACTTGCAGTCTGAGGACACCGAATTGCTTCGCAATTCGTTTCGCCGTTTACACGGCGCATTATACCGGAATCCGCCGCTTGAAAAGTAAATACCGCTTGCGCGGTGCTTCCTTTTCTGCGCTTGCGGTATAATGGTTCTGCTGACGCGGTGCTTCCTTTTCTGCGCTTGCGAGCATACGGGAAGCAGGATACACGAAGCGAGAAAACAAGCGGCGCCGGAGGGAAAATGGCAAAACAGAAAGAGATCAAGACGAACGCAATGCGCATATTGGAGACGATGCATATTCCTTTTCAACATCTGACGTACGAGTGCGATGAGTTCGTGGACGGAATTCAGGTGGCGGACATGCTGGGGCTGCCTCATGAAAAAATGTACAAGACGCTGGTGACTGTGGGGAACAGCAGGAATTACTTTGTGTTCGTGATTCCCATAGAGGCGGAGCTGGACCTGAAGGCGGCGGCCAGAAGCGTGGGCGAGAAGAGCGTGGAGATGATCCATGTCAAAGATATCAATGCCGTTACGGGATACATTCGCGGCGGCTGCACCGCCGTGGGAATGAAAAAACAGTATGTGACCAGGATCGACAGCACCGCCCGGGAGCTGCCGGAGATCATCGTCAGCGGAGGCCGCATCGGCTCGCAGCTTACGCTGGATCCGAAGGATCTGGCCAGAGCGGCAAAGGCTGAATTTGCGGATATTGTGAGACATTGAACCGCAGCGCATAAACGGAAGGGTTTGAGTGCATAATGAAACGTAATGTAAGCCTGTCTGAGATTTCCGACGGCAGGCTGTACGGTGAGAACGACATGGTACGGGCAGACTGCCACGGATGTGAAGGCTGCTTCCGGTGCTGTGTGGGAATGGGAAATTCCGTCATTTTGGATCCCTATGACGTGTACCGTCTGCAGTGCGGGACGGGAAAGACGCTGCCGGAGCTTTTGGCGGAAGAAAAGGTGGAGCTGAACGTGGTAGACGGCATGATTCTTCCTAACCTGAAGATGGCGGGGAAGGAGGAGCGGTGCGGTTTTCTGAATGCGGCGGGCCGCTGCGATATCTACGGAAGCCGGCCCGGCATCTGCAGGCTCTTTCCGCTGGGAAGATACTATGAAAACGGGGATTTTCGATATTTCCTCCAGACAGGAGAGTGCCGCGAGCGCAATCGCTCCAAGGTAAAGGTAAGCAAATGGCTTGCCATACCTGACAGGGACCGATATCATGAGTTCGTCCGCCGGTGGCACTATTATCTGAATGATTTAGAGAAGAAGGTGGCGGGGAGAGAAGACAGTGAGGCGGCAAAGGAGCTGAACCTTTTTTTGCTGCAATGTTTTTATCTGACACCTTACGATACGGAGCAGAATTTTTATGAGCAGTTTGAACGACGATTTGCTGCAGTCTGAGCAGATAGATGAGGAAGAGTGGGAGCGGAGGCGCCGCTTAAAGAGACAACAGCGCATAGAGGAGATGAAACGCCAAAAGGCAAAGACACAGATGATCTACCGATGTGTGACGGCGGCGGCAGTGCTGGCGCTGTTTTTGGCAGGAGTAGGAGTGGTGTCGGCCATTCGCTCCGTGGCAGCGGCGGGAAAAGAACCGTCGCAGGCAGGTACGCAGTCGGGCGGGGACAGCGCGGCGTATGCGGAAGCGGAAACAGGAGAGGAAGCAGAGGAGGAAAGTCTGCCGGTTGACTATACCGGTCAGACAAACGTGTCGAGAAATCCCTACGAGGAGACACGAGAATCACAACATGTTGTTTTCTCGGCTGCACCTACTGATAATACGGCAAATTTTGACGACACTATTGTCAGCCAATACGGAGTTTTGATAGATGTGGACGCGGGAACGATTCTTGCGGGAAAAGATGCGATGACGCAGATGAATCCCGCATCTATGACCAAAATACTCACCGTGCTTACGGCGGCAGATGTCCTAGGCATACAGGACGACAGCTCCGAAATTCTGGACGATACGATCACGATTACCCGAGAAATCACGGACTATTGTTTTGTAAACGGGTGTTCCGTGGTGGGATATGAATTGGAGGAGACGGCCACGGTGCGCGATCTGTTCTACGGCACCATTCTCCCATCCGGCGCAGAGACGGCCCTAGGACTTGCCATCTATACGGCCGGTTCCCACGAGGCGTTCGTGGAGATGATGAACGGGAAGCTGGAGGAGCTGGGACTTTCGGAGAGCACACATTTTACCAACTGCGTAGGCATTTACGATGAGCAGCACTACAGCACGGCTTACGATATTGCGGTGATATTGAAGGAGGCGTCCGAAAACGAATTCCTAAAGCAGGTGCTGTCGGCCCACACCTACAATACCACTTGCACGGAGGAACATCCGGAGGGAATGCTGATTTCCAATCTGTTCCTGAGAAGGATCGAGGACAGGGATACCCATGGCGAGGTGATCTGCGGAAAGACCGGTTATGTGCCCCGGGCGGGGCATTGCGCCGCCAGTCTGGCGGCAGACGGCAGCGGGAGAGAGTATCTGTGCGTCACGGCGGACTCCAGCAGTGTCTGGCAGTGCATTCGAGATCAGGTGGAGCTGTACCAGCGCTATCTGAGTGCAGGGTCGGAATCGGATATGCAGACGGATGAGAACGCATAGGAAGACGGGAGGATAATATAAAATGAAAAATGGGAAAAACAGATTGGTAAAAGGGCTGGTCGTGTGGGGCAGTATATTGGCGCTGCTGTGCGCAGGCCTTGCAGGCTGCGGAGTCGAGAAGCTGGAAGAATCTGCGGTCTCCGGCGGCGACGAAAGTATGGTGAGCAGTGAGGAAGCTGCGCCTTCCGAGAGCATACAGCCGACCGCTGCTCCGGAGGAGACGACGGAGCCTGAAGAGACAACGGCGCCGGAGGAGGGACTGAAGGCGCTTGCGGTGGACGGCACGCAGCTGGTGGACAGCGACGGCAATCCGGTGCAGCTCAGAGGAATCAGCACCCACGGTCTGGCTTGGTTTCCGCAATATGTGAATGAGGACTGGTTCCGGCAGATGAAAGAAGAATGGCAGGCAAATGTGGTGCGTCTTGCCATGTACACCGGTGAGAACGGCGGTTACTGCACGGGCGGAGACAAAGAGAAGCTGAGAGGACTGATACGGGACGGCGTTCAGTATGCCACCGACTGCGGACTGTACGTGATCATCGACTGGCATATTCTGTCCGATAACAATCCGAATACCTACATAGAGCAGTCCAGAGAATTTTTTGACGAAGTATCAAAGGAATATGCGGATTACACCAATGTGCTCTACGAGATCTGTAATGAGCCCAACGGCGGTACCTCATGGCAAGATGTAAAGTCTTACGCGGAACAGATCATCGATGTGATTCGGGCGAACGACAAGGACGGCGTGATTCTGGTAGGAACGCCCAACTGGTGCCAGTATGTGGATCAGGCCGCGGCAGACCCCATCGAAGGCCGTGAGAATGTGATGTATACGCTGCATTTTTATGCCGCCACCCACAAGGAATCCCTGCGAGACACCATGGTGAGCGCCATAGAGGCGGGACTTCCCATTTTCGTGTCCGAGTACAGCATCTGTGATGCCAGCGGAAACGGCGCCATTGACGAGTATCAGGCGGGCGAGTGGATCGACCTGCTGAACCGATACGGTGTAAGTTACGTGCTGTGGAGCATGTCCAACAAGGCGGAGACTGCGTCCATTTTCAAGAGCAGCTGCAGCAAGACGAAGAATTTTACGGCAGATGACCTGAGCGATACCGGGAAATGGGTATATGAAGTGCTGACGGGTGCCGATGCCGCCAATGTGGGATCGTCGCTGCAAGGCGGAGACGCATCTTCAGACGACGGCGCATCTTCGGACGGCGGCTCCAAGGGCGGGCAGAGCGGTTCCGGCACGGGGCAGAGCGGCACCAATACGTCCAAGGGAAGCGCAAAGACACTGACCGGTGCCGACGGACTGGAGATTGCGGCCGAGGTGTCGAATTCGTGGGAACAGAATGACAAGACCTGTTACCAGTACACGCTTACCGTTTCCAACACTTCCGACAAGGAGATAAACGGCTGGCAGATCGAACTTAAATTCAGCGGCGATATTGCACTTGACAGCAGCTGGAACGGAAATTATCAGGTAAACGGCAGCAAGCTGACCATCACTTCCGTGGACTATAACGGGAAGATTCCGGCAGGCGGCAGTGTGGGAGACATCGGATTTATCATAAGCGGAAAGGCCGGACTGAGCCTGCAATAGAGAAGATATTGGGTGATATGCAGGGGGTATAAAAATGGAAAAGAGAGCATTGGGAAAAACAGGACTTTTGGTCAGCGAAATCGGATTCGGCGGCGAGTGGCTGGAACGCCATCCGGAGGAGGAGTCCGTGGAGCTGATGCGGTATGCGGGAGAGCAGGGAATCAATATTATCGACTGCTGGATGCCGGATCCCAAATCCCGGGACATCATCGGAAGGGCAATGGCGGGAAACAGGCAGAACTGGTACGTGCAGGGGCATCTGGGCTCCACCTGGCAGAACGGCCAGTATGTGCGCACCAGACAGATGAAGTATGTAAAGCCCGCCTTTGAAGACCTGCTGGGGAGACTTCAGACAGACTATATTGATGCCCGTGTTATAATAGGGCTAAGTTAGAAGAAACCCAGTAAAATCAAGGGGTTAAGCCTAATTTAGTCCTATTTTTTATACCTAATTGGGGTTAAGAATGGGCAGCGCTGAACAATTCAAAACCTACATTACGGAAGTCAAATATGGTCGATACAGATATGGTCGGGCTTTGGCTTTTAGTGGAATGCGAGGTGAAAATTTAATACAAATATCATTTAGGTAGGACTAAATTGGCTCTTGAAACGGATAATCCGTTTGAGTATCGCTAATCTGCTCCTGCCTTTTTATTTTGAGAAGGAGGATTTACAGATGGGCTTTACAAAGAGAGAGCTGATTAAGTTCTTAGACGGACTGGTGGAGTTAGCCAGTGAAG